>CAIVQO010000089.1 GCA_903908065.1 uncultured beta proteobacterium | reverse complement strand
CGCGAGGCCCTGCTGCATGCGCTGTTCCGCCAGAACTACGGCTGTTCGCACCTGATCGTCGGCCGCGACCATGCCGGCGTCGGCAGCTATTACGGCCCCTTCGACGCCCACCACATTTTCGACGAACTGCCCAAGGGTTCGCTGGAGACCCAGGCGCTGAAGATCGACTGGACCTTCTGGTGCTACAAGTGCGGCGGCATGGCCTCGGCGCGCACCTGCCCGCATGGCGAGGCCGATCGCCTGCTGCTGTCCGGCACCAAGCTGCGCAAGATGCTCTCGGAAAATGGGGACGTGCCCGCCGAGTTTTCGCGTCCCGAAGTGCTGGAAGTGCTCCGCAAGTACTACGCCGGCCTCGAGGCGCACGAAAAAGTTGAAGTCAAGCTGTCCGGGCATTCCGCCCGCTGAGTTTTACCGAGTTTCGCCGTACCGAGTTTTTTTACGAACCACACCGCAACCAAGGAGTAGAAGACAAATGCCAACCTTTGTTCGTACCGAGAAGTGCGACGGCTGCAAGGGGCAGGACAAGACCGCCTGCATGTACATCTGCCCGCATAACCTGATGAAGCTGGACAAGGACGGTTCCGATACCGGCCATGCCATGAAGGCTTTCAACCAGGAACCCGAGCAGTGCTGGGAGTGCTACTCCTGCGTCAAGATCTGCCCGCAGGGCGCCATCGAAGCCCGCCACTACGCCGATATCGTCCCGCTGGGCGGTTCGGTGCAGCCAATGCGCGGTTCCGATTCCATCATGTGGACCATCAAGTTCCGCAACGGCACCCTGAAGCGCTTCAAGTTCCCGATCCGTACCACGGCCGAGGGCTCGATCGATCCTTACGGCGGCAAGCCGATGCCCAAGATGGCCGAGATCACCGCCGATGGCGTGTTCACCCGCAGCGTGATGGGTGGCTTCCGCGCCGGCAACCCGGCTGAACTGATCCGCAAGTAATCGCTAATTCGAGGACAAGAAAATGGCTGGAACATTTGAAGCACCCGAAGTCGTCCAGGAAGAACTGGACATCCTGCTGATCGGCGGCGGCATGGCCTGCTGCGGCACGGCCTATGAAATGATGCGCTGGGCCGAGGCCGTCAAGGCCGAGACCGGCAAGGAACTCAAGATCAAGCTGGTGGACAAGGCCGCGATGGACCGCTCCGGCGCCGTCGCCCAGGGCCTCTCGGCAATCAACACCTACATCGGCGACAAGCAGGATCCCGCCGACTACGCGCGCATGGTCTCCAACGACCTGATGGGCATCACCCGCGACGACCTGGCCTACGACCTGGGCCGCAACGTCGATGACTCGGTGCACCTGTTCGAGGAGTGGGGCCTGCCGATCTGGAAGACCGACGCCGATGGCGTCCGTCACGACGGCGCCGAGGCGCTCAAGGAAGGCCTGCCGGCCCTGAAGGACGGCGGCCAACCCGTGCGTTCGGGCAAGTGGCAGATCATGATCAACGGCGAATCCTACAAGTGGATCGTCGCCGAAGCGGCGAAGAAGGCGCTGGGCCTGGATCGTATCCAGGAGCGCGTATTCATCGTCAAGCTGGTAAACGACAAGAACGACCCGTCGCGCGTTGCCGGCGCCGTCGGCTTCTCGGTGCGTGAGAACAAGGTCTATGTGTACAAGGCCAAGGCCATCATGCTCGCCGCTGGCGGTTGCGTGAACCTGTTCCGTCCGCGTTCGGTGGGCGAGGGCACGGGCCGCGCCTGGTATCCGGTGTGGAACGCCGGTTCGACCTACGCCATGGCCGCCGAAGCCGGCGCCGAGATGACCATGATGGAAAACCGCTTCGTGCCTGCCCGCTTCAAGGACGGTTACGGCCCGGTCGGTGCCTGGTTCCTGTTGTTCAAGGCGAAGGCCACCAACGCCTACGGCGAAGACTACATGGTCAAGAACAAGGAAATGCTGAACGACTACCCGCCCTACGGGCAGGCTGCCGTTCCCGCCTCCTGCCTGCGTAACCACCTGATGCTCAAGGAGATGAAGGAAGGTCGCGGCCCGATCTACATGGATACCGTCACCGCCCTGGCCAAGCTGGCCGAGACCCTGACGCCGAAGGAAGTGAAGCACCTCGAGGCCGAAGCCTGGGAAGACTTCCTCGATATGTGCGTCGGCCAGTGCGGCATCTGGGTCGGCGAGAACGTCGACCCGCGCGAGAAGAACTCCGAGCTGATGCCGACCGAGCCCTACCTGCTCGGTTCGCACTCCGGCTGCTGCGGCATCTGGGTCTCCGGCCCGACCGACGTCGGCGCGCCGACGGCCAGCGATGAGGAGTACGACGGCGTCCCGGCCCACCTGCCGCGCGGCTGGAACTGGGGCTATCGCTCGATGACCACGGTCAAGGGCCTGTTCACCGCCGGCGACGGCGTGGGCGCCTCCGGCCACAAGTTCTCCTCCGGTTCGCACACCGAAGGCCGCCTGGCCGCCAAGGCCATGGTCAAGTACGCGCTGGACAACGCCGACTGGAAGGTCGAGCTGGATACCCCGGCCGACGAGCTGGTGGCCCAGATCTACCAGCCGGTGCGTACCTTCCTCGAGTTCAAGGACTACACCACCGCCATCGACGTTAACCCCAACTACATCACGCCCAAGATGCTGCAGTTCCGCCTGCAGAAGATCATGGACGAGTACGTTGCCGGTGTCGCCACCTACTACAACACCAACGACAAGATGCTGGCCGTTGCGGAAGAGAAGCTGGAGATGCTGAAGGAAGACTCGAAGAAGCTGCGTGCCAAGGACCTGCACGAGCTGCTGCGCGCCTGGGAAAACTACCATCGCATCCTGACCGCCGAAGCCCACATGAAGCACATCCAGTTCCGCGAAGAGAGCCGCTACCCCGGCTTCTACTATCGCACCGACAAGAACTTCGTCGACGAGAAGAACTGG
>CAIVQO010000088.1 GCA_903908065.1 uncultured beta proteobacterium | reverse complement strand
TCCCAACTGGGTGGCGACCATCGTCTACAAGGACGGCCATGCGCACCACTTCGACGGCGCCAAGGACATGTTCAAGTTCTGGCATGACCCGGCGAAATACGCCGCCGGGCACCGGCGCGAGGACATGGCGGCGATCTGGGTCACCGATTTCTACGGCCTCGCGCGCATCGACGCGAAGAAGGCGCTTTACGTAATCGGCTCCGACGTGCTCGGGCCGATGGGCCACGAATTCATCCCGCTCGCCAACGCCGAGGACGCGGCCGAGTTCGCCAGGGACCACAAGGGCCGACGCACGCTGCGCTTCGACCAGGTGGTGCGCGGCATGGCGGAGCAGATCGACGACGGGCGCTTTTGAGCCGCGCGCGGCGCGGGACGTCCCTTACTGCCGCACCGGCTTCTTGAGCAGCTTGCGCTGCAGCGTACGGCGATGCATGTTGAGCGCGCGCGCGGTGGCCGAGATGTTGCCCTCGTGCTCGCGCAGCACGCGCTGGATGTGTTCCCACTCCATGCGATCCACCGACATCGGCACTGCGGGCGGTGCCGGTTCGGCGGGGGCGACCGCCGTCGCGCGGTGGTTGAATGCGCGCAACAGGGTATCCACATCTACCGGCTTGGCCAGGTATTGCACGGCGCCCAGCTTGATCGCATCGACCGCCGTGCTGATGCTGGCATACCCGGTCAACACCACGATGCGGGATTCGGGCAGGCATTCGCGCAGCCTGGGCAGCAAGCTGAGGCCGGATGCGCCGGCGAGGTTGAGGTCGAGGACGATCGATTGCGGACGCTCGGCGAGCGCCAGGTCCAGTGCCTGCTCGGGGCTTGCGGCCACATGCACGTCGTAGCCGCGCCGACGCAGGGCACGGGAAAGCGTGGCGCTGAAGGTTGCGTCGTCCTCGACGATCAGTATCGATTCGCTCATGTGCCTGATGCCCCCCCTCGGCTTGCCAGCGGCAGCTCGACGCGTGCCAGCGCGCCGCCGTCGGCCGGATTTTCCAGCGTGATGCTTCCACCGCTGCGCTCCACGGCAGCGAAGCTCAGCAACAGGCCGATGCCGGCCCCGCCTTGATGTGCGGGCATCGGCTGGCGCCCGCCCAGGCGCAGCACGTCGGCGCCAAAACCCGGCCCGTGGTCGCGAATCGCCAGACGCAACCGGGATGCATCCCAGTCCAGCGTCACGATAATGGCGCCGGGCGAGGCATTGGCAGCGTTGTTGAGCAGGTTGCCGACGGCCTGTTCCAGCGCCGGATCGAAGGCCAGCATCGGCGGCACGCCTTGCCCGGCGACCACGACCGTGGCGCTGGCCTGCGGCCGCATCGCTTGCCAGCGCGCCACCACGCCGCGGGCCCAGCCGGGGGCATCCTGCGCTTGCAGCGCCTCCGGCCGTGTGGCGCCGCTGCGTTGCGCCATGCCGCTGATGATGCCCTTGCACAAGGCAACCTGCTCGCGCACCAGGGCCAGGTCGACGCGTGCATCCACATCCAGCGTCGTGTCGCGTTCGAGTTCGCCGACCAGCACGGCGATGGTCGCCAGCGGCGTACCCAGCTCATGGGCGGCGCCCGCCGCCATGCCGCCCAGGGCCACCACGCGCTCATCACGCAGGGCCTGTTCGCGGGCCGCTGCCAGATCCCGGTCGCGCTGGCGGATCGAAGCAGTCATGCGCGCAACGAACCAGGCGATCATCGCCGCCGAGACGACGAAGGTCAGCCACATGCCGGCCAGGTGCAGGCGCGCGGCGCGCTCGACGTCATCCACCGCCAGCGGCAGGTAGAGGCCGGTCAACGCGGTATAGATCACGACGGCGAGCACCGTCACGACGGCCGTCAGCCGGCCCGGCAGCGACAGGGCCGCAACCGCGACCGGGATCAGCAGCAGGGAGATCAGGGGATTGGCAGCGCCGCCGGACAGGTAGAGCAGCACGGCCAGCGCCGTCAGATCGACGCAAAGCTGGCCAAACAGTTCGCCGCCGCTCACCGCCTCGCGCCGCGACGGCCGCCATTGCAGCCAGGCATTGAAGCCGGCCAGCGCCAGCAGCACCGCCAGCATGGGCGGCAGGGGCAGGACCAGGCCGAGCAAAGTCGGCGCCGAGGACACGGCGAGCGTGGCGGCTGCCAACAGCCACCAGCGCAAGATGATGGTCCGGCGCTGGTCCAGCAGGAGATTGCCATCGTCGATCGGTAGCGTGATCATCGGCGAATTATCCGACACAGATCAAGGAAACGCCTGCCGCCGAACTGCGACAATCCGTCGCACCAAATCCGCACTCCCAGACCACGATGCGATACGCGCTCCTGCTCCTGATCCCCTTCTGCATCGCCTTCGGCGCGCAGGCCCAGAACCTCGACAAGGGCAAGGAAATCAACACCACCTGCGCCGGCTGCCACGGCGAGTTCGGCCAGGGCGGCTCGAAGGGCGAGTACCCGCGCCTGGCGGGCCAGCGCGTGGGTTATATCGTCGACCAGCTGAAGTCCTTCCGCTCCCGTACCCGGGTGAATATCCCGATGTACCCCTATACCCAGGAGCGGGAACTGCCCGACGAAGACATCAAGGATGTGGCCGCCTACCTGGCCTCGATCGAGTTGCCGACCACCTGGCCGGTGTTCAAGGATACCGACGACGCCCTGACCCGGCTGACCCTGACCGAGCGCGTCATGATCATTCCACGCGCTCCTGGCAAGCTCGACAACGGCGAAGCGGTGTACCAGAAGAAATGCGCCACCTGCCACGCCAAGGACGGCAAGGGGCGCGGCATGTTTCCCATGCTGGTCGGGCAATACACCAGCTACCTCAAGCGCCAGATCGACAAATACCTGGCCAAGGAACGCCCGCACGACGACACCGAGGTCGGCGGCATCCTCACCACCTTGACGGGAGACGACGTGCAGGACGTGCTGGCCTACTTGACCTCGATTCAAGGGCAGCCGTAGCATCCGGCAACCGCAATTTCCGAAGAGATATTCATGAAAGCGATCGACCCACGCCTGCTCTACCTCGACATTCCGGAAATGGACCGGGACCACGAGCAACTGGTGTCGATCACCAACAAGATTTCCGCGATGGTCGAGCTACCGGAGTTCAGGCTCAAGGATTTTTCCAAGGAACTTGCCCAGCTGAAGCAATACACCATAGAACACTTCGCGCGCGAAGAGGCTTACATGGCCCGAATTGCCTACCCGGGCCTGGCCGAGCACAAGATCCAGCATGCAAGAATCATGGAGGAACTCGCCACGCTTGCGGCCGAAGGAAGCACCAAGGGCGCGAAGATCGCACTTAGCCAGCGCCTGTTCACCCAGGTCTGGCTGTTCGAGCACATCAGCGGTTTGGATGGCGAATATGCAAGATTCGCCAAGGGCAAGGCCTGATGGGTTTGCCCGGAATCAGGCGGCGATGCGCAGTCCGGTCTTCTTGAGGATCGCGGTGCTGTAGAGAATGTCGTGTTGGCGGCTGGCGTCGCCCAGCAGCGCGGCAATCTCGGCCACGCCGACTGACACCTCCTCCCGATTCGGACCATGCACCATGGCGAACAGGTTGTAGGGCCAGTCCGGCAGCCGGCGCGGGCGGCGGTAGCAGTGGGTGACGAAGGACAGCGCGCCGACCCGGGCGCCCAACTCGTCGATGCGGTCGTCGGCGACATCCCATACCGACATGCCATTCGCCGTGTAGCCGATGGCATAGTGATTGGGCACGGCGCCGATGCGGCGGATCACGCCTGTCTCCAGCATGCGCGTCAAACGCGCGATGACATCGCCCCCGGAGATGCCGAGTCCGGCGCCGATCGCTTCATAGGGGCGCGCTACGCGCGGCAGTCCGGCCTGGGTGGCGACGATCAGGCGCCGGTCGATGGCATCGAGCGCAGCGGCGTCAGGCATGGAGCTTCATCTCCACGAAATACTCGCGTTCCTTCGGGAAGGGAAACACTTCCAGCCCGGTGGCCGCCTCGATCGCCGCCACGGATTCGGCGATGCCTTGCGGCGTCGCGGTGGCCAGCACGAACCACATGTTGAGTGCATGCTCGCGCCGATAGTTGTGCGCCACTTGCGGGAAGGCGTTGACCTGCGCCGCGACACGCTCGAATTCGTGCTCCGGAACTTTCATCGCCGCCAGCACGAAGGCGCCGCCGGCGCGCTCGATCTGGAACATCGGCCCGAAGCGGGTGAGCACCCGGCGTTCGAGCATGGCATCGATGCGGCGCAGCAGTTCCCCCTCCTCCAGCCCGAGCCGAACGGCGACGGCGCGATAGGGTTCGTCGACCAGCGGAAAGTCGCCCTGCAAGGCATTGATGATGCGCCGGTCGATCTCGTCCGGTGCCACCAATGCCGCCACCTCAGGCATGGGCGGCCTCGGCCAGGAAGCGGGTAGCCGCCGCGTCGGGAAAATAGCGCGCCCCACACTGCTTGAAGCGCCGGGTCGAGAACAGGGCGGTCGCCGGCTGGCCGACGATTGCAGCAAGCCGATCGATCACCGGCTCGGCCTCGCCGCGCGAACGCCCATGCACCATGCAGTAAAGGTTGTAGGGCCAGTCGGGCAGGCTGCGCCGGCGCCGATAGCACAGGTTGACGCCCGGCTCCGTGGCCAGGCGCGCACCCACGGCATCGACTTCCTCGTCGGGCAGGTCGAACACCACCATGGCATTGGCGCGATAGCCCAGTTCATGGTGGCGCACCACGATGCCGAAGCGCTTGATGGTGCCGTCCTCGACCATCGAGGATATCCGCGCGATGACTTCTTCCTCGGCCATGTAGAGGGTTTCGCCAAGCTGGCGGAAGGGACGCGGCAACAATTCGAGGCCTGGTTGCAGGGCCGCCATCAGGCGCTTGTCCTCGGCGTCCGGCTCGCACGCGGGGCGCAGGGCCGGCGGTGGCGCCGATTTGTGGCCGGAGCGGAGATCGAAGCCGAGGTCGATATGGAATTCGTTCTCCAGCGGCAAGGCGATCACGCGACATCCGGTATCGCGCTCGATGGCCGCCAGCGCGCCGTCGAGCGCCGCCTGGTCGGCGGCGGTGGCGACGAACCAAAGGTTGTAGCGGTGTTCGCGCTGGTAGTTGTGGTTTACCTCCGGCCGGGCGCTGACCACGGCCGCGATGCGCTCGATCCGGTCCGGCGGCGCGGCCAGCGCCGCCAGCGTCGACGCGCCTACGCGACGCGGCGCGAACACGGCGCCGACGCGGCTGATCGCGCCGCGGGCATGGAGGCGCTCGACGGTGGCCATGACTTCCAGCTCGGAGGCCCCGGCGCGGCGCGCGATCTCGCCGAACGGCCGGCGCACGATGGGGAAATCGCGCTGCCAGTCGTTGAGCACCACGTATTCCAATGGCGTGTAGGGAAAGTCCATGGTCAGAATCCTATGCGTGCGGCGCGGCTGGTGAAGAAGATGCCCGAGGGCGCCTCCGCCGTCAGGCTGCCGAGTTGCCGGAATGTCCGTGTGTCGTAAATCAGGACACGATTGTCGTCACGCGCGGAAATCCAGACGGCCTCGCCGCGCGGCGTGAATTCCATGTGCAGCACCGCCTTGCCCGGCTGCAGGGTTTGCACCACCTTGCCGCTGAGCGTGTCGATCACCTGCACCCAGCCGTTGTCGGGGAAGGCGAAATTGACCCAGATCTGGCGCCCGTCGGGGCTCGCCATGACGAACACCGGCTGCCCTTTGACCGCGACGCGGCCACGCTCCCGCCAGGTATCGGCATCGGCCATCAGCACATCGTGGCGGCCGATCGCCGGCAGCCAGGCGCGTCCCGCCGCCATCGACCAGCCGCGCAGGTGGGGCATCTTGAACACCGGCAGCTTTTCTTCACCCTTGCCGTACTTCTCGAGGATCTTGCGCGCGCCCAGCTCCGGCTGCCAGAGATCGAGCATGGCGATGCCGTCTTCGCCGAACAGGCCGGCCAGGTAATGGCGTCCGTTGGGCGTGACCAGCCCGTCGTAGGGTTGCTGGCCGGCCGGAAAACGCTGTGTCAGCGGCTTCTTCGGATCGCTGAAATCGCTGACCCAGATCTCGCCGCCGTCGAAAAGTGCATAGGCGAACCTGTTGCCGGGCACGTCGGCCAGGCCAACCACCTTGGAGAACTTGCCGGGCGCGTACTCGGCCGGCACCTCGGCGAGCAGTTCCAGCGTCTCGGCATCGAAGGCCTTGATGCCACCCGGCGTGTAGTTCTGCGCCACCACGATGCGCCCGTCCTGCGAGATCGAGCCGCCAATGGCGTTGCCCGACTGGATCACGCGCTTGACGATGCGCGCTTCGAGCAGGTCGATCTTGGAGAGGCCGCCGTCGCGGCCAAAGACATAGGCATAGCGGGCATCGCGCGAATACACCACCGAGGCATGGGAAAGGTCGCCCAGGCCGCCAACGCGGGCATAGGCTTCACGCGTCGACGTATTCACCAGCGTGACGTGTCCGCTGGCGCGCTCGATCACCAGGCCGAGGTCGCCCGTGCCGCGCAGCTGCACCGCGCTCCCGCCTTCGCGCTGAAGCGAACCGGCGCAGGCGGACAGCAGCAGCGCTGCGGCGATCAGCCAGAGCAAATGCAGCACGGTCTTCATTTGGGAAAGCCTTCGAGCAGGCGCCCGACTATCCACTGCGCCTCGTCCTCGGCAAGAAAGCGTTGCCAGGGCGGCATCGCAGTGCCGGGCCGACCGTACACGATGGTCGCCACCAGGCTCTCCGCCGGCTTGTCGGCCAGCGTGGACGGCAGCAGCGCAGGCCCGAGACCGCCCTGCAGCGTCATACCATGGCAGGAGCCGCAATCCTGGCGTACCAGGTGTATCAGTTCCTGCTGACGCGCCGGGCTGGGCTGGGCCAGGGAAATGCCGGCCAGTCCGCCAAGGCAAAAGGCGGCGAGCAGGCGTCGCAGGGCTGGCCTAGTCGACATTGACCACGCCCTTCATTTCCTCGTGAGGACCGCAACGGTATTCGTGGCGACCCGGGGCGACGAATACTCGCTTCCAGCTTTCGCCGGGAAACATGCGCTCGGATTCGAGACCGTTCTCGGCAGGAAACAGCACCGAGTGGCTGGTGCGCTTTTCCATGTTGATCCACTTCACCGTGTCGCCGGCCTTGATCCGCACTTCGGCAGGCAGGAACTTGTAGTCCTGTATCGTCACCTCGACGGTCTGCTGGGCGCCGACGCCGAGGGAGAAAACGAGTGCCAGCAATCCCGGCACTCGTTGCCGCATGCGACCGGCGATCTTCATCTCCGGTTTCCCGGTGGATTACTGCTTGACGGCTTTTACGTCGCCATCGGCGCCGATGCCCAGCTTGTAGCCCAGCGACACGTGATGGAAACGCCCATGCGAGTTGTCGGCATGGATCGCGACGCCGATCGGCACGACTTTGCCCTCGCCCGGATTCTTGCGCGTGAAGGTGACGGTATAGGTGTCGCCGGCCTTGCTCGCCTCGGCCTTGGCGCCCGTCGCGCCGCCGCTCATCTTGCGCTCGGTGGAGACGCTGCCGTCGGAAACCTTGTTGCCCTTGCTCGCCCACTGCACCAGTTCGTAGGCGCCGGCACTCACGTACTTCGACTTCTTCTCGTCGGAACCGGGCATGGTCTTGGCGTCGGCGTGGCAGCTCTGCCAGCAACCATACTGGTCGGCCTGCGGTACCTTGGCGTCAGCGAAGAGGATGGTGGCCTTGACTTCGTTGTCCTTGTCGCCCTTGTCGGCGCCGCCGGAGGGCGACTTGAAGGTGAGGCGGATGTATAGGTTGGCCGCGTCATAGGCAGCTTGCACGCTGACCGGGAAGGTCATCGTCTTGGGTGCGCCCTTGGGTTCCAGTTCCTTGTCGGCCAGGCGCTTGAAGTTGAAGTTCAGGGCCCCCTTCTCCTCGTGGCAGCCGACGCAGGTTTCGCCCTTCTTCATTCCCGCCGTGCCGCTGTGGTCGGCCTTTTTGGTCGCCCATTCGATCGGCGTCGCACCCGGGTGGAACACATGCACATCGCGCTTGGGCACCTTGCCCCAGTCGGGGGCGGCGATCGCGGCGTGGGAACCCAGGGCCAGCAGGACGCCGGCAACGGCAGTGGAAATAATCGTGTTGCTCATTTGCTGCTCCTTTCGAACAATGCGTTTGGGGTTATCTCTGCGACGGCGGGCAATTACTCGTCGTCGTCTTCCTTCATGCCCTTCGGCTTCTTGTGGGCAATGCCTTTGTGGCAATCGATGCAGGTCTTCTTCTCGGCGACGCCGATCTTGTGCATCTTGGCGCCGCGCAACTTCTGCCTTTCAACGTCCATGGCGTCGAAGCTGTGGCAATTGCGACACTCGCGCGAATCGTTGGCCTTCATCCGCGCCCATTCATTCTCGGCCAGTTGCAGGCGGTGCGCTTCGAACTTCTCCGGCGTATCGATGACACCGGTGATCTTGCCCCAGACCTCCTTGCTTGCCTGGATCTTGCGGATCATCTTGTGCGTCCAGTCCTTGGGCACGTGGCAGTCGGAACATACCGCGCGCACGCCGGTACGGTTGCTGTAGTGGATCGTCTTCTTGTACTCGACGTAAACGTTGTCGCGCATTTCGTGGCAGCCGATGCAGAACTCGAGCGTGTTGGTGGCTTCCATTCCGGTATTGAATCCGCCCCAGAAGAAGATCCCGCTGAAAAATCCGACCACCAGCAGCGTCAGCAGCGAATACTTGGCGCTCGGCCGTTTCAGCATCGCCAGGAACCCGTCGTTTTGCGAACCCATCGAACCACCCCCATGCATGAATTACCCTGATGCCACACAGGATAAGGGGGCTTTCGCCCCCTATCCTTGCTGCCGATCAAGTTTCGATCAGTTTTCGATCAGTAGATGTCGTGCTGCGTGTTGTAGACGTTGAACTTGCCGGTCGGCGTGATCATCTTCGGATCGGTGATCACCTTCTTCACCTTCAGCGTCGCATCGTCATACACCACGATGGCGGACTGGTCGGTCTTGCCGCCCCACAACGAGATCCAGACTTCCTTGCCGTCGGCGCTGTATTCCGGATGCACGGCACGCTTGGTCGCCTTGGTCGGCGGCAGGCCGGAATCCTTCGCCACGTTGAGCACGGCCTTGGGCTTGGACAAATCCGACATGCTCCACACGGCGACGGATTCGGCCAGGTCCTTGTCCGGGTTCTGCGGCGCGTCGGCCCAGAAATGCTTGGACTTGGGATGGGTCTTGACGAACAGGTTGCCGGGAACGTGCTTCATTTCCTGGACCACCTTCCAGTTGAACTCCTTGTACTTGGCATGCTCCTTCTTGTCCGACGGCGTCGAGATCAGCGTCACCACGTCGGCGCCGAGGTGGCCGGTGGCCCAGACGGGGCCGTACTTCGGATGCATGAAGTTGGCGCCGCGACCCGGGTGCGGGATCTTGGCGGTGTCGATCAGCGCGGCCAGCTTGCCGAGCTTGGTGTCCACCGCGGCGATCTTGTTCGAGGCATTCGCCGCGACCAGGAAGTAGCGCTTGGAGGCATCCCAGCCGCCGTCATGCAGGAACTTGGCCGACTCGATGGTGGTGGTCTTCAGGTTCTTGATATCGCTGTAATCCACCAGCAGGATCTGGCCGGTTTCCTTGATGTTCACAACCCATTCCGGCTTGATCTCGGACGAGACGATCGAGGCCACGCGTGGCTCGGGGTGATATTCGCCATCCACGGTCATGCCGCGGGTGCTGACCACCTTGAGCGGCTTCAGCGTGTCGCCGTCCATGATCACGTACTGGGGCGGCCAGTAGGAACCGGCAATCGCGTACTTGTCGTCGTAGCCCTTGAACTTCGAGGTATCCACCGAGCGCGCGTCGAAGCCGATCTTGAGTTCAGCCACCACGGCGGGCTTCTCCATCCACAGGTCGATCAGCGACAGGCGGCCGTCGCGGCCGATCACGTACACATAGCGGCCGGACTTCGACAGGCGCGAGATGTGCACCGCATAGCCGGTCTTGACGATGCTGCGGATTTCCTTGGTGTCGCCGTCGATCAGGGCCACTTCGCCGGTATCGCGCAGGGTCACCGAGAACATGTTCTTGAGGTTGAACTTGTTCATCTGCTTGGTCGGACGATCCTTGACCGGAACGATCACCTTCCAGGAGTCCATGGTGTCCTTGAAGCTGTACTCGGGCGGCACATCCGGGGTGTTCTGGATGTACTTGGCCATCAGCGCGATTTCTTCCTTGGTCAGGATGTCGTCGAAGTTCACCATGCCGCCGTCGGTGCCGTAGCCGATGATCTTCTCCAGGCGGCCCTGGCCCAGCTTGAGCGTGCCGCCCTCGGTCTTGGTGCCGTCCTTGGCCGTCTTGGTCCAGTGCGGCTCGAGGTTCTTGCCGGTGGCGCCCTTGCGCAGCACGCCGTGGCAGCCGGCGCAGCGTTCGAAGTAGATTTTCTTGGCCGCTTCCTTTTCGGCCGCCGTCAGCGTCGGCGCGGCTTCCTGTGCGAAGGCACTGCCCATGGCACCTGCAATGGCCGACAGTGCGAAGAATCCGAGTAGCTTCCCTTTCATACTTCTCTCCTTGTTAGTGGGTATGCGAAAACCCGTGACAGCGCCCCTGTAAAAACCTCCCTGGCGCAATGGGCGAAGCGTGCGCTGCAGCAAACCCAATATCCTTGATAAGCATCAAGTTGCGAATCGATATGGGCATCGGCGGCGATCCAAACCGCATTCCGGCCACGACCTTCGATATAATCCGCTGCGTTCGTGGTGCCCGCGCATGGAGTTCGTGCCGGGTGAAACGGGAAGCCGGTGGGGGTCTGCACGACCCGATTCCGGCGCTGCCCCCGCAACGGTAAGGATTGCGGGTTCGTCACAAGGCCACTGGGTCACCCCCGGGAAGGCGACGAACCGAGACTTCCAAGCCCGGAGACCGGCCAGGAACACGGTTGAATGCGCTGCGGGGTGGCAGTGTGCGTCGGCCGCCGGCACTCCCGGCCGCTCTCGTCCCTTCCCCCGTGGTTCGTTCATTCTGCCCAACGCACAGGCCTGCGGGGACGCTGGCCGCAAGGATGACCGATGCCCAACCCACTTGCATGCCACGGCTGTTTCCTGCTGGCGGCCCTGGCCCTGCCCCTGGCAGGGGTAGCCGCCGAACCGGCCTTCGACCTGGCGGCCGTGGTCGTCACCGCCACCCGCCAGGCCACCCGCGCCAACGAGGTCATCGCCGATGTCACGGTGCTTGATCGTGAGGCCATCGAGCAGGCCGGCCCCACCACCCTGCCCACCCTGCTGTCGCGCCAACCCGGCCTGCATGTCATCGAAAACGGCGGTGTCGGCAAGAATGCAAGTGTCTTCCTGCGCGGCACCGGATCCGGCCACACCCTGCTGCTGGTCGATGGCGTGCCGCTGGGATCGGTCACCTCCGGCAACCCCTCGCTGCACAACCTGCCCCTGTCGCAGATCGAGCGCATCGAGATCCTGCGTGGCCCGGCCTCCAGCCTGTATGGCTCGGATGCCATCGGCGGCGTGATCCAGGTATTCACCCGGCGCGGCGAAGGCGAAGCGCGCATCAATGCCTTTGCCGGCATCGGCCCGCGCGGCACCCGCGAGCTGCAGGGCGGCATTGCCGGCGGCAGCGGTGACTGGAGCTATAGCCTCGGCCTGTCGCGCATGACCACCGACGGCATGAGTGTCGCCGCCGATCCGGTGCGCTATCGCATCGCCAACGGTTCTGTGCCGAACGCCGATGCCGACGGCTATGGCAACGGCGCCGTATCCGCCCGCCTGACCTACCGGCTGGCCGCGGGCCACGAACTGGGGGCAACCCTGCTCGAAGCCGTAAGCCGCAATGCCTTCGACGGCGGCGGTGTTGCTGTCGATGCCTACAATCGCGACAAGACCGTGGCGCGCAGCGTCTACCTGCGCAACCGCTTCAACCCGCTCTGGACCTCGACCCTGCGCTGGGGGCTCAGCGAAGACAACAGCAACAGCTTCGCCCCGGCACGCAGCCAGTTCGCCACCACGCAGACCCAATGGACCTGGCAGAACGACCTGCAGCTGCCGGTCGGTTCCCTGCTGCTGGCCCTGGAGCACACCGACCAGGCGGTGACCAGCACCACCAACTACGCCGTCAGGAACCGCGACGTCCGCTCCGTGGTAATTGGCTACCAGGGCCTGGTGGGCGCCCACAGCTGGCAGGCGGCGGCGCGCTACGACCGGAACTCGCAGTTCGGCGGGCGCCGCACCGGCTCGCTGGGCTACGGCTACCGCATCGCGCCGGAATGGCAGGCCCGCATCTCCGTCGGCACGGCTTTCAAGGCGCCCAGTTTCAACCAGCTCTACTTCCCCGGTTTCGGCAGCGCGACGCTGCAACCCGAATCCGCCCGTAACCGCGAAGTCGCCCTGAGCTGGGAACGCGGCCTGCGCAACGCCTCGCTCACTGTCTATGACAACCAGATCGACAACCTGATCGCCGGCACCACGGCGGCGGTCAACATCGGCAAGGCGCGCATCAGCGGCACCAGCCTCGCCTACGGCAGTCGCACCGGAAACTGGACCTCGGACGCCAGCCTCGACCTGATGCGGCCAGTCGACGCCAGCAACGGCAACCGGCTGCAACGCCGTCCGGCGCAAATGCTGAAGCTGGCGCTGAGTTATTCGCCCGGCGCCTGGAAAGTCGGCGCTGAAGCCACGGCGGTCGGCCGCCGCTACGACACCACGACGCAGACCCGCGCCATGGGTGCGTATGCCGTGGCCAACCTGCACGCCGCACGCGACATCGACCCGAACTGGTCGCTCGAGGTGAGGCTCAACAACGTGTTCAATCGCGTTTACGAGAACGCCTGGTCCTATGCCGTGCCCGACCGCCAACTTTTCCTCGGCCTGCGCTACGCGCCAAAATAGCGCCCGATGCCGACCCGCCGCCGCGCCCTGCTGGTTAACTTGATCTTGCTGCTCGCGGCGGCGCTGAGCATCGTGCTGGCGCTCGGCGCGGGGTCGCTGAAAGTGGCGCCCGGCGACGTGATCGCCGCCCTTGCCGGCGAGGGCGATGGCATGGCGGCCGAGGTGGTGCGCAACCTGCGCCTGCCGCGCGCACTGGCCGCCTTTGCCTGTGGCGGGCTGCTGGCGCTGGCCGGCACCCTGATGCAGGTGCTGCTGCGCAATCCGCTGGCCGACCCTTACGTGCTGGGCGTTTCCGGCGGCGCGGCCGTCGGTGCACTGCTGGCAATGCTGTTCAGCCTGCCCTTGCTATTGATGCACGGCGGCGCCTTCGCCGGCGCACTCTGCGCGGTACTGCTCGTGTTTGGCCTGGCACGCGGCGACGGCAGTTGGACCCAGACGCGGTTGCTGCTGACCGGCGTCATCGTCGCCGCCGGCGCCGCAGCCGTGGTGGCCCTGATCCTTTCCGTGGCCCCCGAGCAAAAGCTGCGCGGCATGCTGTTCTGGCTGATGGGCGACCTGTCCCATGCCGCCACGCCCTGGCCGGCGCTGATCGTGCTGGCGCTGGGCCTGGCCGCCGCGCTGCCAATGGCGCGCGACCTCAACCTGCTGGCGCGCGGCGACCTGGTGGCGAAGAGCTTCGGCGTCGGCGTCGGCAAACTGCGCGGCGCGATCTACGTGCTGGCCTCGCTGCTCACCGCGATTGCCGTCACCACCGCCGGAAGCATCGGTTTCATCGGGCTCATCGTCCCGCACCTGGTGCGGCTTGCCGCCGGCAACGACCAGCGCCTGTTGTTGCCTGCCGCCACACTGGCCGGCGGTGCATTGCTGGTCTGCGCCGACACCCTGGCGCGCACCGCCGTGGCACCGCAGCAACTGCCCGTCGGCGTGCTCACCGCCCTGCTCGGCGTGCCGGTCTTCCTTTACCTGTTGTCGCGCCAGCCGGATATGGGGAAGACATGAGCGAGATCCGGCTTGACGTGGAAGGCCTCGCAGTCGAGATCGGCGGCCAGACCCTGGTGCGCGACCTTGGCTTCCGGCTCGCCGCCGGCGAGCGCCTGGCCGTCCTTGGACGCAATGGCGCCGGCAAGACCACTCTGCTGCACAGCCTGGCCGGGCTGCGCGCACCCAGCGCCGGGCGCATCGCGCTGTGCGGCGACGCCCTGCCTGGTCTGACGCCGACCCAGATCGCGCAACGTCGCGGCCTGCTCTTGCAGCACCAGCTCGACGCCTTCCCCGCCAGCGTGCTGGAGACCGCACTGATCGGCCGCCACCCCTGGCTCGGCCGCTGGCAATGGGAAAGCCGCGCCGACGAAGCCCTGGCTCGCGAGGCCCTGCGCGCCGTCGGCCTCGACGCCTTCGCCCTGCGCGACGTGCATACCCTCTCCGGCGGCGAGCGCCAGCGCCTGGCGATCGCCACGCTGCTGACCCAGGCGCCGCAACTCGCGCTGCTCGACGAACCCCTGTCGCACCTCGACCTCAACCACCAGGTCGCCGTGCTCGATCTGTTTTCGCGCCAGGTGCGCGAGGCCGGCCTGGCGGTGGTGATGGTGCTGCATGACATCAACCTCGCGCTGCGCCATGCCGATCGCGCCTTGCTGCTGTTCGGCGACGGCCGCCATGTCATCGGCCCGGTGGCCGAGGTGATGCAGGCCGAACTCTTATCGCAGTTGTACGGCCACCCCCTGCGCGAGCTTGCCGATGGCGAGCGGCGCTACCTAGTCCCGGGATGAAACCATGAACGAAGCGGATCGCGACGCGCGCCACCAGGCGCGCATGCAGCGCAAGAAGGAAGTCATCGACCAGAAGATCGAAGCGGCCGCCGCCGAGCGCGGTGTACTGCTGGTAAATACCGGCAACGGCAAGGGCAAGTCCTCGGCCGCCTTCGGCGTGGCCGCGCGCGCACTCGGCCACGGCCTGCGCGTCGCCGTGGTGCAGTTCGTCAAGAGCCGCACCGATACCGGCGAGGAAGCCGTGCTCGGCAAATTGCCCGGCATCACCTGGCACGTAATGGGCCAAGGCTTCACCTGGGAGACACAGGACGCCGGGCGAGATGCCGCCGCCGCACACGCCGCCTGGGACCTCGCTGCCGTCTACCTGCGCGATCCGGGTATCGGCCTGGTGCTGCTCGACGAACTGACCTACGCCTTCAAGTACCAGTGGCTGCCGCTCGACGAAGTGCTGGCCGCCTTTGCCGCGCGGCCGCCGCTGCAGCATGTGATCGTCACCGGCCGCGCCGCACCCGAGGCCCTGATCGCCGCCGCCGACACCGTGACCGAAATGCAGCCGGTGAAGCATGCCTTCAAGGCCGGCATCAAGGCCATGCCGGGGATGGAATTTTGAGCACGGCCCAGTGCCCCGCGCTGCTGGTTGCCGCACCGGCCTCGGGCCAGGGCAAGACCACGGTGGTCGCTGCGCTGGCGCGCCTGCATCGGCGACTCGGCCGCCGCGTGCGGGTGTTCAAGTGCGGCCCGGATTTCCTCGATCCGCAGATCCATGCCATCGCCACCGGCAGCCCCTGCGAGAACATCGACTTCCGCATGTGCGGCGAAGCCGATGCGCGCTGGCGCCTGGTGCGGGCCGCGGCCGATGCTGACCTGATCCTGATCGAAGGCGTGATGGGCCTGCACGACGGCGAGCCCTCTGCCGCCGAGCTGGCGCGACGGCTGGGCGTGCCGATGCTGCTGGTGCTCGATGCCAGCGCCATGGCGGGCAGCTTCGGCGCCGTGGTCTGGGGCCTCAAGCATTACCGCGAACACAGCGGCGGCGGCGCGCCGATCGAGGCGGTGCTGGCCAACCGCGTCGGCAGCGACTACCACGCCCAGCTGTGCCGCGAAACATTGTCCGATCCAAGCGCGGCCGACATCGCCTGGCGCGGCGCCCTGCCGCGTGACCTCGATGCCGCGCTGCCCGAACGCCACCTCGGCCTGCTTCCCGCCGCCGAAATCGCCGACCTCGACGCCCGCATCGAGCGCATGGCCGACGCGCTCGCCACCACGCCGGCGGCCGAGCTGCCGCCGGCGGTCGAATTCGCCGTGGTACCGGCGCCGACTTTTGAGCCGGCATTGCAGGGCAAGACCATTGCCGTCGCACGCGACCCGGCCTTCTGCTTCCACTACCCCGCCAACCTCGAATGCCTCGAAGCGCTCGGCGCGCGCCTGGCTTACTTCTCGCCCTTGAACGACGCCGCGCCGCCCGCCTGCGACGCCATCTGGCTGCCTGGCGGTTATCCCGAACTGCATGGCCCGCAACTCGCCGCCAACCGCGCCATGGCTGCGGCGCTTTCCGCCCACGTCGACGCCGGGAACCCCCTGCTCGCCGAGTGCGGCGGCATGATGGCCTGCTTCGACGAGTTGCACGCGGTCGACGGCGAAAGGCACGCCATGTTCGGCCTCCTGCCCGGCAGCAGCCGCATGCAGCGCCGACTCGGCGGCCTTGGCCTGCTGGCGGTCGATTTGCCGGAAGGCCACCTGCAGGGCCATACCTTCCACTACTCGCTGAGCGAGACGCCGCTGACGCCCCTACTCCGCGCCAGCCGCGCCGACGGCCGCGAAGGCGAGGCAGTGTATCGCCGCGCACGCCTCACCGCCAGCTACATGCATTTCTATTTCCCGTCCAATCCGGCGGCGACGGCAGCCCTGTTCAATCGCTGACGCCAGCGGGCGGTCCTTGCGGTATGCTGGCGTTTTATCCGGAGCGGAACCGAGTCCGGCTGCCTTTCGCGGCCTCGCCCGTCCGGCATTCCATGAATCGACCCAAGACTTACGCCGTGCCGCAACTGCTCGCCCTGCTTTTCGCCTTCCTGCTTGGCCTTCCCGCATGGGCCATGGAACAGGTTTCGGTGCAGCTGATCTGGAAGCACCAGTTCGAGTTTGCGGCCTTCTATGCCGCGCTCGACAAGGGCTACTACCGCGAGGCCGGCCTCGATGTCGCGCTCAAGGAAGGCGGGCCGGGCATCGATGCGGTCAAGGAGGTCGTCGAGGGCCGCGCCGAATTCGGCCTCGGCACTTCGTCCCTGGTCCTCGAGCGGCACAAGGGCAAGCCGATCGTGGTGCTGGCGACCCTGATGCAACATTCGCCGATCGCCCTGCTGGCAAAGCGCAGCAGCAGCGTCGCCAACGTGCACGACCTGGTCGGCAAGACGGTGGCGGTCGACCCGCACAGCCGCGATGAAATCGAAGCCTACCTGCGCGCCACCGGCATCGCCGCGGACCGGCTCAAGCTGGTCGAGCAAAGCGACTGGACGCTGGATTCGCTCGACCAGGGGCGCGAGGCCGCCAAGGTCGTCTATGTCTCCAACGAACCCTTCCTGATTCGCGGCAGGGAACACGACTACCTGCTGCTGACGCCGCGCTCGGCCGGCATCGACCTGTTCGGCAACATGATCTTCAGCCACCAGGACCTGGTCAAGAAGCGTCCCAAGGCCGCCGCCGCCTTCCGCGAAGCGACGCTCAAGGGCCTGGTGTATGCGCTCGACCACCCCGAAGAACTCGCCGACCTGATCCTGGCCAGGTACAACACCCAGGGCAAGTCGCGCAAACACCTGCTGTTCGAGGCGGCGCGGATGCGCGAATTGACACGCACCGACATCGTCGAACCCGGTTACCTCAATCCCGGACGCTGGCGCCACGTGGTGGAGGTCTATGCCGACCAGAAGAAACTGCCCCGTGATTTCGAGCTGGGCGACTTCCTCTACGTCACCAACCCGCCGGCCACGCCGCAATGGGTGAAATGGGCCCTCGGCCTGGCGCTGGCCGGAATCCTCGGACTCTCGGTGGCGGGCGCCAAGGCGCGCGCGCTCAACCGCAAGCTGCAAGGCGAGATCGAGGAACGGAGACTGGCGCAGAACGCGCTGCAGCTAAGCCAGGCCAAGTACCGGGAACTGGTGGAGAACGCCAATGCCATCATCCTGCGCGCTTCGGCCGACGGTTCGGTCAGCTACTTCAATGAAGTGGCGGAACAGGTTTTCGGTTTCTCCGAGGCGGAAATCCTCGGCAAGCACCTGGTCGGCACCATCGTGCCGGATGTCGAATCCGGCAGCCAGCGTGACCTTTCGGAAATGATCGCCGCCATCCTCGCCAAGCCCGAGGAATTCGCGGTCAACGAAAACGAGAACATCACCAAGGACGGCCGCCGGATCTGGGTGCGCTGGGCCAACCGCGTGATCCTCGATGCTGCCGGCACGCCCAGCGGAATTCTCTGCATCGGACACGACATCACGTGCCAGCACAAGCTCGAACTCGAACTGGCGGAGCATCGCGACCAGCTCGAAGCCCAGGTCCTGGCACGCACTGCCGAGCTGGTCGCGGCACGCCAGGAGGCTGAACAGCTGGCCCAGGTCAAGAGCGCCTTCCTCGCCAACATGAGCCACGAAATCCGCACGCCAATGAACGGCATCCTGGGCATGGTGCATTTCCTGCGCCGCGATGGCGTCAGCGACAAGCAGGCGCACCGGCTCGACACCATCGACCGCTCGGCGCAACACCTGCTCGGCATTATCAACAACATCCTCGACCTCTCCAAGATCGAGGCCGGCAAGCTGACATTGGACCAGGCCCCCGTCGATCTCCATGCGGTGACGGAGAACGTGGCATCCATCCTCGCCGAAGGCGCGCGCGATGCCGGCATCACGCTCGACATCGAGCCGATTCCGACACTGCCGCCGCTAACTGGTGACCAGACCCGCATCCAGCAGTGCCTGTTGAATTACGCGGCGAATGCGCTGAAGTTCACCGAGCAGGGCACGGTCAGCTTGCGCATCCGCGTCGAACAGGATGACGCCGACGCAATGCTGTTGCGCTTCGAGGTCAGGGACAGCGGCATCGGCATCGAGGCGGAAGCCCTGGCCCGGCTGTTCGGCGCCTTCGAACAGGCCGACAACTCGACTACCCGCGGCTACGGCGGCACCGGGCTGGGGCTGGCGATCACCAAGCGCCTGGCCGAATTGATGGGCGGCAAAGTCGGCGCCGAGAGCACGCCAGGTGCGGGCAGCCTGTTCTGGTTCACCGTGCGCATGGCCAAGGCTGCCACCCGGGAAGCGGCACCGGCCAAGCCGCAAGCGGATCTGCTGGGCCAGTTGCGTGCGCGCTTCGGCGGCTCGCGCGTCCTGGTGGTGGACGACGAACCCGTCAATCGCGAAGTCGCCAGCCTGACGCTGGAGGCTGTCGGACTGAAGGTCGATGGCGCCTGCGATGGCGCGGAGGCCGTGGAACGCGCGCGGAACACGCCTTATGCGGCGATCCTGATGGATATGCAAATGCCGCTGGTCGATGGCCTGGAGGCCACGCGGCGGATACGCCAGCTTGCGGAGCGCGGCACTACACCGATCATCGCCATGACCGCGAATGCATTCGCCGAAGACCGCGAGCGCTGCCTCGCCGCCGGCATGGACGATTTCCTCGCCAAGCCCTTCAACCCGCAGGTCCTGGCGGCGACCATCCTGAAATGGCTGGAAGCGGGTCGGCCGGGCTGAACGCCCGACTACTCGGCGACCCGGGCCGCCCAGGCCTCGAAGATCTTCAGCAGCGCCGGCAGGCCTTCCTCGATCGCCACCGGCCCCGGCGTCAGGATCACCGCCGACTTGATCTCGTGCAGCTGGCCGTCGCGCACCGCCGGCAGTTCGCCCCAGCCGGGACGCGCGGCCACCTGCTCGGGGCGGAAGTGGCGACCGCACCAGGAACCGATCACGATGTCCGGTCGGCGCGCGAGCACCTCCGCCGGATCGGCGATGATGCGATCGCGCGCGGCATGCATCGCCGCACGCTCGGGAAATATGTCCTCGCCGCCGGCGCTGGCGATCAGCTCGGAGGCCCAGCGCACGCCGGAAATCAGCGGCTCGCCCCACTCCTCGAAAAACACCCGCGGCCGGCGGCCGGCACGCGCAATAATCGCCTCGCCGGCAACGCGCGCCGCGGCAATGCGCCGTTCCAGCGCGGCAACCAGCTCCAGTGCCTTGCCTTCGGCACCTACGAGTCGCCCGACCATTTCGATCATGGCCAGGATGTCCTCCACGCTGCGCATGTTGAAGGCATGCACCTGCACCCCGGCCTTGACCAGGTCGCGCGCAATGTCGCCTTGCAGGTCGGAGAAG
>CAIVQO010000087.1 GCA_903908065.1 uncultured beta proteobacterium | reverse complement strand
GTACATTGCCCTTGGACTTGCTCATCTTCTGGCCTTCCGCATCGCGGATCAGGCCGTGCACATAAACATCCTTGAACGGGATCTTGCCGGTGATGTGCTTGGTCATCATGACCATGCGTGCCACCCAGAAGAAGATGATGTCGAAGCCGGTGACCAGTACCGTCGAGGGCAGGTAGAGGTCGAGTGCGGCGTTGGACTTACCCGGCCATTCCGGAGTCCAGTCGAGCGTCGAGAAAGGCCACAAGGCCGAGGAATACCAGGTATCGAGCACGTCCGAGTCGCGCTCCAGGCCGCCGCTGTAGCCGTCGGCACGGGCCAGGGCCAGGGCCTCCGTCTCGTCGTGCGCCACCCAGCAGCGGCCGTCGTCGCTGTACCAGGCCGGAATCTGGTGGCCCCACCAGAGCTGGCGCGAGATGCACCAGTCCTGGATGTTGTTGAGCCACTGGTTGTAGGTATTGACCCAGTTCTCGGGCACGAACTTGATTTCGCCCGAGGCGACGCATTCCAGCGCCTTGCCGGCGATGCTCTTGCCGTCGTGTCCCGGCTTGCTCATGGCAACGAACCACTGGTCGGTGAGCATGGGTTCGATCACCACGCCGGTGCGGTCGCCGCGCGGCACCATCAGCTTGTGCGGCTTCACGCTGGCCAGCAGGCCGGCCGCTTCGAGGTCGGCGACGATGGCCTTGCGCGCCTCGTAGCGATCCATGCCGCGATACTTCTCGGGGCCATGCTCGTTGATGCGCGCATCCAGGGTCAGGATCGAGATCGGTGCCAGGCCGTGGCGATGGCCGACCTGCCAGTCGTTGAAGTCGTGCGCCGGGGTGATCTTGACGCAGCCGGTGCCGAACTCCTTGTCCACGTAGCTGTCGGCGATGATCGGGATGGTCCGGTCGCACAGGGGCAGCTGCAGCTGCTGGCCGATCAGGTGTGCATAGCGTTCGTCATCCGGGTTCACCGCCACTGCGACGTCGCCCAGCATGGTCTCCGGACGCGTCGTGGCCACGGTCAGCGCGCCCTTGCCGCAGGCGAAGGGATAGTGGATTTCCCACATCGAGCCGTCTTCTTCCTCGCTCACCACTTCGAGGTCGGAGACCGCGGTGAGCAGCTTGGGGTCCCAATTAACGAGGCGCTTGCCGCGGTAGATCAGGCCTTCGCGGTAGAGCCGGACGAAGGTTTCGGTGACGATCTTGGACAGCCCGGCATCCATGGTGAAGCGCTCGCGGCTCCAGTCCGGGCTGGTGCCCAGGCGACGCATCTGGCGGGTGATGGTGTTGCCGGAGTACTCCTTCCACTCCCAGACTTTTTCGAGGAACTTCTCGCGGCCGAGCTCGTGGCGCGAGATGCCCTGGCCGTCGAGCTGGCGCTCGACCACGATCTGGGTGGCGATGCCGGCATGGTCGGTGCCGGGCTGCCACAGCGTGTTGTCGCCGCGCATGCGGTGGTAGCGCGTCAGCGCGTCCATGATCGCCTGGTTGAAGCCATGGCCCATGTGCAGCGTGCCGGTTACGTTCGGCGGCGGCAGCAGGATGCAGAAGTTGTCGGTTTTGGCGGTATCGAGGCCGGCGGCGAAATAGCCGCGCGACTCCCAGACCGGGTACCAGCGCCGCTCGATGTCGGCGGGTTCGAAGCTTTTGGCGAGTTCCATGGCGAGTAAGGCGAGAAAGTCCGGATGGCGGGGCGGCGGCAAGCCGTAAGGCTTGCATTCGCAACAAGCCGCAATTTTAGCGGAAGCCTCCGTTTCGCTTGGCGCCAATCTGCGCCGGGCCTGCCTTTGGGCTATCATTGCCGCCTCTCAAAGCCAGGCCTCGATGGGCCTTGAGCCCGATCCATGATCCGCAAGCTGTTGCGCCGTGTATTTCGCCGCGGCGACTCCCCGAATTCCGCCGAACCCGCCGTGATCCCCGTGGCGCGCCACGGCATTCGCCATCAACAGGTGTCGATCGGCGCTCGGCGTACCTGCGAAACCCTGCAGCAGGCCGGCTACAAGGCCTACGTGGTCGGTGGCGCGGTGCGCGACCTGATCGCCGGCATCGTGCCCAAGGATTACGACATTGCCACCGATGCGACGCCGGAGCAGGTACGCGGGCTGTTCCGCCGCGCCCGCATCATCGGCCGCCGTTTCCAGATCGTGCATGTGATGCAGGGCGGCGAGACACTGGAGGTATCGACCTTCCGCGCCGCGCATGACGCCCATACGGTAAAGGACGAGCATGGCCGCGTGCTGCGCGACAACGTCTTCGGTAGCATCGCCGAAGACGCGGCGCGGCGCGACTTCACGGTGAATGCCCTGTACTACGATCCGGCCACCGAGACGGTGATCGATTATCACCACGGCGTCGCCGACCTGCAGCAGAAGACCCTGCGCATGATCGGCGAGCCGCGCCTGCGCTATCGCGAAGATCCGGTGCGCATGCTGCGCGCCGTGCGCCTCTCGGCCAAGCTGCACCTGACGCTGGACCCGGCGGTGCGGGCGCCGATTCGCGAAATGGCGGAGCTGATGGAGAACGTTCCGGCCGCCCGCCTGTTCGATGAAATGCTGAAGCTGCTCTTTTCCGGGCATTCGGTCGAATGCGTCAAGCGCCTGCGCGATGATGGCCTGCATCACGGCCTGCTGCCCCTCCTCGACGTAATCCTGGAACAACCGCTGGGCGAGAAATTCGTCATGTTGGCGCTGAGCCACACGGATGCCCGCGTCAATGCCGGCAAGTCGCTGTCGCCGGGCTACCTGTTCGCCACCCTGCTCTGGCATGAAGTGCTGGCCGCCTGGGAGGCGCGCAAGGCGAAGGGCGAGGTGCCGATTCCTGCGCTCTACGACGCGATGGACGAAGTGCTTGCCGTACAGGGCGAAAAGCTTGCCATCACCCGCCGCATCGTCGGCGACATCAAGGACATCTGGGCGTTGCAGCCGCGCTTCGAGAAGCGCGCCGGAAAATCGCCCTACCGCCTGATCGAGCTGCCGCGCTTTCGCGCCGGCTACGATTTCCTCGCCCTGCGTGCCGAAAGCGGTGAGATCCCGCTGGAAATTGCCGACTGGTGGCATGCGTTCCAGAATGCCGACCACGCCGAGCGCGAGGCCATGCTGATCCCGGACTCCGGGCCGAAGAAAAAACGCCGGCGCGTGCGCGCGCGCCGCAGCGAGGGTCGCGACGACGGCGCTGGACCCGGAGATACCGTTGGCGGGGAAGCGGCTTGAGCCGGCGTTGTTTCGTCGCCCTCGGCGCCAACCTGGGTGACCCGGTCGCGACGGTAACGGCGGCCATCGCGGCTCTGCGTGAACTGCCTGAAACCGAATTCGTCGCCGCATCCTCCCTCTACCGGACCGCACCGGTGGGTCTGAAGCATCAACCGGACTTCATAAATGCCGTGGTTGAACTGGTCGCCGTTTCGCCAGCGCCGACTTTGCTTGGCATGCTGTTCGCCATCGAGGCCCGTTTCGGTCGCCAGCGCAGCGTGCGCAACGCGCCGCGCACCCTGGACCTCGACCTGCTGCTGTACGGCGACGAGCGCAGCGACGATCCGGTGCTGAGCCTGCCCCATCCGCGCATGCATGAGCGGGCCTTCGTCCTCGCGCCGCTGGCCGAACTGGCGCCGGGGCTTGCGATACCCGGCCATGGGCCGGTGTCGGAACTGCTGGCGCGCTGCGCCGACCAGACAATCGAAAAGCTGGTGGCGCAGACCGTCGCCTGAGTCGCCATGTCTGCCTGGTCGGAAGTTCCGGTGGTGCTAAAGACTCTGGTGCTGCTCACGGCATCGAACGTCTTCATGACCTTCGCTTGGTATGCGCACCTCAAGCACCTCAACGATCGGCCCTGGTGGGTCGCGGCGCTGGCGTCCTGGGGCATTGCGCTGTTTGAGTACCTGCTGCAGGTGCCGGCCAACCGCATCGGCCACCAGGAACTATCACTGGCCCAGCTGAAGATCATGCAGGAGGCGATCACCCTGACGGTGTTCGTGCCCTTCGTGGTGTTCTACATGCAGCAACCGCTTAAGCTGGATTACCTGTGGGCCGGTTTGTGTATCCTTGGCGCCGTCTATTTCATTTTCAGGAATCCATGACGACCCATCCCCCAGCCCCTTCTCCATGGGAAGGGGTGACTACGGTTCAGCCGCGTTGCGGCTTCCATATTTTTGACTCGGCGCCTCCTTGGCGCGGCCCTGCGGAGGCGCCATGACCTATCTTGCATCGAACAAGCCGATCACGCTGATCGAACTCGCGCGGATGAAGCGCGAGGGCGAGAAGATCGCCATGCTGACCTGCTACGACGCCAGCTTCGCGTCGCTGGAAGACCGCTGCGGCGTTGATGTGATGCTGGTCGGCGATTCACTTGGCAACGTCATCCAGGGCAAGACCTCGACCCTGCCGGTGACAATGGAACACATGGTCTATCACACGGCCTGTGTGGCTGCCTTGCCGAGCCGGCCGATGCTGGTGGCTGACCTTCCCTTCGGCGCCTATCACGAGTCGAAGGAGCAGGCGATCCGCAATGCCGGCAAGCTGCTCGCCGTCGGCGCCGAGATGGTCAAGCTCGAAGGCGGTGAAGTGATGGCCGAAACCGTGCACTTCATGGTCGAGCGCGGGGTGCCCGTATGCGCCCATATCGGCCTCACGCCGCAATCGGTGCATGCGCTGGGTGGCTACCGGGTGCAGGGGCGCGACGAGGAGGGTGCCCGGCGCATGATGCGCGACGCGACCGCGCTGGAGCAGGCTGGCGCTGCACTGATGGTGCTGGAAATGGTTCCGGCCGGGCTCGCCGGCGAGATCACCCGGGCACTCAAGGTTTGCGCCACGATTGGCATCGGCGCAGGCAAGGACTGTAACGGACAGGTACTGGTGCTGCACGACATGCTGGGCGTGTATCCTGGCAAGAAGGGGCGTTTCGTCAAGGACTTCATGGCCGAGGCGGCCAGCATCGACGGCGCCGTAACGGCCTACGTCAAGGCCGTCAAGGACGGTTCCTTCCCCGGCCCGGAGCATTGTTACTGATGCTGATCCACGACACCATCGCATCGCTGCGCGCTGCGCGCGCCAAGGCCGGACGTGTAGCCTTGGTGCCCACCATGGGCAACCTGCACGAAGGTCACATTGCCCTGATGACCCAGGCGCGTGGCCATGCCGATCAGGTGATCGCCACCATCTTCGTCAATCGCCTGCAGTTCCGTCCCGGCGAGGATTTCGAAAAGTATCCGCGTACATTCGAGGCGGACTGCCAGCGGATGGAGGCCGCCGGCGTTGAGCACGTCTTCGCCCCGCTGGAAAGCGAAATGTACCCGCAGCCGCAGACCTACCATGTCGAGCCGCCGCCCGAGCAGGCCGGAATCCTGGACGGTGAGTTCCGCCCAGGGCATTTCCGTGGCGTTGCCACCGTGGTGATGAAGCTGTTCCAGATCGCCCAGCCCGATGTCGCGCTGTTCGGCAAGAAGGACTATCAGCAGTTGATGGTCATCCGCAACATGGTGAGCGATTTCAACCTTCCGATCGAGATCATCGGTGGCGAGACGGTGCGCGCCTCCGACGGCTTGGCGCTTTCATCGCGAAATGGCTACCTGACCGACGCCGAGCGCGCCGAGGCGCCTGCGCTTTACCGCGAAATCAGTGGCCTGGCTGCGGCTGTTCTTACAGGCGACCGCAATTTTTCGCGGCTCGAAGCGATGGCAATGGAAAATCTGAAACTTCGCGGATGGTTTCCGGACTATGTTGCCTTGCGCAAAAAAGCCGATCTACAATCGCCGTCCGCTCAGGATTCCGGCCTGGTGGTGCTGGCGGCGGCGCGCCTCGGCAGCACGCGCCTCATCGACAACCTCGAAATTTAGGTCGCCGCGTTGCTCAGATGCCTGCGGTGCCTGGTAGTGGAGGGGAACGGGTAGTCGGCTCGCCGTGCTCCGCTTGAATGCCGTCGTCGCTGGAGAGAGGTCTCACAATGCAACGCACCATGCTGAAGTCCAAGCTGCACCGCGTCACGGTGACCCACGCCGAGCTGCATTACGAAGGTTCCTGCGCGATCGACGAGAACCTGCTCGACGCCGCCGACATCAAGGAGTACCAGCAGATCGACATCTACAACGTCAATAACGGCGAGCGATTCACCACCTATGCCATTCGCGCCGAACGCGGCACCGGCACCATTTCGGTGAATGGCGCGGCGGCGCGCAAGGCCGCCACCGGCGACCTGCTGATCATCGCCACCTACGCCATGATGAACGAAATCGAATTGCAGAATTTCGAGCCCGACGTGGTGTATGTCGATGCGCGCAACCGCATCACCCACCAGCGCAACGAAATCCCGGCCCAAGCGGCCTGAACCGGCACAGTGCGTAAAACGGCCCACCCCTGCGGTGGGCTTTTTTTGTGCGCCCAGCATGGGCGCACTCTTGCGGGTGGAAGTCCTGCTGCAAGCTGGCCACAGCGAGCGAAGCGAAGCGCAACTGCGGAAGGGTGACCGGCCGTGGGGAGGAAGCGTGGAGCGAAATTGCGAGCC
>CAIVQO010000086.1 GCA_903908065.1 uncultured beta proteobacterium | reverse complement strand
TGAACACCTTGATCCGCGACTTGGCAATGTTGAATACCCCATGGTTCTCGAAAGAACACGCCATTTCGCACTGCAAACACCCAGTGCATTTGTTGGGGTCGATGTGCAACGATTTCTGCATGAGCTTTGCTCCTCTGACCGTGTTGGTTTTGTGTTACTAGTCGCTTGACGGCGATGACTGACCGGCAAGGCACGACATATTTGCAAGTCCCATGCCACGCGAATTACCCGTCGGAGCAGGGCAAGTTCGGCTTGGCAGCGCGACGAAATGGGACAGGTGTGCCATCCGGGAGCAATCGCACTCAGGGCGCACGATGTGCCACGCCATGTTGCTGCATGATGCGCTTGACCGTGCCATCGGCGAGCAGTTCGTTCATCGCCTTCTGCAAGGCCTCCGCGAGGTCCTTGCTTCCCGCCTTGACCGCGAGACCTATCGCCCACTGGCGTTTCTGCAGGATAGGATGGGGCGGCAGGTCGATGGCGAAACGTGCATCGCCGGTGATGCCCCCCTCCAGTTCACCCTGCTGTGCCAGCGCCGCATCCACGGCGCCCGACTTGAGCATGGTGACGGCCTCGGCGGCGGTGCGGGTCAGCTTGAGCTGACTGCGGTAGCGTCCGCCGTCGGCGGAAAGCATGACGCTGGTGGCCAGCGTGTCGCCTTCCAGTGCCAGCAATTGGCGCTCGAAGACGTCGAGGCTTTCCAGTTTTGCCAACTTTTCAAGGCGGATCGCAAACGCATAGCGCTCGCGGTGGTAAGGCGCGAAGAAGGCGACCTTGTCCACCTTAGCCATGTATTCGCGATCGACCGGCGCGTGCATCATCACGTCGGCCGGGCCGTAGCCCAAGTAGTGCCCCTTCCACACCATGTTGCGCAGGTCGTCCTCCATGTTCTCGTCAGCATCGAACCAAAGCAGGCTGGTTTTGACCCCGAGCTTGGCAGCAAGCGCATTGGCGATGTCGACGTCGGTACCCTTGCCATCGTGCGAGAAGGGCGCGAAATTCTTGTACAGGGCCACCTTGAGGATGCCACTCTGGCGCACCTGTTCGAGCGGACTGCGCTCCTGGGCGCGCGCCAAACCGGCCACGGCCAGCACCGAGAAAAGAAGCAGCAGGATCCAAGACAGGCAGCGCCCTGCCACCGGCGCGTTAGTCATCTGCCCAGCGAGGCCAGCCATGTGCAATCCTTTCAGTGTCCAGAGTGAGGACCGCATATTAGCAAGCGACACCATGCGTCACTTCGCGCCGGCGAGGATCCACTTCACCAGCGATTTCACATCGTCTTCGGAAACGTCCTGCATGGGCGGCATCGGCACCTTGCCCCACACCCCGCTGCCGCCTTTCCGGACTTTCGCCACTAGGCGCGCCTCGGCCTTCTTGTCCTTGGCATATTTCTCGGCCACCTCGCGGTAGGCCGGTCCGACCCCCTTGGAATCCACCGAGTGGCAGGACAGGCAGTTCGACTTCTTGGCCAGGACCTCCATCGGGCTCAGTTCCGGTGCCTTGTTGCCGGCGGCAAATTCCGAACGGGTGTCGAGGTAGGAACGGATCGCCCACATCGCCTCCTGCTGCAGGATGCCTTCGAAGGGTGGCATGTAGACCGCTCCATTGCGCACCTTGCCGCGCCGCACGGACTGCAGGAAGTACTGATCAGTCTCCTTGTCGAGTTCGAGTTTGCGCAGGTCGGGTGCGATGCCCCCGCTGATCGCCTCGAGGCCGTGGCAGCGAGCACAGTTCTGGTTGTAGGCCGAGGTGCCGATGCGAATCGCCTCAGCATTGCCGCGGTAGGGATTCTCGTCGGCATACTTTTCGCCAAGCGGCTTCAGGGTACTGACGTCCACCGCCTGGGGCGTGACGTCGCCATGGGCCAGCGCCGCCTGCGAAACCACGAGCCCCGCACCAATCAGGGCGGAAGCAATTATGCGTGACAGCAAAACCATCCGAATCTCCTCCAATAGTAGAAATCTTCTGCCGGCCTACGACGGACCGGGAATCGAAAAGCTTTTAGCACGTCGCGTGCCACATGCCTGAAGGCGCCCTCCGCCATGGAGTTCTGCCCGCTCCACCGATATCACCACCCCGGCACGAAAGCTGCTGAAGTGCTCCACTGCCACCCTCAACAACTGTTGCATCCTGGGACACCCGATGTATCATTACCGATCAAATCAAAATTCCGGCACGACCGATGACGGCGATGCTGGCGGCGGCTTCGAGAAGCGTCTTGAGCTGGCCATGAAGGAGCGAGGAGAGTTCTGGATGACAAAGTCCGGCAATGGACAGACCGGTGACCCCAATCTGGTCGAAAAGGCCCACCACGCGGTACGCAATTCCGGCGCGATCCCGACTGGCCTGTTGCCCTCGGTAGTCGAACTTTCCTGGCAGCGCTGCCTGGATTTCGGCCTCAATTGCGAGCACGGCAGCGAGTACGAGCCGATGCGCCGTGACCTGCTGAGCGAGCATATCGAAAAGAACCGCAAGCTCCTGAGCCACGCGCAGCCTGTGATGGACATGCTCTACGAGCAGATTGTGGATACGGAGAACGTCGTCGTCCTGGCCAACGAGTCGGGCTACATCCTCCATAGCCGAGGCGACGCGGAATTCCTCAAACGCGCCGAACGCGTCGCCCTGACGCCAGGTGTCGAATGGTCGGAGTCGATGCGCGGCACCAATGCCATCGGCACGGCGATCGCCGTCGGCGAACCGGTGGTGATCCACGGCAACCAGCACTTCCTCGCCGCCAACCACGTCCTGACCTGTTCGGCCTCTCCGATATTCGGCCCCAATGGCGAGCTCTCCGGCATCCTCGACGTTAGCGGCGACCATCGCAGCTACAACCCGCACACGCTGGCCCTGGTGCGCATGTCGGTACAGATGATCGAGAACCGCATGTTCGGCGCGGCCTTCGCCGACGCCCTGACCGTCCGCTTCCACGCCCGCCCCGAGTTCATCGGCACCCTGTGCGAAGGCATGGCCGCCTTCAGCGAAGATGGCACGCTGCTCTCGGTCAACCGCAATGCCTGCTACCAGCTTGGCATGAACCTCGGCCAGCTGCAGGGTCGGAACTTCGCGTCGCTGTTTGGGATGCCGGTGGCGCGTGTGCTTGACCACCTTCTCGTCCGCCCCAACGATGCGCTGCTGCTGACGCTGGGCAACGGGATGCGTGTCCAGGCGCGCGCCGGCCTGCCTGGAACGAGGCTGCGCCGCCATACCCGGCTGGGCGAAGAAATGCCGCACCGGTCATCACCGGCGGCGACCGCCGCAACAAGCGAGTCTGCCCCCCCCTGCCCGCTTGGCCAGCTGCTTACCGGCGATCCGCAGGTGGAGGCGGTCGTCACCAAGGTACGCAAGGTGATCGGCCGCGACATCCCGGTTCTAATCCAGGGCGAAACCGGGACCGGCAAGGAGTTGCTCGCCAACGCGATCCACCGCACCAGCCCGCGGGCCACCAAACCTTTCGTGGCGGTGAACTGTGCCGCGATCCCCGAAGGTCTCATCGAATCCGAACTCTTCGGCTACGAGGAGGGCGCATTTACCGGCGCCCGCCGCAAGGGGCAGCTAGGACGCATCCAGCAGGCCGACGGCGGCACGCTCTTCCTCGACGAGATCGGCGACATGCCCCTTGCGCTGCAGGCACGGCTGTTGCGCGTACTGCAGGAACGCGTGGTGATTCCGTTGGGTAGCCACAAGGGCTACCCTGTCAATATCTCGGTGATCTGCGCCACCCACCGCCGGTTGCGCGAACTTGTCACTTCCAACCTATTCCGCGAAGACCTGTATTTCCGCCTCAACGGCCTGACCGTGACCCTGCCGCCGCTGCGCGCCCGAACCGACCTCGAGGGCCTGCTCGGCGCGATGCTGCGCGACATATGTGGCCCGCATGCACCTGCCATTTCCCCGGACGTGCTTGACCTGTTCCGTCGCCATCCCTGGCCCGGCAACATCCGTCAGCTGTCCAACCTGATGCGGACCGCGACCGTAATGGCGGAAGGGGAACCCTGCATCGACCGCCAGCACCTGCCGGACGACTTCTTCGAGGATTTCGAGGCCGCGGCGATGGCCGTTCCGCCCGCCCGAGCGACGGTCACCGCCGTGTCATCGGCGCCGACTCCCGCCTCCGCGCTCGTGCCGGAGTCCTCCGCCGGCAAGCTACAGGACGTGGCGCTGCAGGCAATGCGGGACGCGGTGCGCCGCCACGACGGCAATATTTCGGCGGCGGCACGCGAGCTGGGCGTCAGCCGCAACACGCTTTACCGCAAGCTCAAGCCTTGAACCGGGAAGGCTTGCGTGCGCGGCTGTCCGCGCGCGCGCGCGCGCTCAAGGCCGAGTCGCTGGCAATGTATTTCGCCGCGCGCGATCCGCGGACGCCCTGGGCCGCCCGCCTGCTGGTGGCCGCCGCCGTCGCCTATGCCCTCAGCCCGATCGATCTGATCCCGGATTTCATTCCGGTGCTGGGCCTGCTCGACGATTTGCTGCTGCTGCCGCTGTTGCTTGGACTGGCCCTGCGCCTTATACCCTCGACGGTAATGGAGGAGTGCCGCGCCCGCGCGGCGGCCGAGGTTTCGCGCCCGGTAAGTCGCGGCGCCGGAATCATGATAATCATGATTTGGATTGCATCCGCCACCATCCTGGGCCTCTGGGCATACGATTCGCTACACAACGCGAATCCTTAACAACAAGCCCCACCCAGCACATGAGCCACATCCGACGCGCGGTCGCCGCCGCACTCATCCTGTATTGCTTCCTACCCATGGCCCAGGCAGATGGCAGCCTGCGCGAGCGCACCGAAATCCTCGAAACGCCTACCGTCGAAGTGGTCGGCATCTCGCCGGTGAAGGGCCTGGAAATCCCGCGCAACGAAGTCCCGGCACGGGTGCAGTCACTGGACGCAACGGCCCTCGAGACGACCCGGCTGCAGACCCTGCCCGAACTGATGGGCAGCCGCCTTGCCGCCGTCAATGTCAATGAGATCCAGAACAACCCCTACCAGGCTGACGTAAACTTCCGCGGCTTCACCGCCAGTCCGCTGCTGGGGACCCCGCAGGGAATTTCGGTGTACCAGGACGGCGTGCGCATCAATGAACCCTTTGGCGATATCGTGAACTGGGATTTAATCCCCCGTGCGGCCGTATCAACGATCGACCTGATCCCGGGCTCCAACCCGCTGTTCGGTCTCAATACGCTCGGCGGTGCGTTGTCCATCACGACCAAGAGTGGCTTGACGCATCGTGAGAGAAGCATCGAAGGCAGCGCTGGCAGCTTCGGTCGCCGCGAACTGGAAGCCGAGTTCGGGCGGGGTGACGGAGATCTCGGTTTCTACCTCGCCGGATCCCTGTTTCGCGAGGATGGCTGGCGCGATTTCTCCCCCAGCCGGGCCGGCCAGTGGTTCGGCAAGCTGTCGCAGCAACGGGGGCCGCTGGAATGGGATCTCAGCTACACCGGCGCCGATACCGATCTGATCGGCAACGGCCTGCTTCCCCAATCCATGCTGGAACGTCGCCGGTCGAGCATCTTCACCAAGCCGGACAACACCCGCCACCGCCTGGACATGCTGGCGCTCAATACCAGCTACTGGCTGGATGACAAGTCGCGGCTGACCGCCCTCGCCTACCACCGACGAAACGTGATCCGCACGCTGAACGGCGATGCGAATGATGATTTCGAGGGGGATGCGGCACTCGACGGCGAAGCCGGAGCGAATGGTGGTGCCGGTTTCAACCGGGATACCGCCGCCAACAACCGGACGCGAACCGTGCAACGCAGCTGGGGCGGCGCGGTGCAGTGGTCGCGGCTCGACGACAACAATCACGTTGCTTTCGGCGCGACCCTGGACCAGAGCAAGTCACACTTCGAACAGACGACCCAGCTTGGCATCTTCGATGCTGATCGCGGCGTCACCGCCGCTGGCGCGGAAACCCTGAACAACCGCCTGAATGGCCGCACCAGCGCGTGGAGCCTGTTTGCCACCGACACCTACCGGCCCATCGCCGGGCTCGCCATCAGCAGTTCGCTGCGCTACAACCATGCCCGGGTACAGACCGTCGACCAGGGACCGCGCGCACCGGCGCTGGATGGCGACTACACCTACACCAAGCTCAACCCCTCACTCGGTGCAACGTGGGACCTGACACCGTCGGCTACCCTGTTTGCCAATCTGGCTCAGGGCAACCGGGCACCCAGTCCGATTGAACTGGGCTGTGCCGACCGCAACAATCCGTGCTCGCTGCCCAATGCCATGCAGGCAGACCCTTTTCTCAAGCAGGTGGTGACCCGCACCTGGGAAACCGGTTTGCGCGGCAAAACATCCCGACTGCGCTGGAATGCGACCGCGTTCCGGGCAGATAACCGCGACGACATTCTCTTTGTCGGCACAGGCGGAAACAACAGCCGCGGCTACTTCACCAATTTCGGCCGAACACGGCGGGAAGGCATTGAACTGGGTGCTGCGGGCGATGCCGGTGCGTTCGGCTGGCGGGCAGACTACAGTTATGTCAAGGCCACCTACCAGTCAGCCGCATGTCTGCTCGCCGGAAACAACAGCACCCGCGGTCAGGGGGGCTGCGCCGGCGACGAAATCCGCGTCTTGCCCGGCCATCGGCTGCCCGGTATTCCGCTGCACAACCTCAAAATGGGTATCGACTGGCGTATCGGCGCCGGTTGGCAGTTGTCGGCCGATGTCGTTGCCCATTCGCGGCAATTCCTGCGCGGAAACGAAAACAACGCGCATCAGGCGGGCACCTTCGGCGGCCGCACCTTCCTTGGTCCCGGCCACGCTGCCGGCTATGGGCTGCTAAATCTGGGGGCACGCGCGCAACTTGATCGCCGCTGGGTGCTCTCCGCCCGCCTCAACAATGCCTTCGACCGGCGCTATGCCACCGCGGGCGCGCTGGCCGAAAACCCGTTCAATGCCGCAGGCAACTTCCAGACCAATTCCGACGACTGGACCCGGGAAAGCTTCTTCGCACCCGGGGCACCGCGCAACCTGTTTGTCGGCCTCGCCTATTCCCTCGACTGAAACCGAGATTCTCATGCCGATCCGTCGCCTCCTCGCACTCGTACCGCTGTTGGCCCTGCCGCACGCAGCCGCCGATCCGATCGCCTACGTCAGCAACCAGAAGGGCAACATCAGCACCATCGACCTCAAGACCTTCGATGTCGGAGCGGAGATCGATGTCGGCGGCGGCTCGCCGCGCGGGATAGGCGTGACGGCGGACGGCAAGCTGTTGGTGGTCGCCTCGCGCGATCGAGGAGATCTGGCCGTGGTAGACCTCGCCACGGGCAAGCTCAGGACACGCATCGCCATCGGCAAGAATCCCGAGTTCGTGCGCGTGCGCGGCAACCTCGCCTTCGTCAGTTTCGAACCCGCGTCCGACGGGGGGCCGCCGCCCAAGCCTGGATCGAAGGAAGCCCAGGAGGCGAAGAAGAAGCGCGAGGAAGCCAAGGAACAACCAGCCCGGGTCGCCGTGGTCGATCTCGCCGCCGGCACCAAGCTGCGCGAGATAGTCGCCGGCATGGAAACCGAGGGGATCGAGTTTTCCGCTGACGGCACGAAGCTGGTGGTCACCAACGAGGACGACAACAACCTCGGCGTGCATGACCTTGCCAGCGGCAGGCTGCTGAAGACGGTCGACACCAAACCCTACGGCAACAGGCCGCGCGGCATCAAGGTGTCACCAGACGGACGCAGCTATGTGGCGAGCATCGAATTCGGCAACAAGCTGGTGGTGCTGGATGCCGACTTCAACGTGCTCAAGGCCGTACCCACCGGCGACACGCCCTACGGCACCGCGTTCAGCCGCGACGGCAGCCGGCTCTACGTGGCGCTGGCGCGTGGCAAGGCACTGCAGGTATTCGACACGGCGCGCTGGGAGCCAGTTGCGCAGTACCCAATCGGAGACCGCTGCTGGCACTTCAGCTTCACGCCGGACGACAAGCACATCCTCGCCGCCTGCGGACGTTCCGACGAGGTGGTGGTGCTCGACGCCGAGGGCCGGCTGGTGAAGCGCATCGCCGAGAAGCGGCAACCCTGGGGCATCGTGACCTGGCCGAAGAGTGTCGGCAGCCTCGACGCCCCGTGACCCGGGCCTATTTCTTCGTCGCCGGATCGGGTACGTAGATCAACGAACCGTCCGCCATGCGGTAGGCAACGCCGGCACGCACGCCACGGTCGGCCGCGGTGGCAATGCCCTCGCCCTTGAATCGCTCGATGCGCTCGCCGTCCTTGGTGATCACTTCCATGTCGGGCCGCCCCGCATTGCGGATCACCGTCACACTGTCGCCAGTGAACGGATTGAGTGGATTCGCCGCCACCGCCAGCATCAGCGCGGCGATGACGACAAGAAAGACGTCGATCAGGTTGACCACCGAGAGGATGGGGTCGTCGTTGTCGGCCTCGTCGTCCAGTCGCAACCTCAATTTCCGCCCTCCCCCTCGCGCTCGATCTGCAGCAGTTCCACGGCATACCAGCGACGCCGCACATTGGCGATCCAGTAGGTAAGGGCCGAGGCGAGCAAGGCAAGTATGACGGCCGAGAAAGCGACCATCAGGCTGCGGGACACATCGGTCAGTTGACCGTCGCCGAGCGCCTTGAGCGCCGGCCCCAGGGGGATCATGGTCGCCACCAGGCCGAGCATCGGTGTCACCCGCGTCACGATGCGAACGGTCTCCAGGCGTGTTGCCGCCTCGGCTTCGAGTTCCGCCAGCGAAAGGTCCGGCACGCGGCGCCGCGCCTCGATCAGTTCGAAGGCGGCGGGGTTCCGGCGCCGGCGCTGCTGCCACTGCCAGGCAAAGGCCCCCAGAGCGAAGAAGGCATAGAGAAACAGCACCGCAATCGCCAGCAGAACGGGCACCAGAAAGAGCTGGCTCAGCCCGAACATCAGGCTCTCCAGCTGGCCGGCGACGCCTGAAGTCGGGGAAACCGCGGCCATTGGCAATCAGGCCGCCGAGACCTGCTGCAGGCGCACGCGCAGGGCGACGTCAGCGGCACGACGGCGGAACAGGAGGCCGCCAATGAACGCGGCAAACAGCAGGGCAAGGGCGCCGGAGGCCACCGGGCGCACCGCGTCCGCCGGCAGCTCGGGCATCAGGCGGATGCCGGCAGGCGTCTCGCCTTCAGCGACGGGAGGTGGCGGAAGCAGGGCCTCGTTCGCCGCCAGAGGAAGCAACGCGACCCGCGCCGCCGGGATCGGCACCGGCGCCGGCTTTGCCGCCCGAAGCGGAGCTTCGGAGGGCTGCGGACCGGCCGCCAGCGCCGCCGTCGCCGCCGCCGTTGGCGTGCCGGCGCCCATCGCCTGCCGATCACGGGCACCGGTGTGGTATCCGGTGCGCAGGAATTCTGCCGCCTCGGGATTGCCCTCTTCCGCGGCACGGCGGAACCACTTCAGGGCTTCCTCGGCATCGCGTGCCACGCCGCGCCCTTCATGCAGGACGGTCGCATAGTGCAGGCGGCCGATCGGACCGTAGGCAGGATCGTCCGAATGCGCGGCGCGGCGCAGCAACTCGGCCGCCGCCTTCAGGTCCTGCTCGGTGCCGTTACCATTCTCGAACTGCAGTGCCTTCCAGATCATCGCCCCGACGTAGCCGGCGGCGATGCACTTGTCGAAGATCTTGTTGGCGTTCTCGTGGTCACCGCATTTGGCCAGCAGGTAACCCTTGCCGCAGGTGGTGATGCCGGCCGGCTGGTCGACCGCTGCCTGAAGCGTCATCTCGCCAGGCTGGTTGTCCATGTCGGTCGGGTCGCCGGCCACCACGGTACCGCCGCAGAAACTCACTCCGGCGAGGCTCGCCGCCGTTGCCGGCGCCGACAGCGCGGCAAGTAAGGAGATGATCGCTAACAGGCTTCTCATGCTTCCTATGCTACGCAAAGTCGGCGCCACTGGCACGGCGAAAAAAAACCGGCATGATCAGGGCATGCCGGTTTCGAAGAGCGATCCAACCACCGGATCACTGGAGGGACGTCAGACTCACTTGGCCTTGTGCAGCTTGAACACCCACATGGCGCCGCCCTGCTCGAGGTAGTTGACCTTCTTGGCCACGTCGCCGCCCCACAGCGGGACAGCGCCACCCCAGCCGGACGCCACGCCGATGTACTGCTCGCCGTCCTGTTCCCAGGTGATGGGAGGGGCGACCACGCCGGAGCCGGTCTGGAATTCCCAGACCACCTTGCCGGTCTTGGCGTCGGCGGCCTTCAGGTAACCTTCGGGCGTACCCCAGAACACCAAGCCGCCCTTGGTCGTCATCACGCCACCCCACAGCGGAGCGTTGTTCTTGACTTCCCAGGCGATCTTGCCGGTGGCCGGGTCGATGGCGCGCATGGCGCC
>CAIVQO010000085.1 GCA_903908065.1 uncultured beta proteobacterium | reverse complement strand
CACCAAACTTCGTCGACAGCACCGTCGTGATCGCCGCCGTCAACGTCGTCTTACCATGGTCCACGTGACCAATCGTCCCCACATTCACGTGCGGTTTCGTACGCTCAAACTTGCCTTTTGCCATTTCCGGTTTCCTTAAAGAACGAGTGTCGGGAAATTACTTCTTGTTGATGACTGCTTCGGCGACATTCTTCGGCGCCTCGGTGTAGTGCTTGAACTCCATGGAGTAGGTGGCACGGCCCTGAGAAAGCGAGCGCAACTGCGTGGAGTAGCCAAACATTTCAGCCAGGGGAACTTCGGCCTTGATGACCTTGATGCCTCCGACCTGATCTTCCATTCCTTGAACGATGCCGCGGCGGCCAGACAGGTCACCCATGACGTTACCCATGTAGTCCTCGGGAGTCTCAACCTCTACCGACATCATCGGTTCCAGCAAAACGGGGCTTGCCTTGCGCATGGCATCCTTGAAGGCCATCGAAGCGGCCATCTTGAATGCGTTTTCGTTGGAGTCGACGTCATGGTAGGAGCCATCGAACAGCGTGACCTTGACGTCCACCACCGGGAAGCCGGCGAGCACGCCGTTGGGCAGCGTGTCCTGCAGGCCCTTGTCAACCGCGGGGATGAATTCGCGCGGAACGGTGCCGCCCTTGATCGCATCGACGAATTCGTAGCCCTTGCCTGGCTCGTTCGGCTCCAGCTTGATCCAGACGTGGCCGTATTGACCACGGCCACCCGACTGCTTGACGAACTTGCCTTCCTGCTCGACCGCCTTGCGCACGGCCTCGCGATAGGCGACCTGCGGTGCACCGACGTTAGCCTCGACACCGAACTCGCGCTTCATGCGATCGACAAGAATCTCGAGGTGCAATTCGCCCATGCCCGAGATGATGGTCTGGCCGGATTCTTCGTCGGTACGAACACGGAAGGACGGATCTTCCTGCGCCAGGCGGTTGAGGGCGATGCCCATCTTTTCCTGGTCGGCCTTGGTCTTCGGCTCAACCGCAACGTGAATCACCGGCTCGGGGAACTCCATGCGCTCGAGGGTGATGACCTTTTGCGGATCGCACAGCGTCTCACCCGTGGTCGCTTCCTTGAGGCCCACCGCCGCTGCGATGTCGCCGGCGCGAACTTCCTTGATTTCCTCGCGCTGGTTGGCGTGCATCTGCAGGATGCGGCCGACGCGCTCCTTGCGCTGCTTGACCGGGTTGTAGATCGTGTCACCCGAATTGATGACGCCGGAGTACACCCGGAAGAAGGTCAGCTGACCAACATAAGGGTCAGTCATGATCTTGAACGCGAGGGCAGAGAAAGGTTCGTCGTCGGAGGCCTTGCGTTCGCCCTCGGTTTCGTTCTCGAGCACGCCGGTCACCGGCGGAATGTCTGTCGGCGCCGGGAGAAACTCGACGACGGCGTCGAGCATGGCCTGCACGCCCTTGTTCTTGAACGCGGAGCCGCACAGCATCGGCACGATTTCGGCATTGATGGTGCGCGTGCGAAGGCCCAGCTTGATCTCTTCCTCGGTGAGCTCACCGCTGTCGAGATACTTGTTCATCAGCTCCTCGGAGGCCTCGGCAGCAGCCTCGACCATCTTTTCGTGCCACTCTTGGCAGGTATCCACCAGATCGGCGGGAATATCGCCATAGGTGAACTTGGTGCCTTGGCTGGAATCGTCCCAGACAATGGCCTTCATCTTGATCAGGTCGACCACGCCCTCGAACTTTTCTTCCGCGCCGATCGGCACCTGAAGCGGAATCGGGTTGGCCTTCAGCCGCATGCGCATCTGGTCGTGGACTTTGAAGAAGTCCGCGCCCTGGCGATCCATCTTGTTCACGAAAGCAAGACGCGGAACACCGTACTTGTTGGCTTGGCGCCATACGGTCTCGGACTGCGGCTGCACACCGCCGACGGCGCAATACACCATGCAAGCACCGTCCAGCACGCGCATCGAACGCTCGACTTCGATAGTGAAATCGACGTGTCCCGGGGTGTCAATGATGTTGATTCGATGCTCGGGATAATTGCCGGCCATGCCCTTCCAGAAACAGGTGGTGGCGGCGGACGTGATGGTGATCCCACGCTCCTGTTCCTGCTCCATCCAGTCCATGGTCGCCGCGCCATCATGGACTTCGCCGATCTTGTGATTCACGCCTGTATAGAACAGGATGCGTTCGGTGGTGGTGGTCTTGCCGGCGTCGATGTGCGCCGAAATGCCGATGTTGCGATAGCGCTCGATGGGAGTCTTGCGGGCCACTTGAATACCTGCCTTATCTAAACCAAACCGCCATGACGCCTCGTGGTGCGAAGCGACAGGGCGGTGGATGTAAAAAACAAAATCCCGCCGGGGCTCCGGCGAGACACGCTACAGCTTAGAAACGGAAATGCGAGAATGCCTTGTTGGCTTCCGCCATGCGATGAACTTCCTCGCGCTTCTTCATTGCAGCTCCACGCCCCTCGGAAGCCTCGAGCAATTCGGCGGCAAGACGCTGTCCCATGGACTTCTCTGAACGCTTGCGCGCCGCTTCACGCAACCAGCGCATCGACAAGGCCATACGGCGTGCGGGGCGAACTTCAACGGGAACCTGATAGTTGGCACCGCCAACGCGACGGCTCTTGACCTCCACCAGCGGCTTCACGTTATTCACCGCCAGGGAAAAAACCTCAAGAGGGTCTTTACCGCTCTTGGTCTGGATCTGGGCGAAGGCGCCATAGATGATGCGCTCGGCAACGGACTTCTTGCCGCTGTCCATCAGCACATTGACGAACTTGGAAAGGTCGACGCTGCCGAACTTGGGATCGGGCAGGATATCGCGCTTGGGTACTTCACGACGACGTGGCATGGTATCTCCTTATGGCCTCAGGCGGCTTTCGGGCGCTTGGCGCCATACTTCGAACGGCTCTGCTTGCGATCCTTGACGCCCTGCGTGTCAAGACTGCCACGCACGATGTGATAGCGAACACCCGGCAAATCCTTCACGCGACCACCACGAATCAGTACAACGGAGTGCTCCTGCAGGTTATGCCCCTCGCCGCCAATGTACGAGATGACCTCGAATCCATTGGTCAGCCTGACCTTGGCCACCTTACGCAGCGCGGAGTTTGGCTTCTTTGGCGTGGTGGTGTATACCCGGGTGCAAACCCCACGGCGAGCCGGGCTGCTGCCCAGTGCGGGAACCTTGCTCTTCGAGATCGGCGCCTGCCGTCCCTTGCGCACTAGTTGATTGATGGTGGGCATGTGCTATTCCTGATTGCGTTGCAAATCGCTTTGAAATTAAAGAAAAACCGGCCCCTCTTGGGGCAAAGAGGCCGGATTATAGATAGTTAGCTGGCCAGCGTCAACCTGCCTGGACATCATCTGTGGCTGCAGAAACGCCCTCATCCGATGCGGGAAGGTCAAAAAGGCTTTGTGCATCGGCACTGCCCGCGGCTTGCAGTCGGCGGGTACGGTGGTAGGCCATGCCGGTGCCAGCCGGAATTAGACGTCCAACGATCACGTTCTCCTTCAGGCCGCGCAGTTCATCGCGCTTACCCATGATCGCCGCCTCGGTCAATACGCGGGTCGTTTCCTGGAACGATGCCGCCGAGATGAACGAGTCGGTCGACAAGCTGGCCTTCGTGATGCCGTGCAGCATGAATTCGTAGCTGGCTGGTGTCTTGCCTGCGGCGATAAGTTTGTCGTTCTCGTCCAGCAAGGAAGCGCGCTCGACCTGCTCTTCCTTGATGAAACTCGAATCGCCGGGGTTGGTGACCACAACGCGACGCAGCATCTGGCGCACGATCACTTCGATGTGCTTGTCGTTGATCTTCACGCCCTGCAAGCGATAGACGTCCTGCACTTCATCGATGATGTAGCGAGCGAGTTCCTCCACACCCTTCAGACGCAGGATGTCGTGCGGATCGGCCGGACCGTCGACGATCACCTCGCCCTTATTCACCACCTGGCCATCGTGGGCCATGACATGCTTGTCCTTGGTGATCAGGTACTCGTGTGCCGTACCATCCGGCTCGGTGATGACCAGGCGCTGCTTGCCCTTGGTGTCCTTGCCGAAGGAAACCGTGCCGGTCACTTCCGCCAACACGCCGGCATCCTTGGGCACGCGGGCTTCGAAAAGTTCCGCGACGCGCGGCAGGCCGCCGGTAATGTCGCGGGTCTTCGACGACTCCTGCGGGATACGCGCCAGAATGTCGCCGACAGCAACTGGCTGCCCGTCTTTCACCGTGATCAGTGAGCCGACCTGGAAGGTGATGGTCACCACGTGATCGGTGCCGTGGATTTTGACTTCCTGTCCGTTCTCGTCTATCAGCTTGACCTGCGGACGGACCCCCTTCGCGGCTTTGGCACCACGCTTGGGATCAATGACCACTAGGGTCGACAAGCCCGTTACCTCATCCATCTGCTCGGCAACGGTTGCGTTCTTCTCCACGTTCTCGAACTTGACGGTACCGGCATACTCAGTGACGATCGGACGAGTGTGCGGATCCCAGGTAGCGAGTTGGGCGCCGGCCTTGACCGCCTTTCCGTCGTCGGCGAGCAATGTCGCGCCGTAGGGCACCTTGTGACGCTCGCGTTCGCGGCCGTTGTCGTCAGTCACCATCACCTCGCCGGAACGGGAAATCACGATCTTCTCGTTCTTGGGGTTGGTGACGTAGCGCATGGTCGCGGTAAAACGAACCACGCCGGAGCTCTTGGCTTCGATGGCGCTCTGCGCGGCAGACCGCGACGCCGCACCACCGACGTGGAAGGTACGCATCGTCAACTGCGTCCCGGGTTCGCCGATCGACTGGGCTGCGATTACGCCAACCGCTTCGCCAGCGCAAACCAAGGAACCACGACCAAGATCACGGCCATAGCATTTGGCGCAAAGACCATAGCGGGTTTCGCAGGTCAGTGCGCTGCGCACGCGCACTTCATCGATGTCGAGTGCCTCGATGGTGTCGACGGCATCCTCATCGAGCAAGGCGCCAGCCGCATAAAGCACGTCCTGCGTATCCGGATTGATCACATCGGCTGCGGCGACGCGGCCAAGAATGCGCTCACGCAGCGGCTCGATCACTTCACCACCCTCAACCAGCGCCTTCATCGAGAAGCCGTTCAGGGTGCCGCAGTCGTCTTCGATCACGACCAGATCCTGCGTCACGTCAACGAGCCGGCGGGTCAAATAACCCGAGTTCGCCGTCTTCAACGCCGTATCGGCCAGGCCCTTGCGGGCGCCGTGCGTGGAAATGAAGTACTGCAGAACGTTGAGGCCCTCGCGGAAGTTGGAGGTGATCGGCGTCTCGATGATCGACCCATCCGGCTTGGCCATCAGGCCGCGCATACCGGCCAACTGGCGGATCTGGGCCGCAGAACCGCGGGCCCCGGAATCAGCCATCATGTAGATCGAGTTGAACGATTCCTGGCTGACCTGCTTGCCGTCGGCGCTGGTAACTGTCTGGTGGGCGAGCTGGTCCATCATGGCCTTGGCCACTTGGTCGCCGGCACGGCCCCAGATATCGACCACCTTGTTGTAGCGCTCGCCAACCGTCACCAGGCCGGAGGTGTATTGCTTTTCGATTTCCTTGACCTCGGCCTCGGCGGCGGCAATCAGGGTGTGCTTCTGCGTTGGAACCAGCATGTCATCAACGCAAATCGAAATGCCGGCGCGGGTTGCGAGGCGGAAACCCGCCTGCATCAACTGATCGGCAAAAACGACGGTTTCCTTGAGGCCACAGCGGCGGAAGCTCTCGTCGATCAGCTTGGAGATTTCCTTTTTCTTGAGCGGCTTGTCGATCACCTTGAACGGCAAACCGCGTGGCAGGATCTCGGAAAGCAGGGCGCGTCCGGCCGTGGTCGAGTAACGCGTCACCTTGGGTTGCCACTGATTGCTGGCATCGAGCTCGAATTCGCGGATGCGCACCGAGACGCGGGCATGCAGATCGATCTGGCGCGAATCAACTGCGCGAGTCACTTCCGCGATGTCGGTGAAGATCATGCCGTTGCCACGAGCGGAAACGTTCTCACGCGTGGCGTAATAAAGGCCAAGCACCACGTCCTGCGAAGGAACGATGATCGGCTGGCCGTTGGCCGGCGACAGTACGTTATTGGAGGCCAACATCAGGGTGCGGGCTTCCATCTGCGCTTCCAGCGAGAGCGGAATATGCACGGCCATCTGGTCGCCGTCGAAGTCGGCGTTGAAGGCAACGCAGACCAGCGGATGCAGCTGGATCGCCTTACCCTCGATGAGGGTCGGCTCGAAGGCCTGGATGCCGAGACGGTGCAGGGTCGGCGCGCGGTTCAGCATTACCGGATGCTCGCGGATGACCTCTTCGAGGATGTCCCACACCACCGGCGTCTCGGCTTCGACTTCCTTCTTGGCCGCCTTGATCGTGCTGGCGATGCCCATTTTTTCGAGGCGTTCGAAGATGAAGGGCTTGAACAGTTCCAGCGCCATTTTCTTCGGCAGGCCGCACTGGTGCAGCTTGAGCTGGGGGCCAACGACGATGACCGAACGACCGGAATAATCGACGCGCTTGCCCAGCAGGTTCTGACGGAAGCGGCCGCCCTTGCCCTTGATCATGTCGGCCAGCGACTTCAGTGGGCGCTTGTTGGCGCCGGTCATCGCCTTGCCGCGGCGACCGTTGTCGAGCAGCGAGTCTACGGCCTCCTGCAACATGCGCTTTTCGTTGCGCACGATGATGTCTGGAGCCTTTAGCTCAAGAAGACGCTTGAGTCGGTTGTTGCGGTTGATGACCCGGCGATACAGATCGTTCAGGTCGGAGGTGGCGAAACGGCCGCCGTCCAGCGGCACCAGCGGGCGCAGGTCGGGCGGCAGCACCGGCAGCACTTCGAGAATCATCCATTCGGGCTTGATGCCCGACTGTTGGAAGCCTTCGAGCACTTTGAGGCGCTTGGAGATCTTCTTGCTCTTGGCTTCCGAGCCGGTAACCTCAAGCTCCTGGCGCAGCGATTCAACCAGGCGATTCAGGTCAAGAGTACGCAACAGTTCGCGTACGCCCTCGGCGCCCATAACGGCGGTGAAGTCGTCACCGTACTCTTCCACCTTGGCCAGATAGTCGTCCTCGGTCAGGAGCTGCGCGCGATTGAGCGGCGTCATTCCGGGATCGACCACGACGAAGGCTTCGAAATAGAGCACGCGCTCAATATCGCGCAGCGTCATGTCGAGCACCATGCCAAGTCGGCTGGGGAGGCTCTTGAGGAACCAGATGTGTGCAGTCGGCGAGGCCAGTTCGATATGCCCCATGCGCTCACGGCGAACCTTGGACTGGGTGACCTCGACGCCGCACTTTTCGCAGATTACGCCGCGATGCTTGAGGCGCTTGTACTTGCCGCAGAGGCACTCGTAGTCCTTGACCGGCCCGAAGATCTTGGCGCAGAACAGGCCATCGCGCTCGGGCTTGAAGGTGCGGTAATTGATGGTTTCCGGCTTCTTGACTTCGCCGTAGGACCAGGAGCGGATCTTGTCCGGGGACGCAAGACCAATGGTGATCGCGTCGAACTCCTCCTCGGCCGCCAGGTTCTGCTTGAAAAGGTCTGCAAACAGGCTCTTCATGTGATGTTCTCCAATGGGCCGCGGATCAGTAACGCTCGAGATCGATGTCGATCGCGAGGGAGCGAATTTCCTTCACCAGCACATTGAAGGATTCCGGCATGCCGGCATCGATCTTGTGCTCGCCCTTGACGATGTTTTCATAGACCTTGGTACGGCCATTGACGTCGTCGGACTTGACCGTAAGCATTTCCTGCAATACGTAGGATGCACCGTAGGCTTCCAGCGCCCAGACTTCCATTTCGCCGAAGCGCTGGCCGCCGAACTGGGCCTTGCCACCCAGCGGCTGCTGCGTTACCAAACTGTAGGGGCCGGTGGAACGCGCATGCATCTTGTCGTCGACCAGGTGGTGCAGCTTCAGCACATGCATATAGCCGACGGTCACCTTGCGCTCGAAGGCCTCGCCGGTGCGACCGTCGAACAACTCGACTTGGCCATTGTGCGGCAGGCCGGCAAGTTCAAGCATCGCCTTGATTTCGGACTCGTGTGCGCCGTCGAAAACTGGTGTCGCGAACGGAACGCCGGACTGCAGGTTTTCGGCCAGTTCGAATACTTCCTTTTCGCTCAGGCTTTCGACATCCTCGTCGCGTCCGGAAGCGTTGTAGATCTTGTTCATGAACTTGCGGATTTCGCTGGCCGCTGCCTGCTTGCGCAGCATTTCTCCGATACGAAGCCCGAGGCCCTTGGCCGCCCAACCGAGGTGCGTCTCAAGAATCTGGCCGATGTTCATCCGCGAAGGCACGCCGAGGGGATTGAGCACGATGTCCATCGGCGTACCGTCGGCCATGTGCGGCATGTCTTCGATCGGAACGATCTTGGAGACCACACCCTTGTTGCCGTGGCGGCCGGCCATCTTGTCGCCGGGCTGCAGGCGACGCTTGACCGCCAGGTAAACCTTGACCATCTTCTGCACGCCGGGCGGCAGTTCATCGCCCTGAGTCAGCTTCTTCTTCTTCGCCTCAAAGGCGACGTCAAAGTCCTTGCGGGTCTGGTCGATGCTGTCGCGCAGGCTTTCCAGTTGAACTTGGGCTTCCTCGTTCTCGAGGGAGATGTCGAACCAGTGATAGTGCTCAAGCGAAGACAGGTAGTCCTTGGTGATCTTGGTACCCTTGACCAGCTTCTTCGGCCCCTTGGCAGCGACCTTGTTCAGCAGCAGCTTTTCGATACGGGCGAAGGTATCGCGCTCGACGATGCGCATTTGGTCTGCCAGATCCTGCTTGTAGCCGCGCAGCATATCGTCGATGATCGACTGGGCGCGCTTGTCGCGCTCGATGCCCTCGCGGGTAAATACCTGGACATCGATCACGGTGCCGATCATGCCCGAGGGCACGCGCAAGCTGGTGTCCTTAACGTCCGACGCCTTTTCGCCGAAGATAGCGCGCAGCAGCTTCTCTTCCGGCGTCAGCTGGGTCTCACCTTTGGGCGTGACCTTGCCAACCAGCACGTCGCCGGCTTCGACCTCGGCACCGATGTAAACGATTCCGGACTCGTCGAGGCGGCCAAGCTGGGACTCGCCCAACGTGGCGATGTCACGGGTGATTTCCTCGGCACCAAGCTTGGTGTCGCGGGCTACTACGGTGAGCTCCTCGATATGAACGGAGGTGAAGCGGTCATCCGCCACCACACGTTCCGAGATCAGGATCGAGTCCTCGAAGTTGTAGCCGTTCCACGGCATGAAGGCGACCAGCATGTTCTGGCCCAGCGCCAGTTCGCCGAGGTCGGTCGAGGCCCCGTCGGCGACCACGTCACCCTTGGCGATCAGATCACCCACCTTGACGATGGGGCGCTGATTGATGTTGGTGTTCTGGTTGGAGCGGGTGTACTTGATCAGGTTGTAGATATCGACACCGACTTCGCCGGGCACCGTCTCGGCATCATTGACCCGCACCACGATGCGGTTGGCATCGATGTAATCGACCACGCCGCCGCGCAGGGCCTGGACCGCCGTACCCGAGTCGACGGCCACGGTGCGTTCGATGCCGGTACCGACCAGCGCCTTTTCGGGCCGCAGGCAGGGCACGGCCTGGCGTTGCATGTTGGCACCCATCAGGGCTCGGTTGGCATCGTCGTGCTCAAGGAAGGGGATCAGCGAGGCCGCAACCGATACGATCTGGCTCGGCGCAACGTCCATGTACTGGACCTCTGCCGGCTCCTTCAACTCGAACTCGCCCTTGAATCGGCAGGACACCAAGGCATCCGTCAGACGCCCCTTCTTGTCCAGCTGCGCATTGGCCTGGGCAATCACGTACTTGCCTTCCTCGATCGCCGAGAGGTATTCGATCTCGTCAGTGACGTGGCTGTCTTCGACACGACGATAAGGCGTCTCCATGAAGCCGTACTCGTTGGTCCGTGCATAGAGCGCCAGCGAGTTGATCAGGCCGATGTTCGGACCTTCCGGGGTCTCGATCGGGCAAACCCGTCCGTAGTGGGTCGGGTGCACGTCACGTACTTCGAAACCGGCTCGCTCCCGCGTCAGACCGCCCGGGCCGAGGGCCGAAACGCGGCGCTTGTGCGTGATTTCGGACAGCGGATTGGTCTGGTCCATGAACTGCGACAGCTGGCTGGAGCCGAAGAATTCCTTGATCGCGGCGCTGATCGGCTTGGCATTGATCAGGTCATGCGGCATGAGATTGTCGGACTCGGCCTGATTCAGTCTCTCCTTGACCGCGCGCTCGACGCGCACCAGGCCGGCGCGGAACTGGTTCTCTGCCAGTTCGCCTACCGAACGTACGCGACGGTTGCCGAGATGGTCGATGTCATCGACCTCACCGCGACCGTTGCGCAGTTCAACCAGGATCTTCACTACGTCGACGATGTCGTCGTTCGACAGGGTGCCGGCGCCCTCGATCTGTTCGCGGCCGACGCGGCGATTGAACTTCATGCGGCCGACAGCCGAAAGGTCGTAGCGCTCCTCGGAATAGAACAGCCCGTGGAACAGGTTCTCGACCGCATCTTCCGTGGGCGGCTCGCCAGGACGCATCATGCGATAGATCGCAACGCGCGCGGCCCACTGGTCTGCGGTCTCGTCCATGCGCAGCGTCGATGAAATGTAGGCGCCGCGATCCAGGTCGTTGACGTACAGCGTCTGGGCCTGCTCGACTCCGGCCTCAATCAGCTTGTTCAGGAGGTCCTCGGTCACTTCGTCATTGGCATTGGCCAGGATCTCGCCGGTCTCGGGATTGACGATGTTGTGTGCGATGACGCGACCAATGATGAACTCGTCAGGAACCAGGATCTTCTTGATGCCAGCTTCCGCCATCTCGCGAATGTGCTTGACGGTGATCCGCTTGTCTTTCGCGACGATCAATTTGCCAGCCTTGTCGATGATGTCGAACTTGGCGACTTCGCCCCGCAGACGCTCGGGCACGACCTCGAAGGAGGTGCCTTTCTTGGCAAAGTGGAAGGTGTCGAATTCGAAGAAGTTGGCGAGGATCTGCTCGTGCGTCATGCCGATCGACTTGAGCAGGATCGTGACGGGCATCTTGCGGCGGCGGTCGATACGGAAGTACAGGATGTCCTTCGGATCGAACTCGAAGTCCAGCCAAGACCCACGGTAGGGAATGATGCGAGCCGAGAACAGCAGCTTGCCTGAACTGTGCGTCTTGCCCTTGTCGTGCTCGAAGAACACGCCAGGCGAACGGTGCAGCTGGGAGACGATGACACGCTCGGTACCGTTGATCACGAACGAGCCAGTCGTCGTCATCAGCGGAATCTCGCCCATGTAGAGCGGCTGGTCTTCCTTGACTTCCTTGACCGCCTTGGTGTCACGGTCGAGCAACTCGAGGCGGACCTTGGCGCGCAGCGGGCTGGCGAAGGTCAGGCCGCGCTGTTGGCATTCCTTGACGTCGAAGGTCGGCTCGCCGAGCATGTACTCGACGAAATGCAGCCGGGCATTTCCGGAGTGGGCGACGATCGGGAATATCGAGGTGAAGGCGGCTTGCAGGCCCTCGTTGCGACGCTGGGCCGGCGGTACGTCGGCCTGCAGGAAGCGCGTATAGGATTCAATCTGAGTCGCCAGCAGGAAGGGAACGTCAAGGACGTTCGCCCGCTTGGCAAAGCTCTTGCGGATACGCTTTTTCTCGGTATAGGAATACGCCATGGTGGCTCCGTTCAGGATTCAGACGTCAAGGTCAAAAGACAGGGCTGGAGCAAACTAGTTCAGCACTCTCGTTTGACTTCCACATCGTTGTTGGAAGGGGTGTTGCGGTTACAGCAAGCGCAAAAGCGGGTTGGCGGCTTTGCCGCCAACCCGCGATCGAGCCGAGCTTACTTGACTTCGACCTTGGCGCCGGCTTCCTCGAGCTGCTTCTTGAGGGCTTCCGCGTCGGCCTTCGGAATGGCTTCCTTGACGGGCTTCGGAGCGCCATCGACCAGATCCTTGGCTTCCTTGAGGCCCAGGCCGGTGGCAGCACGCACCACCTTGATGACCTCGACCTTCTTCTCGCCAGCAGCCAGCAGGACGACCGTGAATTCGGTCTTCTCTTCGGCGGCCGGGGCAGCGCCACCCGCAGCCGGAGCCGCAACGGCAACAGCCGCGGCAGCGGCGGATACGCCGAACTTCTCTTCCATTTCCTTGATCAGTTCGGACAGTTCGAGAACGGTCATGCCAGCGATGGCATCGAGGATTTCAGCTTTGCTAACAGCCATGATTACTACTCCTGAATGAATGATTGAATCGGTAAAACGAATTACGCAGCCTCTTTGGCGTCACGCACGGCAGCAAGGCCCCGAACGAACTTCGTCGGGATCTCGTTGAGCGTGCGGACGAACTGGGCGATCGGTGCCTGCATGGTGCCGAGCAGCTTGGACAACAGCTCCTCGCGGCTCGGCATCGTCGCCAGCGCCTTGACTCCAGCTGCGTCCATGACGTAGTTGGGCATTGCGCCGGCCTTGATGGCGAGCTTGTCATTCCCCTTGGCGAAGTCGTTCAGCAGCTTGGCGGCCGCCACCGGATCCTTGGAAATTCCATAGATCAGGGGCCCGACAAGCTTGTCCGACAGACCTTCGAAGGCCGTGCCGGAAAGCGCACGACGCACCAGGGTGTTTTTCACCACACGCAGATACACACCAGACTTGCGCGCGTTGGCACGCAGGGTGGTGAGATCGACCACTTCGAGACCACGGTACTCGGCAACGATGATCGACTGGGCATTCGCGACTTCCGCGGATACTTCGGCGACTACCGTCTTCTTGTCGTCAAGATTGAGACTCACGGTCAACTCCTTGTCAAACAGCCATGCCGAAAGTCGGCACTGGCGATACGGCGACCTTCATTCAGGAAACTGCAAATTCCGTCATCGGGTAACGCCATCTACGCCGGCGGATGCAACGCTGTTCTGTCGCTTCCATTACGCCCTCGCGGGCACCTGCGGTCTTTGATAACCTGCCGCGCCTCTCGCCAAACCGCGCGAACGACGCGACAGCCCAAAGTTCTTACGCTTGCTGCGCCGACAGGCTGGCCTGATCGACGCGGACGCCGGCGCCCATGGTGCTGGACAGCGACACTTTCTTCAGATACTGGCCCTTGGACGCTGCCGGCTTGGCCTTCTGCAAGGCCTCGATCAAGGCCGTCAGGTTGGTCGTCAGCGAATCAACGCTGAACGAAGCACGACCGATGGTGCAGTGGATGATGCCGGCCTTGTCGGTACGGTACTGGACCTGACCGGCCTTGGCGTTCTTGACGGCGGTCGTCACGTCCATGGTCACGGTGCCGACCTTGGGGTTGGGCATCAGGCCACGGGGACCAAGGATCTGGCCCAGCGCACCCACAACCTTCATGGCATCCGGCGTTGCGATCACGATGTCGAAGTTCATGTTGCCGGCCTTGACCTCGGCGGCCAGATCGTCGAAACCGACCACATCAGCGCCGGCGGCCTTGGCATCCTCGGCCTTCGCGCCCTGCGCGAATACCGCCACGCGCACGGTCTTGCCGGTACCCGCCGGCAGCACGACGGAACCGCGCACCAACTGGTCGGACTTCTTGGCATCCACGCCAAGATTGACGGAAACGTCGATCGACTCGTCGAATTTGGCAGTGGCGCACTCCTTGACCAGATTGAGGGCATCGGCCAGCGGATAGGCCTTGTTGCGATCAACCTTGGCCTGGACGGCCTGCACTCGCTTGGATTTCTTCGCCATGATCAGAGGCCCTCCACGGTAATGCCCATGCTGCGAGCGGAACCCGCGATGGTACGCACTGCGGCTTCGAGGTCGGCCGCGGTCAAATCCTTCATCTTGGCCTTGGCGATTTCCTCGGCCTGGGCCTTGGTGATCTTGCCGACCTTGTCGGTATGGGGCTTCGGCGATCCCTTGGTGATGCCGGCTGCCTTCTTGATCAGGATGGTCGCGGGCGGCGTCTTCATCACGAAGGTGAAGCTCTTGTCCGCGAAGGCAGTAATCACCACCGGAATCGGCAGGCCGGGCTCCAGACCTTGCGTCTGGGCGTTGAAGGCCTTGCAGAACTCCATGATGTTGAGGCCGCGCTGGCCGAGTGCCGGGCCGATCGGGGGCGAGGGATTGGCCTTGCCCGCCGGCACCTGCAGCTTGATGTAACCGATTATCTTCTTTGCCATGTCTGGCTCCTGTTTTGGGTGAGTCGTAACGCGCTTTCGGTCAGCCACATGGCCAAACTACTGACGCTCCTCGTTGCCGCAGAACCACCAAAAACAGCCGCTGCGGCGCGGCCTTAAAACTTAGGCCTTTTCGACCTGCGCGAACTCCAGTTCCACCGGCGTGGCACGCCCGAAAATGGTCACCGACACGCGCAGGCGACTCTTTTCGTAATTGACCTCTTCGACATTGCCGTTGAAATCGGTAAACGGGCCTTCCTTGATGCGCACCATCTCGCCCACCTCGAACAGCACCTTGGGGCGCGGCTTCTCGACGCCGTCCTGCACTTGCTGCATGATCTTGTTGACCTCCTTTTCGGAGATCGGCGTCGGCTTGGTCGACGTGCCACCGACGAATCCTGTGACCTTGGGCGTGCTCTTGACCAGATGCCAGGAGTCGTCATCCATGTCCATTTCGACCAGGACATAGCCGGGGAAGAACTTCCGTTCGGAAATGCTCTTCTGGCCGTTCTTCATTTCGACAACCTCTTCGACCGGAACCAGCACCTGGCCAAACTTGTCCTGCATGCCGGCGCGATTGATGCGCTCGAGCAGGGCACGCTGCACGGACTTCTCGAATCCGGAATAGGCGTGAACGACGTACCAGCGTTTTGTCATTATTTCTTCCAGCCGAGAACCAGGTCGTAGAGAACCCATTCAAGGGTTTTGTCGGTCAGCCAAAGCACGATGGCCATCGCCAGCACAAACGCGAACACGATACCCGTGGTTTGCATGGTCTCCTTGCGCGAAGGCCAGACAACTTTCTTGGTTTCAACCACCGCCTCCTGGCTGAAGTCGAAGAAGCGCTGGCCCGGCGCCGTAAACCAGGCTACCGCCGCCCCCGCGCCCAATCCCGCGAGCACTGAGAGCACGCGCAGGATCATCGCCTTGTCGCCAAGAAGGTAGAAACCCGCCACGCCGGCAGCCACAAGCAACAACGCCAGCATGAACTTCAATTTGTCGGCCATAAACTATTCTGCTTCGCGCAAAGGCTTCAATTCGTTGGCAGGGGCAGAGGGAATCGAACCCCCAACCTGCGGTTTTGGAGACCGCCGCTCTGCCAATTGAGCTATACCCCTGCGGCAGAGACTACAGGGCGACACCCCGCTCCCGGAGTGCCGCCCAACTCTTAAAGCTGCGCCTGATTACTCGATGACCTTGGCGACGACGCCGGCGCCGACGGTACGACCGCCCTCACGGATGGCGAAGCGCAGGCCTTCTTCCATGGCGATCGGGGCGATCAGTCGCACCGTCATCGCCACGTTGTCTCCCGGCATCACCATCTCGGTCCCGGCCGGCAGTTCGATGCTGCCCGTGACGTCGGTGGTGCGGAAGTAGAACTGCGGACGATAGCCGTTGAAGAACGGGGTGTGACGACCGCCTTCGTCCTTCGACAGGATGTACACCTCGGAGGTGAAGTGCGTGTGCGGGGTGATCGAGCCCGGCTTGGCCAGCACCTGGCCACGCTCGACTTCTTCACGCTTGGTGCCGCGCAGCAGGACGCCGACGTTGTCACCGGCCTGGCCCTGGTCCAGCAGCTTCCGGAACATTTCAACGCCGGTGCAGGTGGTCTTGGTGGTCGGGCGGATGCCGACGATTTCGATTTCTTCGCCAACCTTGATCACGCCGCGCTCGACACGACCCGTGACGACCGTGCCGCGACCGGAGATCGAGAAGACGTCTTCGATCGGCATCAGGAAGGGCTTGTCGATGGCGCGCTCAGGCGTAGGAATGTAGCTGTCCAGGGCGTCGGCCAGGGCCATGATGGCGCCTTCGCCAAGCTCACCCTTGTCGCCTTCGAGGGCCTTCAGGGCAGAGCCCTTGACGATCGGGATGTCGTCGCCCGGGAAGTCATACTTGCTGAGCAGTTCGCGCAGTTCCATTTCGACGAGTTCGAGCAGTTCGGCGTCGTCCACCATGTCGCACTTGTTCATGAACACGACCATGTAGGGCACGCCGACCTGGCGGGCCAGCAGGATGTGCTCGCGGGTCTGCGGCATGGGGCCGTCGGCGGCGGAACACACCAGGATGGCGCCGTCCATCTGCGCGGCGCCGGTGATCATGTTCTTGACGTAGTCGGCGTGGCCCGGGCAATCAACGTGGGCGTAGTGACGGTTCTTGGTCTCGTATTCGACGTGCGCGGTGTTGATGGTGATGCCGCGTGCCTTTTCTTCCGGCGCCGCATCGATCTGGTCGTAGGCTTTCGCCTCACCACCAAACTTCGTCGACAGCACCGTCGTGATCGCCGCCGTCAACGTCGTCTTACCATGGTCCACGTGACCAATCGTCCCCACATTCACGTGCGGTTTCGTACGCTCAAACTTGCCTTTTGCCATTTCCGGTTTCCT
>CAIVQO010000084.1 GCA_903908065.1 uncultured beta proteobacterium | reverse complement strand
TTCTCCTGCTACCGTGCCTCCGAATACGTGATCCTGCTCGGCATCGCCGAGGAACTCGCCCGCTGCAACCCCGCCCTGCTGGCCGACCTGCAGCGGCAGTGCGAGCATCGCCTGATCCGCTCCGGCCAGTTCCATGACGTGTTCCTCCGCGAATTCGGCAGCCAGCAGGCGCCGCTGCCGCCGGGCTACTACGTGCCGGGCGACCGGCTGTGGTTCCGCAATCCGGACGAAACCTCATCCGATGTCGCCGGCTACGAAGGCTCCTGGGTGCTCTATCTCGGCCAGGGCCTGTTCACCAATTTCTGGAAACGTGACCGCCCCTACACCCTGCGCGGCAAGTGCCTCGAGATCTACCACTGGCGCCACGGCGTGCAGCGCACCGCCGGCGGCGACTACCTGATGGACGAGGATATCGTCGAGGACCGCGTCCGCCACACCGCGGCCGACCCGCGCGCCTGCCGCCGCATCCTCGCCGAGATGATGCGCTGGCGCGAACCGCAGGGCCACTGGGGGCGCGGCGGCTGCATCGACACCACGCGCGAGGCGCCGCGCTGGCTGTGCCCGGACACCACCGACCTGGTACTGCCGATGCAGTGAGTCCGGCGGGTCAGCGCAAGGCGTCGTTGATCGACTGCAGCACCTGGCTGCCCGGGCAGAGATAGGCGTCGCCGAGCAGGTTGAGCGGTTTCTCCACCGTGTTCAGATGGCGGTGCAGGTCGTCAGCATCCTCGCTGACGAAAATCAGCCCGGTGACGATCTCGCCCAGCGCATGACGCTCCTGCAGATAGTTCATCGCCCCGATGCGGTCGGTCGGGTCGTACTCGGTTTCCAGCTTGCGCAGGTGCAGGATGGACCCGTCGTGCTGCACGATGCGGCGCAGCGAGCCGGGCGGGTAGCTGGTCTCGATCTTGTCGCGCGGGAGGATGAAATCGATGCGATTCACCGCATCGTTGTGCTCGCGCACGTAGTCGTAGCTCTTGGTCGAGCCCGCATGGTTGTTAAAGGTCACGCAAGGGCTGATGACGTCGATGAAGGCCGGGCCGCGATGGCGCAGGGCGCCCTTGATCAGCGGTATCAACTGTTCCTTGTCGCCGGAAAAACTGCGCGCGACATAACTTGCGCCAAGTTGCAAGGCCAGGGCGACAAGGTCGATGGGGGTGTCGTTATTGACCACGCCGCGCTTGCTCTTCGAGCCCTTGTCAGCGGTCGCGGAGAACTGGCCCTTGGTCAGGCCATACACGCCATTGTTTTCGCAGATGTAAGTCATGTTCACGCCGCGGCGCATGGCATGCGCGAACTGGGCAATGCCAATCGACGCCGAGTCGCCGTCGCCGGAAACCCCGAGGTAGATCAGGTCGCGGTTGGCCAATGCGGCACCGGTCAACACCGAGGGCATGCGCCCGTGGGTGGTGTTGAAGCCATGCGAGGCGCCAAGGAAGTAGTCGGGCGTCTTCGACGAGCAGCCGATTCCTGACAGCTTCGCCACACGATGCGGCTCGACGTCGAGGTCGAAGCAGGCCTGCACCACGGCGGCACTGATCGAATCGTGACCGCAACCGGCACACAGCGTCGAAATCGCACCTTCGTAATCGCGGCGCGTGTATCCGACGGCGTTGCGCGGCGCGTCCGCGCGCAAGAGTTTGGGCTTGGCAAGGTAAGTCATGAGGCCACCTGTTTGCGAAGGGGTGTCACTTTGTGCGACGAAAGTGCGTCGCCTATCTTTCCGGCAATAAACCGTGCGGTGATCGGCGTGCCGTCGTAATGCAGGACACGGATCAGCTTCTTGGGATCGATGTCGCCCTCAGTCAGCAGCAGCATGCGCAATTGGCCGCTCTCGTTCTGCTCGACGACAAACACCTGATCGTGGGCGTTGATGAAATCGATGATTTCGTCCGCGAACGGGAAGCCGCGCACCCGCATGGCGTCGACATGGACGCCGGAATGTTCCAGCAGGGACAGCGCCTCAGCCATGGCGGCACTGGTCGAGCCAAAATGGATCGCCCCGAATCGGGTCGGCTGCGCGGCCATTTGAACTATGGGTGCCGGTACCAGTGTTTTTGCCGTTTCCAGCTTGTGGCGCAGTCGCTCCATGTTGTAAACATAGTCGGTGCCCGCCTCGCTGTACTTGGCATAGGCGTTGCGAGTCGTGCCGCGACTGAAGAAGGCCCCCTTGCTCGGATGCGTGCCCGGGATGGTGCGCCACGGGATGCCATCGCCATCGACATCAAGGTAGCGACCGAAGTTCTTGCCGGCATCCAGCATTTCGGCGGTCATGATCTTGCCGCGGTCATAGCGGCGAGAATCGTCCCAGTCGAAGGGTTTGCACAGCCTGTCATTCATGCCGATGTCGAGGTCTAGCAGAACGAAAACAGGGGTCTGCAGCCGGTCGGCCAGGTCGAAAGCCTGCGCGCCCAGGGTGAAGCATTCGTAGGGATCCTCGGGGAAAAGCATGACGTGCTTGGTGTCGCCATGGGAGGCATAGGCGCAGGAAATCAGGTCCGACTGCTGGGTGCGCGTCGGCATGCCGGTGGACGGTCCCCCGCGCTGCACGTCAAAGATCACCGCCGGCACTTCGGCAAAATAGGCGAGGCCAAAAAACTCCTGCATCAGCGAAATGCCCGGACCGGAGGTAGCCGTGAAAGCGCGCGAGCCGTTCCAGGCGGCACCGATCACCATGCCGATCGAAGCCAGTTCATCCTCGGCCTGGACGATGGCGTAGCGCGCCATGCCGTTGTCCGGATCGGTGCGGTACTTGCGGCAATAGCTGCCAAAGGCCTCGATCACCGAAGTGGACGGCGTGATCGGATACCAGGCCGCCACCGTAGCGCCGCCGTACACGGCGCCGAGGCCGCAGGCGTCGTTGCCGTTGATGAAAATCCGGTCGCCGACACCGTTCGAACGCTCAACGCGCAGGCCGATGGGGCAAGACAGGTTGGCCTTTGCATATTCGTAACCAAGCTTGAGCGCATTGACGTTGGCACCGATCAGCTTGTCCTTGCCGCGGTATTGATCGGCGATCAACTTCTCGACCACGGCGAAGTCGATTCCCAGCAGCGCCGTCAGTGCGCCGACATACATGATGTTTTTGAATAGCTGGCGTTGCCGCGCGTCCGTGTATTCGCGGTTGCACATCTCGGTCAATGGAATGCCGAGTACCGTAATGTCTTCGCGGAAGCGCGAACGCGGCAGCGCCTTGGTCGAGTCGTAGAACAGGTAGCCACCGGGCTCGATCTCTGCGATGTCGCGATCCCAGGTCTGCGGATTCATTGCCACCATCAGGTCGCAACCGCCACGGCGACCCAGCCAGCCCGCGGCAGACACGCGCATCTCGTACCAGGTGGGCATGCCCTGGATGTTGGACGGAAAGATGTTGCGTGGCGCTACCGGGACACCCATGCGCATGATGGCGCGGGCAAACAGTTCGTTGGCCGACGCCGAACCGGAGCCATTGACGTTGGCAAATTTGATGACGAAATCGTTGCTGCTTTCGATGGGCTTCACTTGACTCATGTTCTCTTGGCCTCCGCGCCGGCTTCGGCGCACTGCAGGAAGAATTTCTGCATGTCCCAGGCACCCGTCGGGCAGCGCTCGGCGCACATACCGCAATGCAGGCAAACGTTTTCATCCTTGACCATCACGCGGCTGGTCTTCAATGCGTCGGACACGTACAGTGCCTGGTCGCGGTTTTTCGCCGGTACCTTGAGCCGAGTGCGCAGATCGTCCTCTTCGCCATTTCCGGTGAAGGTGATGCATTCGGTGGGGCAGATATCGACGCAGGCATCGCATTCGATGCAAAGCTTGCCGCTGAACACGGTCTGCACGTCGCAATTGAGGCAACGCTCCGCCTCGGCGCAGGCCATGAACGGATCGAAGCCCATTTCCAGTTCGAGCTTGATGTCCTTGAGCGTCTTTTCCAGGGACTTGACTGGAACCTTTTTGCGTTCCTCCTCCGAGACCTGGTTGTCGTAACTCCATTCGTGGATGCCCATTTTCTGGCTGACCAGATTGAACTCGGGCGGCAATCTGTCGTCGAGCTTCTTGCCGCGACAGAACAGGTCGATCGATATCGCCGCCTCGTGCCCTTGCGCGGCAGCGGTGATGATGTTTTTCGGCCCCAGCGCGGCGTCACCGCCGAAGAACACCTTGGGCAGCGTCGATTGCAGGGTCTTTTCATTCAGCACCGGCATGTCCCATTTATCGAACTCGAGGCCGATGTCCTTTTCGATCCAGGGAAACGCATTTTCCTGACCGATAGCCACCAGCACTTCGTCGCATTCATGGAATTCATCCGGCTCGCCCGTCGGAATCAGGCTGCGGCGACCCTTGGCATCGTATTCGGCACGCACGATCTCGAACAGCACGCCGGTCAGTTTGCCGTTGTCGTGCCGAAACTCCTTGGGCACTCGCATATTCAGGATGGGGATGCCTTCATGGATGGCCTCCTCCTTCTCCCACGGCGATGCCTTCATTTCCTCGAAACCGCTGCGCACGATCACCTTGACGTCCTCACCGCCGAGGCGACGCGCCGAACGGCAGCAGTCCATGGCCGTGTTTCCACCACCCAGCACGATCACCCGCCGGGATATCGTGGTCGTGTGACCGAATGCGACGTTGGCCAGCCAGTCGATGCCGATATGGATATGCTTGGCCGCTTCCTGGCGGCCTGGAATCGGTGCATCGCGCCCACGCGGAGCTCCGGTGCCGACAAACACCGCATCCCAGCCTTCCGCAAGCAGATCACGCAGGCTGCCAACCCACTGGTTGTAACGGGTTTCGACGCCCAGCCCGACGATGTAGGCGCACTCCTCGTCGATCACCTCGTCCGGCAGGCGAAATTTCGGTATCTGGCTGCGCATCATGCCGCCCGGTGCCGCGCCATTGTCAAACACGGTGACCTGGTAGCCGAGCACCGAAAGGTCGCGCGCCACGGTCAGCGATGCCGGACCGGCGCCAACGCAAGCAATGCGCTTGCCATTGCTCATCGCTGGCCGCGGCAACCTGTCGCGAATGTCCTCCTTCAGATCCGCCGCCACGCGCTTCAGGCGACAGATCGCAACCGGCTCGCTATCGACGCGTCCGCGACGACACGCCGGTTCGCAGGGGCGATCGCAAACGCGCCCCAGGATGCCGGGAAAAACATTCGATCGCCAATTGATCATATAGGCATCCGAATAACGCCCGGCAGCGATCAGACGTATATATTCGGGAACAGGGGTATGTGCGGGACAGGCCCACTGGCAGTCCACCACCTTGTGGAAATACTCATGGCCGCCGATTTTGGTCGGATTCACGTGTCCTCAATCTCCAAACGCGTTCTGGATCAATTGCCTCAGGCCTCGCACCTGAGGCATATCCCCGTGCACTCTAGCACCGTCCGGCCACACCTGAGCTTGCCGTGACTGTGGCGTTGCCCGAAACGTGGCCGCCACACCCATCACGCGCAAAATCGGCTAGTCTTTGCATTTATTTCATCCCAAAAGCTTGGTGGTAAGCCATGGCCCTGCGCGCACTCATTTTCGACGTTGACGGAACCCTTGCCAATACTGAACGGGATGGGCATCGTCCCGCATTCAATGCAGCCTTCGCTGAAGTCGGACTCCCTTGGCACTGGGATGAAGCTTTCTATGGAAGCCTGCTCAATGTGGCGGGAGGACTGGAGCGCATTCGTCATTACGCGCAAACCCACGATCCCGCAACCTATGCGCGTTCCGATTTCGAAGACTTGCTGCGGCGCTTGCATGAAATAAAAACACGCAATTACCAGCGCCTTCTTGCGGCCGGCGCCATCCCCCTGCGCGAGGACGTCGGGCAACTGATTTGCGACGCCCGTACCGAGGGAATCCGGCTTGCTATTTCCTCCAGTTCAAAGCTGGAGAACATCGTCGGCTTGCTGCGTGCCAATCTCGGCCCGAACGCCGATTCCTGGTTCGACGCCATTGCATCTGGTACCGTCGCCGCCGCCAAAAAGCCCTCGCCCGAAATCTACCAATGGACGCTGAAACAGCTCAACCTTCCGCCCCGCGATTGCCTTGCCGTTGAAGACTCCGAACATGGATTGTCTGCTGCGTTGGCCGCAGGAATACCTACAGTGATTACGATCAGCGACTACACGATCAACGAGAATTTCGATGGCGCCCGCATCGTAGTGACGGGCAAGGAAAGACTGTCGCTGGACAAGCTCCGGCTCTGGCACGCCACCGCCAGCACATCGTGACAAATTTCCGTTCGAATCTTGCCGTTTTCGCGGATTGACGCGAAAATCCAGACTCCGGCCGAACAGTAAGAAAGCGCATGGAACTCAGGGAAGTTGCTGTTAGTGAATTGACGTTTGGGGTCTATGTTTCAAGGCTAGACCGGCCTTGGACGGAAACCCCATTCGTGTTCCAAGGCTTTGTCCTCAAGAGCGACAAACAGCTCGACGTTCTCAAGAGGTACTGCAAGCACGTCTTCGTCGATCCCGAGAAAGAGGAGAAACGCGACCCGACCAAAGTCACTGCCGAGGATATCGCCAAGATTCGCGGCACGACGGTCTACAAAGAGGCCGCAAGCGTCGAAGTCGAGCTGCCCAAAGCGCATAACGCCTATGCGCGAACCACTACGGTGGTACACGAACTGTCGCGGGCCGTCGAGATCGGCAACGCCATCGACAGTCAGCGCTCGCACGAAGCTGCTGCACAGATCACCGAAAGTGTGGTGCGTAATCCCGATGCAATGGCGCTCCTGATCAAGTTGCAGGAAAAAAGCGGGGAAACCCTGAGCCGTGCCGTTGGGATCTCGGTCATGATGACCATCTTCGGCCGCTTCCTGCAGTTGCCGCCGGATCGCATCCAGATTCTCGGCATGCTCGGGCTCCTGCAGGACGTAGGGAAACTCAAGTTGCCGAGCGAACTCGCCGCACGCGGCCCGGCCAACGATGCGGAAGCCGAGTTGTATCGCAGCCACGTCAATCATTCGGTACGTATCCTCAGTGACACCCCCGGCCTGCCACCCGAACTTCCGGGATTGGCCTCCTTGCATCACGAACGTTTCGACGGCACAGGCTATCCGCGCGGTTTGCGGGGCGATGCAATCGCAATTTCAGGTCTTATCGCAGGGATCGTAGATACCTTCGACACGCTCACCGCGCCGCGCCCGTTCGGAGAACACCTGTCTCCGGCCAATGCCTTGAGCCAGATCTACAAGGAACGGGGCAAGAAGTTTCACCCGGCACTGGTCGAGCAATTCATTCAATGCGTCGGCGTGTTCCCGGTTGGCAGCATCGTCGAATTGAACAGTGGCGAGATCGCCGTGGTCATCGCCCAGAACATGGTCCGCCGAATGCAGCCGCGCATCATGGTGGTTCGGGATGCCAAGGGCAATCCCATGGTTCCCTACAAGATGCTTGACCTGATGAAAGAACCCAAGTGCCGGCCTGACGAGCCTTACCGCATCCTGCGCTCGCTCGAATACGACACGGTAAAAATCGATCCGAGAGAGCTCTTTCTGTGACGGAACCGGGGCTCGCCGCAAGCAGCGAGGCCTTCGGCGTCAGTCCGGACAAGTTTGTCGAACTGCTCAAGGACAGGCTCGCGGCGCGACAACAAGACGGCAAACCACTTGCCTTGTTGATCATCGAATGCGGGCTCGTCGGGCGCATCGACTCGGTGTGGGGATATCACATAGGCGATGCGGTACGGCAAAGGGTGACGTCCCTGCTCTGCGCCGAGGTACTGCGCCCCGGTGACTTTGTGGGCGAATTCGGACGTGACGAGTTTGCCTGTGTGCTGGAAAACGTCGATAGCCCCGCAGTAGCCCAGCTCGCCGCCGGTAAATCATTGCGAACCCTGAACGCTCCGTTCTGGGTGGGAGACGAGGAGATTTATGCCTCGCCGGCTATTGGCATCGCCCTGTGTCCAACACATGCGGAACAGGCCGACGCGCTGCTACAGCGAGCCCGCAGCGCGTGTACCGTGGCCCGCAACGTCCCCGGACGAATCGCGGAATACGACCCCGACCTGGACCTGATTGCAGAGACACGATTGTTACTTGACAGTCGGTTGCGTACGGCGGTCGCCGACAACAATCTCGATCTGGCATTTCAACCCCAGTACGATCTGCGTCTAGGACAGGTAATGGGCGCGGAAGGAATTCTCCGCTGGGCCGATCCCGGCCAGGGAGCTCTCGACGTCGAATCGGCGTTTGTCGCCGCAGAGACCCTGGATCAGGTAAGCGACCTCCTGTCGTCGATCCTCAACCGCGCCCTGCGCAACATTTCCGAGTTCCGCTACAGCGCCGGACTCGATTTGCGCGTCGGCGTGCGATTGCCGGGCAGCGTTCTGCGTCATCCGGAGATCGTCGATGTCATTCAGCGTTCGCTTGGAACCTGGAGCCGCCGCCCCGGCACCCTTATCCTGGGCATCAGCCAAACCTCGGCTTTGCTTGCGGACGACACTGCCCGGGAAACCCTGGTTCGAATCAAGGAAATCGGCGTCAAGCTGGCGATCGACGATCCAGTAATGCGAATCGCATCTCTGTTCAAGCTGGTAAGCCTGCCATTCCAGGAAATTCGTCTCGATTTTTCCCTGGCCAGCGGCGACTCGATGGCGCCCAAAGCCGAAAAGATACAGCGTTCCTTGATCGACCTGGCGCATCAGGTCAGGCTCGGGGTTCTCGCTACCGGCGTAAGCGACGAAGCCGCAGCGATGCAACTCAAGGCATTGGGTTGCGACTACATGCAGGCGGATTTCAAAGGCCCGGCAGTGGCTCCGAAGGAATTCGCCGAGCGCTACGGTTTCAGCGAAGACTAGCCACCGCGAACCAGGCGTTCACCGCGCCTGATCGTCTGCCGGTCGTTCCGCACGATCGAGTTCCCGGTTCATTTCCACGTCGGTCGGTGCCCGGTAATCGCTTACCCCCTCGGGCTCCGGTCGGACGATCAGGTTGGCCAGAACGATACCGAGTTCATACAACAACCAAAGCGGCACGGCCATCATGAATTGGGAAATGACATCCGGCGGCGTGAAAACGGCGCCCACCACGAAGGCGCCGACAATCACATAGGGACGCCACTCGCGCAGCTTCACTACGTTGACCACACCGATCTTGACCAGGACGATGACGATCACGGGCACTTCGAAGGTCACGCCAAACGCCAGGAACATGGTCAGGACAAAGGAAAAGTACTTCTCGATGTCGGTCATCCACGCCACACCCTCGGGCGCGAACTTGGCCATGAAGCCAAATACCATGGGAAAGAAGGCGAAATACGCGAATGCCATGCCGATGAAGAACAACAGTATCGAAGCCACCAACAGCGGTATCGCGAGCTTCTTTTCGTGGGCATACAGGCCTGGCGCGACAAAAGCCCAGACCTGGTAGAGGACGTAGGGCAGAGCAACCAGGAATGCTACCGCCAGTGCCACTTTCATCGGCACCAGGAAAACGCCGACAACGTCCGTAGCAATCATCTGCCCCCCGGCAGGCAAGCTGGCCAGCAGGGGGGCGGCCAGCACCGAGTAAAGCTCGCGGGCAAAAAACGCCAAGGGAACGAACACCACCATTATTGCAATCAGAGCGCGTATCAGTCGATCACGCAGCTCGACCAGATGCGAAAGAAAGGTTTCCTGTTCCTCGGCCATCAGGTCTTGGTCTCGATCGCAGGGCGCGATGCGCCACCGTCGCCCGCCATTGCGACACCCGATACCGACTCGGAAGTCGGCGCTGGCACCACGGCGATTTCGGCAACCGGCTCGACAACCTTATCCACCGACTTTTCGATCTCGCGCATTTCGTGGCTTACCGACGACTCCAGACTGCTCACCTGGGTGCTTACATGTTGCTGGAGTTTCTTGAGTTCATCCAGTTGAATCTCGCGATTGATGTCTGCCTTTACGTCGCTGACGTAACGTTGCAGGCGCCCGAGCAGAAGCCCCGCAGTACGCGCAACCTTGGGCAGGCGCTCGGGGCCGATGACGACCAGCGCCACCACGGCAATCACCATCAACTCGGACAGGCCGACGTCAAACATGTTCGTGAATTCTGGATACGGCGATGAAGCCGAAGGCGGGCGTTCGGCGTCTCAGCGAAGCTAGACGCTCGCCTTCAGGTTTTTGTCTGCTCCCGGCGCGCCTCGACGTCGATGGTCTGGCCGGTAACTTGTGGAGGTTCCGCGCTTTTGTCGGCCCCGCCATCCTTCATGCCATCCTTGAAACCCTTTACTGCGCCGCCCAGATCCGAGCCGATGTTGCGCAGCTTCTTGGTGCCGAACACCAGCATGACGATCACCAGCACAATCAGCCAGTGCCAGATGCTGAAAGATCCCATTCTTTATCTCCTCGCGCGGTCAGGTCAGGGCGCCCTGCGCTTTAGCATGGACCCAAGGGGTTCGGGACCGCCCAGTATATGAACATGGAGATGATACACCTCCTGATGCCCGATCCGCCCCGAGTTGATGATGGTGCGAAAGCCTTCCTC
>CAIVQO010000083.1 GCA_903908065.1 uncultured beta proteobacterium | reverse complement strand
CTGCGGGGTAGCGTTATCCACGGTGCGGCCTGCCGAAGGTCCCTCTAGACCGTAGGCGGGTTGCGCGGTGGGTAACGCGGTCATCATGCCGCGATCCTCTCTTGCGGCAAGCCGGCGAAGTAGATCGTATCTGGCGTCTTGACCCCACCTCATCGAAAAAAATTGAGTTCGCGCCATCGCCGACGCGACAGGCGGACAACTGTGGCCGATGGCAATGCTTGGCAGGCTGATCTGGGTGCGGGTACGGCGAACCATGGTTCTGAGAAAGCGTTGAAGTCGTGCGAAGAGTGAAGCGAATGCTACCTCCGCAGCTCGACCCTGTCAATCTTTTTTCTATAGAAATCAGATAGTTGATTGTATCTATACTATTCTACGGACCAACCCAAAAACGAGTCACCTCATCAGCCGCCGCGTGCTAACCGATCCATTTTGCGGACATGGCGTCAAGTTTCCGACGCAACCCGCCGACGAACGTACCGTCGGTGTTCCCGTGTGTGCATTTCCTGTTCAGGTGCTTCGGGATCAGAGCCGGTCGGCGTTTGCTCGCCTTCCTGGCCCCCGCCCCGGCGATCCCGGCCAAGACGGGTGAACTCTATGCGGCCAGCAAATCCTTCGCGATCGGCTTGATGCCGGCCAGCTTCTCTGGGTTCTGTGCTATCTCCCACAGGTCAACGGCCTGCTGCATGCGCAGCCAGCTATCCGGCGTGGTGTTCAGCAGCTTGGCGACACGGGCGGCCATCTCCGGCGTCATGCCGCGCTTCTCCAGCAGCAGATCGGAAACCGACAGGCGCGACACGCCCAGGCGCTGCGCGAATTCGGTCTGTGTCATCTCCAGCGCCGGCAGAACGTCTTCGCGCAGAATCGCGCCGGGATGGGTTGGCCGGCGCTTCGGGTCTCGTAGGCTTTTCATCAGTGATAGTCCTCCAGATCAACGTCGACGGCGTCTTCGCCATCGAATCGAAACGTGATGCGCCAATTGCCGGTCACCGTAACGGCATAGGTTCCCTTGCGGTCGCCCGACAACTGGTGGAACTTGAAGCCAGGGATGTTCATATCCTCCGGCCTCGGTACTATATCCAGACGATCCAGCAGGCGCTCTGTGCGAACCTCCGTCTTGGAGATAATGCCTCGGTGGTCGCCCTTCTTGAAGAACCGCTCAAGCCCTCGGTGTTTGAATACTCGAATCATGGCGATGTGTAATCAGTAGAATTGCAGTGTAATCCTTGTAATTTCAATGTCAAGCAGACTTTGTCTCCTTGCTGATCGGGACAGCTCAGCCGTTGGTAGCAGTCAGCCAACCGTGAATATCACGATGACGGGTGTTTACATCCTGCACACGCTCCCACATCGAATGCTGCTTATCGGGAAATTGCCGCCCGGCGGATCACTGTCTGCGATATTCGAGCCCCCAGAGCCGGCAGAAATGTGTTCGTGACGCTATACAAAAAGAAACCGTTCATGGATAGCGGATGCGCCTGAAAGGGGACTGAGTCCTATACGACTCCATCACGTGGGGACTTGTGAGATTGGCAGCATCAGCGTCATCGGATGTACCGGAGACTGCACAAAGCCGTAATGCACGTAAAACTGGCGAGCCCGCTCGTTGAGTGCATGAACTAGCATCGCCCGCACACCCGAGTTTTGCGACACCAAGATACATCGATACAAGGCGTCCTGAAGTAAACCCCCTCCTAGTTTGCTTCCTTGTGCTCGGGTATCGACTGCGAGGCGCGCAAGAATAATGACCGGCACCGGATCAGGCATATTCCGACGGACTGAACGCGTTGCTTCCTGGTGTGCTACCGCACCGTTGGCCAAAGCATAGTAGCCCATGACGCATTGGCGCTCGTCAACAGCCACAAAGGTTCGAGTAGCGCCACTCGCCTGGTTTGCCAAGGCTCTGCGCTTGAGCCATTCATCCAGACTGGCTTCACCGCAATCAAAGCCGTTAATTTGGTGCAGCGAAGTCAGCGGAACCGGGGAATGCCGGTTCATGCCTTTTATGCCGACCAGGGCGGCTGCACTCCCAAAAGGCGCTCCAGTCCTCGATTGGGCTGCACCGGTGCATCGAGGATTGCCGTGAATTCCAGAAATCTGGCGCCATCCAGGTTGAAAAACACCTGATCCAGCAGAACCGACTGAGCCTTGTCACAGGCGGCATCAAGCATAAAGTCCGACCGATTTTTTCCCAGCAACCGCGCAGCTTGGTCTATCAAGTCCCTCTGCTCCGGAAGCGCTCGCAAATTAATCGTCGCATTGCGCATACTGACCCCACGTACATACAATTGATATACAAATGCTAGGCAATCGTATAGCGATTGTCAATACAGTGCTTAAACGTAACTCTTGAATCGGCGATCTCACCGAATGGCATCACCGCGCGAGCGAGGTAATCGAATTGAGGCACTTTGCACGGCAATCATCAGAATTGACATTAGTGCAACCCTCGGTCGCACGACTTTTCACTTTGCACGCATTTGCCCACACCAAACACGTGAATGCCCCTCACGCCTGAAGGCGGATGCTTCCCACGTCGTCAACGGTTACAGGTACGCGAGGCGCCTGCACTCTAAGGCTGGTCCTCGCTAAACGGCGTCAGTGTCAGTGTCGGATGAATAATCCCCAAAGTGGTCGGATGAAATTTCCCCAGTTTTTGACTTGAAGCGGCGGCGGGAAGCTTCCCGCCGCCGCTTCGCGCAATCGCCGACGATAGGCCCTCGAGTGGAATCGTGGGGAGCG
>CAIVQO010000082.1 GCA_903908065.1 uncultured beta proteobacterium | reverse complement strand
GTAGTAGTCGCGCAGGAAGTTGATGACTTCCCAGTGCTGGTCGGTCATTTCGACCGACTCGGTCGTGGCGAGGTAGGCGCCAACTTCTTCGTTCCAGTCGCCGAGGTTAACCAGATAGCCTTCTTCGTCGGTTTCGTAGCTCTTGCCGCTAACTTCGATGGTGCCCATGCGTATCTCCTAGGGAATGAGTCGGGTGAAAATGAAAAATTAAAGCCAGGACTGATTGGTCGGGTACTCGGCGACGAGGTCGACGAATCCGTCGTAACCGACGCTGGTGACGCCTTCGATCAGGCGATCGCTCATGCCGCGCGCATCGAGGTCGGGGCCGAGCACATAAACCTTCATGCCCGCCATGGCGGCGGTGATCTTTTCGACGGCGGCATTGCCACGCGTCGCGGCATACACGGCGTCCTCGGTCAGCAGCAGGGCGCCGCCCTGGGCCACGCGCAGGCAGGCGTCCAGCGCATTGCGTTCGAGGGGGGACTTGTTGACGATATGCAGCATTTGCTTTCTCCCTTAGAAACTGAGGACGACGTCCATGGTTTCCATCAGCTTGCCCATCTCGGCCTTCGGCAGCACCGTGACGTCCACCAGCAGGTCGTCTTCGGTGAGGCCACGGGCTTCCAGCGATTCCTGCTCGACATAGAGCTTCTCGATGTCGTAGCCATCCAGCGCGCGGTAGGTGGGCGAGAAGTTCTTGTTCTCGATGCCCTTGGTCTGCTGGCCCTTCTTCAACTGGAACACGCCGTCGTCCATGAAGACGAGGCTGACGTCCTGGTCGAAGGCGGCGGAAATCAGCACCACTTCCAGCGACTCCAGCGCATAGATGGTGCCGTAGGGCGCCTTGCGGTTGACGAACATGAATTTCTTGACGGTGCCTTCGCTCATGTCAGTCTCCAAAGGTCACAAGGCGGTCGGCCTCGATGCCGGCTTCGACCAGTTGCCCCAGTCCGGAGATGCGGAATCCCGGCGCCAGGTTTTCATCCTTGATGCCGCGACGCAGGGCGGCGGCAACGCAGACCACGAGGTCCAGCTTGTGCTCTTCGGCCAGCTTCGACCAGCGCTGGACGATGTTGCGGTCGTCCTGCGGCGGCTCGGTCAGCGAGGAAGAGTTGTTCACGCCGTCGTGGTAGAAGAACACGCGGCGGATCTCATGGCCCTTGGCCAGCGCGGCCTTGCAGAACAGGAAGGCCGTGTCGGTCGCCTGGTGCTGGTAGGGCCCTTCATTGATGAGGATGGCAAACTTCATCGCGAAACCTTCCTCAGAAGCGGACGTGGTTCGACGCGTTGAGGTTGGCCCGCGAGCCGCGCCAGTCGTCGATCAGGTACTTGGTGAAGGGCAGCCCGGTCTTCTCGAAGAAGCGCGGCCAGCCGATGCGGTCGATCCAGTCGGCGAGGCGCTCCCAGGGGCGGGCGTCGGCCTTGTATGTCATCAGGATGTTCTTGACCACGGCATTGACCTCGGGCCAGCGCGGGGCGTTGTTGGGCAGACCGGAAGCGACCATCTTCATGAAGGTGGGCTTGCCCCGCGCGTTGGAGTTCTTGCCACCGACCCAGATTGCCAGCTTGGAATGCTCGGGGTCGTTGATCTGCATGGGCGGGCAGGGGGGGTAGCAGGCGCCGCAGCAGATGCACTTCTTCTCATCGACTTCCAGCGAGGGCTTGCCATTCACCAGCGCCGGGCGGATGGCGGCAACCGGGCAGCGGGCGACCACGGCGGGGCGCTCGCAGACGTTGGCGACGAGGTCGTGGTTGATCTTGGGCGGCTTGGTGTGCTGGACGATCACGGCGAGGTCGGCCTGGCCGCCGCAGTTGATTTCGCAGCAGGAGGTCGACAGATGCACGCGGTTGGGCATCTGCTCGTTCTTGAACTCGTCGTAGAGCTGGTCCATCATCGACTTGACCACGCCCGAGGCGTC
>CAIVQO010000081.1 GCA_903908065.1 uncultured beta proteobacterium | reverse complement strand
GTCATGCCGCCGACCAGGATCACGTCGGTGAGGTCCGACGCCTTGACGCCGGCATCCTTGATGGCGATGCGGCAGGGCTCGATGGTGCGCGCGATCAGATCCTCGACCAGCGCCTCGTACTTGGCGCGGGTCAGCTTCATGGTCAGGTGCTTCGGCCCGGTGGCGTCGGCGGTGATGTAGGGCAGGTTGATCTCGGTCTGCTGCGAGCTGGACAACTCGATCTTGGCCTTCTCCGCGGCTTCCTTGAGGCGTTGCAGGGCCAGCACGTCGTTCTTCAGGTCGACGCCCTGTTCCTTCTTGAATTCGGTGACCACGTAGTCGATCAGGCGCTGGTCGAAGTCCTCGCCGCCGAGGAAGGTGTCGCCGTTGGTGGACAGCACTTCGAACTGGTGCTCGCCGTCGATCGCGGCGATCTCGATGATGGAGATGTCGAAGGTGCCGCCGCCGAGGTCATACACCGCAATCTTGCGGTCACCTTCCTGCTTGTCCATGCCGAAGGCCAGCGCGGCCGCGGTCGGCTCGTTGATGATGCGCTTGACGTCGAGGCCGGCGATGCGGCCGGCATCTTTGGTGGCCTGGCGCTGGCTGTCGTTGAAGTAGGCGGGGACGGTGATCACCGCCTCGGTGACTTCCTCGCCGAGGTAGTCTTCGGCGGTCTTCTTCATCTTGCGCAGGACTTCGGCGGAGACCTGCGGCGGCGCCATCTTGTTGCCGCGCGCCTCGACCCAGGCGTCGCCGTTGTCGGCCTTGACGATCTTAAAGGGCATCAGGTCGATGTCCTTTTGCACTTCCTTCTCTTCGAAGCGGCGGCCGATCAGGCGCTTGACCGCGAACAGGGTGTTTTTGGCGTTGGTTACGGCCTGACGCTTGGCCGAGGCGCCGCAAAGGATTTCGCCATCTTCGGCGTAAGCGACGATGGACGGCGTGGTGCGCGCGCCTTCCGCGTTTTCGATGACCTTGGGCTTGCCGCCTTCCATGATGGCGACGCAGCTGTTGGTGGTGCCCAAGTCGATGCCGATGATCTTGCCCATGATTTTTCCTTTATCTCAAGTTTGCTGGCCGGCGTGCCGGCGAATATCAAGTCTGTGTCTGATATGGGGTTATTGGTCGTCGCTTCAAGCCGCCGGCGCGGCTTTGGCCTTGGACACCACCACCAGGGCCGGGCGGATGACGCGGCCAGGCAGGGTGTAGCCCTTCTGCAGCACGTTGATGACCGTGTTTGGCTCACCATCCGCTTCGACCTGGCTGATGGCCTGATGCTGGTGGGGATCGAATTTCTGGCCGACGGGGTTGATTTCGGCAAGGTTCGATTTCTCGAAGGCGGCCACTAGTTGGCGCAGGGTCAGCTCGACGCCGGCCTTGAGGTTCTCGGCGCTCTGGTTTTCGTTGGCCAAGGCCGCTTCCAGGCTGTCCTTCACTGCCAGCAACTCGCCGGCAAACTTCTCGACCGCGTACTTGCCGGCTTTGGCAATGTCCTCCTGGGCGCGACGGCGCACGTTCTCGGTTTCGGCCTTGGCACGCAGCCAGGCATCGTGGTGCTCGGCGGCCTTGAGTTCGGCGGCCTTGAGCAGATCTTCGAGGCTGGGCATCACCTCGGCGGCGGTTTGCTCAGCAGTCGGCGCTGGCGGTACGGCGTTTTCTGCTCCGGCGGCCTCCGGCAGTGCTTCGGGCTTCTGGGTGTCGTTGCTTTCCTGCATGGTTCGGGCTCCTCAAGAAACCCGCCGCAGATGAGGGCGATTTCCAGGGGTTCAAGTCCCGAAGCGAAGAAAAATTCAGGCGTGGCTGCGCACCCAGCGCAATATGTTCGCCGTATCCATTGCGCCGGCTTGGCGGGCGATCTCGCGGCCATCCTTGAACAGGGCCAGGGTGGGAATCGAGCGAATGCCGAAGCGGGCGGCGATCTGCTGTTCGTCCTCGGTGTTCAGCTTGGCCACCCGGAAGGCCGGTTCGAGCTGGCGCGCGGCCTGTGCATAGGCGGGCGCCATCGAACGGCAAGGGCCGCACCAGGGTGCCCAGAAATCGACCAGGACAGGAACACCGGAACGGCCAATCTGAGCTTCGAACCCCGCGGCATCGAGCTCCACCGGCTCAGCGCCGAACAGGGCCGACTTGCACTTGCCGCAAGTACCGCCGTCGCCCAGGCGATCCACGGGCAGGCGATTGGCGGCATTACAGTGGGGGCAGACGACGATCGTGGATTCGGCCATGGCGGGCTCCAGTATCAGATTTCACTGATATAAGGCTGGCACCTGGCTATTTCAAGAAGGTGCACCGAGCGCCTTGGCGCGTTCCGGGGCCTGCGCATCGCGGCTCGCCGTCAGCGGCCAGCCGCCGAGGTGGCTGCTCACCAGTGAGCCCAGTGCGGCGATCCAATCCGGACGTTCATTGACCGCCGCAATGTAGTGGTACTCGCCGCCGCCTGACGACAGGAAATCGCCCTTGCAGTCCATGGCGATTTCTTCGAGGGTTTCCAGGCAATCGGCGACGAAGCCGGGGCAGATCACGTCGACCCGCTTCGTCTTCGCGTGCCCCAGTGCTTCCAGGGTGGCCTGGGTGTAGGGTTTCAGCCATTCGGCCTTGCCAAAGCGCGACTGGAAGGTGATCTGGTACTGGTCCTTGGCGAGCCCCAGGTTTTCGGCGATCAGCCGGCCGGTCTTCTGGCACTCGCAGTAGTAGGGATCGCCCAAGTCGAGCGAGCGGCGCGGCAGGCCGTGGAAGCTCATCAGCAGCGTGTCAGGCCGGCCGTGCTCGGCCCAGTATTCCCTGACCGTGGCGGCGACGCTGGCGATGTAGCCGGGGTCGTCGTGGAAGTGCTTGACGAAACGGACTTCCAGCGGATTGCGCGTGCGCTTGATCCAGTCGGCGACGTCGTCCATCACGCTGCCCGAGGAGCTGGCGGCGTACTGCGGGTAGGCCGGCACCACCAGCACGCGTTCGGCACCCTCGGCCTTGAGCCGGTCGAGCATGCTGGCGATGGAGGGCTGGCCGTAGCGCATGGCCCAGGCCACGGCAACCTCTGGCTTGCCTGCTTCTCCCAGCCAGCCCTTGAGCAGCGTGGCCTGGCGTTCGGTATGGACTTTCAGCGGCGATCCTTCGGGCAGCCAGATCTTGGCGTATTTGGCGGCCGATTTCGCCGGACGGAGGTTTAGCACGAACAGGTTCAGGATCAGCCACCAGATGGGGCGCGGGATCTCGACGATGCGCGGGTCCCAGAGGAATTCGCCGAGATACCTGCGCAGCGCGGATCGGGTGGGCGCCTCGGGCGTGCCGAGATTGACCAGTAGCACAGCCGTGCGGCGGAAGGCGCCATGTTTGGGCGCAGGTTCGGGGGCGTAGCGGGGCATCAGGGAGCGGAAAGCGCGGAGGTAAGCAGTTTGGCGGTGATGTCGACGATCGGGATCACGCGCTCGTAGGCCATGCGCGTCGGGCCGATGACGCCGATGGTGCCGACGATCTGGCCGTCGACTTCATAGGGCGCGGCAACGACGCTGCATTCGTCGAGCGGAGCGATGCCTGACTCGCCGCCGATGAAAACCTGCACGCCCTCGGCCCGGCTGGAAAGCTCGAGCAGTTGCGCGAGTCCAGTGCGCTGCTCGAAAAGGTCGAACAGGCGGCGCAGGCGGGTCATGTTGGACGACAGGTCTTCGACGCCGAGCAGGTTCTTCTCGCCGCTGATCACGTATTGCGTCGAGGTGTCGGCCACGGCCTGGTTGCCGGCCTCGAGCGCAGCCGTCATCAGTTCCGACATATCGACGCGCAACTGGCGCAATTCCTCGACGAGGCGCGTGCGCACCTGGTCGAAATCGAGGCCGAGGCAGTTCTGGTTGAGGTAGTTGGCTGCCTCGGTGAGCTCGGAAGGGCTGTAGCTGCGCTGGGTAAAAAGGATGCGGTTCTGCACGTCGCCGTCGGTGGTGACGATGATCAGCAGCACGCGCTTGTCGGACAGGCCGAGAAATTCGATCTGGCGGATGCGCGGCTGCTGGCGGCGCGGCGCGACGACGATGCCGGCGAAGGCGGTGAGCTGCGACAGCAATTGCGAAGCATGGCTGATCACCAGTTGCGGCTGGTCGGGGTGGATCGCTTCCTTGATCTCGGAAAGTTCGTTGCTGCGCAACGGCTTCACGGTCAGCAGCGAATCGACGAACAGGCGATACCCCAGCGGCGTCGGCACGCGTCCGGCCGACGTGTGCGGGCTGGCGATGAAGCCCATTTCCTCAAGGTCGGACATCACGTTGCGGATCGTCGCCGGCGAGAGTTCGAGGCCGGAGTATTTCGACAGCGTGCGCGAACCGACCGGCTGACCTTCGGCAATGTAGCGTTCGATCAGGGTCTTGAGCAGGGTTTGCGCACGGTGGTCGAGCATGGCCCGATTGTATTCATTTCAGCCGAGAGGTGGCAGATGGTGGCTGGCGGGGCGGTTTCCAGACCGCCGGAGTGCAAAAAAATCTGCCGCGGCCGTTCCATTCGCCCGGTCGCGGTATGGTTAAATCGATCCATGAACAGCGCATTTCGCAGCATTGCCCTGATAGGCAAATACCGCAGCCCGGAGATCGCCGAATCCCTGCTGGCGCTGGCCGCTTTCCTCCACGGACGTGGCATCGAGGTATTGATCGAGGAAGCGACCGCCGCCGCGGTCGGCAGCAACGGCTATGCGGTTGCCAGTTATGAACTGATCGGCGAGCGCGCCGAACTGGCGATCGTGCTGGGCGGCGATGGCACCATGCTCAATGCGGCACGGAACCTGGCTTGTTTCGATGTTCCGCTGGTGGGCGTCAACCAGGGCCGTCTCGGGTTCATGACCGACATTGCGCTGGATGCAATGATAGGCAGCATCACCGAGTTGCTGGAAGGGCGATTCCAGCGCGAGCAACGTTTCCTGCTCGACGCCGAAGTGTTGCGCGAGGGCCGGGTCGAATTCACGACGCTGGCGCTCAACGACGTGGTGGTCAACAAAGGTGAAACCGGCCGCATGATCGAACTCGAAGTCAAGGTCGACGGCGAACTGATCCACATCCTGCGCGCCGATGGCATGATCGTATCGACGCCGACCGGCTCGACGGCCTACGCGCTGTCGGCCAATGGACCGATCCTACATCCCAGCGTGGCGGGCATCGCCATCGTGCCCTTGTGTCCGCACGCACTGTCGAACAGGCCCATCACGGTCAGCGACAGCAGCCGGATCGAGGTGGGACTCCTGGCACCGCACGACGCCCGGGTGCATTTCGACGGACAGGGCCGCTTCGATGCCCGCGACGGCGACGTGCTGCGCCTTGCGCGTTCGCGCCACAGCATCACCCTGCTGCATCCGCCGGGCTACAGCTATTTCGCCATGCTGCGCGAGAAGCTGCACTGGAGTTCGACGCCGAGGCACTAGGGTATGCTGCTGCGACTGACCATCCGCGACTTCGTCATCGTCGATCGCCTGGAACTTGAGTTCGATGCGGGCTTTGGCGCCCTGACCGGCGAGACAGGTGCCGGCAAGTCGATCCTGGTGGATGCTCTCTCGCTGGCCCTGGGGGAGCGCGCCGATGCCAGCGTGGTCCGCGCCGGGGCCGAACGGGCGGAGATTGCGGCCGAGTTCGAGGTGGCGACGGGAGGTCCGCTGGAAGCCTGGCTGCGGGCCGGCGATTTCGAAACCGACGCCTGCCTGCTGCGGCGGGTGATCGATGCCGGTGGCCGTTCGCGGGCGTACATCAACGGTACGGCCGCAACGCTGGGCCAATTGCGCGAGGCCGCCGATTTCCTGGCCGATATCCATGGCCAGAACGCCCACCACTCGCTGCTGCGCAGCGATGCCCAGCGCGATCTTCTCGATGCCCACGCGGGTGCGCAGAGCGAGGCGAAGGCGGTGGCGGCGGCTTGGTCCGCCTGGCGGATCGCCCGGGAAGCGCGACTGGTTGCGCAAAAGGATGTCGAGGCCAGCGCTCGCGAGCGCGAACTGCTCGAGTGGCAGGTCAAGGAATTGGAGGCGCTGGCTTTCGACCTCGACGGCTGGCGCGAAACCGAACAGGAGCAGCGTCGCCTGGGCAATGCCAATGCCTTGCTGCAGGCCGTCGGCGAGGCCCTGGCGGCGCTCGACGAGGGCGAGACCGCCGCCTTGCCGGCCCTGCAACATGCTGGCGCGCGCCTGACGGAACTGGTCTCCTGTGATGATTCGCTGAGCGAGGCGGCGCAGCTTTACGAAAGCGCCTTGATCCAGTTCGAAGAGTCGGCGCTGGCGCTACGGCGCTACCAGGATCGGCTCGATCTCGATCCCCAGCGCCTGGCCGAACTCGATGCCCGCATCGACGCCGTGACGCAAATGGCGCGCAAGCATCGTGTCACTCCCGAGGAACTTCCCGCGCTGAGGGAAGGCCTGCAGGCGCGCCTGGCCGAGCTTGTCCTGCGCGCCGACCCGGAGGCGCTGGCCGAGCGGGAGCGGGCGTCCGAGACCTGTTATCGCGGACAGGCAAAAAAGCTCACGGCCTTGCGCAGCAAGGCGGCCAAGGCGCTCTCGGCGGCGGTCACCGGCGGCATGCAGGAACTGGCCATGGCGGGCGGGCGCTTCGAGATCGCGCTGACGCCCCTTCCCGAAGGCTCCGCCGGGGGCGATCAGAGCATCGAGTTCTTGGTGGCCGCGAATGCCGGGCAGGAGTTGCGGCCGCTGGCCAAGGTGGCTTCGGGCGGCGAGTTGTCGCGCATCGGCCTGGGTCTGCAGGTAATCGCCAGCCAGGCCAATACCGCCGGCACGCTGATCTTCGATGAAGTCGATGTCGGCATCGGCGGCCGCGTCGCCGAAATCGTCGGCCGCATGCTGCGCGAGTTGGGCAAGAGTCGGCAGGTTCTGTGCGTCACCCATCTGCCGCAGGTGGCCGCGCAAGCCGACTGGCAGTGGTCGATTGCCAAGCACACGCACGACGGCAAGACTACCTCGGCCGTGCTTGTGCTGGATGCCGAGGCCCGCATCGGCGAAATCGCACGCATGCTGGGCGGTGAAAAAATCACCGATACCACGCGCCGCCATGCGGCGGAAATGCTGGGGCGCGCCTAGCCCGAAAGCGCTGGCGCCCCCCACATCGCCGCTACGCCGGTGGCGATGAAGACAAGGGCGGCAAGCCAGCGGATGTATTTCAGCGGCAGGCGCTGTGCCAGCTTTTCCCCGATCAGCACCGCCGGCACGTTGGCCAGCATCATGCCGATGGTCGTTCCCATCACCACTGCGACGAGGGCGCCTGCATACTGCGCGCCCAGCGCGACCGTGGCGAACTGGGTCTTGTCGCCCATCTCGGCAATGAAGAAGGCAATCGTGGTGGTGACGAAGGCGCCGGCGGGGTGAATCCTGGGTTGCTCGTCGAGCGAATCCGGATGCAGGGCCCAGAGTCCGAAGGCGATGAACACGACGCCGGTAATCCAGGGCAGCCAGTGCGGCGAAATCAATTGCGCAAGCCAGACGCCTACCGAGCCGGCCAGGGCGTGGTTGAGTACCGTGGCAACGAAGATCCCGGCAATGATCGCCAGTGGCTTGCGCAGTTGCGCCGCCAGCACGAAGGAGAGCAACTGGGTTTTGTCGCCTATCTCGGCGATGGCGACCAGCGTGGTCGAAGTCAAAAAGGCTTCCATGGCAATGCGTTAAGGAATGGTTGATCGGGGCGGATCGGTCGGCCCCGGGTTGGGCGTCAGCTTGGCTGCTTGCGATGCGGGCAGTTGGGTTTCTTGCACTCGACGTAGAGGTACAAGGCATGCTCGCGTACGGCGAAACCATGCTGCTCGGCGATTTTCTGTTGCCGCTTTTCGATTTCAGCGTCGAAAAACTCCTCGACGCGTCCGCAATCGAGGCAGACGAGATGGTCGTGGTGGGTTCCCTCGTTGAGCTCGAATATCGATTTGCCGGACTCGAAATGGTGGCGCTGCAGTAAGCCGGCCTGTTCGAACTGGGTCAGTACGCGATAGACCGTGGCCAGTCCGATGTCCAGGCCGTCGGCCAGCAGATGGCGATACACGTCCTCGGCCGTGACATGGCGGGATGCGCCCTCTTCCTGGAGCTTGTGGAACAGGTCGAGAATCTTCAGCCTGGGGTAGGTGGCTTTGAGGCCGATGCTCTTGAGGTCGTCGGGATGGGTCATGACGCGGGTTGGGGACCGAAACGGCGAGGGTCGAACGGCCGGCTATGATATAGTTTTCGCAGCCCGGTTGGGATTCTGCCACCGGGAGTCGGCAGGGCGTAGAAACACGCCTGCCGCCCATCTGAGCGAGGCCGGTAATTCCCATGAAGCGAATCCTGTTGTTGTTGCCCCTGCTGGCGGCCTGTTCGAACACGACCGAACACATCACCAGTTACCTGGCGCCTTATCGCGTGGATGTGCGGCAGGGAAACATGGTTACCCAGGAAATGGTTTCGCAACTCAAACCCGGGCTGAGTCGGGAACAGGTCCGTTTCATACTCGGCTCGCCCTTGGTGGCCGACATGTTCCATTCCGACCGTTGGGATTATGTCTATCGCTTTCAGCCGGGACGCGGTGAAGTCCAGCAACGGGTGCTGACGGTATTTTTTCAGGACAACAAGCTGACCCGCGTCGCCGGCAATGTCGTCGCCGAGGACAGCAGCAAGCCCGAAGCGCCCAAGCCCGCGGCGCAAGTCATCGACATTCCAGTCCCGGCTGCTGCCAGCGGCGAAACGCAAGACAAGAAATAACCATGGAAAAGATTCGTTACGCCATCGCCGGCAGCGCCGGCCGCATGGGTCGCACGCTGATCGAAGCGGTGCAGCAGGATCCCGAAGCCACACTCGCCGCCGCGCTGGAACACCCGTCGAGCCCGTTTCTGGGGCGCGATGCCGGAGAACTGGTGGGGGCGCCTTGCGGCGTCAAGATCGGTTCCGATCTCGATGCTGCCCTGGCCGTGTCGGACTGCCTGATCGACTTCACGCGTCCCGAGGGTACGCTGCAACATCTCGATGCCTGCCAGCGCCACAAGGTGGCATTGGTGATCGGCACCACCGGTTTTTCGGCCGAGGGCAAGGCCGCGATCGAGGCGGCCTCGAAGAACATCCCGATTGTTTTCGCGCCGAACATGGCGGTCGGCGTCAATGCGGTGTTCCGCCTGCTTGACGTCGCCGCGCGCATCCTCAATCAAGGCTATGACATCGAAGTGATCGAGGCCCATCATCGGCACAAGGTCGATGCGCCGTCCGGTACGGCGCTGCGCATGGGCGAAGTGGTGGCCAAGGCGCTCGGGCGCGAGCTTTCCGAATGCGCGGTGTATGGCCGCGAGGGCCACACCGGGGAGCGACCCGCGCAGCAGATCGGCTTTGCCACCATACGCGGCGGCGATATCGTCGGCGACCACACCGTGTTGTTCGCGGGCGGTGGCGAGCGCATCGAAATCACGCACAAGTCGGCCAGTCGCATGCCCTATGCACAGGGTGCATTGCGCGCCGGGCGCTACATGCGCGGGCGCAGCAGCGGCCTGTTCGACATGCAGGACGTGCTGGGCCTGAAATAGGGCCGTCAGGGCATTTCAACCGCGCCCTCGCATTGCATGATCGGGGCCCCGCAGGTATAATTGGAAAGTTTGCCGAACGCCCTGTGAAACAAGCTGCGTCCGGTTCCGATCGACGTCGTGACTTGTACCGGGAGCCTCATCGTGCCTCACTTTCCGCCCGCCCTTCTTGCCCTGGCCGACGGAACGGTGTTTAGAGGCAAGGGGATAGGAGCCACTGGCAGCAGCGTCGGCGAGGTCGTGTTCAATACGGCCATGACCGGCTACCAGGAAATCCTCACCGATCCTTCGTATTCCCGGCAGATCGTCACCCTGACCTACCCGCACATCGGCAACTACGGCATCAATCGCGAGGATTGTGAAGCCGGCCGCATTCATGCCGCCGGATTGGTAATCCGCGACCTGCCCCTGCTGGCGTCGAATTTCCGCAGCGACCAAACACTGGATGCCTACCTGCGTGCCGAGAACGTGCTTGGCCTGGCCGACATCGACACCCGCAAGCTGACCCGTACGCTGCGCGAAAAAGGCGCACAGGCCGGTTGCCTGATGGCGGGCGAAAACATCGATGCCGATGCCGCCGTAGCCCAGGCGCGTGCCTTCCCCGGCCTTGCCGGCATGGACCTCGCCCAGGTGGTTACGGTCGATAAGCCTTATGCCTGGACCGAGGGCGAATGGAAACTCGGCAGCGGCTACGTTACGCCGGAAAAACTGCGCTTCCACGTCGTAGCCTATGATTTCGGCGTCAAGCGCAACATCCTGCGCATGCTCGCGTCGCGCGGTTGCAGGCTGACCGTGGTGCCGGCCAAGACCCCCGCCGCTGAGGTGCTGGCCTTGAATCCGGATGGCGTCTTCCTGTCCAACGGGCCGGGGGATCCCGAGCCCTGCGATTACGCGATCGCGGCGATCCGGGTCTTCCTGGAAAAGAAACTGCCGACCTTCGGCATCTGCCTCGGCCATCAGTTGATGGCGCTGGCCGCTGGCGGCAAGACCATGAAGATGAAGTTCGGCCACCATGGCGCCAACCATCCGGTGAAGGATCTTGAAACCGGTCAGGTGCTGATCACCAGCCAGAACCATGGCTTTGCCGCCGATCCGGCGAGCCTGCCGGCCAACGTCAAAGTCACCCACGTCTCGCTGTTCGACGGCAGCCTGCAGGGACTCGCCTTCACGGATCGCCCGGCGTTCTGCTTCCAGGGCCACCCGGAGGCCAGTCCCGGACCGCATGACGTCGCCTACCTGTTCGACCGCTTCATCCACTCGATGGAGCGCAAATAAAAATGGCCAAGCGCACAGACATCCAATCCATCCTGATCATTGGCGCCGGCCCGATCATCATCGGCCAGGCCTGCGAGTTTGACTACTCGGGGGCTCAGGCCTGCAAGGCGCTGCGTGAAGAGGGCTTCCGCGTCATTCTGGTGAATTCGAATCCGGCGACGATCATGACCGATCCGGGCATGGCCGACGTCACCTACATCGAGCCGATCACCTGGAAGGTGCTCGAAAACATCATCGCCAAGGAGCGCCCGGACGCGCTGCTGCCGACCATGGGCGGCCAGACCGCGCTTAACTGTGCGCTCGACCTGGCCAAGCACGGCGTATTGGAAAAATACGGCGTCGAGATGATCGGCGCCAGCAAGGAAGCCATCGACAAGGCTGAGGATCGCGAAAAGTTCAAGCAGGCGATGACCAAGATCGGGCTGGGCAGCGCGCGTTCAGGCATTGCGCACAGTATGGAGGAAGCCCAGCAGGTGCAGGGCGCCATCGGCTTTCCGGCCATCATTCGGCCGTCCTTCACCATGGGCGGCTCGGGCGGCGGCATTGCCTACAACCAGGAAGAATTCGTCGAGATCTGCAAGCGCGGCCTCGAAGCCAGCCCGACCCGGGAACTGCTGATCGAAGAATCGCTGCTCGGCTGGAAAGAATTTGAGATGGAGGTGGTGCGCGACCGCAAGGACAATTGCATCATCGTCTGTTCGATCGAGAACCTTGACCCGATGGGCGTGCATACCGGCGACTCGATCACCGTCGCGCCGGCGCAGACGCTGACCGACAAGGAATACCAGATCATGCGCAACGCCAGCATTGCGGTGCTGCGCGAGATCGGTGTCGATACGGGGGGCTCCAACGTCCAGTTCGCGATCAACCCGGACGACGGGCGCATGATCGTGATCGAGATGAATCCGCGCGTTTCGCGCTCCTCGGCGCTGGCATCCAAGGCCACCGGATTCCCCATCGCCAAGGTCGCGGCCAAGCTGGCCGTCGGCTACACCCTGGACGAGCTGAAGAACGACATCACCGGCGGCGCCACGCCCGCTTCCTTCGAGCCCTCGATCGATTACGTGGTGACCAAGGTGCCGCGCTTCGCCTTCGAGAAGTTCCCGCAGGCCAACGACCGCCTGACCACCCAGATGAAGTCGGTGGGCGAGGTCATGGCGATCGGTCGCAGCTTCCAGGAGTCGATGCAGAAGGCCCTGCGCGGGCTGGAAGTCAGCGTTTATGGCTTCGACGAGGTCGAGGCCAGCACCGAGGAACTCAACCGCGAACTGGCGAGTGCCGGCCCGCAGCGCATCTGGTATGTGGCCCAGGCTTTCCGTGATGGCTATTCGTTGCAGCAGGTGTTCGACCTGACCAAGATCGATCCCTGGTTCCTGGTGCAGATCGAGGATATCGTGCGCACCGAGGCCTGGTTGGCCTCGCAAAACCTTGCCGACCTGGATGCGGCGGCGATGCGCGGGCTCAAGCGCAAGGGTTTTTCAGATCGCCGCATTGGCGCGAAAGTCGGCGCCGGTGGCACGGTGACGGAAACGGCAGTGCGCGAGCACCGGCAGAAGCTGGGCGTGCGCCCCGTGTTCAAGCGCGTCGACACCTGCGCCGCCGAATTCGCCACCTCGACCGCCTACATGTACTCCACCTACGAGGAGGAATGCGAATCGCAACCCTCCTCGCGCAAGAAGATCATGGTGCTGGGCGGCGGGCCGAACCGCATCGGCCAGGGCATCGAGTTCGACTATTGCTGCGTCCATGCCGCCCTTGCCATGCGCGAGGATGGCTACGAGACCATCATGGTCAACTGCAATCCCGAGACCGTGTCCACCGACTACGACACCTCGGATCGACTCTACTTCGAGCCGCTGACGCTGGAGGACATCCTCGAGATCGTCCATGTCGAGCAGCCGGCCGGCGTCATCGTCCAGTTCGGCGGCCAGACGCCGCTCAAGCGTGCGCGCGACCTGGAAAAGAACGGCGTGCCGATCATCGGCACCAGCCCGGACATGATCGACGCCGCCGAGGACCGCGAGCGCTTCCAGAAGCTGCTGCACGACCTCGGCTTGAAGCAGCCGCCCAATCGCACGGCGCGCACCGAAGCCGATGCCATCCGCCTCGCCGCCGAGATCGGCTACCCGCTTGTGGTGCGGCCGAGCTACGTGCTCGGCGGCCGCGCCATGGAGATCGTGCACGAAGAGAAAGACCTCGAGCGCTACATGCGCGAGGCGGTCAAGGTCTCCAACGATTCGCCAGTGCTGCTCGACCGCTTCCTCAACGATGCCACCGAGGTGGACGTTGACGCCCTGTCCGACGGCCAGCAGGTGATCATCGGCGGCATCATGGAGCACATCGAGCAGGCCGGCGTGCATTCGGGCGATTCGGCCTGTTCGCTGCCGCCGTTTTCACTGTGCGACGAGATCCAGGACGAACTGCGGCGCCAGACCGAGATGATGGCCAAGGGCCTCAACGTGGTTGGCCTGATGAACGTGCAGTTCGCCATCCAGGGGCGCGGGGCCGATGCCGTCGTATATGTGCTGGAAGTCAATCCGCGTGCCTCGCGTACCGTGCCCTTCGTTTCGAAGGCCACCAGCCTGCCCCTGGCGAAGATCGCGGCACGCTGCATGGCTGGACGCAGCCTCGCCGACCAGGGCGTGACGCGCGAGGTGATCCCGCCCTATTTCTCGGTCAAGGAGGCGGTCTTCCCCTTCATCAAGTTCCCCGGTGTCGATACCATTCTCGGACCCGAGATGAAATCGACCGGCGAAGTCATGGGCGTGGGCCGTACCTTCGGCGAGGCCTTCGTCAAGTCCCAGTTTGCTGCCGGCACGCGCCTGCCTAAGTCGGGCAAGGTCTTCCTCAGCGTCAAGCCGTCCGATCGGCCGAAAGCCGTCGAGGTCGCGCGCGAACTGCATGAACTTGGCTTTTCCATCGTCGCCACGCGCGGCACTGGGGGCGCGATCAGTGCCTCGGGCATTCCCGTCGGCATCGTGAACAAGGTCACCGAGGGCCGTCCGCACGTGGTGGACATGATCAAGAACGGCGAGATCGCGCTGATCGTCAATACCGTCGAGGAAAAGCGCACGGCAATTGCCGATTCGCGGTCCATCCGTACTTCGGCCCTGGGTGCCAAGGTTACGTTGTTCACGACCATCGAAGGTGGCCGCGCCGCGTGTGCCGGCATGCGCCACGATGGCCTCGAAACCTATTCGCTGCAGTCCCTGCATTCGGAATTGTCGACATGAGCAAGTTTCCGATCACGGTGCGTGGCGCCGACCTGCTGCGCCAGGAACTGCAGCGCCTGAAGAGCGTCGATCGACCGGCCGTGATTGCCGCCATCGCCGAGGCCCGGTCGCATGGCGACCTGTCGGAAAACGCCGAATACGACGCCGCCAAGGAGCGTCAGGGCTTCCTCGAAGGCCGCATCAAGGAAATCGAGGGCAAGCTCGGCAATGCGCAGATCATCGACCCCGCCTCGCTCGACGCCGACGGTCGGGTGGTGTTCGGTGCCACGGTGGAACTGGAAGACATGGACAGTGGCGACACTGTCAGCTACCAGATCGTCGGCGATGACGAGGCTGACATCAAGGCTTCCAAGATATCGCTCAATTCGCCGGTGGCTCGCGCCCTGATCGGCAAATTCGCCGGCGACGTCGCTGAAGTCCAGACGCCCGGCGGCAAGCGCGAATACGAGATTCTCGACGTCAAGTACGTCTGATGCGCTTCTGGGGCGCGCTCTACAGCCTGAGCATCACGGCATGGGTCGGCGGCATGCTCGCCATCGGCTACCTGGCGGCTCCCATCCTGTTCGCCCAATTGTCGGACCGCACCCTGGCGGGAAATCTCGCTGGCGCCATGTTTACTGCAGTGGCCTGGGTCGGCATGGCCTGCGGCGCCTACCTGCTGATGTATTTGCTGGCGACCAAGGGCTGGCGCGCGATCAAGGTCGGCGTGTTCTGGATCGTCCTGACCATGCTGCTGCTTACGCTGGCCGGCCATTTCGGCATCCAGCCTGTCCTGGCCCAGCTCAAGGCCGATGCACTGCCAAGACAGGTCATGGAATCGGCCTTGCGCGATCGTTTCGCCACCTGGCACGGCGTTTCGAGCGTGCTCTACCTGCTTCAATCCTTGCTTGGCGTCGCCCTCGTGGTGCGGCAGGAACGCGGCAGGGGTCGTTGAATCAGGCCTTGCGGTTACGGGCTTCGTTGCGCGCGGCAGCCTGTTTCTTGTTGGCCGGTTTGGCTGTCGACCGCCGTCGGGCTGGCGCCGACTCCTGGCCGGCTACCGGTTCTGGGGCAGGGCGCCAGAGCACCAGCAGGTTGCCGATATGCTGAACATCGACGCAGCCGAGTGTGGTGCAGATTTCGCTGCTCAGGGCCTCACGGTCCTCGCGCTCGATGCCGTAAAGTCGCAGCTTGATCAGTTCATGGGCCTTGAGCGAACGATCGATCTCGGCCAACACGGTCGCGGTAAGCCCTTTCTGGCTGATCGAAACGACGGGCTTGAGATGGTGTGCGGCAGCGCGCAGGGCACGGCGCTCGACGGGGGAAATTTCAATCATGGCGGGATTCTAGCGTGAGCGGCAAGGTCGCGAGCAACAAGAAGAACAAGACCAACAAGGCGTGGATCCACGAACACATCAACGATTCCTACGTTCAGCGGGCGAAGGCGGGCGGTTTGCGCTCACGCGCGGCCTTCAAGCTGTCCGAGATCGACGACCAGGATCACTTGCTGCGCCAGGGAATGACCGTGGTGGATCTCGGCTCCGCCCCCGGCAGTTGGTCGCAGGTTGCGGCACGGCGGGTTGCCCCGGGCGGAAAGGTGATTGCACTCGATATCCTGCCCATGGAGGCGCTCCACGGCGTGCATTTCATCCAGGGCGACTTTCGCGAGGATCTCGTCTTGCAGCAACTGGTCGAAGCCCTCGACGGGCGCCAGGTCGACCTTGTTTTGTCGGACATGGCCCCCAATATGTCGGGTATCGCCTCCGTCGATCAGGCGCGGGTGATGCTGCTGGCAGAGCTGACGCTGGATTTTTGTCGCGAGCACCTGAAACCCGGCGGCGGATTGCTGGTCAAGGTATTTCAGGGCGAAGGATTCATGGAATTGCGCAAGGCAATGCAGGAAATGTTCGGCAAGTTGCAACTGAGGAAACCCGCTGCATCGCGCGACCGCAGCGCCGAGATTTATCTGCTGGCGCAGGCTAAACGCCCGTGAGCCGAGGAATGCCCGGTTTGCAGGGTGTGGCGAACGGCACTACAATGTTTTGATGTTGACTCCCGACCCAGGGAAAGAGAGGCTCCGCTTTGAATAACATGTTCAAAAATATGGCGATCTGGCTGGTGATCGGCATCGTCCTGATGACCGTTTTCAACCAGTTCAACACGCGCCAGGCCACTCTGGGCTCGCTGGAATACTCCCAGTTCCTCGAAGAGGTGAAGCAGGGACGTATCACCAAGGTGGTGATCCAGGGTCGCACGCTCGAAGCTACCACCACCGACGGCAAGCGCATCACCACGTACGCGCCGCCGGACCTGTGGATGGTCTCCGACCTGCTGAAGAACAACGTCAAGGTGATCGCTAAGCCCGAGGAGGAGCAGTCCTTCCTCACCAGCATCTTTGTCTCCTGGTTCCCGATGCTGCTCCTGATCGGTGTCTGGATCTTCTTCATGCGCCAGATGCAGGGTGGCGGCAAGGGCGGCGCCTTTTCCTTCGGCAAGAGCCGCGCGCGCATGATGGATGAGTCGTCGAACAACATCACCTTCGCCGACGTCGCCGGTTGCGACGAGGCCAAGGAGGAAGTCACCGAGATGGTGGACTTCCTGCGCGACCCGTCCAAGTTCCAGAAGCTCGGCGGCCGCATCCCGCGCGGCGTGCTGCTGGTCGGCTCGCCCGGCACCGGCAAGACGCTGCTGGCCAAGGCGATTGCCGGCGAGGCCAAAGTGCCCTTCTTCTCGATTTCCGGCTCCGATTTCGTCGAGATGTTCGTCGGCGTCGGTGCCGCGCGCGTGCGCGACATGTTCGACCAGGCCAAGAAGGCCGCACCCTGCATCATCTTTATCGACGAACTCGACGCCGTCGGCCGCCAGCGCGGTGCCGGCCTCGGCGGCGGCAACGACGAGCGCGAACAGACGCTGAACCAGATGCTGGTCGAGATGGACGGGTTCGAGGGCTCGGCCGGTGTCATCGTGATCGCTGCCACCAACCGCCCCGACGTGCTCGATCCGGCGCTGCTGCGCCCCGGCCGCTTCGACCGCCAGGTGGTGGTGCCGTTGCCCGACATTCGCGGCCGCGAGCAGATCCTCAAGGTGCATATGCGCAAGGTGCCGGTGGCACCGGACATCGACGCCTCGATTCTGGCGCGCGGTTGCCCCGGCTTTTCTGGCGCCGACCTGGCCAACCTGGTCAATGAGGCCGCGCTGTTCGCCGCGCGCGGCAACAAGCGCCTGGTGGATATGGAAGACTTCGAGCGCGCCAAGGACAAGATCATGATGGGCGCCGAGCGCCGTTCTATGGTCATGCCTGAGGAAGAACGCAAGAACACGGCTTACCACGAGTCCGGCCACGCGGTGGTGGCCAAGCTGCTACCGAAGACCGATCCGGTGCACAAGGTCACCATCATTCCGCGCGGCCGCGCCCTGGGCCTGACCATGCAATTGCCAACTGAGGATCGCTATAGCCAGGATCGCGATCGCCTGTTGAATACCATCACCGTGCTGTTCGGCGGCCGTATTGCCGAGGAACTGTTCATGAAGCAGATGACGACGGGCGCCTCGAACGACTTCCAGCGTGCCACCGACCTGGCGCGGCGGATGGTGACGCAGTGGGGCATGTCCGACTCCATGGGGCCGATGGTCTATGGCGAGGAGGAGGGCGAAATCTTCCTCGGCCGTTCGGTGACGACGCACAAGAACGTTTCCGAAGCTACGATGCAGAAGGTCGATGGCGAGATCCGTCGCATCCTCGACGAGCAATACGCGCTGGCGCGTCGCCTGCTGGAAGAGAATCGCGACAAGGTTGAGGCCATGACCGCCGCGCTGCTGGAAATGGAAACCATCGACGCCGACCAGATCAACGACATCATGGCCGGGCTGCCACCGCGCCCGCCCAAGGCCTCCGGTTCGTCGCCCACATCGCGGGGTGACAATGCACCCGGTCCGGAGCCGACCGCGCCCGCTCCCGCCTGACCTCGAATCGACCCAGTCGCGGCCGCCAAGACAGCAAGGTTTTGGCGGCTGATTTTTTTATGGACCAGAACTTTCATTGCGGCCGCCATGTGCTGAATGCGGCGCGTCCGCTGATCATGGGCATCGTCAATCTCTCCGACGATTCCTTTTCCGGCGATGGCCTGCACGGCGATGCCGCCACGGCGATCGCACAGGCCCATCGGCTGATCGATGAAGGCGCTCACATCGTCGACATCGGCGCCGAGTCTTCGCGTCCGGGCGCCCATCCCGTTACGGCCCGCGACGAAGCCGAGCGGCTGCTGCCGGTCGTAGATGCTCTGCGCGATTGTGGCGTGCCGGTATCCGTCGACACCGTAAAGCCTGAGGTGATGCGTGCCGTGCTGGCTGCCGGGGCGGACATGATCAACGACATCAATGCACTGCGCGCGCCGGGGGCCCTCGATGCCGTGGCGGCGACACGGGCCGGGGTATGCCTGATGCACATGCAGGGCGAGCCCGCGACCATGCAGAGCGATCCGCGCTACGGCGATGTCGTTGCCGAGGTCGCCACGTTTCTCGGCGAACGGGTGGCGGCGGCGGAGGCCGCCGGCATTGCCTTGGACCGCATCGCGGTCGACCCCGGATTTGGCTTCGGCAAGAGCCTGGAACACAACCTCGAACTCTTGCGCCGCCTTGACGAACTGGTCGTGCCCGGCCTGCCCTTGCTGGTGGGCATGTCGCGCAAGTCCATGCTCGGCCTGATTACCGGGCGGGCCGCGCCGGAGCGCTTACCCGCTGGCATTGCCGCGCATATGCTGGCAGTATTGCGCGGCGCGCGCATCCTGCGTGTGCATGACGTGGCGGCGACGCGCGATGCGCTGGCCGTAGTGCAAGCTGTGGAGGAGTTCTGATGTCTCGCAAGTATTTTGGCACCGATGGTGTGCGCGGCCGGGTCGGCGTCGCGCCGATCACCCCCGATTTCATCATGCGCCTGGGCTATGCGGCCGGCGCCACGCTGGTGGCGCGCGACAAGATGCCGGCGGGCGAGCGGCCGGCGGTTCTGATCGGCAAGGACACACGAATTTCGGGCTATATGCTGGAGGCTTCGCTGGAGGCGGGCTTTGCCGCCGCCGGGGTCGACGTCATGCTGTGCGGCCCGATGCCGACACCGGCGGTGGCCTACCTCACGCGCGCGCTGCGCCTGCAGGCCGGCGTCGTCATATCGGCTTCGCATAATCCGTTCGACGACAACGGGATCAAATTCTTTTCCGCCCAGGGCACCAAGCTGCCGGATGCCGTGGAGCTCGAAATCGAGGCACGGCTCGATCAGCCCATGGTCTGCATGGAGTCGGCCAAGCTCGGCAAGGCGCGCCGGATCGACGACGCCGCCGGGCGTTACATCGAATTCTGCAAAAGCACCTTCCCCAATGACCTGGACCTGCGCGGCCTGAAAATCGTGGTGGATAGTGCCCACGGCGCGGCCTATCACGTTGCGCCGAACGTCTTCCACGAACTTGGCGCGGAAATAGTCGGCGTTGGCGATACGCCGAACGGACTCAACATCAATCAGGAAGTCGGCGCCACCGCCCCCGAGGCGTTGCGGCGCAAGGTGATCGAGACGCGCGCCGATTGCGGCATCGCGCTCGATGGCGATGGCGACCGCCTTGTAATGGTTGATGCGGCAGGACGCAGCTACGACGGCGACCAACTGCTCTACGTCATCGCCCGCCAGCGTGCACGCGTGCAAGCCCTGCCCGGCGTGGTGGGCACCCTGATGAGCAATCTGGGGTTCGAGCACGCATTGGGCCGGCTGGGCATTGCGCTGGGCCGGGCCAAGGTCGGCGATCGCTATGTGCTGGAGATGATGCAGGACAAGGGCTGGCAATTCGGCGGCGAGAATTCTGGACACATCATCTGCCTCGATCGGCATTCCACCGGCGACGGCATCATTGCGGCCTTGCAGGTGCTGGCCGCATTGCAGTCGGCGAACGAAACCCTGGCCCAGGCCTGTGCCGATCTCGAACTGTATCCGCAGCGCCTGATCAATGTGCGCATGCCCGCCGGTTTCGACTGGAAGGCCGATGCGTCAATTCAGGCGGCGGTGACGGCGGCCGAGGCGGTGCTGGATGGCAGCGGGCGTACCCTGCTGCGACCGTCGGGCACCGAGCCGCTGTTGCGGGTGATGGTGGAAGGGCGAGAAGCGTCGCTGGTCAGTGCCCAGGCGGAAGCCATCGCCCAAGCTGTAAGAAAGGCCTTCGAGCCCTGACCGGCGCGCGTGGGCTGTTCGCCCCACGTTGACGCTCTACCTGCTGTCGAGGACGTATGGGCCTTACTGCCGCGCAAGGATGGCTCCTGAGGGTATTTCCCCGGCTGCCACGCTTGCGTCCAAACCCTTCATGAAATGGCGCATATAGCGCTTGTTCATGCGCGACATCGGCAGCAGCAACAGCAGGTCGGCGGTATTGAAATCCGGGTCCCAGGCCGGTTCGCCGCAGATCCAGGCACCGACGCGCAGATAGCCTTTGATCAGAGGCGGCACCAGGACAGGTTGGGTGTTGGCCAGGCGCTCGAAAGGAAGCCGGTGCTGGGGAAACACGTGGTACTCGGCGGGCGCCATGTGCTCCCGGCCGAACTGGAGGAACAGGTTGGCGGCGTTGTGGCCGCCGTCGCCCATGCCGATTGATGCACAGCCAATCAGGCTGTCATAGTTGTTGCTGACCATGTAGTCGGCCAGGCCCGCCCACAGCAGCGTGATCACGGCACCGCTGCGGTGGTCGGGATGGATGCAGGAGCGGCCGACTTCCACCATGCGCGGACGCAGGTGTTGCAGGCGGTTGATGTGGAATTCGTTTTCCGAGTAGTAGTTGCCGACGCGACGGGCGGCTGCAGGCGACAGGATGCGATAGGTGCCGACGATGCGCCCGGATTCGCTTTCGCGCACGATCAAGTGGTCGCAGAAGCGGTCGTAGTGATCGATGTCATGGTTGGCCAGGCGCGTCTGAATATGGGCGCCAAGTTCCTCGACGAAGACCTTGTATCGCAGGCGCTGGGCTTCAAGAACCTCTTCCTCGCAGTGGGCGAGCGAAACGCGGTAACTGTGGCGCGGCGCCAGCGCCGGAGCTAGTGCTTCGCGGGTGTTCAGGTGGTTGCTGTGCATGGCGTTCTCCTTTTTCTCTCTTGGGTTCGCCAGCATTGTTGCGGCCGGGCGTTACGGGCTGATTGCCGCCGCATTACGAACAGGTTGCAGGGAGGGTGAGGCCACCGGCCGTTGACGCAGGGTGCCGGCAACCGCCTGGTGGGCGGCATGGGCGACATGGCGTCGGTCGGCATGGGGCGGTGCAAAGCTTGCCGCCAGCCTCAGCCGCACTCTCAGCCCCTGGCTGCCGAGGATCTGGCGCAGGCAATCGAGGAGGCTTACATCGTCGATATAGGCGGCTGCCGCCGAAACGTTGCCGAAATGATCGAGGTACTCGATGGCAAGCGCATGGATCGGTGCCCCGGCGTCGATGGCGGCCTGGAACAGGGCACCATGGAAGGGCAGCACCCGGTCCCCGGCGCTGGTCGTACCTTCGGGAAAAATTGTCAGCCGTCGCCCGATGGACAGCGAGGCGCTGATTTCCTGCTGCGTCCGCTGCGCCGATCTGCGCTTGCCACGCGTAATGAATACCGTACCGTTGCGCCGCGCCAGCCAACCAATCAGGGGCCAGGTGGCGACATCGTCCTTGGCCACGAAGCCCGAAGGCAAGGCTGCATTGATGGCGAAAATGTCGACGAAAGAAACATGGTTGGCGACCACCAGCCCCCTGCCGATTCGATCGAGGGCTGCGTGTTCTGCCTCCAGCGAGATTCCGAGCAGGGCGAGCAATTGCCGTGACCAGTAGCGCTTGAGCCGGTCGCGAACGGCAGACGCGAGAAACGGGAAACAGATTCCCACCTGGGTCGCACCCCACAGCAGGTGCAGGCCAATCAGGGCGAGGCGGAAATACATCGACAGGTGGAGCAGGCTGCGCATCGGCGAAAGGCTAGTGGACGACTGTTACCGGCCGATGAATCCAAGGAATTTGCAGGCAGCCGTCTCGGGGCGACCAAGTTTCACGGGACTGTAACAATTGCTGCCTAGACTGCCGGCTGGGTTTATTGCAACGCAAAAAGGAGTTCCAATGAAATCACTGCAAATCGCAGCTGCCGTCGCCGGCGTTTTCCTGTCCGCTTCTGCCTTTTCCCAAGCCCTGGTTAAGATCGACGGGTCCTCGACCGTGTATCCCGTGACCGAGGCCGTTGCCGAGGAATTCCAGAAAATGAAGAAGAACGCGGTCAAGGTGACCGTGGGCATTTCCGGCACGGGCGGCGGCTTCAAGAAGTTCTGCCGCGGTGAGACCGACATCTCCGACGCCTCGCGTCCGATCCTGAAGAAGGAAATGGACGACTGCGCCAAAGCCGGCATCAAGTACGTTGAGCTACCGATCGCCTTCGATGCGCTGACCGTGGTGGTCAATCCGAAGAACAACTTTATCAGCCAATTGACGACTGCCGAACTCAAGAAGATGTGGGAGCCGGGAGCACAGGGCAAAATTACCCGGTGGAACCAGGTCAACCCCGCCTGGCCCGATGCGCCCTTGAAGCTGTTCGGGCCCGGCGCCGATTCGGGCACCTTCGACTATTTCACCGAAGCCGTGAATGGCAAGTCCAAGTCCAGCCGTGGCGATTTCACTGCATCGGAAGACGACAACGTGCTGGTGCAAGGCGTGTCGCGCGACAACAATGCGCTGGGCTTCTTCGGCTTCGCCTATTACGACGAAAACAAGGGCAAGCTGAAAGCCGTGCCCATCGTAAATCCCAAGGGCAAGGCGGTGACGCCGTCGATCGAAGCCGTGATGGCGGGCGAGTACGAGCCGCTGGCGCGCCCGATCTTCATCTATGTCAGCGCCAGGTCGATGGATAAGCCGGAGGTCAGGGAGTTCGTCGAGTTCTACCTGAAGCAGGGCGGCAAGCTGGCCAAGGAAGTCAAGTACGTGCCGCTGGCAGATGCCGATTACAAGCACGCGATGGACAACTTCAGCAAGAAGAAGACCGGTACCGCCTTCGGCGGCGAGGCTGAAGTTGGTGTCAAGGTGTCCGATCTGCTGAAGCGCAATCCGAAGGAGTAACTTTTTCCTAGGCTGGGCAGCCGCCGGATCGCCGGTGGCGCCCGCCGAGGCAATGCCGTCGTTCGCAATGAAACCGATTCAAGCAAACGTTTCCGGAACTCCGCAATGAGTGCAAACGCGTCCGCGCCATCCGGCTCCCTGCCCATTGGCAAGGGAGTCAGCGATCGCCTGAGCAAGAAGGCTTCGCGTCACGTCAAGGAACGCATTATCGAGTTCCTGCTCTTTTGTGCCGCCGCGTTTTCGGTGTTCGTTACGGTCGCCATCGTCTGGGTCCTGGTCAAGGAGTCCTGGGTCTTTTTTGAGCATGTTCCACTGTCGGATTTCCTGTTCGATACGCAATGGACGCCGCTGTTCGACGACGCCCACTACGGCATCATGGTGCTGCTTTCGGGAACCATCACCAGCTCCGGGGTAGCGCTGCTGGTGGCCATTCCTCTCGGCACCATTATTGCGCTCTACCTTTCGGAGTTCGCCGGGTTCAAGGTGCGCGAAATCGCCAAGCCCTTCCTCGAACTGCTGGGCGGCGTGCCGACCATCGTCTATGGGTATTTCGCCCTGACATTCCTGACCCCGATCCTGCAATCGATCTACCCCGACCTGCCCGGGTTCAACCTGCTGTCGGCCGGACTGGTAATGGGGATCATGATCATTCCCTATGTCGCCTCTCTGTCAGAGGATGCGATGCGCGCGGTGCCGATGGCGCTGCGCGAGGGCTCCTACGCGATGGGCGCCACGCGCTTGCAAACGGCCCTGTGGGTAGTGACCCCGGCCGCGACGTCCGGTATCGCGTCTGCCTACATCCTCGGCATCTCGCGTGCGGTGGGCGAGACCATGATCCTTGCCGTGGCAGCAGGCATGCAGCCCAACCTGACTTTCAACCCGACCGAGCCGGGGGCGACCATCACGTCCTACATCGTGCAGGTGGCGCTGGGTGACCTGCCGCACGGTTCGATCGGTTACCAGACCATTTTTGCAGCCGGCCTGACCCTGTTGCTGATGACATTGGCCTTCAACCTCCTAGGCTACTGGCTGCGCAAGCGATTCCGCGAGGTGTACTGATATGCTCCAAGCCGCCGATCTCGCTACCATTCGCGCCATCATCACTCGCGCCAAGCGCTGGGACATGCTGTTTGCCCTGCTCGGCATCCTCTCGCTGATGGTCGGTGTGCTGACCTTTACCGTACTGTTCGTCGACATGGCGATCCAGGGCGTGCCGCGCCTCGACTACAACTTCTTCACCTCCTTCCCGTCGCGCAAGGCGGCCAATGCCGGGATCCTTTCGGCCTGGGTTGGCACCATCCTGGTGATGTTGCTGACTGCCCTCGCGGCCGTGCCGCTCGGCGTGGCGGCTGGCGTCTACCTTGAAGAGTACGCGCCGAAGAACTGGATCACCGATATCATCGAAATCAACATCAGCAACCTGGCTGGCATCCCGTCCATTGTTTATGGTTTGCTGGCGCTGGGACTGTTCGTGTATTACTTCGGCTTCGGTCAGAGCATCCTCTCTGCCGGCCTGACGCTGGCGCTCTTGATTCTGCCGGTGATCATCGTTGCCACGCGCGAGGCCATCCGCGCCATCCCGCAATCGATCCACGAAGGCTCATACGCCTGCGGCGCCACCACCTGGCAGACGGTCAGCGACCACATCCTGCCGTATTCAAGCGCCGGCATCCTCACGGGCGTGATCATCGGCATGGCGCGAGCCATTGGCGAGACCGCGCCCATCATCACCATTGGCGCACTGACTTTCATTGCCTTCCTTCCGCCCGCGCCGTTTGCCGGCGATCCGCCGGCCGGGCTGTTCGAGTGGATCTTTGCCCCCTTCACGGTGATGCCGATCCAGATGTTCAACTGGACCTCGCGCCCGGAAGCCGCCTTCACCATCAATGCGGCGGCGGCCGGGTTTGTGCTGGTCTTCATGACCCTGGCCATGAATGGCCTGGCAATTTACGTGCGCTATCGTCTGCGCAAAAACATCAAGTGGTGACCCCCATGCAGATACAGACCGGGCTGGAGGCAGGCGTCGAAGGCGCCCTGCTGAAGGCGGACGTACGCGATCTCGATTTTTATTACGGCAGCTTCCATGCCCTCAAGCGGGTGACCATGCCGGTCTATGACCGCAAGGTCACCGCCCTGATCGGCCCCTCCGGTTGCGGAAAATCAACCCTGCTGCGCTGTTTCAATCGCATGCACGACCTGTATCCGGGCAACAAATACGCGGGTGGCGGCATCGTGCTGCAACCGGACAACACCAACCTGTTGTCGCCCGACGTTGACCCGATCGAGGTTCGCATGCGCATCAGCATGGTGTTCCAGAAGCCAAACCCGTTTCCCAAGTCGATCTACGAGAACGTGGCCTACAGCCTGCGCGTGCGCGGCATGCGCAACAAGAACGAGCTCGACGATCGCGTCGAAGCGGCGCTCAAGGGCGCCGCCTTGTGGAACGAGGTCAGCAACCGCCTCAACGAACTCGGAGCCAACCTGTCCGGCGGCCAGCAGCAGCGGCTTTGCATCGCCCGTGCGCTGGCCTCCGACCCTGAAATCATCCTCTTCGACGAGCCGACCTCGGCGCTCGATCCGATCGCCACCGCGAGCATCGAGGAACTGGTGACCGAACTCAAGGAAAAGGTGACCATCCTGATCGTCACCCACAACATGCAGCAGGCGGCGCGGATTTCGGACTTCACCGCCTACATGTACCTGGGTGAAATGGTCGAGTTCGGCGTTACCGACCAGATTTTCATCAAGCCGACCAAGAAGGCCACCGAGGACTACATCACCGGTCGTTTCGGCTGACGTGTGAAGTGACGCTCGCAGCGTGAGCATCGGCTTTGCCCTGGGAGCGACGGGCAAAGCCACGGCAGGAATCAATCCGTGCCGGCGGGCCTGGGATTACCATCGGCGTTTCGGGTGACAGGGCTTCGAGAAAGCTCACCAGGTCGTCGATTTCGGATTCGGTCAGGTGCAAGGGCTTGAGGATGCGTTCGCCGTCGCTATGCAGGCGGTCTTCATCGATTTGCGAGTAGTGGTGCACCACATCGCGCAGCGTGGCGAGGCTGCCGTTATGCATGTAGGGCGCCGTGTATTTGAGGTTGCGCAGGCTGGGTACCTTGAATTCCCCGAAGTTGCGATGTTCGGGCCGCAGATGACGGGTCGCCGTGGCGTTGTTCCGGGTCGCATCGTCGTTGTGGCGGCCGAGCAGGTTGTAGGGGTTGGCCAGCACGCGTTTGATGCCGCCCTGGCGACCCGGGTCGACGCCCTCGGGTTTGACAAAGAAGGGCACGCCGATATCGCCGAACTCGCCATTGCTGAAGAGCGGACCGGCGTGGCAGGTGGCGCATTGCCCGCGTCCGAGAAACAGGCGCAGCCCGCGCCGTAGTGCGGGCGCATGGTTCGCGACGGCTGCGCCATCGCCACGCAGTAGCGCCTCGCGCAGCGCGTCGAAGCGGGTGGCGGGCGAGACCAGCGTTTCCTGCCATGCGGCGATGGCCTTGGCTACATTCGCCAGAAGTGCGTCGTCGCCGGCGTCGGGTGCCTTGCCAAAGGCGTGCCGATACAGGCAATCCAGTTCGGACTGGCCGCGCAGCAGGCTGGCGGTTCGTTTCGCATCTCCGCCCATTTCGGCCGGATCAAGGATGGGCCGCAAGCTGGCTGACCACAGGTTGTCGTGTCCGCCATCCCAGCCGAACCAGCGCTGCTGGCCGACGTTCCAGAGCCCCGGAGTGTTGCGGATCCCGTGCTGCAAGCCGCGAGCGGTGGCGAGCCCGTCCTGGAAGCCGCGTTCCGGCTGGTGGCACGTTGCACAGGAAATCTTCCGGTTGGCGGCCAGGCCTGGATCGTGAAACAGGCGATAGCCCAGACGGATGGCGGCCGGGTTGCCGGAGACGCGATTGCCGGGGTCCCGCATCGACGGCATGGGCCAGGGACCATGGCTGGCGATGCGCGCGATCTCCTCGGCGGAGAAATCGGCTTCCCCCGCCTGTGCCCCCCAGGTGCAGGCCAGCAGGAAGACGCAGGCCAGGTGTGAAATCCGGGAGCTATCGAATCTGAACGTCATGCAGAAGGCGTGACACGTCATTGCCATTTTGCACTTCAAACTCGATCTGCCAGCGTCCGCTCATGTGGAACATCAGGCCTTCGACGCGGAAGCGGCCGTCGCCCAGGGGGCTGATACGGGGCTGGTAGTTCATGCCGTGCCTGTGCTCCGGCATGGTGGCATCGATGCGTTTCAGGCTGGCCTGGGACGCCATGCGCCCTTCGCAAAGCTGCACAGCCAGCGCGAAGTGCCGTGCCATGGGAATGGCGGTCGTTGCGACCGGAGTATCGCCCTGGAGCAGCGGGCGCCAGGCGAGTTGCAGCTTGCCGCTCGTCAGCAGGCTGCCGTCGGCCTCGTTGGGCGGGCAGGCGGCCAGTGCGATCGTACTGACCGTGCCAAGCAGAAACAGCGGGATCCAGCGTCGCAAAACGCCGTATCGCGAGCGCCGACTTTTCATTGCCTGCCCGTCATCATCGAGGCGAAAAGCGTCTCGCCGTTGCGCCAGCCGATTTTTTCGGCAACGTCGCGTGGCAGGTCGGCCAGCCAGCCGCGCGACCAGTCGGCATGCTCGACGATGTAGTACCAGCGTTCCGGCGTGAAGGTGTCGGTGCCGACCAGGAAGCGATCGGGAAACTCTAGGAAGGCCTCACGCCACGCCGGGTCGGCCTTGCCGCCCGATGCATGGTCATTGCGGAAGGCCAGGTCGGCATACAGGCGAGGATGTTTCCTGAGCATGGCGCGCACCGCCTCCGGACGGTCGAAGCCGGAGTGGGCCCAGAGGATGCGCGCCTCCGGATCCTGCCTTATAACGCGCTCGATGGCATCGCTGTCACCATGCAGGTGCAGCCATAATTTGTACTGTTTGGCGAGTTGCGTCATGCGTCGCATCACCGGCAGGTCGGCATCGGCCCCATACACGTGAAATTCGCCAATCGCGGCATAACGGTATTTCTTCAGGCGCTCCTCGACATGCCCGATCACGGTTTCATCGCGCACCCAGCTCGAAATTTCGCCGCGCTTGCGATACGGGCGCAACGAGGGCACCACGAGGTCGGGCGCCTCGGCATAGAGCTTTTGTGTGCCGTCGTCGCTGGAGCTGGAGACCATGGCGCGCTTCAATCCGGCTTTGCGCAGGATGGCGATCGCCGCCTTGGGCGGCGTGCTCTCCCAGGCATCGTGGCTGTAATGGATATGGGCGTCGAAGATCGGCAGCTTTTGTTCGGCAGCGCTTGCGGCACCGACCGTCAGGGCAAGCAACAGGCCGGCACCCCATGCGCGACTGCGGCTGACCGCTTGCGGCGGGGATTCAGGACAAGGGTTCATGCGTCTCTCCCGGATCAAGTGGAGCAGGGCGAAGCTTGAGGCTTCAACTGCCCTGTTGCAAGTATGTCGGTGGAGTGGCGCCGCCGTCAATCGGCGCTTGCAGCGCCCGCTTGGTTCGCCACCGTGGCCCCCCGCGCGGCGGGGCGATGGGCCAGCGCAGCGATGTCCTGCGCCAGGGGCCAAGCGACGCGCAGCATGACGTCAAGCAACTCGCGGGCGATCATTTCGCGCAGCGGCACAAGCGCCCTGGGCAGGCGCACTGAACGGCTCAAGGAGCGAACTTCCTCGGCGTACAGGTGAAACAGTTCGTGCTGCAGGCGGGCGAACTCTTCCCGCGAATATGCGGCACGCAATGCGTCGCGCAGGCTGGCGGCATTGCTCCCGCCGCCAAGGATTTTTTGCGCGGCCTCATGCATGAGACGTATGCGGCGGGTGCGAAACGGGATGATCTCGTCGTAGCGGACGACGATTTCCACCGGAAAACGGCCCACCTGGTCGAGGAAGCGACGGTCGATGTCCCGCGTTGCCTGCAACAGATCGGAAAGGCGCTGTTCCTGCTCGATGCCGGCGCGCATCGGGTTTCCGGCATCGAGGATTACCGCCGTGTCCTTCTCGACTTCCTTGGCGACATTGAGCACCAGCACGGGCTCCAGGTGGGGCAGCGCGAGGCGCATCGGCAGTGCGGCCCGCAGCGCGGCGAGGGTGCGCCGGCTGTACAGCCGCTGCACCCGGCCGTCGAGTCGTGCGAGTCTGTGCGCCTCCGGAAGCACCGCGATTGCCGGGATCCTCAGCCCGCCTTGGTAGCGCGGTGGAATCCGATCATGCCGTGGAACACGGTGTCGACGCGAACATCGACAAAGCCAAGCTCACGTAGCAGGATCGACAAATCCTCGGCCGTATAGAAAAGCTCCAGCGCGTCCATGAAGTATTGCTTGGCCTGGACGGCCGCGGGTCCGCTGCCGACGATCAGGCCGGTGATGCCGAGGCAGCCGCGCAGATAGCTGTAATACAGACGCTTCACGATCGGATTGCGCGGCCGCAACATGTCCGAATGATGGAAGCGGCCGCCGGGTTTCAATACCCGGCGGATTTCCGCGAACACCTCGCGCACCCGCAGATGACGCGAGGCGAACTGCAGGGTCACCACGTCAAAGTGATTGTCGGGAAAGGGTAGGGCATGCACGTCGCCGATATTGCTCTTGATCTGGAATCCCAGTTCCGCTGCGCGTTGCTGTCCCACGGTCTGCATAGCCGCGCTGCGATCGATGGCATGGATTTCCAGGGTCGGTTCGCGCTTCAGCAGGGCAATGCCAACCGCGTTGGTGCCGGCGCAGACGTCGAGCACCTTCTGGTGCGGTCGCAATTCGACGAGTTGCATGAACCGGCGCAGGAAATTGCCGAACTGCCCGAGCGCGGCAATGTTATTGGCGCGGTCGTAATACGGTGCGACATCGGCGAAAACGTCATTCAGCTCGTTGCTCCAGACATCGCCAAGGCGCGCTTCGCGGACGGCTTCGCGCGAGGCCGGTGGGGGTGGTGCCATGTTTTCCCTGTACTTTGTTGTTTGTGTGCGGGCTAGATCCGGAAAAGGAACATCGCCGTCGCTGCGCTGCCGACGATCGCCGCGACATACAGCATCGTGGCAATCAGCGTGTCCGCGCGCAGGCCGAAATCGTAGCAGGTACAGCGCAAGCGGTGGGCCGAGCTCCATAGCGACAAGGCGATGACGCCCAGCAGCACCAGCCTGCCTAGCCCGTGGGCAGCGAAGGCATGCAGTGACTCATAGCTCAGTCCGGATGGCACGTGACCGAGCGCGGCCAGAAAGCCGAGGACGACGATCACGGGCATGCAGAACGCAATAACGGTGCCGCCGGCGGCAAAGGGAAACCAGACGACCGGCTTATGGGACTTGGCCATGGTCAGAACACTCCCGCGAAAAACAGCACCACCAGCGATAGCACGGCCCAGACCAGATAGTGGGCGCCCGATATGTAGGAACCCGGGACGAAGTTCTCGCCGATCTGGAGCGGCATGGCTTTCTGCGTGGCATTGAACCAGGTGCCGGCATGATAGAAAGCCGCCGCCATGGCCAGCAGGTGAAAGATGATCGAGACGGGGCTGCGCAACGCCACAAGAAACTCCTGCCAGGCGATCGGTCCGGCCGCAAGGCGCTGCATAGCGATTACCAAAAGTACGCAATAGGCACCGACGAAAACACTGGTCACCTCGCGCGCCATGTAGCGCAAGTAGCGCGGATGGCGGAAAAACCAGCTCGCGGGCGGAACCTCGCGGATCAGTGGGCGGCGGCTCATGGCTTACCTCCGGGCAACAGATGCTCGACGATCCAGTCGATCGAGCCGACGATCTTAAGTTGCTGCAGGGCACTGGCCGGGTCGACCTGGGCCGGGCAGACTTCGGAGCAGGCGCCGACGAAGGTGCACTCCCAAACACCTTCCTTGGTTGCCACCACTTCCATGCGTTCCTTGCGCCCCTCGTCGCGCGAATCCAGGTTGTAGCGGTGGGCCAGTGTCAGGGCGGCGGGGCCAACGAAATGGGGTGTCAGTCCGTATTCCGGGCAGGCGGCATAGCACAGCATGCAGTTGATGCACATCGAGTACTGGCGAAACTTCATCAGCTGCGCCGGCGTCTGTTTGTATTCGCCTTCCTCGATCGGCTTTTTCTGCTTGGCAATGACGTAGGGTTTGACGCGCTTCAGCTTTTCCATGAAGTCGTCGGGCGCGGTGACGAGGTCGCGCTCGACCGGGAAGTGGGTCAGCGGTTCGACGCGGATCACCCCGGGGTAGTCGCGCAGGAACGTGTGGCAGGACAGCTTCGGTTCGCCGTTGATCATCATGCCGCAACTGCCGCAGACCGCCATGTGGCAGGACCAGCGGTAGTTCAGCGTCGGGTCGATGCTTTCCTTGACCTTGTTCAGCGCATCGAGCACCACCCATTCCTCCTGGCACATGACTTCATAACGCTGGAAGTGCGCCTCGGTGTCAGTGTCCGGGTTGTAGCGCAGGACATCGAGCTGGACCAGTCGTTCCTTCATTTGTGGTCTCCCGAATAGTCGCGCACGCCCGGCGGCGAACGTGTGATGACAACATCTAGGTAGTCGACACGCGGCAGGTCGGCACCCTGGCGATGAACCATGGTGTGGCGCAGGAAATTCGTGTCATCACGGTCCACATAATCCAGGCGCTGGTGGGCGCCGCGCGATTCGCGCCGAGCCAGCGCACCCACCGTAACCGCCTCGGCACAGTCAAGCATTGACCCAAGTTCGAGGATCTGGAACAGGTCGGTGTTGAACACGCGGCTGCGATCGGTAAGTTTGACCCGGGTGTAGCGCGCACGCAGTTCGTGAATCTTGTTCACTCCTTCCTGCAAGCCGGCTTCGTTGCGATAGATGCCCACGTTCTTCTCCATCGTGTCCATCATTTCGCGACGCAGTCCGGACATCGATTCGACGCCATCGTTCCGGTTGTAGAGCGCCTCGATGCGCTGACGCGTGGTGTCGGCCGCCGCGTTCAGTGACGAAGCATCCAAGGCCGGGACAGTCTGCAGGTAGTCGATGGCCGAAAGTGCGGCGCGGCGGCCGAACACCAGCAATTCGACGAGCGAGTTGGACCCCAGCCGGTTGGCACCGTTGAGGCTGACGCAGGCACATTCGCCGGCGGCGAATAGGCCCGGGAGTGGCGTTGCGGCGGCGGTATTGGTCGAAATGCCCCCCATCATGTAATGCACCACCGGGCGGATCGGCACCGGGTCCTTGATGATGTCGACGCCGAGATAGCTTTCGGCCAGTTCATGTACCAGCGGCAGGCGCTCGCGGATTTTCTTCGCGCCGAGGTGGCGCATGTCGAGCAAAACACATTCACCCCACTGGGTGCTGACGGTGTTGCCCTTCTGCAATTCATGCCAGTAGGCCTGGCTGAGCCGGTCGCGCGGGCCGAGCTCCATGGTCTTGAGCTGGGGTTTGCCGACCGGTGTTTCCGGCCCCATGCCGTAATCCTGCAGGTAGCGGCGGCCATGCTTGTTGGTGAGGATGCCGCCCTCGCCGCGACAGGCCTCAGTCAGCAGGCTGCCGGTGTTGGGCAGGCCGGTCGGATGGTACTGGACAAACTCCATGTCCTTGAGCGGTGCACCGGCGCGGTAGGCCATGGCTATGCCATCGCCCGTCTTGATCGCGCCGTTGGTGGAGAAAGGGAACATCCGCCCGGCGCCACCCCCGGCGATGATCACCGCCTTGGCGTGGAACTGACGCAATTCGCCGCTACGCATTTCCATCGCGGTGATGCCACGGCAGCGGCCGTCATGCATCAACAGGTCGAGCCCGAAATATTCGTCGAAGCGGGTAATGGAGGGAAACTGCAATGAGGTCTGGAACAAGGTGTGCAGGATGTGGAAGCCGGATTTATCGGCGGCAAACCAGGTGCGCTGCTTCTTCATGCCGCCGAAGGGACGTACGGCGACCGAACCATCCGCTTCCCGGTTCCAGGGGCAGCCCCAGTGCTCAAGTTGCAGCAGTTCTTTGGGGGCTTCGTGGATGAAATACTCGACGCAATCCTGATCGGAAAGCCAATCGCCGCCGCCAACGGTGTCGTGGAAGTGAAAGTCGAAGCTGTCGTCGGGCTTGATCACGCCGGCGGCCCCTCCTTCTGCCGCGCAGGTGTGGCTGCGCATGGGATAGACCTTGGAGATCAGGGCAATGCGCAGCGTCGGAGCGGTTTCCGCGAGGGCGATTGCGGCACGCAAGCCTGCGCCTCCTGCGCCCACGATCACGACATCAGTGCTTACAGTTTCCATGGGAGGGTTCCGAGTTGTAGCAATCGCTAATATTCGCGGAGTATCGGCTCTTTCCCCGCACGCTTGTTGATCTGCATCAAGCGGGACGATGGCGGCCCATTCCGACGCTTGGATCTGGCCAAGCCGTCCCGCAGTGTGGCGTTCAGGCAGTGCAATGGCTATAATCGCGGGCTTTCGATCGAGCCAGACGAATATCATGCGTACCAAACTTGTCGCCGGTAACTGGAAAATGCACGGCAGCCTGGCCGGCAATCTGGGCCTGCTGCAGGCCGTGCGTGAGGGAGCCCAAGGGCAGGCGGAAATTGCCGTCTGCGTGCCATATCCCTATCTGGCCCAGGCACGTGCCGTGCTCGATGGCAGCAAGGTAGCCTGGGGCGCGCAAGATGTTTCCGAGCATGGGCAAGGGGCCTACACGGGTGAAGTCAGTGGTGCCATGCTTGCCGATTTCGGCTGCCGATATGTGCTCGTGGGACATTCCGAGCGTCGCTCGTTCTATGGCGACACCGATGCCGTGGTTGCGGCAAAATTTGCGGCGGCCCTCAAGGTTGGGCTGATTCCCGTGTTGTGCGTGGGCGAGACGCTGGCGGAACGCGAGGCCGGCATCACCGGAGCCGTCGTGACGCGCCAGCTTGATGCCGTCCTGGCGGGTTCCGGAGTCGCGTCTTTTTCGCGCGCCGTGGTGGCCTACGAACCGGTCTGGGCGATCGGCACCGGTCGAACCGCAACGCCAGCACAGGCGCAAGAGGTTCATGCCTTGATCCGCGCACGCTTTGCTTCAGACAGTGCCGATATTGCTGCGGGACTGCAGATTCTTTACGGTGGCAGCGTCAAACCCGGCAATGCAAAGGAACTTTTTGGCCAGGCCGACATCGATGGCGGCCTGATCGGCGGCGCCTCGCTGGTGGCCGAGGATTTCCTCGCCATACACGCTGCCGCCTGAGCATTTACTTCAAGAGGACTTCATGGAAATCCTGCATAGCGTCATTCTGGTCGTACATATTCTTGCCGGCGTCGGCGTCGTCGGCCTCGTGCTGTTACAGCACGGCAAGGGTGCGGACATGGGGGCGGCCTTTGGCAGCGGTGCGTCGGGCAGCCTGTTTGGCGCCACCGGTTCGGCGAATTTCCTGTCCCGTGCTACGGCAGTGCTTGCGGCAGTGTTTTTTCTGACCAGCCTCGGGCTGTCGTACGTATCGAATTCGCGTCCGACCCGCGCAACCAGCGTGATGGATTCGGTCCCGGCGCCCAGCTCTGCCCCGGCATTGCCGCCGGCAGCTCCGGCCGCTCCCGATTCGAAGGCGAAGGACATTCCGAAATAAACTTCAGGCTTCAAGGGCCATAGATTTTTTTGCTGCGGCGCATGAATCAATCGATGCCATCAGATATAATGCGAGCCGCTCGTGCAGTAGCAAAAAAGCCGACGTGGTGAAATTGGTAGACACGCTATCTTGAGGGGGTAGTGGCGAAAGCTGTGCGAGTTCGAGTCTCGCCGTCGGCACCAGTTTTTGAGCAGGGCAGAAGTACCAAAGCAGTCTGGCATCGGTTTTCTTGCAGCGCATTGCGGGTGGCCGGTAACAACAACGAGTGATCATGTAGCCGCGCCACAAAAATGCTGGATAACTACTTCCCCGTCCTCGTTTTCATCCTGGTTGGCCTCGGCTTCGGCTGCGTACCGATTTTGCTCGGATGGCTTGTTGCCCCCAACCGACCCGACAGCGAAAAACTCTCCGCCTTCGAATGCGGCTTTGTTCCCTTCGAAGATGCGCGCATGAAGTTCGATGTGCGTTATTACCTGATCGCCATCCTGTTCATCCTGTTCGATCTCGAAATCGCGTTCCTTTTCCCGTGGGCTGCGATCTTCAAGGAGATCGTAGCCACCGATTCGGTGCGGATGTTTGGCTTCGTCGAAATGTTCGTGTTCATCGGCATCCTGGTGGTCGGCTACGTGTATGCGTGGGCCAAGGGTGCGCTGGACTGGGAATGAACGGGACAAGGGATATCTGCGCATGAGTATCGAAGGCGTTCTCCAGGAAGGTTTCGTTACCACTTCGCTGGACAAGATCATCAACTGGACGCGTACCGGTTCGATGTGGCCGATGACGTTTGGCCTGGCGTGCTGCGCCATCGAGATGATCCATGCCGGTTGTTCGCGCTACGACCTCGATCGCTTCGGCATCGTGTTCCGTCCGAGTCCGCGCCAGTCCGACGTGATGATCGTCGCCGGCACCCTGACCAACAAGATGGCCCCGGCCCTGCGCAAGGTGTATGACCAGATGGCCGAGCCGCGCTGGGTGCTCTCGATGGGTTCCTGCGCCAACGGTGGCGGCTACTACCACTATTCCTATTCCGTGGTGCGTGGTTGTGACCGCATCGTCCCGGTCGATGTCTATGTGCCGGGTTGCCCTCCGACGGCGGAGGCCCTGCTGTATGGCCTGATCCAGTTGCAGGGCAAGATTCGTCGCACCTCCACCATCGCACGTTGAATCGACCGACATGAGCGCCAAACTGGAACGGCTTTGCCGGCAACTCAAGGAAAGCTTCGGTGATCGCATCGGCGAACCGTCGATCAATCACGGTGAGGTTACCGTGGTTGTTCCGGCGGCCAGCTATCTCGAAGTGATGCGCCAGTTGCGTGATGACCCGGCCTTCAGCTTCGAACAACTGATGGACCTTTCCGGAATCGACTATTCGGATTTCACCGGGTATCAGGGCTTGCGCTATGCGGCGGTCAGCCAGTTGTTGTCGCTGGCCCACAACTGGCGTTTGCAGGTCAAGGCGTTTGCGACCGACGATGAATTCCCGGTGCTTGAATCGGTGGTCGATATCTGGAACGTTGCCAACTGGTACGAACGTGAAGCCTTCGACCTGTTCGGAATCCATTTCGAAGGTCACCCCGACCTGCGGCGCATCCTGACCGACTACGGATTCGTCGGTCATCCCTTCCGCAAGGACTTCCCGATCTCGGGCTATGTCGAAATGCGCTATGACCCGGAGCAGCAGCGCGTGATTTATCAGCCCGTGACCATCGAGCCGCGCGAAGTGACGCCGCGCATCGTGCGTGAGGAAAACTACGGAAAGGGCGGTCGTGGCTGACGTCAGGAATTACACCCTCAACTTCGGTCCGCAACATCCGGCGGCACACGGCGTACTGCGCCTGGTGCTGGAACTCGATGGCGAAGTCATCGTCCGGGCCGACCCGCATATCGGACTTCTGCATCGCGGCACGGAAAAGCTTGCCGAGACCCGCACCTGGCTGCAAACCCTGCCTTACCTGGATCGCCTCGATTACACCTCAATGCTGCCCAGCGAGCACGCCTATTGCCTCGCGGTTGAGCGGCTGCTTGGCGTCGAAGTGCCGATCCGCGCCCAGTACATCCGCGTCATGTACGACGAGATTGCGCGGATCAAGAACCACCTGCTGAACATCGGCACCCATGCACTCGATATCGGCGCCATGACCATGGTGCTGTACACCTTCCGCGAGCGCGAGGACTTGTTCGACGTGTTCGAAGCCACCTGCGGCATTCGCATGCATCAGGCCTACTATCGGCCCGGCGGTGTGTACCGTGATCTGCCGGACCAGATGCCGAAGTATCAGGAGAACCGCTTCAAGAACGCGCAGACGGTGAAGGAACTGAACGAGGCGCGCAACGGTACGCTGCTCGATTTCCTGGAAGATTTCACCAATCGCTTCCCGATCCTGCTCGAGGAATACCACACGCTCTTGACCGACAACCGGATCTGGAAGCAGCGCACTGTCGGCATCGGCGTCATCAGCCCCGAACGTGCCCTGCAACTTGGCTTCAGCGGCGCCATGTTGCGTGGTTCGGGCATCGAATGGGATCTGCGCAAGAAGCAGCCCTACGAGGTGTATGACCGCCTTGATTTCGATATCCCGGTGGGCGTGAATGGCGATACCTATGATCGCTACCTGGTGCGCATGGAAGAAATGGCGCAATCGAATCGCATCATCAAGCAGTGTATCGATTGGCTGCGCAAGAATCCCGGTCCCGTGATCAGCGACGACCACAAGGTGGCGCCACCCCGCCGCGAAAAGATGAAGGGCAGCATGGAAGAGCTGATCCATCACTTCAAGCTGTTCACCGAGGGCATGCACGTTCCTCCAGGCGAAGTGTATGCAGCGATCGAGCACCCAAAGGGCGAGATGGCAGTTTGGGCCGTTTCGGACGGTGCCAACAAGCCCTACCGCATCAAGCTGCACACGGCGGGAATTCCGCATCTGGCCGCGACCGACGAAATGTGCCGTGGGCACATGTTGGCCGATGCCACCGCCGTGATCGGCACCATCGATTTGGTTCTTGGCGACGTAGACAGATAGACCGTCGAATGAATAACGACAACGCACAATTGAGTCCCGAGGCGCTGCGCAGGATTGACCGCGAAGTAGCCAAATACCCAGCCGAGCAGAAGCAGTCGGCGGTGATGGCGGCGCTGGTGATTGCCCAGGACGAAAAGGGCTGGCTGCCGAAGGAAACCATAGCCGCTGTTGCGGAGTATCTCGGCATGGCGCCAATGGCAGCCTACGAGGTGGCAAGCTTCTACAACATGTACGACTTGCAGCCGGTCGGCAAGTACAAGATCACGGTCTGCACCAACTTGCCTTGCGCGTTGTCGGGTGGCGTGCATGCGGCCGAGTATGTCAAGACCAAGCTCGGCATCGACTTCAACGAGACCACGGCCGACGGCAAATTCACGCTCAAGGAGGGTGAATGCATGGGCGCCTGCGGCGATGCTCCGGTGATGCTGGTGAACAACAAGCGCATGTGCAGCTTCATGCTGCCCGAGCAGATCGACAAGCTGCTGGCGGAGTGCAAATAAGATGGCCCTGATCGACACCATCAATCCGCTGCTGACCACTGGCTGGGCCAAGGGCGACGCCGGCTGGGGAATCAAGGAATACGAGGCGCGCGGCGGCTACAGGCAACTGCGTCGCGTGCTCGAAAGCAAGATGACGCAGGATGACCTGATCGCTGAGGTCAAGAAGTCCGTGCTGCGCGGCCGCGGCGGCGCGGGCTTCCCGACCGGCCTCAAGTGGAGTTTCATGCCCAAGGCTGCCCCGGTGAAATACGTCGTTTGCAACACCGACGAGGGCGAGCCGGGCACATTCAAGGATCGTGACCTGATGCGTTTCGATCCGCATGCCGTGATCGAGGGCATGATCATCGCCGGTTACGCGGTGGGCGCCAAGGCCGGCTACAACTACATCCACGGCGAAATCTTCGAAACCTACCAGCGCTTCGAGGAAGCACTCGACCAAGCACGGGCCGCTGGCTACCTTGGCAACAACGTTCTCGGTTCCGAATTCAGTTTCGACCTCTTTGCCCACCACGGCTGGGGCGCCTACATTTGCGGCGAGGAAACGGGCCTGCTCGAATCCATCGAGGGCAAGAAGGGGCAGCCGCGCTACAAGCCGCCCTTTCCGGCGAACTTCGGCCTTTATGGCAAGCCGACCACGATCAACAACACCGAAACCTTCGCTGCGATTCCCTTCATCCTCGGCATGGGCGGCGAGGCCTACCTGAACCTCGGCAAACCCAACAACGGTGGCACCAAGCTATTTTCCGTCTCCGGCCACGTCAATCGTCCGGGCAACTTCGAGGTGCCGATGGGCACGCCGTTTTCGAAGCTGCTGGAAATGGCGGGCGGCATGCGCGGCGGGCGCAAGCTCAAGGCAGTGATCCCGGGCGGATCGTCGGCCCCGGTCTTGCCGGCCGAGATCATGATGGAATGCACCATGGATTACGACTCGATTGCCAAGGCCGGCTCGATGCTTGGCTCCGGTGCGGTCATCGTGATGGACGAAACCGTTTGCATGGTCAAAGCGCTGGAGCGCCTGTCCTACTTCTACTATGAAGAGTCCTGCGGTCAATGCACGCCCTGTCGCGAAGGCAGCGGCTGGCTTTACCGTGTCGTGCATCGCATCGAGCACGGTGAGGGGCGTCCGGAAGACCTCGATCTGCTGAATCGGGTTACCGACAACATGATGGGCAAGACCATTTGTGCGCTTGCCGACGCGGCCGCTTTCCCGGTGCGCAGCTTCATCAAGCATTTCAAGAGCGAGTTCGAGTACCACATCGAGAACAAGAAGTGTCTGGTCGATCCGGAAACCCAACGGATGGGCAGCGGCTTTTTCAAGGCAGGGGCGGTGTAATGGTCGAGATCGAGATCGACGGCAAGACCTTACAGGTCGAGGATGGCAGCACCGTCATCGAGGCAGCCCACAAACTGGGCACCTACATTCCGCATTTCTGTTACCACAAGAAACTGTCCATCGCGGCCAACTGCCGCATGTGCCTGGTGCAGGTGGAAAAGGCGCCGAAGCCGATGCCGGCCTGTGCCACCATCGTCACCAACGGCATGAAGGTGTTCACCCATTCCGAGCTGGCGGTCAAGGCGCAGAAAGCGGTGATGGAATTCCTGCTGATCAACCATCCGCTGGACTGCCCGATCTGCGACCAGGGCGGCGAATGCCAGTTGCAGGATCTTGCCGTCGGTTACGGGGATTCCGCATCGAAGTACGAGGAAGAAAAGCGCGTCGTTCCCGACAAGGATCTCGGTCCGCTGGTGTCGACCGACATGACCCGCTGTATCAACTGTACGCGTTGCGTCCGCTTCACCGCCGAAATCGCCGGATTCATGGAACTCGGCCAGTCCTATCGAGGCGAACGCGCCGAGGTCATGCCCTTCATCGGCAAAACGGTGAATACCGAGTTGTCCGGCAACATCATCGATCTGTGCCCGGTCGGCGCGCTGACCTCCAAGCCGTTCCGTTTTTCGGCCCGTACCTGGGAGCTTTCGCGGCGCAAGTCGGTGAGTCCGCATGATGCCCTCGGCAGCAACCTGATTGTGCAGACCAAGCATGACAAGGTGATGCGCGTGTTGCCGCTGGAGAACGAGGCGATCAACGAGTGCTGGATTTCCGACAAGGAGCGTTTCTCCTACCAGGGCCTGAACTCGGCCGATCGGCTGACCAAGCCGATGGTGAAGCAGGGCGGAGAGTGGAAAGAGGTCGACTGGAATGTCGCGCTCGACTATGCCGCCCATGCCCTGCGCGATGTCGCCAAGAATCACGGTGGGGCCGCGATCGGCGGGCTGCTGAGCCCTCACGCAACGCTGGAAGAGCTCTTCCTGGCGCAAAAGTTGCTGCGCGGCCTGGGTAGCGAAAACGTCGATTTCCGCCTGCGGCACAGCGATTTCTCTGCTGACGGAAAGCGTGCTGGCATACCCTCGCTGGGTATGAAGCTTGCCGATGTCAGTGCGCTCGACCGCGTGCTGGTGGTCGGCTCCTTCCTGCGCAAGGATCATCCGTTGATTGCGCAGCGCCTACGCCAATCGGCCAAGAAAGGCACACAAGTCAGCATCTTGCACAGTGCGAATGACGACTTGCTGATCAATGTCACCGCACGCGCGATTGCCGCACCTTCGCAGTTGCCGGCACTGCTGGCGCAGGTGGCGAAGGCGGTGTGTGCCGCCAAGGGCGCCGCCGTGCCGTCGGACCTCTCTGCCGTAGCGGTTACGCCGGATGCCCAGGCCATTGCGGATAGCCTCGTCTCCGGCAGCAATTCCGCCGTATTGCTTGGCAACTTCGCGCAGCAGCATCCACAGGCTGCCACACTGCATGCGCTGGGCCGCCTGATCGCCACCACCTTGGGTGGCCGGTCGGGTTTCCTCGGCGAGGCCGCCAACAGTGTCGGTGGCTATGTGGCCAAGGCGGTACCCGGCAATGGTGGCCTCAACGCAGCCGCCATGATCAAGACGCCGCTGCAGGCCTATGTCGTGGTTGGAACGGAACCGGAACTCGATGCCGCCAATGGCGCCCAGGCGCTCGCCGCTTTGGCCAAAGCAGCAGTTACCGTGGTGCTGACACCGTTCAAGACGCCGGCCATGCTGGATTACGCGGCCGTGCTGCTGCCCAGTGCCCCCTTTACCGAAACGTCCGGCACCTTCGTCAATACCGAAGGCCGTGTGCAAAGTTTCTATGCCGCCGCAAAGCCCCTGGGCGAAACGCGTCCGGCATGGAAGGTTCTGCGGGTGCTGGGCAATTTGCTGGAACTGTCCGGCTTCGACTACAACAGTTCTGAAGACGTGCGCAATGAAGCCCTGGGTGGCAAGCGCGAGTTCGCGGCCGGTATGAGCAATGGTATCGAGGGCGTTGCGCTTTCGATTGGCGACGGATCCGGAAAGCTCGAGCGCGTCGCCGATGTGCCGATCCATTTCGCCGACCCGCTGGTACGCCGCTCGCCGGCGCTGCAACAGGCTGCGGATTCTGCGGCTCCGTCGGCGCGCATGAATGCCGCGACACTGGCGAAATCGGGCTTGGCGGCTGGCGATGCGGTAAAAGTCGGCGCTGGCGACACGGCGATCCGCTTGTGCGCCAGCCTCGACAATGGATTGCCCGACAACGTGGTGCGCATCGCGGTGGCGCATGCCGATACCATCGGCCTGGGCGCAATGTTCGCCAACCTCACCGTGGAGAAGGCGTGATGGAAGCGATGGTCGTCTCCTTCCTGCAAGGCGCGCTGGGCACCGCCTGGCCGACGGTCAAGCCCGTTTGGCCGCTGGTTTGGACCTTGGCGCAGATTGTCCTGATCATGGCGCCCCTGTTGCTGTCGGTCGCCTACCTGACGTTCGTGGAACGGAAGGTCATCGGCTGGATGCAGGTACGCATCGGCCCCAACCGGGTTGGTCCTTGGGGCTTGCTGCAACCGATTGCCGACGGTCTCAAGCTGTTCCTTAAGGAAGTCTTGTTCCCGGCGGCGGCGGACAAGAAGCTGTTCGTGGTCGGTCCGATCATGGCCATTGCACCTGCGCTCGCTGCCTGGGCGGTAATCCCGTTTTCCCCCGGGTGGGTCCTGGCGAACATCGATGCCGGCGTGCTTTACCTGCTGGCGGTAAGTTCCGTCGGTGTGTACGGCATCATCATTGCCGGCTGGGCGTCGAACTCGAAATACCCGATGTTCGGTGCCATGCGCGCTTCCGCCCAGATGATTTCGTATGAAGTTTCGATGGGCCTGGGATTGATTTGCGTGCTGATGGTCTCCAATAGCCTGAACCTGAGCGAAATCGTCATGGCGCAGAGCAAGGGGCGCTTTGCGAGCTACGGCCTCGATTTTATGTCGTGGAACTGGCTGCCGCTGCTGCCGATGTTCGGGGTGTACTTGATCTCGGGTGTTGCGGAAACAAACCGTGCGCCGTTTGACGTGGTCGAAGGCGAGTCGGAAATTGTCGCCGGTCACATGGTCGAATATTCGGGCATGGCGTTCGCGATGTTCTTCCTTGCCGAATACGCCAACATGATCCTGATCTCGGCGATGACCTCGATCTTCTTCCTCGGTGGCTGGCTTTCCCCCGTGGCCTTCATTCCGGACGGTTTCCACTGGATGGCGGCCAAGATGTCCGCGATCCTGTTCTTCTTCCTCTGGATACGCGCCACCTTCCCGCGCTACCGCTACGATCAGTTGATGCGTCTGGGTTGGAAGGTCTTCGTGCCGCTGACGCTGGTCTGGATCCTCGTTGTCGGCGTCTGGATGATGTCGCCGCTGTCGATCTGGAAGTAAGGCGAGGAGAGACCACCATGGGTGCAAAAGACTTCATCGGCAGCCTGTTCCTCAAGGAACTTTTCAAGGGCATGGCCGTGACCGGGCGCTACATGTTCGCGCGCAAGATCACCGTCCAGTATCCTGAAGAGAAGACGCCACAAAGCAATCGTTTCCGTGGCCTGCATGCGCTGCGCCGCTACCCCAACGGGGAGGAACGCTGCATTGCCTGCAAGCTGTGCGAGGCGGTGTGTCCGGCGATGGCGATCACCATCGAATCCGCCGAGCGCGCCGATGGCAGTCGCCGTACCACGCGCTACGACATCGATCTGACCAAATGCATCTTCTGCGGCTTCTGCGAGGAGGCCTGTCCGGTCGACGCCATCGTGCAAACCCGCATTTTTGAGTACCACGGCGAGGCGCGCGGTGATCTGTATTACACCAAGCAGATGCTGCTGGCCGTGGGTGACAAGAACGAAGCCCAGATTGCCGCTGACCGCGCGCAGGATGCGCCTTACCGCTAAGCCACGCTAAACCGGCCATGGAATTCAAGACCATACTTTTTTATCTCTTCTCGACCATCACGGTCCTGGCCGCCTTGCGCGTGATCACCGCCCGCAACCCTGTGCATGCCGTACTGTTCCTGGTTCTTGCCTTCTTCAACGTCGCCGGCTTGTGGATGCTGTTGCAGGCCGAATTCCTTTCGCTGGCCTTGGTCATGGTTTATGTCGGCGCCGTCATGGTGCTCTTCCTGTTTGTCGTGATGATGCTGGACATCAATATCGAACGGGTGCGTGCCGGTTTCTGGAGCAACCTCCCCTTGGGCATTCTGGTGGGCGGACTGCTTGCCGCCGAAATGGCCGTGGTGCTGTCGGGTCGTTACTTTGGCCTGGCCAATCTGCCGCCGCAGAATCTGCCGGCCAACTACAGCAACACCAAGGAACTGGCACGAGTTCTCTTCACCGATTTTGCCTACCCCTTTGAAATTGCTTCGGTGATTCTGCTGGTGGCCATCATCGTTGCCGTCATGCTGACCTTGCGCAAGCGCAAGGACAACAAGGCGATGCACTCTTCAGACCAGATCGCGGTCAAGGCGAAGGATCGCATGCGCCTCGTCAAGATGGCACCCGAGGTCGAGTTGCCGGCATCCGCCAAGGAAGGAGACAAGGCATGATCCCGCTCTCGCATTACCTGATCCTGGCGGCGATCCTGTTCGTCATCAGCGTGATTGGCATCTTCCTCAACCGGAAGAACCTGATCGTCCTGCTGATGGCCATCGAATTGATGCTCCTTGCGGTAAACCTCAATTTCGTTGCCTTCTCGCATTACCTGAACGACCTGTCCGGCCAACTCTTCGTCTTCTTCATCCTGGTCGTGGCGGCTGCCGAATCAGGCATCGGCCTGGCTATCCTGGTCGTGCTGTTCCGTAACTTGTCATCGATCGATGTCGAAGACCTCGACAGCCTGAAGGGCTAAGGGGCATAAGGGCATGAAGACCATCTATCTACTCGTTCCCCTGGCTCCGCTGGTCGGCTCCATCCTGGCCGGACTCTTCGCCAATGTGCTCGGCCGTGCCGGGGCGCATACCGTCACCTCGCTCGGTGTGGCAATTTCCTTCATTCTGTCTGTGATCATCTTTCAGGATGTGCAGGCCGGCCATACCTTCAACGGCACCGTTTACCAGTGGATGGAATCGGGCGGTCTCAAGCTCGAAGTGGGCTTCATGATCGACCAGCTAACCGTCCTGATGATGCTGGTCGTCACCTTTGTCTCCCTGATGGTTCACATCTACACCATCGGCTACATGGCCCACGACGAGGACAACTGGCCGGAAGGCAGCAAGGCTGGCACCAACAGCTACCAGCGCTTTTTCAGTTACATCTCGCTCTTCACCTTCTCGATGCTGATGCTCGTGATGAGCAACAACTTCGTGCAACTGTTTTTCGGCTGGGAGGCCGTGGGCCTTGTCTCCTACCTGCTGATCGGCTTCTGGTCGGTACGCGAGACCGCCATCTACGCCAACCTCAAGGCGTTCCTCGTGAATCGTGTCGGCGACTTCGGCTTCCTGCTGGGTATTGGCCTTATCGCCGCGTATGCCGGCAGCCTCGACTACGTCACCGTATTCGGCAAGGCCAAGGAGCTGGCGACCATGACCGAGGCCGTCACCGGCTGGCCGCTGATCACCGCCGTCTGCATTTGCCTGTTCATTGGCGCCATGGGCAAGTCGGCGCAGTTCCCGCTGCATGTCTGGCTGCCCGACTCGATGGAGGGCCCGACCCCGATCTCCGCCCTGATCCATGCCGCAACGATGGTTACGGCGGGCATCTTCATGGTGTCCCGCATGTCGCCCCTGTTCGAACTCTCCGACACTGCGCTATCCCTCGTGATTCTGGTCGGTGCGATCACCACCCTGTTCATGGCGCTGATCGCGATCGTGCAGACCGACGTCAAACGCGTGGTGGCCTACTCGACGCTGTCCCAGCTTGGTTACATGACCATGGCACTGGGTGCCTCGGCTTACTCAGTGGCGATCTTCCACCTGATGACCCACGCCTTCTTCAAGGCGGTGCTCTTCCTTGGCGCCGGCTCGGTGATCATCGCCATGCATCATGAGCAGGACATGCGCAAGATGGGCGGCTTGCGCAAGTACATGCCGATTACCTATTTCACCATGCTGATCGGCGCCATCGCCAATGCCGGCCTGCCGCCTTTTGCCGGCTTCTTCTCCAAGGATTCGATCATCGAGGCAGTGCATCTGGCCAACGTGCCCTTTGCCGGGTTCGCCTATTTCTGCGCCCTGGCGGCGGTGTTCGTCGGTGGCCTGTATTCCTTCCGCCTGATTTTCTTTACCTTCCACGGTGACGAGCGCTTCCGTCATGCCGCCGAACATCATGGCGACCATGGCCACGGCCATGACGCCCACCACGATGCTCATGACGACCATGGCCACCACGGACCGGTCGAGCCGCATGAGTCGCCCAAGGTTGTCACCGTGCCCTTGATCCTGCTGTCGATTCCGGCGATCGCCTCGGGCTGGCTGATTGGCACCGTGCTGTACGGTAACTGGTTTGGCAGCGCCATCAGCATTGCCGACACGCACAAGGCAATGGCGACCATGGCACATGAGTTCCACGGCATCTTCGGCATGATGTCGCATGGCGTCATGACCCTGCCGTTCTGGCTGGCGATTTCCGGTGCGGCCACGGCCTGGTACCTGTACATCGTGCGGCCTGATTTGCCGGCCGTGATCAAGCAGAAGCTTGCCTTCCCGGCCATGATTCTCGAAGAAAAGTACGGCCTCGACCGCTTCAATGACTGGTTCTTCGCCGGTGGTGCGCGCGGTGTCGGGCGTGGTTTGTGGAAGGCGGGCGATCAGGTGCTGATCGACGGCGTCATGGTCAACGGTTCGGCCGGTGCGGTTGGCTGGTTTGCCGGACTGACCGGAATGATCCAGTCCGGCCGCATCTATCGTTACGCCTTGGCCATGCTCTTCGGCGTGGTTGCCTTCCTGTCGCTTTGGAGGGCCTGACGCACATCCGCTGCGGCCCGATGGAATGATAAACAGATGAACCAGCAACTCCTGAGTCTTGCAATCTGGGTCCCCATCCTGGGGGCATTGCCGGTGTTCTGGGCCGGCTCCGATCGTCGTTGCCTGGTTCGCTGGCTGGCATTGGCCGTGGCCGTTGCCGGCTTCTTGGTAACGATCCCACTTTATACCGGTTTCGATCCCAAGATCGCCGGTATGCAGTTTGTCGAGCAAGCACCCTGGATTCCCCGCTTCAACGTGCAGTACTTCCTCGGGGTGGACGGCATTTCGATGCCCTTCATCCTCCTCAATGCCTTCATTACCGTGATGGTGGTGCTGGCCGGCTGGGAAGTGATCGAGGAAAAGCAGGCCCAGTACATGGGTGCCTTCCTCGTCATGTCGGGCCTCATGAATGGCATTTTCAGCGCGCTGGACGGCGTCCTGTTCTACGTCTTCTTCGAGGCATCCCTGATCCCGATGTACATCATCATTGGTGTCTGGGGCGGTCCCAACCGTGTCTATGCCGCAATCAAGTTCTTCCTCTATACGCTGCTCGGCTCGCTGTTGATGCTGGTTGCACTGCTCTGGCTCTTCCTCGAGTCACGTGGCAGCTTCAACATCCTCGACTGGCAACAGTTGCAGATCGGCATGAAGCCGCAGATCCTGATCTTCATCGCCTTCCTGGTGTCTTTCGCGGTCAAGGTTCCGATGTGGCCGGTGCACACCTGGTTGCCCGACGCCCACGTCGAGGCCCCCACCGGTGGTTCGGTGGTCCTGGCGGCGATCGCCCTGAAGCTCGGCGCCTACGGCTTCGTCCGGTTCTCGCTGCCGATCGTGCCCGACGCCGCCCACTACATGGCCAACTTCATGATCACCCTGTCGCTGATCGCCGTGGTCTATATCGGCTTCGTCGCCCTGGTGCAGACCGACATGAAGAAGCTGATCGCCTATTCGTCGATCTCCCACATGGGTTTCGTCACACTCGGTTTCTTCATCTTCAACCAGCTAGGCATTGAAGGCGCCCTGGTGCAGATGATTTCCCACGGCTTCGTTTCCGGCGCGATGTTCCTCTGCGTTGGCGTCATGTACGACCGTGTCCATTCGCGCCAGATCGCCGACTACGGTGGCGTGGTGCACACCATGCCGAAGTTCGCCGCCCTGTTTGTCTTCTTCGCCATGGCCAATTCCGGCTTGCCGGCCACGTCCGGTTTCGTGGGCGAGTTCATGGTCATCCTGGGTGCCATCAAGGCCAATTTCTGGCTGGGCTTCCTCGCCGCAACGACGCTGATTCTTGGGGCAGCCTACACGCTGTGGATGATCAAGCGCGTGGTTTATGGTCCGGTCGGCAACCATCACGTGGCCGAAATGCAGGACATCAGCGGTCGCGAATTCCTGTTCCTGGCCTTGTTGGCGCTCTGCGTCCTGGGCATGGGCCTGTATCCCTTCCCCTTCACCGAAGTGATGCACGCCTCGGTGGATAACCTGCTCAAGCACGTTGCTGTGAGCAAGCTTTGATACCAAGGCACACGACAAGAAAGACACGAGAGAAGCGATGCTGAACAATTTCGTGATGCCCGATCTGTACCCGGCGGCACCGGAGATCTTCCTCCTGCTGATGTCCTTCCTGGTATTGTTTGTGGACCTGTTCTTCGGCGCCACCCACCGCTGGATGGCGGCGATGCTGACCGGCGTTTCGCTGCTGGGTGCTGCCCTGATCACGCTGGTGACCTCGGACGCGCAGCCCGTGCTGACCTTCAGCGGCATGTTCATCGACGACATGCTTGCCGACTTCCTCAAGCTGATGACCTATTTTGCGGTCCTGATGATGCTGGTCTATAGCCGCCAGTATCTTGCCGATCGTGGTCTGGACAAAGGGGAGTTCTACCTGCTGGTGATCTACGCCACGATGGGCATGATGATCATGATCTCGGCGGCCAACTTCATCACTATGTACCTTGGCCTTGAGCTGATGTCGCTGTCGCTTTACGGTCTGGTGGCCATCGATCGCGATTCCACCCGCAGCACCGAAGCGGCGATGAAGTATTTCGTGCTCGGAGCCCTCGCGTCCGGTCTCCTGCTCTATGGCATGTCCATGGTGTATGGTGCCACCGGCAGCCTCGAATTGGGCGGAATTGCGCAAGCCCTGTATCAGGGCCAGACAGAGAAGACGGTGTTGGTGTTCGGCTTGGTGTTCATCGTCGCCGGCGTCGCCTTCAAGCTGGGCCTGGTGCCCTTCCACATGTGGATCCCTGATGTCTATCATGGCGCGCCGACCGCGATCACCATGTTCATCGGTTCCGCACCCAAGCTGGCGGCATTTGCCATGGCGCTGCGTTTGCTGGTGTACGGACTGCTCGGACTCGCCGCCGATTGGCAGAAAATGTTGCTGGTGCTGGCCGTCCTGTCGATCGGCTTGGGCAACCTTGCGGCGATCGCACAGACCAATCTTAAGCGCATGCTGGCCTACTCTGCGATTTCCCACATGGGCTACATGGTGCTGGGCCTGATGTCGGGCATGGTCGCCGGAAAGATTGACCCCTTTACCGCGACCAACGCCTACAGTTCCGCGCTGTATTACACGGTGGCCTACGTCCTGATGTCGCTGGGCGCCTTCGGTGCCATCCTGCTGCTTTCGCGCGCGGGCTACGAAGCTGAAAACCTCGAGGACTTCAAGGGTCTCAACAAGCGCAGCCCCTGGTTCGCTGCAATGATGCTGATCATGATGTTCTCGATGGCTGGCATCCCGTTCTTCATCGGCTTCTTCGCCAAGTTCGCCGTGCTGCTCGCTGCGATCAAGGCGGGCTATGTCGCGGTGGCGGTGATTGCCGTGATGTTCTCGCTGATCGGTGCGTTCTATTACCTGCGCGTGGTCAAGCTGATGTACTTCGATGCCCCGGTTGATTCCGCTCCGATCACTGCCGGCCTGGATGTTCGCGTCCTGTTCTCGCTTAACGGCATTGCCGTAGCCGGACTGGGCCTGTTCCCCAACGAAGTGATGATGCTCTGTACGACCGCGCTGTTGCGCTCGGTCTGAGCCCTCCGGGATTCCCAGTCCACACCGGATTCCGAATTGAAGGTTCGCTACGCAGTCTTGACGTAGCGCTCCTTCGCGGCCCGTGCTTCGCGCGCTTCTTCCGGCGAATACGCCTTGCCTGACCAAAGCATGCGGTAGGCGATCTCTTCGTTTCCGTTTTCGCACAGTTCCAGCACCTGGCGAAACAGCGGCTGGAAGCTGTCGCTGCGATGCGACTCCTCGTGTTGCACGAAGCTTTCCCAAAACGTGATGATCAAGGCCTCACGGTTCAGCAGGGGGCTGGCCACCGCCTGTCCGAGGGTACTTCCCTCGTTCGAAACCTGCCCACTGTTGAGTACCACCATGCCACCGAGGAAGCCGGTGTCGGAGTGGTAGGTCTTCACGTTTTCGCACAGCACGGCGACACGCTCTTCAAGGTCGTCGATGGTATATCCTTCGCGCAAGAGTACGCGATTGATGGTGACCACCCCATCGCCGCCAAGACCAGGAATCAGGCCGGACATCAGAGTCTCCTTTATCAATAGTTGCTGATATAAGATGGATGTCGATAACAATAGTTCAAGTATCAATTAAAGCCATGATATCTCCATGGATGATTCCCAACTGATCGAACACACGCTCGGCAGCGAGCCGGTCTATGACGGCGTACTGCTCAAGGTGCGCCGCGACCAGGTAATGCTGCACGATGGGCACCAGACGGTACGCGAATGGATAGCGCACCCGGGCGCGGTCGTCATCATCGCCGTGCTCGATAACGGCAATTTGCTGTTCGAGCGCCAGTTTCGTTACCCCCTGCGGCGCATATTTACCGAGCTTCCCGCCGGGAAGATCGATCCGGGCGAACATCCCCTTGACACCGCAAAGCGCGAACTGCGCGAAGAAACCGGACACACCGCAAAGCTCTGGCGTCACCTGGCCACCATGCATCCCTGCATCGGCTATGCCGATGAGCGCATCGAAATCTTCTGGGCTCAGGGTCTGATCTACGTCGGCCACCAGCGCGACCATGGCGAGCATCTCGATGTCATCGAAATGAGTGTGGCCGATGCGCTGCTGGCCGTGCAGGATGGCGAGATCACCGACGGCAAGACCATTTCGGCCCTGATGTGGGCCGACAAGATCCATTCCGGCGCCTGGCCGATGCCCGAATGACCCCACCCGATCCCATCGCGTCGCTCGAGCACCTCGACCTCGATCCGTCCGGCGGCCACACGCTGGAAGCGCTTCACGTCCTGTCCGAGATCTCCAGCAACCTGGCCGACGAGGACGACCTCGACGAACTGCTGGGGCGTTTCCTTGGCACCATGATCCGCCTGGCCAAGGCCGATGCCGGCGTGGTGCGCGTGCTGACCAGCGACGGCCAGCATTTGCGCATGGTTGCGTCGCGCGGCCTGCCGGCGCAAGTGGTCAAATTCGAGCGCCTGGTTTCGCGCGACTGCGGCCAGTGCGGCGTCGCCATAGGGCAGAACAGGCCCTGTTTTGAGATCGATCTGGCCGGCTGCGCCGAGCGCACCCACAGCGACTATTTCGGCACCGGCTGCCAGGCCATGGTGGTGGTTCCGCTGCAGAATGCCGGCCGCCTGCTGGGCACCTACAACCTATACCTGCCGCAGGCCTTCGAGTTGCCCGAAGAGGTTGCGCTGCTGTTCCGTTCGATCGGCGAACATCTTGGCCTGGCCCTTGAGAACGCGCGCCTCAAGCGCGAAAACCTGCGCATCGTGCTCACCAGCGAGCGACAGATGATGGCCGCCGAGATCCACGACTCGCTGGCGCAGACCCTGGCCTACATGAAGATGCGCATGGCCATGCTCAACAATGCGATTGCCGACCAGTCGCTGGAAAAAAGCGCCAAGTATGCGGGCGACGTCAGCCAGGCGCTGGATGACGCCTACGGCCACCTGCGCGAACTGCTGGTGCAGTTTCGCAGCCGCATGGATCCGATGGGCCTGCATCATTCGCTGCAGGGCCTGGCCGTTGGCTTCCGCGAGCGTACCGGGATTGTCCTGCACTACGAAAACCGGCTGACCGACCTCCGATTGGAACCCGAGAAGGAGAGCCAGGTGTTCCATATCCTGCAGGAGGCGTTGGCCAATGTCGCGCGCCATTCCGGCGCCACCGAAGCCCACATGACCCTCGAGGCCGCCGGCGATTATTACGTTGCGACCGTCGAGGACAATGGCAAGGGTGGACAGGGCTTTTTCGCCATCGCCAACCGTGTCGGCGGCTTCGAGGAACACCCTGGCTTGCGTGACCACTTTGGCCTGACGATCATGCGCGAGCGGGCGCAGAAGATCGGCGGCCGGCTGGAAGTGGTCAACCTGCCGCAGGGCGGTTTCCGCGTCCGCCTTTCCTTCCCGCCCGGCGGGGGAGTCTCGGGATGAACCAGTCAGTCGATACCCCGATCCGCGTCATGCTGGTCGACGACCACACACTGTTCCGCAAGGGCCTCGCCGAATTGCTCGAGCAGCGCGGCACGATCAAGGTCGCGGCAATCGCCGGCAACGGCGACGATGCGCTTCGCATCCTGCCCGAGGCCAAGCCCGATGTGATCATCACCGATCTCAACATGCCGCCCCACGGCGGGCTGGCCCTGTTGCGGCAATTGGTGGCCGGCGGCTGGCACGGACCGGTGCTGGTGCTCACGGTGAGCGATGCCGAGGAAGACCTCGCGGCGGCGATGCAGGCCGGCGCCAAGGGCTACCTGCTGAAGGACATGGAGCCCGAGGACGTGGTTGATGCCGTGCAGCGCGCCGTGCGGGGCGAGACGGTGGTGGCGCCGGCGATGACGCTGAAGCTGGTGAATCTGCTGCAGGGCGGGAACCCTGCGGCGAGCAAGGCCGACACGCTCAAACTGCTGACCGCGCGCGAACGGGAGATTCTCCAGCACCTGTCGCAAGGCCTGTCCAACAAGGCCATCGCACGAGTGCTCGACATCAGCCATGACACGGTCAAGCTGCATGTGAAGCACATCCTGGCCAAGCTCAACCTCAGCTCGCGCGTCGAGGCCGCGGTGTTTGCGGTCGAGCAGAAGGCAGTGGGTCAGGGCCGTCGCGGCTGATTCCGGTTTTCCGTCGCATCACCACAACAACAGGAGTACTCCAGCATGAAGCTCTATTACAGCCCCGGCGCCTGCTCGCTTTCGCCCCACATCGTACTGGCTGAAGCCGGCCTCGCCTACAGCATCGAGAAAGTCGACCTGAAGGCCAAGAAGACCGAAACCGGAGCCGATTTCTTCGCGGTCAATGCTGCAGGTTATGTTCCCGCGCTGGTGTTGGACAATGGTGAAGTGCTGACCGAGGGACCAGCCATCGTCCAGTACCTGGCTGATCAGGTGCCGGAGAAAAAGCTGGCACCGCCACCCGGCAGTTTCGAGCGGGTCCGCTTGCAGGAGAAGCTCAACTTCATTTCCACCGAAATACACAAATCCTTCAGCCCGCTGTTCAATCCGGCGGCGCCGGAAGAGTGGAAAACGGTGGTGCGCGGTCTGATCGGCCGCCGCCTCGATGTCGTGGAAGGGACACTTGCCGGTCGCGACTACCTGCTGGGCGATTTCACGGTCGCCGATGCGTATCTGTTTACCGTGCTCGGCTGGGGGCGCCTGGTGGGCGTCGACGTGAATGAAGGACGCCCCTTGCTCGCCGCCTACCTCAAGCGCGTGGGCGCGCGGCCTGCCGTGCTGCAGGCCCTGCGCGAGGAAGGCCTGATCAAATAGTCGCCGGCGCGCTGGCTTCGCGCATGGCCTGCAACAGGGCATCCGGCGATTGCGCGCCGGATGCCGCCAGCCTCTGGTTGAAGACGAAGAACGGTACTCCGTTGATGCCCATGCGGCGCGATTCTTCCGCGTCGTATTTGATGTTCTCGGCATCCTCGTCGCTCTCGATGTAGGCCTTCACCGCCGTCACATCGAAACCGCAGGCGCCGGCAATTTCAGCCAGGATGGCGCGGTCGCCGACGTGCCTGCCCTCGAGGAACTGTGCGGCGAACAGGGCCTCGACCAGCGCCGTCGCCTTGCCGGTGTCGGCCTGCTGTGCCCAGTGGATCAGCCGATGCGCCGCCAGCGTGTTGGCGCGCAGCTCGATCTTCTCGAAGGCGAAGTCGATGCCGGCCGGTTTGCCCGCCTCGCGTACCCGTTGCCAAATCTCGGTGAGGCCTTGCGGCCCGCCGAACTTCTTCTCCAGGAAGGGGCGGTAAGGTTCGCCGGCGTCCGGTGTGTCCGGGTTGAGGAAGAAGGGGCGCCAGATCACCGTGACCGTGCTGTCCGGGTGCTCCGTGCGCCACTGCGTCAGCGCCTTGTCGAGATGGCGTTTGCCGATAAAGCACCAGGGACAGACCACGTCCGAAACCACGTCGATAGTCAGTGTGTTCATGATGGTGCGACCTCCAGGACGATCTTGCCGATATGTTTGCTCGATTCCATCAGCCGATGTGCCTCCGTCACCTGCGCCAGCGGGAAGCGTGCGTACAGGTGCGGCAGCAACTCGCCGCGTGACAGCGCGGGCCAGATGTTTGCCGCCAGCGCATCGCGGATCGCGGCTTTTTCGGCCAGGGTGCGCGGGCGCATGGTCGAACCGGTAATGGTCAAGCGCTTGATCATCACCGGCATCAGGTCGGCCTCGCCCTTGCTGCCCTCGAGGAAGGCCACATACACAAGCCGCCCGTCGCGGCGCAGGCTGGCCAGGTTGCGTTGCAGGTAGGGCGCACCGACCATGTCGAGCACGACATCGACGCCGGCGCCGCCGGTGAGGCGCTTCACCTCGTCGCCAAAATCGTGGCTGCGGTAGTTGATGGCGTGCGCTGCGCCGGCTTCGCGGCAAAAGGCGGCTTTTTCGTCGCTGCCGACGGTCACGAAGCACTCGACGCCCAGGTGCTTGGCAAGCTGGATGGCGACCAGGCCGATGCCGCTGGAGCCGCCATGCACCAGCAGGCGCTCGCCCGGCTTTAGTCGACCGAGGTCCACCAGGTTGGCCCAGACGGTGAACCAGGTTTCGGGCAGTGCCGCCGCCGTAGCGTAGTCCATGCCATCGGGAATCGGCAACGCATGGCTTGCCGCCGCCACGCAATACTCGGCATAGCCGCCACCCGGTGTCAGCGCCGTGATGCCGGCGCCGACTTTCCATTCCGTCACGCCGTCGCCGACGGCTTTGACGCGCCCGGCGACTTCGAGGCCGAGGACGGGCGAGGCATCCGGTGGAGGCGGATATTTTCCTGAACGTTGCAGGCAATCCGGCCGATTGACGCCGGCGCAGACGACCTCGATCAGGATTTGGCCCGGTCCGGGGCTGGGTGTCGGGCCTTCGGCCAGGATCATGCAGGAAGGGTCTCCGCCTTTGCCGTGTTCGATGTACTTCATTTCATGCTCCGTTGTGCTGTGGGGCAAGTCTATCAGCCAGGGTCGAGAGGGCGTTGCGCAGGCGCCGCGATGCACGGGTTATCATGATTGCATGCCAAAAACGACCACCACTTACTGGAATGCCCTGATTTCCTCGAGTCAGGGCCGCTGGACCTGGGTCAAGGGTCTCGAAGGCATGGTCGAGGAACTGACGCTGAGCATCGATTCAAGGACAGGCGAATACACGCGACTGACGCGCTTCTTGCCGGAGGCGGATACCTCGGCGTTCGGCGGCAAATCGCACGCCTATCCGGAGGAGGTGTTCATCGTCAGCGGGCGCCTGTACGACACGGCTTTCGATCTGTGGCTGGAGGCGGGACATTACGCCAGCCGGCCCCCTGGCGAGGTGCATGGGCCATTCCGGAGCGACATTGGCTGCGTGGTGCTCGAGGTATCGTTTCCCAATCGTATCGGCGGCTGAGGTCGATCGGGGCACCGTCGTTTTCCACTTTGACTATTCCATGGAAGACCTCAAGCCGGTGCGTCCGCTATTCGTCACCATCCTGGCGGCGCAGGGATTGCGCATGGTGGCAGGACCGGTGTTCTACGATGGCCGAAGCTGGGTCGAGAGCGCCCGGCTGGGCGGCGCTTTTGCCAGCTTCCATGGTTATCTGTTGGGGCTTTGGGTGCAGCCGGGGTCTGGCCGGGCGTGGCCGTAGAATGGGCGGCCGCGATGCGATGTGTAGCGGTATCGAGAAAGTCGGCGCCGGAGGTACGGCGATTTTCGTACGGAGAATTCCTCAACAGGCGGTGCGCGATGTCCCTTGAACTCTGGTTGGCGTATGTCGTGACGGTGGCAGTGCTGCTGGTGATCCCGGGGCCGACCATCCTCACGGTAATCGGCTATTCGCTGGCCCACGGCCGGCGGGCGAATCTGGCGCTGGTGGCCGGTGTGGCGCTCGGCGACTCGACGGCGCTGGCGCTCTCGCTGCTGGGCCTCGGGGCGCTGCTGGCGGCGTCGGCGTGGTGGTTTACCTTGGTCAAGACGGTCGGCGGCCTGTACCTAGTCTGGCTTGGCTGGCGCATGTTGCGTGCCGGCATCGGCCCTTCCGACATGGTGTCACCGGCAGTGCCGGATTCCTTGTGGCGGTTGTTTGCCAACACCTGGCTGGTGACGGCGCTCAATCCCAAGGGCATCGTGTTCTTCGTTGCCTTCCTGCCGCAGTTCATTATTCCGGACGCTGCCGTGGCGCCGCAGATGTGGATACTTGCGCTGACCTTTGTCGCCATGGCGATAGTCAACGCCGCGCTGTATGCGCGCTTCGCCGCCGCGGCGCATCGATTCCTGGCGTCGACGCGGGCGCGCCGGGGCTTCAATATCGGTGGCGGCACTTTGCTCGCCGGGGCGGGCGTCTGGGCGCTGTTGGCGCGTCGGCCAGGCTGAGTCAAACCTTGGCGTCCGGGAAAAGGTGTTCGGAGTAACGGCAATGGCGAACTGGCTCAGCGCCTGTGCGGCCTTCGGGCCGCCCCTGCCACCGCAGTGATTTCCGACCGAGGAGGGATGTCATGCTGAAACTGGTGCTCATCGTCGTATTCCTGTCGCTGGCGGCGCTGCTGTTCTACGTCGCCACGCGACCGGCGAATTTCCGGATCCAGCGCTCGATACGGATTGCCGCTCGGCGCGAAAAGCTCTTTGCCTACGTCAGCGACCTGCACAACTTCGATGCCTGGTCGCCCTGGGCGCCGCTCGATCCAGCAATGCGCAAGACACACTCCGGCGCGGCCAGTGGCGTCGGTGCCTGTTACGAATGGCAGGGCAACAACAAAGTTGGCCACGGACGCATGGAAATCGTCGAGACGGTGGCACCCGAGCGGGTTCTGATCAAGCTGGATTTCCTCAAGCCCTTCGTGGCGCACAACATGGCTGAGTATGTGCTGGTCGAAAATGGGCCCGACATCGAGTTCACTTGGGCCATGTACGGACCGAACAACTTTCTTTCAAAAGCCATGGGCCTGTTTTTCAACATGGACAAGATGGTTGGCGCGCAGTTCGAGCAGGGGTTGGTCGCCTTGAAAGCAGTTGCGGAAAGGGATGCGGCATGATCGAAGGCGGTTGCCTGTGTGGCGGGATCCGCTATCGCTACGATGGCGCGATAGAACACATCTCGGTCTGCCATTGTTCGCAATGCCGCAAGGCACAAGGCTCGGCCTTTGCTGCGGTGGCACCGGTGGCGAAAGACCGTTTCCACTTTCTCTCGGGTGCCGAACTGATCCACGAATACCGCTCCTCGCCGGACAAGGTGCGCGCCTTCTGCAAAACCTGCGGTAGCCCGATCTACAGTGCCAAGGACGACGTCCCCAATGTGTTGCGGCTGCGCCTGGGTACTGTGGATACGCCTTTTATCTGCACCGACATCTTCCACATCTTCACCGATTCGAAGGCGCCGTGGTGGGAGATCGGCGATGGCCATCCGCGCTATGCCAAACGCAGGCCGTGAGCCGCACGCCCGAGTTGCTGCCGGCCACGGTTGAGGAACTCGATCGCGTGCGCAAGGCTTGTCACGGTCTGGTCCGACGCCGCGCCGCGACCTCGGGCGGCCTTGCCCTGGTACCCTTGCCCGGGGTCGATTTTGCCGGCGACGTGGCCATCCTGATGGAATTGATCCCGGCGATCAATCGCAAGTTCGGCTTGACCCCGGAGCAGATCGACGCGCTCGACACGCATCACCGGGTTCTGGTGTACGCCGCATTGAAAAAGGTGGGCGCCGACCTGGTCGGGCGCGCCATCACCAAGAAGCTCGCGCTGGCGGCGATGAAGAAAGTGGCTGCACGACTGGCGACGAAACAGGTGCTCAAGTATGTTCCCTTTGCCGGGCAGGCTGCCGCCGCAGCCTTGAGCGTGACGGCGATGATCTACCTGGGCAATGCACACATCGATGCCTGTTACGAAGTGGCGAAAGGGGCGATGCGCAAATGACGTCCGAAATGACGAGCTGCGCGCTGGCGACAGCGGATGGGCTGGATCTGGCGTCGCGGTCCTGGATGCCGGTCGAGCCAAGCGCGGTCATGGTCGTGGTGCATGGCATTGCCGAACACGGCGGACGCTATGCCTGGCTGGCCGAGCGAGCCTGCGCCCAGGGTATCGGCGTGGTCACGCTGGATCTTCGCGGACACGGCCGATCGCCCGGCGAGCGCTCCTACGTCGAACGCTTCGATGACTACCTGCTGGATGTCGATACGCTGTGGATGCGGGCAAGGGAACTTGCGGCGGGCAGGCCGCTGTTCCTCCTGGGGCACAGCATGGGCGGTGCGATCGCCTTGCGCTGGGCGGCGCAGCGTCGGCTGCCGATGGCCGGTCTGATCCTTTCCTCGGCGGCCTTGAAGATTGGCGGCGATGGGCCGCGACTTTTGATTGCGCTGGCGCCGTTGCTCTCGCGCTGGCAGCCGCATTTGCGCGGCACCAAGCTCGATCCGGCCTTGATCAGTCGCGATCCGGCGCAGGTTGCGGCCTACGTCAATGATCCGCTGGTCAGCCTAAAGGCGCCGCCGGCGCGGACCGGGGCGGAACTGCTGGCGGCGATGGAATCCAATCGCGTGGCGGCGGCAGGACTGGAATTGCCCGTGTATCTGTTCCACGGCGATGGCGACCGCCTGACCGATCCGGCGGGCAGCCGCGAAATTTTCGAGGCCTGGCGCGGGGCCGACAAGACCCTCCGCCTGTGGCCGGGCAGCCGCCACGAAACATTCAACGACCTGGACCGCGAGGCCGTGGTGACTGAATTGTTGGACTGGGTGCGGGTGCATGTCCCGGGCGCGGCCGGCAAATGAACTCGGCGAATACGGAAATCAAAAATATCCATCAAGTGTGAAGGGTCGCCGGTCTTATAGTTGACCGGTCACACGCGCTCGCGTCGAAACCATGGCCTGAGCGCACGCCCGAACTGGCGCCAACGCGCCGGTTCCTCCTTGCTGGCGGGAGCAACCCCCGCCTGCGACGTGATCGAAACGACGGTGTCCGCCCTCAAGGCTGCAGCCGGCGTTTCCCGGATCGCTCGACCACGATGGGTCGCGTGCGTTTGTGCATGCGCCGCCAAGCGGGCCGTAGTGAAGACCATGTTCATGTTGCGGTTTTGTTTAGATCTAAACGAATTCGCGTGCTGGGGGGGAGAGGGTGGTTTGGAGTCCTTGACGAATCTTGCGGTGGCAGGCGGCTTCATGGCAGCGCTGGGCGTGCTGCTTGCGCTGCTGCTGGCCATCGCCAACAAGAAACTCTATGTCTTCGAGGACCCGCGCATTGGCCAGGTCGAGGACCTGCTGCCCAAGTCAAATTGCGGCGCTTGTGGCCAGGCCGGATGCCGCGATTTCGCCGAGAAGGTGGTTGGCGGCGACGTGGTGCCGGCGAAATGTACGGTCAGTTCGCCGCAGCAGCGCCAAGGCATTGCCGACCTGCTGGGCGTAGCCGCCGGCACCGTCGAAAAACAGGTCGCACGTTTGGCCTGCGGCGGAGGCCGCCACGTTGCGTTTTTGCGCGCGCGCTACGAAGGGCTCAAGACCTGCCGCGCGGCCGCCGTGGTCTCCGGCGGCGGCAAGGAATGCGCGTGGGGCTGCCTGGGACTTGCCGACTGCGCCACAGTCTGCAGCTTCGATGCGATCCACATGGACATGCACGGCCTGCCGGTGGTGGACAGCGAAAAATGCACTGCCTGCAATGATTGCGTCGAGGTCTGCCCCAAGGGCCTGTTCAGCCTCGAATCGGTCAATCATCGCCTTTGGGTGGCCTGCAAGAACCAGGCGGATGGCGACACCGCCGAGGCTTCCTGCGAGGTGGCCTGCACCGCCTGCGGCAAGTGCGTGGCCGATGCGCCGCTGAAGCTGATGCAACTGGCCAACAACCTCGCCGTGGTCAATTACGACTGGAACGACCAGGCCACCCGCGAGCCCATTGAACGTTGTCCGACCGGCGCCATTGTCTGGTTCGAGTCCCCCGACCGCAGCGTGAAAGGTGCGGCGGCGAAGAAGATCCTGCGCAACGAACCGTTGCCCTTGCACACCTGAATACGAAATCCAAGGAAGCTGCCATGACATTCTCGATCATCAAGAAGATGTTTTCCAACGGCCTGCTGCCGCAAACCGGCGCCGGGGTGGAAACGCGCAAAGTGAAGTATCCGGGTACGCGCGATGCGGTCGATGGCAATACGGCCGTGATTCATGTCGAGCGGGAGTCGTCCGACGCCGCCGGCGCCTATCCGATCACGCCCTCGACCCAGATGGGCGAATACTGGGCGGAGGAAGTGGCCAAGGGCCACCTCAACATCTCCGACAAGCCGCTGATCTTCATCGAGCCCGAATCCGAGCATGCAGCGGCCGGCGTCACCGCCGGCATGGCGATGACCGGCCTGCGCGCCAGCAACTTCTCTTCGGCGCAGGGCGTCGCCTTCATGCACGAGTCGCTCTACGCGGCGGTCGGAAAACGCTTGCCCTACGTGCTCAACATGGGCTGTCGAGCCATCACCAAGGCCTCGCTGAACGTTCATGCCGGCCACGACGATTACCACTGCGTCGATGACACCGGCTTCATCCAGATGATGGCGAAGAACGCCACCGAGGCGGCCGACCTCAACCTGATCGGGCGCAAGATTGCCGAGCTGTCGCTGACGCCGGCCATCGTCGGTCAGGACGGCTTCCTCACCAGCCACCTGATCGAATCCTGCGTGCTGCCGGAACGCGAACTGGTGGCCGAGTACCTGGGCCGCCCCGACGACATGATCGATTCGCCGACCCCGGCGCAGCAGATGCTCTACGGCCCCAAGCGTCGCCGGGTGCCGGCCATCTGGGACGTGGACCTGCCGCTGTTGTCCGGATCGGTACAGAACCAGGATGCCTACATGCAGGCCACGGCGGGCCAGCGTCCCTACTTCTTCGATCACGTCGAGCCGCTTGCCGATGCCTGCATGGAAGAGTACGCAGGGCTGACCGGGCGTGGCTACCAGCGCGTGTCGGGCTTCAAGACCGAGGATGCCGATTACATCATCCTCGGCATGGGCAGCATGATCGTGCAGGCCGAAGCGGTGGCTGACTACCTGCGCGAGACGCGCAAGCTCAAGGTCGGCGTGGTGAATCTGACCATGTTCCGTCCCTTCCCGGGTGACCTGCTGGGCCGTGCGCTGCGCGGCAAGAAGGGAGTCGTGGTGCTGGAGCGCACCGACCAGCCGCTGGCCGAGGACCTGCCGCTGATGCGCGAAGTGCGCGCTACCCTGATGAAATGCGTCGAGAACGGCATGGCGGTGGCGCAGGGGCAAAAGGATGCGCCCTATGCCGGTTACGCCACCTATGCCGCGACCGACATGCCGCGCCTCTATTCGGGATGCTATGGCCTGGGCAGCCGCGACCTGCAACCGGAGGCGCTCATCGGTGCGGTGGAGAACATGCTGCCCGAAGGCAGCCAACGCAAGTTTTTCTACCTGTCGATCGACTTCGCGCGTAATCCGCTGAATCCCAAGGACGAGGTACATCAGCAGGACCTTGCCGACAAGTACCCGCATATCCGCGCGCTCGGAGTGCGCGGTTCGGAAAACCCGAATCTCCTGCCCAAGGGCGCGATCACCGTGCGCATGCACTCGGTGGGCGGCTGGGGCGCGATCACCACCGGCAAGAACCTGGCGATGACCCTGTTCGAGCTGCTCGGCTGGGACATCAAGGCCAACCCGAAATACGGCTCGGAAAAGAAGGGGCAGCCGACCACCTACTACCTGTCGGCCGCGCCCGAGCCGATCCGCATCAACTGCGAATACGTCTATGTCGATGTCGTGCTCTCGCCCGACCCGGCGGTGTTCGGCCACAGCAATCCGCTGTCCGGCCTGAAGAAGGGCGGCTTCTTCATCATCCAGTCTAACCTTGGCGCCGAGACCTGGGCCAGCTTCCCGCTCTGGGCGCAGAAGTTCATCGTCGACAACGAAATCCGCGTTTTCTACCTCGATGCCTTCCAGATCGCGCGCGAGGAAGCCGGTGCCGCCGAACTGCAGTTGCGTATGCAGGGCATCGCCTTCCAGGGAGCTTTCTTCGCCGCCAGCCCGACCATGCAGAACGCCGGCCTCACCGAGGATGCGCTGTTCACGGCGATCGAGGCCCAATTGCAGTCCAAGTTCGGTGGCAAGGGCGCCCGCGTGGTGCAGGACAACCTGCGCGTGGTACGGCGCGGCTTTACCGAACTGACCGAGATCACCGAAAAGGAAGTCGGCGTCACGCGCAAGCAGTCGGTGAAAAAAGACGTCGGCCTGCCCGTGATGTTGCGCCAACTGCCGGCGCCGGGCGGCGCGCAGCAGGGCAAGGTGGGCGACATCCACCGCTTCTGGGAGCAGACCGGCAACTTCTACCTGACCGGCAAGGGCAACGACAACCTGGTCGATCCCTTCATCGGCGCGTCGCTGGTGCCGGCGGCTACCGGCGTGTTCCGCGACATGACCGGCATCCGCTTCGAGCATCCGGAGTGGATCGCCGAAAACTGCACGGCCTGTGGCAATTGCTATGTCGAATGTCCGGATTCTGCGATCCCCGGTCTGGTCAGTTCCGTCGGTGATGTGCTCAACACCGCGATCAACCGCATCGAGACGGGCGGCACGCCGACGCGCTACCTGCGTCGGGCATCGCGTGCCATCGAGAAAAAGCTACGCGCCCTGGTCGACAACGAAGGGGGCTTCGTGCGGCCGCTGATCGATCGCGCCATGGATGAGGTGCTGGCCGACACGCCCGAAGCCGAACGCTCCGGGCTGGCCGCCGAATTCACGCAATTGCAGATCCATCTCGGCGGCTTCCAGTTTGCGGCGACCAAGCCCTACTGGTCGAATCGCGAGAAAAAGCAGAAGGGCAGCGGCGGCCTGTTCTCGATCACCGTCAATCCCTACACCTGCAAGGGCTGCGCCCTGTGCGTCACGGTCTGCGAGGACAACGCGCTGAAGATGGTGACGCAGACCGAGGACTCCGTCGAGCGCCTGCGCCGCGACTGGGCCACCTGGCTGGAACTGCCCACCACGCCCAAGGACTACAGCCGGATCGACAGCCTGGACGAGAAGATTGGTGCCTTGGAAACCCTGCTGCTGGACAAGCGCAACTACGGCTCGATGAACTGCGGCGACGGCGCCTGCCTGGGCTGTGGCGAAAAGACCGCAATCCACTTGTTCACCTCTACCGTCACCGCGCTGATGCAGCCGCGTGTCGCCGCATTCGTCGAAAAAATCGACGACCTGATCCAGCGCCTGGAACAGCACATGCGCGTCAAGCTGGCCTCGGCGGTGGACCTCACCGACACCAGCGCGGTGGTGCGCGCGGTGGATTCCACCGGCAAGCACGACCTGACCCTGTCCAACCTGGCGACCAAGCTCAACGCCGACAAGCCCTCGCAACTGCTCGACCCGGCCTGGGTTAAGAACACCGCCCAGTTGCTGGAGAAGCTGAAGGACCTCAAGTGGCGTTACGTCGAGGGCCCGAGCAAACGCGGCCGTGCCGAGATGGGCATCGTCAATTCCACCGGCTGCACCTCGGTCTGGGGCTCGACCTATCCGTTCCACCCCTATCCCTTCCCCTGGACCTCGCACCTGTTCCAGGATTCGCCCTCGGTGGCGATGGGCATCTTTGAAGGCCACATGGCGAAGATGGCGGACGGCTTCAGGGCCGTGCGCATGGCGGAGAAGGAACTCGCCGGCGACTACCTGCCGGACCGCGACGACGACTTCTTCCGCCGCTTCCACTGGCAGCAGTTCTCTGCCGACGAATGGCAGCTTTGCCCGCCGGTGGTGTCGATGGGCGGCGACGGCGCAATGTATGACATCGGCTTCCAGAACCTGTCGCGCGCCCTGATGTCTGGCATGCCGATCAAGATCCTGGTGGTCGATACCCAGGTGTATTCGAATACCGGCGGCCAGGCCTGCACCTCGGGCTTCATCAGCCAGGTGTCGGACATGGCGCCCTGGGGCGAGGCCCAGCGCGGCAAGCAGGAAGTGCGCAAGGAGATCAGCCTGATCGGCATGGCGCACCGCACCTCCTACGTGATGTCGGGCACCATCGCCCACGTCAATCACCTGATCGAGAGCTACATCGACGGCATCAACAGCCGCCGCCCGGCACTGTTCAACATCTATGCAGTCTGCCCGCCCGAGCATGGCGTGGGCGACGACCGCAGCGTGGACCAGAGCAAGCTGGCCGTGGAAGGCCGCGCCTACCCGCTGTTCCGTTTTGACCCGGATGCCGGCACGACCTTTGCCGAGTGCGTCAGCCTGGATGGCAATCCCTCGCCCGATACCGACTGGCCGATGTATACCCTCAAGTACATCGACGAGGCCGGCGCGCCGCAGACCATGGAACTGCCGATGACCTTCGCTGATTTCGCGGCGACCGAAGCACGCTTCCTCAAGCATTTCCGCAAGGCGCCGCCCGAAACCTGGAACGAGAACATGCTGCCGGTGGCCGAGTTCCTTGAACTCGACCAGGACGAGCGCGAAGGCAAGTTCCCCTACATCTGGGCGGTTGACAAGAAGCAGCGTCTGATGCGCCTGCTGGTGACCAAGGAACTGATCAAGTCGGCCGAAGAGCGCCTGAGCTTCTGGCGTCAGTTGCGCGGCCTGGTGCGTGCTGGTGCGGATGCCGCCGATGTCGAGCAGGTCGAGAGCCGGGTCCGGGAGGAAATGCTGGCGAAGATCAGCGCGGCGTTGGGGCAGGGCGGCGCGGTAGCGCAGTCGGCCGTGGCCGAAGCTAAAGTCGGCGCTGGCGATACGGCGATTCCTGCTGCCGGCGGCGGCGACTACGAGCCGGTCTGGGTCGAATCGCCCGAGTGCACGGCCTGCGACGAGTGCACCACGCTGGCGCCCAAGACCTTCGCCTACAACGAGCAGAAGCTGGCCGTGGTGGTGAATCCGAAGGGCTCCAAATTCGCCGACATCGTCAAGGCCGCCGAGAAATGCACGGCCGGCTGCATCCATCCCGGCTCGCCCTGGAACATGAACGAACCGGGCGTCGAAAAGCTGATAGCGAGGGCGGCCAAATTTAACTGATCGCGATGAAGCTCGTTTCCTACTTTCGTGGCGAAGCTTTCCAGCGCGGCGTGCATCCGCCAAGCTGCAAGCTGACGGCCGATCGCAAGATCCGCCGCCTGCCGTTTCCTGACCGCGTGACAGTGCCCCTGTCGCAACACATCGGCAAGACGCCGAGACCCATCGTGCGCGTCGGTCAGGAGGTGGTGCGTGGCCAACCCATCGCCCGCAGCGACGAATGGCTGTCCGTGCCGCACCATGCCCCGCTGTCGGGCGTGGTCGAGTTCATCGGTTTGCGTCCCGGCATGCGCGGCACCTGGATCGAATCGATCGTCATACGTGCCCATCCGGGGGCGACGCAGGAAGATCTCTGGGGGCGGCCGCGCGATCTGTCGCAGGCCAGCGGCCAGGACATCCTGCAGGCGATCTGGGATACCGGCATGGTCGGCCTCGGTGGCGCTGCCTTTCCGACCCATGCCAAGCTTTCCGTGCCCAAGCAGGCCAAGGTGCATACGCTGGTGGTGAACGGTTGCGAATGCGAGCCCTATCTCACCTGCGACCACCGCGTGATGGTCGAGCATGCGGCTGACCTGATCGCCGGTATCCGCTACGCCATGCGCGCCACCGGTGCCGTCCGCGCCATCATTGGCGTCGAGGACAACAAGCCGGATGCGGTGCTGGTCCTGCGCCAGGCGATCGCCGACGCGGCTGCGGCCGGTGTCAGCGAGGAAATCCACGTCGAGGCGGTGCCGACCAAGTATCCGCAGGGTTCGGAAAAGATGCTGATCATGGCGTTGTTCGGCGCCGAGATGCCGGCCGGCGGATTGCCCATCGCACTCGGCATGGTGGTCAGCAATGTCGGTACGCTGGCCGCACTGGGCAGGCTGTTGCCGCTGGGGCAGGGCCTCACTGAACGCGTGGTGACGGTGACCGGGCCCGGCGTGGCCAGGCCCGGCGACTATCGCGTGATCCTCGGTACGCCACTCAAGTTCGTGCTCGACTATGCCGGCGTGCCGGCCGTCGATGCCATGGATGCGCGGCAAGTGATCCTCGGCGGCCCGATGATGGGGCAGGCCATAGGTTCGCTCGACGTGCCGATCACCAAGGGCGTATCCGGTGTGCTGGTGTTCCGCCGCGAGGACATGCTGGAGCGTGAGTCGCGCCAGACCTATCCCTGCATCAAGTGCGGCGAGTGCGTCGAATCCTGCCCGATGGGGCTCAATCCCTCGACCCTGGGAATGCTGGCGGCCAAACGCGAATACGACCTGATGGGCGAGCAGTATTTCCTCGGCGATTGCTTCGAGTGCGGCTGCTGCACCTACGTCTGCCCGTCCAACATTCCGCTGGTGCAGCAGTTCCGCGTCGCCAAGCAGATATTGCGGGAGAAGGCGGCATGACAACGCCTATCGAAATCCGCTCCGCTCCGCATGTGCAGTCGGCCAAGACGGTCGAGATGATCATGCGCCACGTGGTCTATTCGCTGTTGCCGATCTGCGCCTTTTACGTGTTCCAGTACGGCGTTTCGGCGCTGGCCTCGATCATTGTGGTCACTGGCGCCTGCCTGCTCACCGAGCGCTTCTTCGTCGGCACCGGCACCCAGGCCGGGCGTTTGTCCGACTACTCGGCGGTGATCACCGGACTGCTGCTGGCGCTGACGCTGCCGCCCGGTTTCCCCCTGTGGATGGGTGCGGTGGCCGGCATCGTCGCCATCGCCCTGGGCAAGGCCCTGTTCGGCGGCATTGGCTTCAACGTCTTCAACCCGGCGCTGGTGGGCCGCGCCTTCGTCCAGGCCGCGTTCCCGACCGCCATCGCGACCTATACGCCGTCCTTCCTGCCAGGACGCTTTACCGAGTTCATCCCGTCGACCCTGGCCTTGCCGTTGATGATTCCGGCCGATCCGGCAAGCTGGCTCAAGGCCAAGAGCCTCGACGCCCTGGCCGGTGCCACGCCCTTGGCGAAATGGAAATTCGACGGCGTGCTGGCCAATGCCGACGAGTTGCTGACATCGCTCTCCGGCCACATGGCGGTTGGGCCTTCACCCTTGCTGATCCTGGTCTGTGGCGCTTATCTCGCGTCGCGGCGCTTCATGGACTGGCGCATTCCCCTGGCCATCCTCGGCAGTGCGGCGCTGACCGCCTCGCTGCTGTATGCCTTCGACGCCGCGCGCTATCCGAATCCCTTCTTCATGCTCTTCTCCGGCGGTCTGATCCTCGGTGCGGTGTACATGGCCACCGATATGGCGACCTCACCGGTAACGCCCAAGGGCATGTGGGTGTATGGCGCGCTGATTGGCTTGCTGACCGTGGTGATCCGCTACTACAGCGGCCTGCCGGAAGGCGTGATGTACGCGATCCTGATCGCCAATGCTGCCTCGCCGCTGATCGAGAGAATCACGCAGCCGGTGCCCTTCGGGCGCGGCGTGCTCGACCGGGTGAAGAAACGCGCCACCTATCCGCTGAACCCAGGCTACATCTCGCGCGAAGAGGCGAATGCCGTGACGCCAAAGAAGCGTTTCCTGCCGAACAAGCCGAAAAAATGAGCGAACCGTCCTCCACTGAAAAGAAGGTGATCCCGATTGCGGTCGCTGCTCCAGAGGCCGCCGTGCCGGAATCGCCGGCCGGGCCGATGATCCGCACCCTCGGCCTGGTATCGGCAATCTGCGGCCTGATCATCGTCGGCGCCTACCAGGGCACCTACGACGCGGTCGCCGCCAACAAGCGCATCGCCACCGAGCGCGCGGTGTTCAAGGTACTGCCCAAGGCGAAGTCGATCGGCGAATTCGTCGCCGCGCCGGGCGGCGGCATTGCAAGAGTCGGCGCTGGCGAGACGGCGATTCCGCCGGGCGCGGTGAAGTTTTTTGCCGCCTGGGATGAAGCCGGCAAGCTGGCCGGTATCGCCGCCGAAGGCGGCGCCAAGGGCTATGCCGATACGGTGCGCATCATGTTCGGCTACCAGCCCGACTGCCAGTGTGTGGTCGGCATTGGCGTGGTGTCGATGCGCGAGACCCCCGGCATCGGCGACAAGATCCTCACCGACAAGGAATTCCTCGCCAACTTCAACGCGCTCGATGCCAAGCTCAAGGAAGACCTGTCCGCCCTCGCCAACGAGGTCAAGGCAGTCAAACACGGCACGAAGAGCGGGGCCTGGCAGGTGGACGCCATCGCCGGTGCCACCATCACCTCGCGCGCAGTGGGCAAAGCCATCAACGACACGGCGCAGGCGCTGCTGCCGCGCCTGGTGCCGAATCTGGACAAGCTGGGGAGCAAGTCATGAGCGCCGCCGCACCGCAAACCTGGGACGAGTTCATGGAAGGGGTCTGGAAGCAGAACCCGACCTTCGTCATGATCCTTGGCATGTGCCCGACCCTGGCGGTAACGGTGTCGGCGATCAATGCCATATCGATGGGGCTATCCACCGCATTGGTGCTGATTGCGTCCTGCGGCCTGGTGTCGATGATGCGCAATGTGACGCCCAAGGAAGTGCGCATTGCCGTGTATATCGTCATCATCGCCACCTTTGTCACGGCGGTGGACTATGCCATCCAGGCAATCAGTCTGGCGCTCTACGATGCGCTGGGTGCGTTCATCCAGCTCATTGTGGTGAACTGCATCATCCTCGGTCGGGCCGAAGCACACGCTGCGAAGAACCCGCCCTGGCCGGCAATGGTCAATGCGGCTGGCATGGGGGTCGGCTTTACCATCGGCCTGCTGGCGTTGGGCGTGGTGCGCGAAATCCTCGGCGCCGGGACGCTGTTCGGCATTTCCCTGTTTGGTGTCGGCTTCCAGCCCTGGGTGATCATGGTGCTGCCGCCTGGCGGCTTCTTCGTGCTCGGCGCCTGGTTGCTTTTCTTCTCCTGGCTGGAGCGGCGCAAGCTGCGTCGGCAGTCCTCGGCGACGGAGGTGGCGCATCATGTCTGAATCCGCCTTCCAGATCTTTGTCAACGCGCTGCTCGCCAACAACTTTGTGCTGGCGATGTTCCTCGGCCTGTGCCCCTTTCTGGGAGTCTCGGGGAAGCTCGACACGGCGTTTCCGATGGGGGTGGCGACCACGTTCGTGATGCTGGTCGCTTCGCTCTGCGCCTACGGACTCAACCTGTTGCTGACCGCCTTCCATCTGGAATTCCTGCGCCTGATTTCCTACATCGTGATCATCGCGTCGTCGGTGCAACTGGTCGAAATGGTGCTGAAGAAATACAGCCCGGCGCTGTTCCGCGCCCTCGGCATCTACCTGCCGCTGATCACCACCAACTGTGCCGTGCTGGGCGTGGCGCTGTTCCAGACCGCGCGCGAATACGACTTCGTCCAGTCGGTGACCTTCAGCATCGGCGGCGGTGCCGGCTTCACCCTGGCCCTGGTGCTGATGGCCAGCGTGCGCGAGCGCTTGACGCTGTCCAACGTGCCCGACCTGGCACAGGGAACGGCCTTGTCGCTGATGCTGGCCGGCATCCTGTCGCTGTCCTTCATGGGCTTTGCGGGGCTGGGCGGATGATGGCTGCTTACCTGACTACTGTCGCCATCATTTTCAGCCTTGCCCTGGCCGGCATTCTGGTCGACCGCATTTACCGTCGTTTCGCCGCGCGACATCCACAGCTTGGGCCTTTCCGCGACCCCGGCAAATGCGGTTGCTGCAAGGGCGGCGACGCCTGCGCGAGCGCTTGTACCGAACCCATGTCGCCGATTCGCTGAATTTTCCGGAGAACTGCCATGCAACTAACCACCCCGCCCGCCGCGCCGCCTGCACGAAGCTATTCGGCTACCGTCAAGGAGTCGCGCCGCATCACGCCCGCCGGGTCGCGCGAGGAAGTGCGCCACCTCGTGCTGCAGACGGGAGACCTGTCCTTCGATCCCAGCCTGGGCAACCTGATCCGCGTCATGGCGCCCGGCCAGTTTGGCGCCGGCAGCCATGCGCGCCTCTACTCGATCATGGACCTGGAAAAGCGCAAGGATGCCACCGAGTTCGCCATCTGCGTACGTCGCTGTTCCTACATCGATGAATTCAACGGCGAGGAATACAAGGGTGTCGCCTCCAACTACCTGTGCGACCTGCGACCCGACGACGCCATCGTCTTCGCCGGCCCGGTGGGCTACCCCTTCGTGATTCCCGAGGACAAGTCCGCCGACATCCTGATGCTGGGCATGGGCACCGGCATCGCACCCTTCCGCACCCTGATCCGCCAGATTTACGAGAAGGTGGGACGCTGGGAGGGCCGGGTGAGGCTGTTCTACGGTGCCCGCAGCCCCTTGGAAATGCTCTACATGAATGACGAGAACAGTGATCTCGCCAACTATTTCGATCAACCGACCTTCAAGGCCTTCCAGGCCGTCAGTCCGCGCCCGTCGCTCGATGCACCGATCGCCCTGGGTGCGGCGCTGGAGCAGAACGCCGCCGAAGTCTGGAACATGCTGCAACGCGCGAACACGCGCGTATTCGTTGCCGGGACAGCCAATCTGCTGCCCGCCATCGAGCAGGCCATGATCGCCTTGTCCGGTTCGGGCGGCAACTGGTTGCGCGTCGAAAATGCTTTGAAGTCGAGTGGCCGCTGGAGCGAGGTGCTCTATTGAGGTGATTCGACGCTCACGCTTTCGCAGGTTGTACTAACTATCCAAGGGGGGATATCAACATGGGAATGCTGGACTGGTTCAAAGGCATCGTCAAGGGTGACAAGGCAGCGCCGGATCAGGTATTGGCGGCTGCGATCGCAGGCGGCGACGACAGGGGCGCGGAGATCGCCGGTCTCAATTTCAAGACGGCGGTCGACGCCCACATGAAATGGAAGGTCAGGCTGGAAAGCTACATCAGCGGCACCAGCACCGAGCAACTCAAGGTCGAAGTGGTTTGTCGTGACGATCAATGTCCGCTGGGCAAGTGGATCTACGATCAGGGCGGCGAGAAATTCGGTTACTCGGAAACCTTCTTCGACATGAAGGTGCATCACGCGATGTTCCACCGTTGCGCCGGCAAGGTGCTGGAGACGGCGCAGGCGGGAGACAAGGAAACCGCGACCCGCTTGCTCAACTCCGGCGAGTACGTGAAGGCCTCGGAGCGGGTCAAGATGCTGCTGGCCCGCCTCTTCGTCATGGCCTCGGAGGGCAAGGAGGCGATCGATTCCCATGTGCGCTGGAAGGCGCGCCTGCGTGACTTCATCCAGGGCAAGAGCCAAGAAGAATTGAAGACCGAGGTGGTCGGGCGTGACGACCAATGCACCCTGGGCAAATGGATCTACGGCATCGGTGGCGAGCGCTTTGGCGGCGACCCGGCGTTTGCCGTGCTCAAGTCACGGCATGCGCAATTCCATCGCTGTGCCGGCGAGGTGCTCGATGTTGCCCAGCGTGGCGACGGCAAGATCGCCCTGCACATGCTGGAAGAGGGGGCGTATCCGGATGCCTCCGAGCAAGTCGCGACGGCAATCGTCAAGCTGTTCGAGCGGTCGCGAGCGGCGGCCTGACCGCCAAAAGTACCCATCCGGGGCCGGCTGCCGCCGGCCCCGGCGCGTTCAATGCGGATAGACGTTGACCACGCAGGTCACGTCGCGCGGGCAAAGCACCGAGCGCACCAGTTGCTGTGGCCGCCCTTCCTGCCACGACCATTCGTAGGGGAAGGAGAAGATGCGGATGTTCCAGATCGACACGGATTCGCGCACCAGTTCGATGTTCGCCTTGTACATGCGTTCTGCATCGGCACCCGACTTGCCGTGCAGTTCCTTGTGCAGGTCGGTGAGGAAGGCGTCGAGGCGCTGGTCGACAAGCACCGGGTAGGGCAGGTCGCGATCGACCATGCAGCGAATAAAGTTGGTGTGGAGCGGCGGGCCGTCCTGGCCGACCCAGCAGTCGAGGCCGACGACGTTGCCGGGCGACGTGGTTTGGGCCAGAGCGGCCCCGGCCATCAGCGAGAGAAGGAAAATGGCGCGGCGCAGAAATTCCATATTGGAATATTAGCAGGAGGTGGAATTCCCCGCATCGAAAGCAAGATGGTGCGATGTTTGCATTCAATCCGCGATTGGGCTAATTTCCGACTGTTTTTCTCAGAAATGGGGAAGGGGAAGCGCCTGAATCCATGCCCTGGCAATCCCGCCCAGGCACGCCCAGAACGGAATTTCGAAGGCCATGAATCCTGTACGCAGCATCAAGGGTCTGCTTCTCGCCGCTGGCGCAGTTTTCTCGATTGCGATATTCGTGGCCACGATGGTCGTCGTCTCGTCGATCTACGACCGTTCGGTGCGCGACGATGCGGTGGAGGATGCATCGGCCTTCGCCGAACTGACCTTCAACGCGATGTTCGAGTTGATGAGCACGGGCTGGAATCGCCAGCAACTGGAAGGCTACATCCGGGCCATCCAGAAATCGGTCGATCACACGCAGCGACAGATCGACATCTATCGCGGGCCCAAGGTCAATGCCCTGTTCGGCGAAATCGGCCAGAAGGCCCCGGACGCCGAAATCCAGCGTGCACTGAAGGAGGGCGAGCGTCGCCACATGGAAGTGGGCAATCGGATTCGTGTCGTCTATCCGCTGCGCGCGCAGGAGGTTTGCCTGAAGTGCCACGTCAATGCCAGCGTTGGCGACGTACTTGGGGTGATCGATGTGACGCAGGACGTCGCCGGCAATATCGCTTCCCATCGGGCCCGCTTCGCCTGGACCTTTGCACCCATCGTGCCGGTGATGCTGGTCGTCACCCTGATCATGGTGCTCTACATCCGGCGCCGGCTGGAAGGACCGATCGATGAACTGGCCCGCGATATCCGTGCCGTAAATCGGATCGCCGATCTGCGTTCCCTGGTATCCGGCCAAAAGGACCTCGGCTTTTCGGAGTTCAATTCGGTGGCCGACGAGATCCGGCAACTGACCGAGCGGATCCGCTCCATCGCGGTGGACAAGGACATGCTCGAGTTCGAAATCCGGCTGCTGGAGAAATTCATCCTGACCACCGAGGTGATCAAGGACTGGCGTGAGTATGCGAATCAGCTCATCCTCGACATCGACTCGGTGGTGCCGGCCTATACGATGTTCTCGCTCTTCAAGGTAAGCGACGAGGCCTACGATCTCGAAATTTTCTGGCGCGGTCGGCCGGCGGACAGCGTCAAGCGTTCATTCGAGAGTTGCTTGCAGCGGATACTCCAGCGATCGAACGATTTCGACAATGGGCTGGCGATACGGGTCAGGCACAACATTGCCGATGCCGGGCTGCGCATCGAAGTCTTGCGCGAGGAGGACATCGAAGTTCAGGTCAAGTCCCTGCTGGTCAATGTGCCGAAGATCGGCGGCATCGTTGGCATCGGCATGCAGCCCCAGCGTGAGACGGATCCGATGCGTCTGCTCGTGGTGGAGAGCATTCTCGCCACCCTGCTCAACGTGGTCGGATCGGTCAAGGCCATCGACAAATACACGAAGGACCTCGAATACTACGCGACCCGCGATCCGCTGACCAATCTCTACAACCAGCGCGTGTTTTGGGAACTGATCGAAAGCGAAGTGTTGCGTTCCTCGCGCCATGGCGACAAGTTCAGTTTGCTCCTGATCGACGCCGACAACTTCAAGTCGGTGAATGACACCTACGGCCACGGCGCAGGCGACGAGTTGCTGCAGATGGTTGTCGCCGCGATTCGCAGCGCGATTCGCGATGACGATCTGCTTTCCCGCTATGGCGGCGACGAATTCGCCGCCATCCTGCCCGAGACCGACATGGCGGCCGCCCAGGCCGTGGCGCGAAGGATCGTCGATGCCGTGGCCGGGGTCAGCATGACGGCCCCGGACGGCGGGGCGATCAGCAGTTCCGTCTCGATCGGAATTGCCACCTATCCGGACCATGCCAAAGCCATGAAGGACCTGTTCCTGGTCGCCGACAACATGATGTATCGCGCCAAGACGGAAGGCAAGAACAGGGCGGTGGTGCCCAGCGACGAGGACGTGGTGGAGGTTTTCCGTACCCTCGGCGAAAAGAGCATGATGATCTTGAATGCCGTCGAAAAGCGCAGCGTGGTGCCCTTCTTCCAGCCGATCATCGGTGTCGCCGGTGGGCAGGTGGAAGCGATCGAAGTTCTTTCGCGTATCCGGATGGACGATGGCAGCTACGTGATTGCCGAGGAATATGTGGCCATCGCCGAGAAAATGGGGGTGATGCACAAGCTGGACTTCATTCAGTTGGAAAAGACCCTCGAAGCCGTCGTCGAAAGCGCTTACTCCGGATTGCTGTTCATCAACATGTCGCCCCGCGCGCTCGTGCTCAATGATTTCGTGCAGGAGACGCGCCGCATCATCAGTCGTTTCGACATCGATCCTTCGCGCCTGGTTTTCGAGATCACCGAGCGCGAAACGATCAAGAACATGGCCTTGCTGGAGCGGTTCATCGCCACCTTGCGCAATGAAGGCTTCAAGCTGGCAATCGACGACTTCGGTTCCGGGTTTTCATCCTTCCATTACGTCAAGCGTTTCCCGATCGACTTCCTGAAGATCGAGGGTGACTTCATCCTGGGGATGAAAAACAGCGAAAAGGATCGGGCGCTGGTACGCAGCATCGTCGCGCTGAGCCGTGACCTTGGCATTCGAACGGTGGCCGAATACGTGGAAGATGAAGCGGTGTTCGAGCAGGTGGTGTCACAGGGAATAGACCTTGCGCAGGGTTTCCACATTCACCGGCCGAACATTTCCCTAAGCCAGGCGATGAAGGGCTTGGGTGCCTAATCTGTGCACCTTCATTGCTCGTTTCTTAAGGTGTTAGCGCCGGGTAAGCCGTACGAGCGATTGGGACGGAATCGACTCAGCTCGTTGGTTCTTCGAACCAGCGCAACTTGTCGCGCAAAGTGACGACTTCGCCGACGATGATCAGGGTCGGTGCGCGCAGGTTGGCTGTTTCCGCAAGCTCCGGCAGGGTGGCCAGGGTCCCGGTCACGGTGCGCTGGCTGGGCTGGGTGCCGTGCTGCACGATGGCGGCCGGCCATTCCGGCGGCAGGCCGTGTTCCATCAGCTTGGCGCAAAGATGTGACAGGCCGGACAGCCCCATGTAGATCACCACGGTCTGGCGCTTGCGGGCGAGGCCCGGCCAGTCCAGGTTCATGCTGCCGTCCTTGAGGTGGCCGGTGACGAACACGCAGGCCTGGGCATGGTTGCGATGGGTCAGCGGGATCCCGGCATAGGAGCCGACGCCGGCCGCTGCGGTGATGCCCGGCACCACCTCGAAATGCACGCCGTCGGCCTGCAGCGTTTCGACTTCCTCGCCGCCACGGCCGAAGATGTAGGGGTCGCCGCCCTTGAGCCTGACCACCCGCTTGCCTGTCTTTGCCAGGCGCACCAGCAACTGGTTGATCTGCTCCTGCGGGAGCGAGTGGTTGCCGCGTTCCTTGCCGGCATACATCAGCTCGGCATCGGGGCGGGCCAGGGCCAGCACGGCCTTCGAAACCAGGTTGTCATAGACGAGAACATCGGCTTCGCCGATCAGGCGTGCGGCCTTGATGGTCAATAACTCCGGGTCGCCGGGGCCGGCGCCGACCAGATAGACCCAGCCAGATTTTGCGGGAACGGGTTTCATGAGCGAAATCCTAACGCAGCCGTCAGGCGCCAAACTTGATCAGGAACAACCGCCACCGCAACTTCCGCAACCGCCTGAACGCTGCGGGGAGCTGCAGTCGGCCCGGAAGATGAACTGGAATTCCCCGGGCTGGACCTCGGCGAAGTCGAGCGTCGTGTTTTCCAGGAGCGGCAGGCTGCGCGGGGAAATCAACACCGTGACCCCGGGGCCATCGAGGACCAGATCATCTTCGCGTTCGTCGTCGAAGCCCATGCCATAGACGAGCTCGCCGTCCTTTTCATCGATCTTGGCGGCGACCCGCAGCATGGGGGGGCCTTCGCCTTGCGTGGTTGCAGCGCGAGCGATCTGCTCGGCCGCCAGGGGGGTCAGAGTGAACATGCCGGGACTTTCGTGGAATCGGGATTCTTGCAGTGGCGCACGTACTGGACGAACTTCGCCGGCCAGTCGCAGCCGGCGGTGGCGCGCAAATGGGTATAGGAGGCCAGCATCCGGTGCAGGACGATGCCGTCATGCTGGCCGTCGACGCCATGGCCGCGGCGGACCGCGTAGGCATATCGCGTGTCTTCGGGCAGGCCGGCGATGTCCGAATAATGGAATTCGTGGGCATGCAACTCGGCGCCGCCGCCGACACCCTCCTGGCTGCGCCAGGGATGCGATGCGGTGCTTTCGAGGATGACGTAGCCGCGGCCGACCGGTTTCGGATGCATGCGGACTTCGCCCGGAATCACGCCGACCATGTGGGCCTGCCGGCCCTTCCATTCGATGCTTCGCGCCAGGTACATCAAGCCGCCGCATTCGGCGTAGGTCGGAAGTCCGGCCCCAATCGCGCGGCGGATGTCCTCGCGCAAGGGCTGGTTGGCTTCCAGTTCGCCGAGGAAACACTCGGGGAAGCCGCCGCCGATCAACAGGCCGTCGCAGGCCGGCAGGGCGGCGTCCTTGAGCGTGTTGAAAAACACGGCTTCCGCCCCTGCAGCCGCGAGTGCGTCGAGGTCATCGGCGTAATAAAAGCCGAAAGCGGCATCGCGGGCGACGGCAATGCGCACCCGTTCCGCCCGGCTTGCGGGGCGCGGCGGCGGGGGAACCAGGGGCTTGGCGGCACGGCTGAGGGCCAGCAGGCGATCGAGGTCGACCTGTGCCGCAATGCGCTCGCCGATGGATGCGACATGGCGCGCGGCCTCGGCGCTTTCATTCGCCGGCATCAGCCCGAGGTGACGCTCGACCAGCGCGAGTTCGGCATCCTCCTGTACTGCGCCGATCACCGGCACCTCGGTGTAATGCTCGATCACGGCGCGCAGCTTGGACTCATGGCGGCGGCCGCCGAGGCGGTTGAGGATCACCCCGGCGATGCGGATGCCGGGGTCGAAGGCCTGGTAGCCGAGGATCAAGGGCGCGATGCCGCGCGTCATGCCCCGCGCGTCGAGCACCAGCACTACCGGAAGCTCCAGCAGGCGAGCCAGCGCGGCATTGCTGTTGGAACCCTCGAGGTCAAGCCCGTCGTACAGGCCTTTGTTGCCTTCCACCAGGCAGACATCCGCGTCGTGCCCATGGCGGGCGAATTGTTGCCGCAACTCGCCATCCGGCGAGAGGAAGAAGTCGAGGTTGTAGCAGGGACGTGCGGCGGCGGTTCCCAGCCACAGCGGATCGATGTAGTCGGGGCCTTTCTTGTAGGGCTGCACGACCAGTCCGCGTGCGTGAAGCGCGGCGGCAAGGCCGATGCTGACCGTGGTCTTGCCGGAGGATTTATGTGCTGCCGAAACCAGGAAGCGATGCACGGCGCGTCGCTGCTTGCCGGTCAGTCGACGATGCTGCCGGCGGCTTCGAGTTCGGCGATGTCGTCCTGCGGCAGGAAGCGCAGCACGCGGACGCCGACGGTGGTCAGGGTGAATGCGATGCCGAGGCCGCCAAACGCGAGCAGGGCTTCCGGCAGGGTGGGGCTGTAGTGGTCGATGGCGCCGTCCATGAAGCTGCTCTTGACGTCGTAGCCTGGGAAGATCTCGAGCGGGAAGGCCTGGCCGCCGATGATGAAGACGTAGAGCAGGCAGAAGGCACCGATGACGACCAGCGTCGAGGCGGCGAACACCGAGCCGCGCAGGCGGTTGAGGTCCGGCACATAGATCAGCAGCAGCGGCAGCACGGTGCCGACCAGCACGTAACCCACCCAGAACAGCACCGGGAAGATGCCGCCGGAGAGCAGGATGAACTCTTCGAAGGCGGTCTGCTTGGCGAAGTAGATGTTGGTCAGGTGGTAGGTGGCGACGAAGTAGAACACGGCGGCAACGAAGGTGCCGAGCAGGTTCTTCATGCGGCCGCGAATCGCCGCATGCAGCGTCATGTCATTCCAGCCGAACATGGTCTTCTGCACGATCATGAAGACGGCGAGGCCCCAGGCGAAGGACATGATGATGAACATCGCCGGCAGGATGGCATTGCCGTAGGCCTGACGGGCAACGAGGAAGGCGAAGATCGAACCGGTGCCGGTGGTGAGCAGGATGCGCCAGATGAAGGTTGCGAGGCCCGCGACCTTTGAATACGGGTTCATCCGCCGTTCCATCAGGGTCCACAAATAGACCGCGACGATCGCGTACATGCCCGGATAGAGGATCACGTTCCACCCGAACACGGACGTCGGGTTGAAGTGCGTGGCGGCAACCATCAGGCGGTCAGCGCGGCCCAGGTCGAGCATGATTACGGTCAGGCCGCCGGTCAGCATGGCGATGCAGAGCAGGGCGGAGAGCGGGGCGCGCGACTTGTAGGGTTTCTTGCCGAACACCGAGCCGATCGAGGCGACGTTAAGTACGCCCGACGCGGCGACGATCAGGAAAATGGCGAAAACGTGCGGCAGGCCCCAGACGATCTGGTTGTTCATGCCGGTGACGACGTGGCCGGAGTGTTCCATGTACAGTGCCGCCGCCAGTCCGATGGCCGATACGGCGCCGCCGAGCACGGCCAGAGCGTAGAACAGGCCTTCTTCGTGGCGGGGATTGAGGGTAGCCATGGTCAGATTCCCTGGTAGCGCACGCCGAGGTCGAGCTTGAGTTCGCCGCGTACCTGGGTCGTGTTGGCGGAGGCGATGCGCTTCGAGATCACGCTTTCCGGATCGTTGAGGTCGCCAAAGGTCATTGCACCCTCGGGGCACTTCTCGACGCACGCGGGTTGCTGGCCCTTGTCCACGCGGTGCACACACAGCGTGCAGGATTCGACGCAACCCTTGCCGCGCGGAGTTCCCGGGGTCTGCTCGGTGAGCGGGGCATGGACGAAGGAGCGCGCCTTGTAGGGGCAGGCCATCATGCAATAGCGACAGCCGATGCAGGTGTGACGGTCGACCAGCACGATGCCGTCGGCACGCTTCATCGAGGCGCCGGTGGGGCAGACGTCGACGCAGGGCGGCTTGGCGCAGTGCTGGCACATCATCGGCAGCGTGGTCAGCTTGCCGTTGCGGCGGTCGACCAGTTCGATCTTGCGGATCCACTGCGAGTTCTGGCGCGGGTCGGGCATCTGCTCGCTGACGCCGTTTTCTTCATGGCAGGCGTCGATGCACTTGGTGCATCCCGGCGCGCATTTGTTGGCGTCGATCAGCAGGCCCCAGCGGATGGCTGGCGATGCCGCCTGGCCGGCGGGGCGGGGCGCGGCGTTAGCCTCGCCAACAGCCATCAGGTGCAGGCCGGGGGCGATCGCGGTGAAGCCAAGGCCAGCGACGCTGGCGCCGGCGGCGGCGATGAAGGCGCGGCGGGGGTTCTGGTGTTGGCTCATGGCTTGCGTCCCATCTCAGTGGCAGCGGCCTGTGCCGCCGGCTTGAACTTGGACTTGGGCTGATGGCATTCGAAACAGTCGAGCTTCACGGCCGCGTATTCGTGGCAGCTTTGGCAGAAGCCGTCCTGTCCCAGCACGCTGCCTGTCTTCTTGCTGGCATGGCAGTCGATGCAGCCGTTGAGCGACGCGGGCTCGCCGCGTATGCCCTGGCGGAGGGTGCGGTCGCGCTGGTGCTTGATCATCTCCATGTGGTTGCGACGCATTTCCTCCGCCGGCGCGATGCACTTGCCCGGATTCTCGATCGACACCACGGGTTTCGACGTGCGCCCCCCCTCACCGGCAAAAGTCGGCGCCGGCGACACGGTGACCGCCGCGAAGAGAATTGCCACAAGCCTCACGAAGTCAGTAACGCGTCGAGGAAGCGTAGCGAGCAGACCAAGATGCAAGGCGCCGCGCAGCGCGCCGCGAGACATACCGTCCCGGTAGGCGAGCGGCAAGCGAGCACGCAACGCCGCAGATTGGTCGCGCAGTAGCTTCATCGATGCGCTACTCGCCGAGGCCCATCTGGATGTAGCCGGTCGGGCAGACATCGGAGCAGATGTGGCAGCCGATGCACTTGTCGTAGTCGGTGGCGACGTAGCGGCCGGTCATGGATTCCGTCTTCTTGACCTTGTACACCGCCGTCTGCGGGCAATACACCACGCAGTTGTCGCATTCGAAGCAGAGGCCGCAGCTCATGCAGCGCTTGGCCTCGCCCACCGCCTGCTGTTCGGACAGCGCTTCCAGGCGCTCTTCGAAGTTGCCCAGCGCCGATTCCTTGTTGAGGTGGGTGATGTGGCGCTTGTTGCGCTCGGTGTACTGGAAGTGGCCGAGGAAGAGTTCGTCGTGGGCGATCACGTAGCGCTGCGAGCGGTTGTCGAAGTTGTGCACCGCATTCTTTTCCGAGTCGGTGCCGCGTACCGCATCCTTGATCTCGCCCAGCTTGACGCCCTTCTCGACATACTTGCGCATCAGGTCGAAGCTATGCACATCGATCTTCGGACGGCGGCCGAGTTCCTGGCCGGCGAGGAACTGGTCGATGCCATCGGCGGCGATGGCGCCGTGGCCGATGGCGGTGGTCAGCAGATGCGGACGGATCACGTCGCCGCCGGCGAAGACGCCGGGCTTGCCCTGCACTTGGTAATTCTTGTCGGCGGTTACGGCGCCCTTGCCGTTGTTGAAGACGTCGAGGCCGGTGAGGTCTACGGTCTGGCCGATGGCGGAAACGATCAGGTCGGCCGGCAGGTCCTTGTCGGTGCCCTCGATGGGCTTGATGTCCAGGCGCCCGCCCACCATCTTGGCTTCGCATTGCCGCACGCGCAGACCGTTGGCGCGACCGTCGGCGCCTTTGAGCACGGCGACCGGCATCCAGCCGCCCATGATCGTGATGCCTTCGGATTCGGCATGCTCGATTTCCTGTTTGCTGGCCATCATATAAACGGTGGTCAACGTGACGTCGGCACCCTGGCGGCGAGAAATATCAGCGGCATCCTGGGCGAGCTGGCCGGCGATCGCGTTTTCCCAGTCGGTGGGTTTGGCGTTCTCGATGTGTCCGAGGCGGCGGGCCACGGTAGCGACGTCCATCGAGGTATCGCCGCCGCCGACCACCACCACGCGCTTGCCGACATGCTGCAGGCGGCCGTCGTTGAAGGCCTTCAGGAAGGCGGTGGCGGTGACGACGTTGGGCACGTTTTCCGCGCCTTCGGCCGGCAGGGCGCGGCCGCCTTGGGCGCCGAGGCCGAGGAAGACAGCGTCAAAGTCCTTGTTGATCTGCTCCATCGTGACATCGACGCCGACCTTGGTCTTGAGACGGACTTCGACGCCGAGATTGAGGATGCGCTGGATTTCCGCGTCGAGGATGTCGCGCGGCGTGCGGTAGCCGGGAATGCCGTAACGCATCATGCCGCCGAGATATTCGTGGTCGTCGAATACCGTGACCGCATGGCCCTTCTTGGTGAGCTGGTAGGCCACCGAAAGGCCGGCCGGGCCGCCGCCGAGCACGGCGACCTTCTTGCCGGTCTTGGTTTCGGGCGCCTTGAACTGCAGGTTGTTCTTGATCGCGTACTCGCCGAGGAAGTGCTCCACCGAGTTAATGCCGACGTGGTCCTCGACTTCGTTGCGGTTGCAGCCGGTCTCGCAGGGCGCAGGGCAGACGCGGCCCATCACGGCCGGGAAGGGGTTGGCTTCGGTCAGGCGACGCCATGCATATTCCTGCCAGGGCATCAGTGGCTTACCGTCGGCGCCGACCGGGGGCTTCTCGATGCCGCGCACGATGTTGAGGTAGCCGCGGATGTCCTCGCCGGAGGGGCAGGAGCCTTGGCAGGGTGGCGTGGACTGGATGTAGGTCGGGCACTTGTGCGACCAGCTGGCCTGGAAGATCTGCTCCTGCCAGCGCTTGACCTTGACATCGCCATCCTTGTAGCGGCGGAAGGTCAGTTTTTCGGTCTGGTTTTCAGTAGTGGCGGACATGCGGGTCTCCAGTGAAAATCATTGTTCGTTATTGAGTACGATGGCCGTGCTGACCAGTTGGTGCACGCCGCCGACCATGCTCATCTTGAAGCCGTAGTAGGGCAGTACCTTGGTAAATTGGGCCTTGCAGATGGCACAGATGGTGGCCATGAAATTGACGCCGTGCTGGTCGGCCACTTGTTTCAGCGCTTCCATGCGCGGCAGCGCGCCCTTGACGCGCAGGTCGAGCAGTTCGTCGGTCAGGAGGCCGCCGCCGCCGCCGCAGCAGAAGGTCTTTTCGCGCGTGGTGGCTTCCGACATGTCGACATATTTGTTGGCCACGGCGCGGATGATGTTGCGCGGAATGTCGAACTGGCCGCCGCCGTAGTCGCCCATGCGCGAGCCTCGCGCGACGTTGCAGGAATCGTGGAAGGTGACGATGCGGTGGTCGTTGGCTTCCTTGTCGAACTTCAGGCGCCCGGCCTGGATCAGGTCCCAGGTCACTTCGCAGATGTGCGAGGGTTGCTTGTAGTTGGGGTCGAGCTGCTTTTGCAGTTGGATCGCAAACGGATCGTTGGCACCGGCGCCCACGCCGGTCAGGGTGTTCCAGAAGGCATAGGCGACACGCCAAGCATGGCCGCATTCGCCGACCACGATGCGCTTGACGCCAAGCTCGAGGGCAGCCTCGCGCACACGCATGGCGATCTTCTTCATCTGGTCGTAGTTGCCGATGAACATGCCGAAGTTGCCGGCCTCCGAGGCCTTGCTCGAGAGCGTCCAGGAGATGCCGGCGGCGTGAAACACCTTGCCATAGCCGATCAGGCTGTCTACATGGGGTTCGGCGAAGAAGTCGGCCGATGGCGTCACCAGCAGCACTTCGGCGCCCTGCATGTCGAGCGGATACTTGACCGCTGCACCGGTGTCTTCCAGCACATCCTCTTCCAGGCCGAGCAGGGTGTCTTCCAGGGCCGGGCCGGGCAGGCCGAGGTTGTTGCCGATCTTGTGCACCTTGCCGATGATCTCGTTCACGTATTTGTGACCGTGACCCACGGTGTGCATGATTTCCTTGGCCGCCATCGTGACTTCGGCGGTATCGATGCCGTAAGGGCAGAACACGGAGCAGCGGCGGCACTCAGAGCACTGGTTGTAATAGCGGAACCAGTCGTCGAGCACGTCCTTGGTCAGGTCGCGCGCGCCGACGAGCTTCGGGAAAAGCTTGCCAGGCAGCGTGAAATAGCGGCGATACACCGAGCGCATCAGCTCCTGACGCGCCACGGGCATGTTCTTGGGGTCGCCGGTACCGATAAAGTAGTGGCACTTGTCGGTGCAGGCGCCGCAATGCACGCAGGCATCCATGTATACGCGCAGCGAGCGGTACGTGCCGAGCAGTTCGCCCATCTTGGCGACGGCCTTCTGCTCCCAGCCTTCGACCAGGGTGCCGGGGAAGCCGATCGCTTCGTTGTGGTTGGCAGCGGCGACAAAGGGATTCGATCCCGCCATGGCGTCCGGCTGCAACGCGGGAATCGTGGGGAACTCGCGGAAGGCCGGCGCCTCGATCTTGGGCTTGGCCGGCGCCGCCGGCTTGGCGGCGGGTGCGGGTTTCGGCGCCGGTGCCGCAGCGACGGGAGTGGTTTCGTCGGCCATGTCAGTTCTTCGAATCGAGCTGCGCCGCCCAGGGCGCCAGGTGGCGAGTTTCGCGCGGGTTGTCGACCTGGTTGCGAGTCGGGGAGAAGAACACGCCCGGCGCATGCAACAGCTTGGACAGGGGGAACACAATCATCAGCAGCGCCACCATGGCCAGGTGAAGGTAGAGGCCGGGGTGGGCGGGTAGCGGGTTGATCTCGAACACCATCAGGCCAAGGAAAAAGGCCTTCACGGCGACGACATCGGTATGCATCAGGAACTTCATGCCGAGCCCGGTCAGTGCGATGCCGAGCAGCAGGGCGAGCATCAGGTGGTCCGATGGCGTCGAGATGTAGCGAATGCGCTCGACCAGGAAGCGCCGCGCCCAGAGGCCGGCCAGTCCTGCCGCCATGGCGAAGCCGGCGTACATGCCGAACGGCTGGATGAAGGCAATGACGAAATTGACCGGTTCGGTGAAGTAGCGCAGGTGGCGCAGCAAAACGAGGGCCAGCCCGACATGGAACAGCCAGCCCAGGGCCCAGATCCAGAGGTTGGACTTGAACAGGCTTTCGAAGAACACGACTTCGCGGAACATGCGGAAAGCCACGCCGCCGGTGGTGGTCGGCGCCGGCGTGGTCGGGATTTTCAAGGGCGCGGGAACGCGCGCGTACTCGTAGATCCGGTACGCCACTCCACCCACCAGGATGATGGTGGCGGCATAGAACAGCAGGGCGAAGACGAGGTTCATGGGCTCTTCGGGGGCATTTCAGGCGTTTGGGGTCGTAACCGGCCGGCCGGATGCGGCCTTCCGCATCCGGTGTACGCCGAAACCGTGTTCCTTAGACGCAGCCGGTCGGCTTGGGCAGGCCGGCGATTTTGCAGGCCTGCTTGGCGGGGCCGTAGGGGAACAGGTCGTAGAGGTACTGGCTGGTGCCCTTTTCCGGGCCGAGCTTCTTGCCGATGGCCTTGGTCAGCACACGGACGGCGGGCGCGATCTGGAATTCGTTGTAGTAGTCGCGCAGGAAGTTGATGACTTCCCAGTGCTGGTCGGTCATTTCGACGGACTCGGTCGTGGCGAGGTAGGCGCCAACTTCTTCGTTCCAGTCGCCGAGGTTGACCAGATAACCTTCTTCGTCGGTTTCGTAGCTCTTGCCGCTAACTTCGATGGTGCCCATGCGTATCTCCTAGGGAATGAGGCGG
>CAIVQO010000080.1 GCA_903908065.1 uncultured beta proteobacterium | reverse complement strand
TGGTGTTGGAACGCGGCTCCAGTACGGCGAGTATCCTTGCCCGCCCGATCCGTTGCCGCAGGCCTTCAATGGTGACGCGGATCGCCGTCGGATGATGCGCGAAATCGTCGATCACCGTCACGCCGCGCACTTCGCCGCGGATCTCAAGGCGGCGCCTGACGCCCTGGAAACCCGCCAGGGCCTTGAGTCCGACTTCCACCGGCACCCCGGCGTGGCGCGCGCCCGCCAGGGCAGCGATCGCGTTGGCGCGGTTGTGGGCCCCCGGCAGCGCAAACTGCTCCACCCGCCCCAGAACCCGGCCGGCCAGCAAAACCTCGAAACCGCCCGCGGCATCCGGCTCCCCCGCCTGCCAACCCTGTTCGCCATTGAACCACTCGACCGGAGTCCAGCAACCCCGTGCCAATACCCGCCCCAAAGCCGCTTCGGCGGCATTGGCAATAATCAGCCCATTCCCGGGCAAAGTTCGCACCAGATGATGAAATTGCGTCTCGATGGCTGCGAGATCAGCAAAGATGTCTGCATGATCGAACTCAAGGTTGTTCAGGATCGCGGTCCGCGGCTGGTAGTGAATAAATTTGGAGCGCTTGTCGCAAAAGGCGGTGTCATATTCATCGGCTTCGATGACGAAGAAGGGCGATTCGGTGAGCCGCGCCGAAACGCCAAAACCCTGGGGCACCCCGCCCACCAGAAAGGAAGGATTCAGCCCGGCGGATTCCAGTATCCAGGTTAGCAAGGATGTTGTCGTGGTCTTGCCGTGAGTCCCCGCCACGCCCAACACCCAGCGCCCCTGCAGGATGTTCTGTGCCAGCCATTGCGGGCCGGAGACATAGGCCAGGTTGCGCTCGAGTATTGCCTCCAGCAGGGGATTGCCGCGCGAGATCGCATTGCCCACCACGAACAGATCTGGCGCCAACGCCAACTGCCCGGAGTCGTAGCCCGAGACCAGTTCGATACCCTGTTCCTCCAGTTGGGTACTCATCGGCGGATACACATTGGCATCGCACCCAGTGACGCGATGCCCGGCCGCGCGCGCGAGCAGCGCGATGCCGCCCATGAAGGTGCCGCAGATTCCGAGGATGTGAATATGCATGAAGCGCTTCCGTGGAATAATCGCCAGCGATTCTACCGTTCGCCGTTCGCCGACACAGCCAGCCATGCCGCGCCGCAAGCCCACCGCTTCTGCCTCCAGCCATGCCCGGCGCGCCATTGCCAGTGCCGCCGCGCGCCTGATGGCAGAACATGGCATCGCGGATTACGGCATGGCGAAGCGCAAGGCTGCCCGCAGCCTTGGCGTGGGCGAGGGCGAAGCCTTGCCCACCAACGAGGAAATCGAAGCCGAGTTGCGTGCCTGGCAGTCCCTGTACCAGGAAGACGAGCAGCGCGAGCGGGTTCACGACTTGCGCAGCACGGCGCTTGAGGTAATGGAAGCCCTGGTCGATTTCCGTCCCTATCTCACAGGCGGCGCCCTGAGCGGCACCGCCGGCCGCTATTCGGCGATCGAACTGGAGTTGTATGCCGACAGCAGCAAAGATGTCGAGATTGCACTGTTATCTTCTGGCATATCCTATGAAATTCTTCCAAATCGACGGCAGGATGTGGATGCCCAACTGCGCCTGGAGTGGAATGAGATTCCGGTGTTGATCACTGTCTTTCCTCTTACGGCCGAGCGCCAGCAGCCCAAGAGCACAGGATCGGGCCGCGGCAAGGCCCGTGCACGCGCCGAAGCGGTCGAGGAGTTGCTGCGCGAGGCAGGAGAATGAAATCCGGCCGCGCCTGGCTGCTTGGCGCCGGACTCGCACTGGCCTTCGCCGCCATCAGCTACCAAATTGTTTTTAAATATAAAAACATAGAATCCCCGCTGCCTTCGGCACCCCAAACTGCGATCTTCGACCTGGTACTGACCGATGTCGATGGCAAGGCGCAAAGCATCCGGCAATGGCGGGGCAGAATTCTGGTGCTTAACTATTGGGCCACCTGGTGCTTCCCCTGTCGCGAGGAAATGCCCGGGTTTTCCCGTCTGCACGACAAGCACAAAGCAAACGGCATTCAATTTGTCGGCATCAGCATCGATGAAGGATCTAAAATCATCGAATTCCAGAAAGAAACCCCCGTCAGCTACCCGCTCCTTATCGGCGACATGAAAACCATGACCAACAGTGCCGAACTGGGCAATTCACGTCAGGCACTCCCCTTTACCGCGGTATTCGACCGCAATGGGCAGCTGGTCATGAGCAAGCTGGGGCGCTGGAACGAGGCCGACCTGGAGCCCAAACTGCTTGAACTGATTTCACGCTAGCTGGACAAACTGCGGGTATTTGCGGCAAACTTGCACCCATGACGAAGCAAACTCGCCCCAAAGCCAAGTCGCCTGACAATGGCAGCGGGACCATTCTGGTACTTCATGGCCCCAATCTGAACCTGCTCGGCAGCCGCGAGCCCGAGATTTACGGCCGTACCACGCTGGCCAGCATCCATGCTGCAATGGCGGCCCGGGCGCAAGCCTCGGGGATGCGCCTGGAGAGTTTTCAGAGCAACCACGAAGGTGAGTTGATCGACCGGGTACAGTCGGCGCGCGATCAGGGGGTACGCTTCATCATCATCAATCCGGCCGGCTATACCCATACCAGCGTCGCATTGCGCGATGCCCTGGCAGCAGTAGCCATTCCGTTCATCGAAATCCACTTGTCCAACGTGCATGCGCGGGAGCCCTTCCGCAAGCACTCCTATTTTTCGGACATCGCCGTCGGCGTCATCGCCGGTCTGGGCGCCCAGGGCTACGAACTCGCGCTGGAAGCGGCATTGGCCCGCCTGCGGGCAGCCTGATCCTTCCGTTCCGGGCGGCGGCGGCCGCTGTTTCACTGTTTGAGGAGTCCCCATGGACCTGAGAAAACTCAAGACCCTGATCGATCTCGTGCAGAACTCGGGCATTTCCGAGCTGGAGATCAGCGAGGGCGAGGAAAAAATCCGCATCGCCAAGCACCTTACGGCGGCGCCCGCCACGACGGTGGTCAGCATGCCGGTGGCCGCCGCAGCGGCCCCGGTCGCCGTCGCGCCAGCGCCGACTCCTGCCGGAGAACCGGCGCCTTCGCAGGTCGACGGCCACGTAGTGAAGGCGCCGATGGTCGGCACCTTCTACCGTTCCAGCGGCCCTGACGCCGCTCCCTTCGTCGAGGTCGGCAAGACGGTGAAGGCTGGCGACACCCTGTGCATCATCGAGGCGATGAAGCTGATGAATGAAATCGAGGCCGAGGTATCCGGCGTGGTCAAGGCGATCCAGGTCGAGAACGGCCAGGCAGTGGAGTACGGACAGCCGATGTTCGTGATCGGCTGATCATGAATACCTTTCCCCCAGCCCCTTTCCCGAGGAAAGGGGTGACTCTCGTTCCGCTGCGGTGCAGCGTCCGTATCAACACTTGTCGCCTCCTTGGGAGCGGCCCGGCGGAGGCGACATGTTCGGCAAGGTCCTGATCGCCAATCGGGGCGAAATCGCCCTGCGCATCCTGCGCGCCTGCCGCGAGCTTGGTGTGCGCACCGTCGCCGTGCATTCCGAGGCCGACACCGAGGCGAAGTACGTCAAGCTGGCCGACGAGTCGGTCTGCATCGGCCCGGCACCCTCGGGACAAAGCTACCTCAACATCCCGGCCATCATTTCCGCGGCGGAAGTTACCGACGCGGAAGCCATCCACCCGGGTTACGGCTTCCTGTCCGAGAACGCCGACTTCGGCGAGCGGGTCGAAAAATCCGGCTTCGCCTTCATCGGCCCGCGCCCGGAAACCATCCGCCTGATGGGTGACAAGGTCAGCGCCAAGAACGCGATGAAGGCCGCCGGAGTGCCCTGTGTGCCTGGCTCCGATGGCGCCCTGCCTGACGATCCGAAGGAAATCATCAAGATCGGCCGCGCGGTGGGTTACCCGGTGATCATCAAAGCCGCCGGCGGCGGCGGCGGGCGCGGCATGCGCGTGGTGCATACCGAGGCGGCGCTGATCAACGCGGTCAACATGACTCGTGCCGAAGCCGGAGCTGCCTTCAACAACCCGATGGTCTATATGGAGAAGTTCCTGGAGAATCCGCGCCACGTCGAGATCCAGGTCCTTTCCGACGCCTACCGCAATTCGGTGTATCTGGGCGAGCGTGACTGCTCCATGCAGCGCCGGCACCAGAAAGTGATCGAGGAAGCCCCGGCGCCAGACATCAACCGCCGCGTACTGGCGCGTGTTGGCGACCGCTGCGCCGAGGCATGCCGCAAGATCAATTACCGCGGCGCAGGCACCTTCGAGTTCCTCTACGAGAACGGCGAGTTCTATTTCATCGAAATGAACACGCGGGTCCAGGTTGAGCACCCGGTGACAGAACTGATCACCGGCATCGACATCGTCCAAGCCCAGATCCGCATCGCGGCGGGCGAAAAACTCTGGTTCCGCCAGCGCGACGTCGAGTTGCGCGGCCATGCCGTCGAATGCCGCATCAACGCCGAGGACCCGTTCAAATTCACACCGTCGCCGGGCAAGATCGTCAACTGGCATCCGCCCGGCGGCCCCGGCATCCGCGTCGACTCGCATGCGTATTCGGGCTATACGGTCCCCCCTCACTACGACTCGATGATCGGCAAAGTGATCGCTTACGGCGACACGCGCGAGCAAGCCATCCGGCGCATGCGCATCGCGCTCTCGGAGATGATGGTGGATGGCATCAAGACCAATATCCCGCTGCACCAGGACCTGATGCTCGACCCGCGCTTCATCAAGGGCGGCACCAGCATCCACTACCTTGAAGAGAAACTCGCCGCCAAGAGCGATGCACTGAAGGGTAAATAAGGGCAATGTGGGTCAGCGTCGCCCTGGAAACCGACGCCGCGCATGCGGATGCGCTATCGGACGCGCTGATGGCGGCCGGCGCGATCTCGGTCAGCGTCGAGGACGCGCTGGCAGGCACCGACCTCGAAACCCCCCAGTTCGGCGAGCCGGATGGCACCGGCGGCATGCCAGCCACGCCCTTGTGGAATGAAAGCCGGGTGGTCGCCCTGTTCGACCCGGCACCCGACCTGATCGGACGCATTGCCGCCGCAGCGGCAAATGCCGGCATCGACGACCTGCCGGAGATCGAGCTGGAAGACGTGGCGGAGCAGGATTGGGTGCGCCTCACCCAGGCCCAGTTCGACCCGATCCGCGTCAATGACCGGCTCTGGATCGTGCCCTCCTGGCATGCCGCGCCTGATCCCACCGCAGTCAATCTGGTGCTCGACCCGGGGCTTGCTTTCGGCACCGGCTCGCATCCAACCACTTTCCTCTGCCTGCAATGGCTGTGCGAACACCTCCGCCCCGGAGCGTCGGTGCTCGACTACGGCTGCGGCTCGGGCATACTCGGCATTGCCGCCGCAAAACTGGGTGCCGCTTCGGTGCTCGGCGTCGATATCGACGACAACGCTTTGGTCGCCGCGCGCGACAATGCCGCCAGCAACAAGGTGGCGCTGGAGTTGCGGCACTCGAAACAGACGCTGGAGGAAAGCTTCGACATCGTGGTGGCCAACATTCTGACCAATCCGCTCTGCGTGCTGGCGCCGCTGCTGGCCGGGCGCGTCGCGCCGGGCGGGCGCATCGTGCTGGCCGGCGTTCTGGCCTCACAGGCGGATCAGGTCATCGCCGCCTACGCCCCCCACCTGCCTCTGCACGCCGGTGCCGAGCGCGACGGCTGGGTACGCCTGGAAGGCCAACGATGTTGACCCGTTGCCCGGCCTGCGCCACGCAGTTCCGCGTCACTCCGGATCAGCTCAAGTTGCGCGGCGGCCGCGTGCGCTGCGGCGAATGCCAGCACGTCTTCAATGCCCTCGATACCCTGATCGAGGAGCCCGCTGTCGTGATTGCCCCGGCACCGTCGGCGGCGGTCGAGGCCTCGCTCCAAACCTCGGCCCCGCCTGCGACAACTGCAGCTGACCATGCGGCGGAGATCACCGTAGTACCCGCGCCGACTTTTGAGCCTACCCAGTTACCGGAGGAGGAAGCATCCGCCATTGCGCCACCCGAGCCGGTTGAACAGACCGCAGCCGACGCAGCCGCACGTGCGGCCGACGAGCCGGCAACCGAAATGCCACCGACGGATGGCGGGGAAAGTCCGGGGTTGGCACCTGTCGATGTGGATGAGCCTTCTGGAGCAGATATCCCGCCAGCCGACGTTACGCCGCCTTCCGGCCAGGGACAGATCGAAACCTGGGACGAAGTACTCGACGAACCGCCGGCGCCGCGCCGTTGGCCCTGGGTGCTCGGCAGCCTGAGCGCATTGATTGTGCTGGGCTTGCAGGCGGCGATCGTGTATCGAGTCGAACTGGCCGTGCTGTGGCCGGAAATCAGACCCGCCCTGCTCACCGCCTGCCAGGCGCTCGGTTGCGAAGTCGGCTTGCCGGCCAAGGTCGCCCTGGTCGGCATCGAAGCCTCCGACCTGCACCCCGATACCACGCAAAAAGGCCGTCTGGCACTGACCGCCACACTGAAGAACCGGGCACCCTTTGCCCAACAGTTCCCCTACCTCGAACTCACGCTGACCGACACGGCGGACAAAGCCATCGTGCGCAAGGTTCTCGCCCCGGCCGACTACCTGCCGCGCAACACGCCGACCGCCGGCGGTATGGCGCCAAACGTCGATATTGCCGTCAGCATCGGCCTCGATGCCGGCGAGCTGCCGGCCAGCGGCTATCGCCTCTATATTTTTTATCCCTGACCCTTGCGGAAAACAGCATGAAGACACTTATCTGCGGCTCCATGGCCTACGACACCATCATGGTGTTCGGCGACCGGTTCAAGAACCACATCCTGCCCGAGCAGATCCACATCCTCAATGTCGCCTTCCTGGTGCCGGACATGCGCCGCGAATTCGGTGGCTGCGCCGGCAACATTGCCTACAACCTCAAGCTGCTGGGCGGCGAGCCCTTGATCATGGCCACCGTGGGCGACGACAGCGCGCCCTACATGCACCGCCTTAAGCATCTCGGGCTGGATGCCACGCATGTGCGCGAGGTACCCGGCAGCTTTACCGCCCAGGCCTTCATCACCACCGACCTCGACGACAACCAGATCACGGCCTTCCACCCCGGCGCGATGACCCATTCGCACCTCAACAAGATCGACGATGCCCGCGGCGTCGGCCTCGGCATCGTTTCGCCGGATGGTCGCGACGGCATGCTGCGACACGCGAAGGAATTCCGTGCAGCGGGCATTCCCTTCGTCTTCGACCCCGGCCAGGGCCTGCCGATGTTCGACGGTACCGAGTTGATGGACTTTCTGAAACTTGCCGACTACTGCACGGTCAATGACTACGAAGCCAAGCTGCTGACCGAACGCACCGGCCTGCCGCTGGAGCGATTGGCCGAAGAAGTGAAGGCCCTGGTGGTAACGCTGGGTGGCAACGGCTCGCAGATCTACACTGCCGGAAAGCGTCTCGACATTCCGGTGGCGCCGCCGGAGGCGGTCATCGATCCAACGGGTTGTGGCGACGCCTACCGCGCCGGATTGCTCTACGGCATCGGGCAGGGCTGGGAGTGGGAGAAGACGGGCCGGCTGGCGTCGTTGATGGGGTCGCTGAAAATCGCCCATCGCGGCGGGCAGAACCACAAGCTGACACGGGATGAGATCACCGCTCGCTATCAAGCGGCCTTTGGCGAGGCCCCGTGACACGGAGGGAGATATGACAAGGCATTTGCTACGCATGGCCGCCGCCACAATCGCTGCGCTGGTATTGGCCGGCTGCGCCGGCAGTCAGTCGGGTTCGGCGTATTCGCGCAGCCAGACCCGAGGCGAAATGACGGTGCGCATGGGGGTCGTCGAATCGGTACGCAGCGTGACCATCGAAGGCAGCCATTCGGGCGTCGGTGCCGTCGCCGGCGGTGCGATCGGCGGCATTGCCGGCAGCAATATCGGCCAGGGCCGTGGCTCGACGGTGGGCTCCATCCTGGGCGCGGTGGCCGGCGGCCTGGCCGGGCAGGCGATCGAGGAGCGCACCTCGAAAAAGGATGGACTGGAAATCACGATCAAGCTCGACAGTGGCCAGATCATCGCGGTCACGCAGGAAGCGGATGAAGCCTTCCGCGCCGGCGACCGCGTGCGCGTTCTCTCGGGCAGCGGCGCCACCCGTGTATCGCACTGAGGGCGGCGCGGCCGCTTAGTCCCAGCCGGTGGGGCTGGCCTGTTGCGGGCAGGGCTGGCGGAATACGCGCCGGTCATCCAGCCGAACGGCTGTCAGGCAACCGCCCCACAGGCAACCGGTATCGAGCGCGAGCAGGCGGGGCTCGTCGCGAAACCCCAACGCCGACCAGTGGCCGCAAACGATGGCGTGATCGGCGCTGGCGCGCCCGGGGACATCGAACCAGGGCAGGCATCCGGCTGGACCTCTTTCGGGCGGCCCCTTCGAACCCTCGGCGCGGAACTCCATCGCGCCGGAGGCGGTCAGGTAGCGCATGCGGGTCATGGCATTGATCACCACCCGCAGCCTGTCCCAGCCCGCAAGATCGTCGCGCCAGGCAGCCGGTTCCGAGCCCCACATGTTGGCCAAAAACTCCTTGTGGTTCGGTGCCTGCAGGGCCGTCGACACCTCGCCCGACAAGGCCTGCGCCTGTGCCACCGTCCATTCCGGCAGCAACCCGGCATGCACCATGGCCCAGTCACCCTCGACATGGAACAACGGTTGCGCGCGCAGCCAGGAAAGCAGTTCGTCGCGGTCCGGCGCGGCGAGTATCGGCGCCAACGTGTCTTCCTTGTTGGCCTTGCCGTACCCCTCGGACTGCATCACCAGGTGCAGGTCGTGATTCCCGAGTACCACACTGGCCGTCGGGCCAAGGGCTTTGACGAAGCGCAGCACTTCCAGCGACGCCGGCCCCCGATTCACGAGATCGCCGACGAACCAAAGGCGGTCGGCCGCCGGATCGAAGCTGATATAGTCGAGCAGGCGCCGCAG
>CAIVQO010000079.1 GCA_903908065.1 uncultured beta proteobacterium | reverse complement strand
GCTCGCAATTTCGCTCCACGCTTCCTCCCCACGGCCGGTCACCCTTCCGCAGTTGCGCTTCGCTTCGCTCGCTGTGGCCAGCTTGCAGCAGGACTTCCACCCGCAAGAGTGCGCCCATGCTGGGCGCACAAAAAAAGCCCGGCGTTCGCGCCGGGCTTTTTTTCGTACTTTCGTATAAGTATTTGATATCCACTTATCAGCCGTGGATTATGATGCGCTGACGCGACGGAGAAATGGAGGGAGCCATGTCCGGCGAGCATATTTACCGCAAGACCGAGAAGGGCAAGACGGAGATCGCTACGCGCGCTAACAAGCTGGGCATGCGCGAACGCACCATGCTGATCATGGTGGATGACAAGAGCACGCGACGCGAGCTGCTCACGAAGAACTCGCACCCGACCAGCGAAGGCATACTCAATTCCCTGCTGGCGGATGGCTACATCGAGATCGTCGGCGGCGGCGCGCCGGCGGCCGCGGCAGAAGTCGGCGCCCAGGCAACGGCGACGGAAGCCGCACCGCCGGCCGCACCCGCAGCACCGCCGGTCGAGGTGTCCATGGCGTCGGCGACCCGCTTTGCCTGCCGCGCCCTGGTGACCTACCTGGGGCCCTCGGCCGACGACCTGGCGGCGCTGGTGGAGAAAGCCAAGTCGCCGGGCGAACTGCGCGGCACGCTCGAAAAATGCCGGGACGTGATCCAGGCCATGGCCGGGCGCAAGAAATCCGAGGAGTTCTGGACCGGCGCCATGGCGCGCCTGCCGCCGGGCTGAATCGCGCGCCTTTGGCCCGCCCGGGTGGCGGCCGCCAGCACCTTGGAGTAGCATCCGGACCATGAGAATACTGCTCGCGGAAGATGATCGCATCATTTCCCAGGGCCTGGTTGCCGCCCTGCGCAAATCCGGCTACGCCGTCGATCATGTCAATAACGGGGCCGATGCCGACACAGCCCTGCTTTCCCAACCCTACGACCTGCTGCTGCTCGACCTTGGCTTGCCCAAGCTGCCGGGCATCGAGGTGCTGAAGCGCCTGCGCGCGCGCAAGGTAGCGACACCGGTACTGATCCTTACCGCCCAGGACGGCGTCGATGACCGGGTACGAGGCCTCGATGCCGGCGCTGACGACTACCTGACCAAGCCCTTTGCCTTGCCCGAACTCTTCGCCCGGGTACGGGCGCTGACCCGGCGCGGCACCGGCAACCCGACCCGGATCGAGGTCGGTGGCCTCTCCTACGACCAATCCGAGCGCATAGCCCGCCTGAACGGCGAGATCGTCGAACTCTCGGCGCGCGAGCTGGCGCTGCTCGAAATCCTGCTGCTGCGCGCCGGACGCCTGGTGGGCAAAGACCAATTGGTTGACCAGCTTTGCAGCTGGGGCGAGGAAGTCAGCAACAACGCCATCGAAGTCTATATCCACCGCCTGCGTAAGAAGCTCGAATCGGGCGGCCCCCGCATCACCACGGTACGCGGCCTCGGCTATTGCCTGGAAAAGCCGGCGGAAGCGGCCGATGGCGCTGCGTAAGAAGTTCGGCAAAGCCAAACCCGCCGGCAACCCCTTCGTCAGCTTCGAATACCCGAACTCCCTGTTCGGGGAAATCCTCGACTGGATGCTGGCCCCGCTGCTGCTTCTGTGGCCGATTTCGATCGCCGCCACCAACCACGTCGCCAGCTACCTCGCCAACCAGCCTTACGACCAGCACCTGGCCGACAACGTCACCGCCATCGTGCGCCTGGTCAAGGTGGATGGCGAGCGCGTCACGGTGAATCTGCCGGCCTCGGCCCGCACCGTGCTGCGCACTGACGAGACCGACCTGTTGCTCTACCAGGTGGTGGCGCCGAACACCCGGGTGGTCCAGGGCGACCGCGACATCCCTTGGCCGCCGCTGCCGAAGAAGCTCGAAGCCGGCAAGGTCATGTTCCGCGACGACCGTATCGAAGGCGAGAACGTCCGCATCGCCTATGCCTTCATTCCCGTGCGCGAGAACCAGCCCCCCGCCGTGGTGCAGGTGGCGGAAACCCTGAAAAAGCGCGAAGCCCTCGCCAGCAGCATCATTTCCGGGGTCCTGCTGCCCCAGTTCGCCGTCATTCCGCTGGCGGTAATCCTGGTTTACATGGGCCTCAGTCGCGGCATCGCCCCGCTGCGCTTCCTGCAGCAGCGCATTCACCGCCGCCGGCCGACCGACCTGTCGCCGATTCCGGTGACCCGGGTACCCGACGAGGTTCGTCCGCTGGTGGTGGCCTTCAACCAGATGATGGAACGGCTGGAAGAAAACCTCCAGGCCCAGCAACGCTTCATCGCCCAGGCCGCGCACCAGATGCGCACGCCGCTGACCGGGCTCAAGACCCAGACCGAAATCGCACTCTCGGAAACCGATCCGGCACAGATGCGCCACGCACTCAGGCTGATCGCCGAAAGCACCGATCGCGCCGCGCACATGATCAACCAGTTGCTGATCCTGGCGCGCGCCGAATCCAGCCACGAGAAGCTGCACCAGGTGGTGCCGGTCGACCTCGACGCCCTGGCGCGCGAGGTCAGCTCGGAATGGGTGATGCGCGCATTGGCCAAGGACATCGACCTCGGCTTCGAAACCTGCGGCGGCGAATTGTCCATCGACGGCGTGCCGCTGCTGTTGCGCGAACTGCTGACCAACCTGGTGGACAACGCGATCAAGTACACCCCGCGCGGCGGCCACGTCACGGTGCGCCTTCGCGCCACCACAGCGGCCATCCTCGAGGTCGAGGACGACGGGATCGGCATCGCCCCCGAGGAGCGCGAAAGCGTCTTCGAACGCTTTTACCGGGTTCTCGGCACCGATGCCGAGGGCAGCGGCCTGGGGCTGCCGATCGCCGCCGAAATTGCAGAGTTGCACCGCGCAAAAATCGAGCTGACCGACGGGCCGGAAGGCCGTGGCAGCCTATTTCGAGTCACTTTTTTGCGGCGCAACGACGGCCGCCCTGCTGAGGATCCGCACCGTCCCAGCGCCGGAAATTTCCCCTTGGCATGACGTTGGAGTCGTAAGGTTTTGTAAGCTTCCCGTCAGGAAGTTTCGCCCACAATGCCGGCATCTTGGGGCAATTGGCCTTGGTGGTTTATCACCTTCGGCCTATCCCGGGAGTAAAGGAGGGTGCGCTACACAGGGGAATCCCGGGGCGCATTCCGGATGCGGTGGATGTCCGCTTCCGCCGCAAGGCCAAAACAGGAGGAGTGCTAAATGCAGCTTACGGAGAAGCACAAGGAGTATTGGAGCGTCAACCTGCGCATGACGTCCATATTGCTTGCAATATGGTTCGTCGCCACCTTTGTCATGGGATGGTACGCGCGCGAGCTCAACGAGATCGTCATTCTCGGCCCGCTCGGTTTCTACATGTCGGCCCAGGGATCGCTGATCATCTACGTGGTGATCATCTGGTTCTACGCCCGCTACATGAACAACCTGGACAAGCAATACGGTGTCCATGAAGGGGAGCTCGACTAATGTCTGCCCAAACCCAATCGCAATTCGCCGCCAGCCTGAAGCGTTACTACAGCTTCTACACCGGCGGTTTCATCGCCTTCGTGATCATGGTCGGCATCCTCGAGATGCTCGGCGTGCCGAACAAGATCCTCGGCTACCTGTTCCTGTTTGCCACCATCATGCTGTATGCCGGCATCGGCTTCATGTCGAAGACGGCGGACGTCGGCGAGTATTACGTCGCCGGCCGGCGCGTACCTGCGCTGTTCAACGGCATGGCGACGGGCGCGGACTGGATGTCGGCCGCCAGCTTCATCGGCATGGCCGGTACCCTGTACCTGTCGGGCTATGACGGCCTCGCCTTCGTGCTGGGCTGGACCGGCGGCTACTGCCTGGTGGCCCTGCTGCTGGCGCCCTACCTGCGCAAGTTCGGCCAGTTCACTATTCCGGACTTCCTCGGCGCCCGCTTCGGTGGCCACCTGCCGCGCTTCATCGGTGTGGTAGCAGCCATCGTCTGCTCCTTCACCTACGTGATTGCGCAAATCTACGGCGTCGGCCTGATCACCTCGCGCTTCACCGGCCTCGAGTTCCAGGTCGGCGTCTTCGTGGGCTTGGCCGGTATCCTGGTGTGCTCCTTCCTCGGCGGCATGAAGGCCGTTACCTGGACGCAGGTTGCCCAGTACATCATCCTGATCGTGGCCTACATGATCCCGGTGGTGTGGCTATCGGTGAAGAACACCGGCAACCCGATCCCGCAGATCGCCGCCTACAGCAGCGCGCTGCCGGCCGTGACCGCGCTGGAGAAGCAGTTCAACGACAAGGCCGATCCGAAGGGCGCCAAGGAGGAATCCGTACGCGCGATCTTTCGCGAGCGTGCCGCCGCCGCCGATGCCAAGCTGAAGGGTCTGGAAAAGGATGGCGCTGCCTTCCTGACCGCCGAGAAGCAGAAGCTGACGGACAAGCTGGCCGCGTTGAAGGCGGAAGCCGCACCGGATGCCAAGGCGATCGAAGCCACCGAGAAGGCCATCAAGGACTTCCCGGCGGACGCCGCCGCGGCGAAGAAGGCCTGGACTGCCGAGAAGGGCGTCGCTGCCCGCGCCGCGCCGGTCAAGGCCCACGCCGAAGCGTTTGCCGCTGGCGGCAAGACGCCGGAGGAGGTCGAGAAGAACCGCAGCATCGCGAAGAAGAACTTCCTTGCGCTGATTGCGTGTCTGATGATCGGTACCGCCGCCCTGCCGCACATCCTGATGCGCTACTACACCACACCTTCGGTGCATGAGGCGCGCGTCTCGGTGTTCTGGTCGCTGTTCTTCATCTTCCTGCTCTACTTCACCGCTCCGGCGCTGGCGATCCTGGCCAAGTACGAGGTGTATAGCAACCTCGTCGGTTCCAGCTTCGCTTCACTGCCGGCCTGGGTCAGCAATTGGGCCGCGGTGGACAAGACGCTGATGAACATCGCCGACATCAACAAGGATGGCATCGTGCAGCTTGCCGAGATCGTCATCGGTGGCGACCTGATCGTGCTGGCCACGCCGGAAATCGCTGGCCTGCCCTACGTGATCTCGGGCCTCGTGGCGGCCGGCGGCCTGGCCGCCGCGCTGTCTACTGCCGACGGCCTGCTGCTGACCATCGCCAACGCGATGTCGCACGACCTGTACTACAAGATGATTGACCCGAACGCCTCGACGGTGCGCCGTCTGGCGGTATCCAAGGGCCTGTTGCTCGTGGTCGCGCTTGCCGCGGCCTACGTCACCAGCCTGAAGCCGGGCGACATCCTGTTCCTGGTTGGCGCGGCCTTCTCGCTGGCGGCCTCGGGCTTCTTCCCGGCTCTGGTCTGCGGCGTGTTCTGGAAGCGTGCCAACTACCTCGGTGCGGTGTTGGGTATGTCCCTCGGCTTGGGTGTCTGTGCCTACTACATGTACATGACCTATCCGTTCTTCGGCGTCAATGCGCCCAAGTGGTGGGACATCAACCCGATCTCCGCAGGTACCTTCGGCATTCCCGCCGGCTTCCTCGGCGTGATCATCGGCAGCCTGATTTCCCCGGCGCCGAGCAAGGAGATCCAGGAACTGGTCGACCATGTGCGCTATCCGAGCCTGGAAGGCGACATCGACACCAAGGGTGCCTGATACAAGTTTGCAGGAGGAGGAGGAGGGATAAAAGGGGTCGCACCCCAGCCCTCATTTCACGGCCCCGGTAATCCGGGGCCGTTTTTTTCCACAATTCGCCGTATCGCCGTCGCCGACTTTCGGCGCATCGGCCCAGGCGTCAGAAGGGCAGGTCGGGGATGTATTTCATCAGATCGGCGCGGGCAGTGTCCTGCACGAGCTTCTTCGCCCGCTTCGGTTCAAAATCGACCAGGCGCTTGACCACGCGTTTGACTTCGTCCGGCTGGTTGGCATGGTGGTAGGCCATGCCCAGCTGGTACCAGCCCTCGCCGTTCATCGGCTGCAACTCGACCGATTTCGCTATGGCTGCCGCTGCCTCGGCATGCTCGCCCAGCCGCGCATGGGCCAAGCCCATGCCATACCATGCGCGATCCAGGGTTGGCTGCAGGCGCACCGCCTCGGCAAACGCGGCAATTGCTTCACGCGAACGGCCTGCGCGTTCCCGCACGAAGCCAAGATTGAACCAGTTTGGCGCGTCGTCAGGGGTCAGTTCCAGCGCCACCACGAACCACTTGTCGGCCACGTCGAAGCGCTGCTTGTTGGCCGCGATCGCGGCCAGATGGCGCGCCGATTTCACGTCCTTCGGATCGACGTGGAAAGCCCGGCTGAAGGCCTCGAAAGCACTATCCTCGCGGTCGAAGAAATGAAACAGCCAGCCGCGGGCATAATGCCGCCAATGCTCGTAATTCATAACAATAACCAGGCTGAATTTGGAGGACGAAACATACCATGAGCCATCCCGAACTGTTGATCCTCGGCGTGCTGCGCGCGCTGGTGGAAGTCGCACTGCTGTTCCTGATCGGTCAAGGCCTGCTGGCGGTGCTGGCCGGCGGCCGCCGGCATACCAATACAATCTACAAGCTGTTCGTGCTGGTCACCTCGCCGGTGATCAAGATCGTGCGCAAGATCTCGCCGCCACAGATCATCGACAAGCACCTGCCCTTCGTCGCCTTCTTCGTCCTCTTCTGGTGCTGGATCGGCCTCGCCTGGCTCAAGCGCACCTACTGCGAAGCCAATATGCTGCAATGCTTCTGAGCCTGCCGGACTGCCGCTGAGCTGAACCGGGCGCCGTGAAGACATCCTTCGACCGCGCCCGCCTGGTCATGCTGGGCCTTTTGCTGGCCCTGCTCGCGGTAGGACTGTGGGCCTACCACGGGGTCGGCAGTTCGCTGCGCGAGATCCGCGCCACCGGCCTGCGCACCCTGCTCAACACCCAGGTCGGCACCCTGCAGCAATGGGTGGCCGAGCGCCGCCACGAGGCGGAGCAACTGGCCGCCGACGCGGATTTTGGCCTCCGCCTGCAGCATCTGGCGCTGGGTCGAGGTGGCGACCCCGCTCAGCTTGCCCGCGCCGTCCTCGATCAGGCGGCGTCGATCGGCATCACGGCCGCGCTATTGATCGCGCCGGATGGCCGCATCCTGGCGGCCAGCGAAGCGGAGCGCATCGGCAGCCGCGTCAGCGCCGATTTCCTGGCACACATGCCCACCGCGCTGCGCGGCAAATCGGTCTTCGTCCGGCCGCGCGTGGAAGCGGGTCGAACCCTTGGTCGCGCCTGGATGGCAACGCCTGTCCGGGTCGCCGGGGGCAAGGTGGTCGCCGTGCTGGCCCTGGGTTCGCCGGTGGACAAGGGCTTCGGCGACCTGTTCTCCGCCGCCCGGCTGGGGCAGAGCGGCGAAGCACTGGCCTTCGATGCCGAGGGCTGGCTGCTCTCGCCCAGCCGCCAGGCGATCGAGCTTGAGCAACGTGGCCTCTCGCCGCGCCTGCAGCTGCCGGCCGGCGAACAGGCCACCCTGCTTGCGCGGCAGGCGATTGCTGTCGCAACGAAGGGCGGCGACGGCCTATTGCTGGACCCCTATGAAAGCTATCTTGGGCGCGATGTGATCGGCGCCTGGCGCTGGCTGCCCGAGCTCGACATCGGCGTCGCGATCGAGATCGAAGCAGGAGAAGCCTACGCCCCCCTGGTCTACCTGCAGGTGGGTTTCGCCGTCGTGCTGCTATTGCTGTTCGCCGTCTGGCTGACCGGCTTCCTGGCTCCGGGCACGCTCGCCACGATGTTGCGCCGCGAGGGCCAGAAGCAGTTGGGTCCCTACAAGCTGCTGCGGCAGATCGGCGAAGGCGCGATCAGCAATGTTTACCTGGCCCAGCACCGCATGCTCAAACGCCCGGCGGCGGTGAAGGTGCTCAAGCAGCAGGCCACCACCGAGGAATGGACCGCACGCTTCCAGCGCGAGGTGCAGCTTTCCAGCAGCCTGCACCACCCCAACACCATCGCCATCTACGACTACGGCACCGGCCCGCAGGGCGAATTCTGGTACGCGATGGAATACCTCGAGGGCCTCTCGCTGGCCGACCTGGTGGAACGCTACGGCCCGGTGCCGCCGCCGCGCACCGCCCACATCCTGCGCCAGGCCTGCGCATCGCTGTGGGAGGCGCACTCCTGCGGCCTGGTGCATCGCGACATCAAGCCACAGAATCTCATGCTCTGCGAGATCCGCGGCGAGCGCGATGTCGTCAAGGTGCTCGACTTCGGCCTGGTCAAGCAGATCGGCGGCGAAGATACCCGCGACCTGACGGCGCACATGCGCATCCTCGGCACACCGCTTTACATGTCGCCGGAGCGCATCCGCAACCCAGCCGACGCCGATGGCCGCGCCGACATCTACGCCCTGGGCGCGGTCGGCTTTTTCCTGCTTACCGGCAAGCGCCTGTTCGAAACTGAAACCGAACACGACCTGACCTACCACGTACTGCACGAAGTGCCGCGCCTGGCCTCGGAATGCTCGCCCTTCGCGGTGCCGGTCGAACTCGACGCGCTGATCGGCCGCTGCCTGGAAAAGGACGCCGCCAAACGCCCGCAGACCATCGCCGAAATGGCCAGTGCGCTCGACGGCGTGCTGGTGCACCAGCCCTGGCGGCGCGACCAGATCGAGGCCTGGTGGCAGCAGAACTGGGTGGCGGAAACCGATCCGGGACGCCGCTTTACCGCCGACACCAAATAAAAACGGCCCCCGTTTCCGGGGGCCGTTTGGTTTGCAGCTACTGCTGTCTTGCTTAGTGGCCGCCGCCGGTCGAGGCACCGACACCAGTTTCCGAGCGGATCAGCTGGGCCGGGTAAGCGGCGCGCTCCTTGGCGGCTTGCGCGCTCTTGTCCATCAGCGAAACCAGCCAGATCACCACGAAAGCCGCGGTCATCGAGAAGATCGCCGGCGAAGCGTAGGGGAACATCGCCGAGCCCTTCGGGTTGCCGAGGGAGGCTTCCCACACCGCGGGCGACATGATGGTCAGCGACACGGAGAGGATCAGGCCGATGAAGCCGCCGGCAACCGCACCCTTGGTGGTGCAATCCTTCCACAGCACGGACATGAACAGCACCGGGAAGTTGGCCGAGCAGGCCACGGCGAAGGCCAGCATCACCATGAACGCGACGTTCTGCTTCTCGAACACCACACCCAGTACCACGGCGAAGATGCCGAGGAAGACGGTGGTGATCTTGGACACGCGCAGTTCGGTGGCCTGATCGACATTGCCATGACGCCACACCGAGGCGTAGAGGTCGTGCGACACCGCCGACGCGCCGGAGAGCGTCAGGCCGGCCACCACCGCCAGGATCGTGGCGAAGGCCACAGCGGAGATGAAGCCGAGGAAGATGTCGCCGCCCACCGCGCCGGCCAGGTGCACCGCCGGCATGTTGCCGCCGCCCTTGAGGCCCTTGGCGATTTCGCCGCCGTTGTAGTACTCGGCCGGGTTGGGGATCAGGTTGGTGATGGCGCCGAAGCCGATGATGAAGGTCAGGATGTAGAAGTAGCCGATCCAGGTCGTGGCCCAGGCCACCGACTTGCGGGCTTCCTTGGCGTTGGGCACCGTGAAGAAGCGCATCAGGATGTGGGGCAGGCCGGCGGTGCCGAACATCAGCGCCATGCCGACCGACACGGCCGAGACCGGATCGTTGATCAGCGCGCCCGGACCCATGATCGCATCCTTCTTGCTATGCACTTCCACCGCGCGGGCAGCCAGGGACTCGAAGTTGAAGCCGAACTGGACCATCACCATCAGCGCCATGAAGCTGGCACCGACCAGCAGCATCACTGCCTTGATGATCTGCACCCAGGTGGTGGCCGTCATGCCGCCGAACAGCACGTACATCATCATGATGACGCCAACAAGGATCACCGCGACCATGTAGTCGAGGCCGAACAGCAGCTTGATCAGCTGGCCGGCACCCACCATCTGGGCGATCAGGTAGAAGGCCACCACGACCAGCGAGCCGGTCGCCGCGAAGGTGCGGATCGGGCCGGCGTCGAAGCGGTAGCCGGCAACGTCGGCGAAGGTGAACTTGCCCAGGTTGCGCAGGCGCTCGGCCATCAGGAAGGTGATCACCGGCCAGCCGACCAGCCAGCCGATCGAGAAGATCAGGCCGTCGAAGCCAGAGGCGAACACCAGGCCGGAAATACCAAGGAAGGAAGCCGCCGACATGTAGTCGCCGGCAATCGCCAGGCCGTTCTGGAAACCGGTGATGCCGCCACCCGCGGTGTAGAAGTCAGCCGCGGTCTTGGTTTTGCCGGCGGCCCACTTGGTGATCCACATGGTGATGCCGACGAAGATGCCGAACATCACGATGGCAGTCCAGTTGGTCTGCTGCTTGGCCGCCTGGCCGAGGTCGGCACCGGCGGCGAGCGCCGTGCCCGCCACGGCGAGAATGCCGGCGGCGACGAGGATTTGCTTGAGTTGCTTGCTCACTTGGAGGCCTCCTTGACGATCTCGTCCTTGGTCGCGTCGAACTCGGTGTTGGCGCGGCGCACGTAGATCCAGGTGATGACGATGGTGAAAACCAGCACGCCGATGCCCATCGGGATGCCGATGGAGATCGTGCCGCCCGCCGACATCTTGGTGGCGAGGAATGGCTTGTTGAAGGCGATCAGCAGGATGTAGCCGAAATACACGATCATCATGAGCATGGTCATGATGTTCGAGTACACGTTCCGGGTGCTGACGAACTGCTGGAACTTCGGATTCTTGGTAATCCGAGCGACGATGTCGTCTTGACTCATTGATTTCCTCCGGAGGTGAGAGGGATTATTGAAATAGGAATTGGTGGTACTGCAGCACAACATGCTACGCAGAAGCTCTTACAAAGGACTTACGCAGGGTGTAAGCAAGGCGTCAGGCTGGCGATCGCAATCCGAGCCCTGCAAGCGCTTTGACGCCGTCGCGCCGACCGCCTATAATCCCCGTCCTTTCCGGCCAGGTAGCTCAGTTGGTAGAGCAACGGACTGAAAATCCGTGTGTCGGCAGTTCGATTCTGCCCCTGGCCACCAGTATCTAAGCGGCTCCCAGCGATGGGGGCCGTTTTTCATTCTGGCCTCGCGTAGCTGGAACGTAGCCCGCAAGTACTGGGTTCAACCTGGAAGCCGCATCCGCCAAGCTCTCCGGCGCCAGGTGGGCATAGCGTTCCACCATTGCTCCGGTACGCCACCCGCCCAATCGTTGCAGCTCATGGGTGGGCGTGCCAGCCTGTCGTTGCCAGGTCGCCCAGGTGTGCCGAAGATCGTGCCAGCGGAAATCCTCGATGCCAGCCCGTTTAAGGGCTGCATACCAGGCTTTCGTGCCGGTGCTGTTGATCGGCTTGCCCCGGTACGTAAAAACCCGTTCCGGATGCTTTCCCACCTGTCGCTTGAGCACTTCCAGCGCCACATCGTTCAACGGTACGGAGATCGGGCGGCGGTTCTTGGAATACGCAGCCCGGACCCAGGCATGCTTCAGTTCCAGATTCACCTGCCCCCACTCCAACCGGAGGACGTTGCTGCGCCGAAGTCCCGTCGCCAAGGAGAACAGCACCATTTCGCGCTGATGTTCCTTGAGCTGGTCCATCAGGCTTGTGGCCTGATCAACCGTGAGCGACCGTTCGCGGCTTGTTCCTTCCTTAAAGAGCCGTACCTTGGGCACCTTGTCGATCCATTCCCATTCGTCGCGTGACCGAATCAGAATGGCGCGAATCAGTGCGAGGTAACGGTTGCACGTGCCTTTCGATCCCTCCTTGAGGCGGGCCGACTTGATCCGGTCAATCACGTCGAGCGTGACTTCATCCAGCGTCAAATCGCCGAGGAAGGGATGAAGCCAGATCAGCTTCTTCTTGTCTTCCTTGTGCGTCGCCTTTTCGGACGTTTCTTCCAGCCAGCGAACAACCGCCTCACGCCAGGAACGTTTCGGCTTGAGACCGAGCCGCTCCTGATCCCAGAGGGCCGCCTTCAGCTTGTCGTGATACTCCTGGGCGGCTACTTTGTCGGTAGTCCCAGCGCTTCGCTGTAGAGGCGGTCCGCTGCGTGGCGTGAGCTTGACCCACCAATACGGGGAGTCTTTGCGTTTGAAGAGTGACATGTGATGCTCCTTTCATGTTCACCCTGCAACGCTCGCCGTGGATATTGTGACCGGATGTACTCGACCAGGTCAATCTCCACGAAGACCCAGCGCTTGCCGATCTTGGCCCCCGGTACGGTTCCGGCGTTCGCCATGTTCAGCAAGGTCACCGGATGAATCTTGAGGAAAGCGGCGGCTTCTTGCAGGGTGAAGGTTCCCATGGCTAGTTCCAGGAACAGGCCCAGCCAGCCCGGTCGTCTTTACTTCGCCAGACGAAGCCAACATTCCCTGCCGTCTGCTGCAAGTAACCGAAGATGAACTGGACAACGTCGGTCTTGTATTCCTCGGCCAGCTCAATGTGTTCGAACGGAACCTCAATTCCGAGCGAGCTGCGGAAACGACGCGCATTCAACTGGCGGTCGACCTTGTCATCGAAGCCCTTAGCCAGGTATTTCCCCAGATAGGCAACGAGCTTGAGTTGCCGTTGCATGGGATTGCCTCTTGGGGCGGATACGTCGATATTCCCTTCACCGATCACCTTCCGCCAACACGCACGCAGAAGCTGGACATCCTGCCTGCCAGGAACGGCCAGATGCCAATGCCACGCCCCGCGCTTTTGTCGCTCTGCCACGGCGACAAATACAAATGTCTGCTGCTTCTCCCGCACCAGACGGATGAACCGAGTCAGATCTGCCGATGCCTGTGCAAAGTCGGTCTGGTTGATGCGGTAGGTCAGGGTCAGCAGATGATCGGCCTTCGCTGCAAGCAAGAGCTTTCGCAGGCGAGACCTGGCGCGACGTACTGCCCGTTGCTCGTTTAGCTCTCTGAAGTCAGATTTGCCCTTACCTACTGGCATCGGGCGTATTACGGGAACAAACGACCACCCAATTTCCGCCAGTCCGTTTCCGTAGTCCGTGAGGTTGATGCGGTAATGGGGTTGGTTGAGATATGTCCTCTTTTCAAGTCTAGGGGCGTCTACACCGCCAGCCCCGTCCTCGCGCTGCGCGCTGAGGGCGGCCCTGGCGGCTTGCACCTTTGACGCAACCGGAAGCTTGCTTGCACCACCCGCAATATTGGGGACAAACGACGTTGAACCGGAAAAACAAGAATTGTGGCCACGCGGCCTATGCGATTGAGACATGGCGACTCCAGTCGAAGTTATCGATGAAGTCCTGAGACAGTGCATCAGCACTGTGTCTCGATCTTTGCCTGTGTCGAAAGCCGTTCCAGCCGCCTGATGCGCCGACTGGCAGTCTTCCTACACCCCTGGCCGCGCCAAGCCGTCAATGACGGAACGCTGTTCGGGCCCTATGTCTCATTAGGCTGCCTCTAGGACGAATGCATCGTACCTTATGAGCCGCCAAACATAAGCACTCCGTAGCAAAACTCCCCGCTCCATTGTTGCAAAAAAGCCAAACCATCGAGATCGAACCGCCGAATCCCACCCTTCGGCCTCAGTCAATCAATCGCCTAAAAACCGTCTGTAGGAAGGGGAAGGGTAGGAAACGATACCGCCGAGGCGAACCGCTGCCACGCCTACCCGCGACGGTGCCTCACCGCCCTCAAAACCGGACCTCCGGTCCTATTGCCCTGGGTGGTCGGTGGTGGGCTACCGCCTACCCCAAAATACAGCAGGTGCCTAGTATCGGCCTGTGCCAAGGGCAATTTTTGAGCCTCTGTGAGAGCTCCTGCTAGACGCTATGGCTGCACCCGGCCAGGACCAGACTTTCGCCAAAGTCCGCTTATGGGTGAGTCGGCAACCTCCGGGACGCCGATCAGGTTGCGCACAAGCTCCAATAGAATCTCGACGGCGATTTACTGTGTAGGAGGTAACACAAGTGAAAGATGTGCTTGAGAAGATCTGTGACCTACAGCCCAAGTATTCGCCCTCGAACACGCCTGAGATGCAGGAACGAGGAAGGTTGGTTCGATCCGATCTAGCACACCAACTCAAAAATCGACTTCCAACCCTTCAACGGGCGTTCGATGCAATCTTCGATGACCTTGCTGTTGAGGCATCCGACGGAATAGGGCGCAAGACTGAGGCACCTTGGGTGCGCTTGTTTTCCAAGGCAATGTCGCCAAACCCGAGAGAGGGGTATTACTTTGTCATTCATTTCGCGGCTGATGGTTCTTCCGTCTTCTTTACTGTTGGGTGTGGAAGCACGATTTGGAGCGGTGGCGATCTGAGAGCAATCCCTGACGAGGAACTCAGGATTAGAACCTCATGGGCGAAGGCAGTCATAACGCAGCGATTCAAGTCGCTGTCTCCATTTACAGACGAGATTGATTTAGGTGCCAAGGCACCACTGCCAAAGACATTTGAAAAAGCAACAGCGTTTGCCAAGCGAATCAAGAGAAGCGATCTAGCCGCTGCAGATATCGACGGCCTTCTATTTGATGCCGCACAACGGCTTGGCGAAATCTATCTGGCGCAAATTGATCAGCGAGATGTCTCTCAAGGTGATCAAGATTATGAGCAGATCGTTGCCATTGCAAAGCCACTGAGGCGCAGTCGTAGGCAAGGACAAGGTCTAAACGCAGTTGAGCGAAAAGCCGTCGAGACACAGGCGATGGCGTTAGCCATCAAGCATTTAAAGGCAAATGGTTACGATTGCAAAGACACATCTGCGACGGAGTCGTTTGATATCTTGGCAACAAGGATGGGAGCGACGATCAAGGTCGAAGTGAAAGGGACCACAAGCGACATCTGCGACTCCATCATGATGACTCGTAATGAGGTTGATCTCCATCGCAATGAGAAAGGGCTCACAGGCCTCTTGATAGTTTCAAAGATCAAGCTTGACCGTAGTGAGCGAGGCCCTTCCGCGAGCGGAGGCGAGGTTGAAGACTTACTTGAGTGGGATATTGACAGATGGACTGCGGACCCAATAGCGTTTCAAGTCTCAAGAAATCGCTGAGGTCGCCACTCACGCTGCACTCAAGGTCAAGTTTGGGCATGCGACTTCGAGGGGCGGCCGGTAGCTCAGGGTCGAACTGAGACGTAGCTAGAACGTAGCTACGCCGAATTGAATATTGCACTTTTCAGGCTATTTGAGGCTAAGCGCTACGCTGGCGAGCGTTGTAGGGCATTGTTTTTGAAGGCCTTAAAGTTCCGATTTAAATCTGAAAATCCGTGTGTCGGCAGTTCGATT
>CAIVQO010000078.1 GCA_903908065.1 uncultured beta proteobacterium | reverse complement strand
GGCGCCCAGTTTCGGCGCCAAGATCCGCGCCGACTTCATCGCCGGCATGGGCAAGATCGCCGGCAAGTTCGTGATCATCCTCGACATCCAGAAGGTCCTGTCGGTGGATGAGATCGCCAGCCTGGCGAGCGTGGCCGACGGAAAAGGACTCAATGACTGAGGCGAAGTAGCCCTATGTCATGCTGATTAATCTCATCAACAACATCGCCTTTCTTGTTGCGCTGGTCGCGGCAAGTCAGATTGTCATTTCGCGTTTTCAGAGGAATGCGCTGAATCGCCAGTTACTGCTCGGTTTGCTGTTCGGTGGAGTTGCAGTGTTGGGGATGGTCAATCCGGTGAATTTCTCGCCTGGCGTGATTTTCGATGGCCGGTCGATTGTTCTGTCGGTGGTGGGTGTCGTCGGCGGGGGGGTAGCGGCGGCGGTCGCAGCAGGCATCGCGGCCATCTTTCGCTATCAGTTGGGTGGCAGTGGCGCAGTCGTCGGCGTGGTTGTTGTCATTCAATCCGCCTTGCTTGGCGTTCTGGCGCGGCACTGGTGGCTGCGGCGGGCGACCCAACCGCATGCCGGACACTATGTTGGGCTGGGTTTGGTGGTGCAACTCGCCCAATTTGCTGCGTTTTCCCAACTTCCCAATCGGGCGGGCTTCGTCTTTATCGAGCAGACCTGGTGGGTGCTGCTTCTCTTTTACCCGCTGACCACCATGCTGCAGTGCCTGCTCTTTCGCAGTTTCGAGCAGCAATTGATCGACCGGCAGGCACTGATCGACACCCAGGCCGAGGTACTTCGGGAACGCAGTTTCCTGCGCAGCTTGATCAATTCGCTGCCCGACCTGGTCTGGCTGAAGGACCCAAACGGGGTCTATCTGGCCTGCAATAAACGATTCGAGGAATTCTTCGGCGCCGGCAAGCAGGAAATTGCCGGAAAGACCGACTACGACTTTGTCGACAAGGAACTCGCCGACTTCTTTCGTGCCAACGACCGTGCGGCCATGGAAAAGCATGGACCGTCGGTGAATGAGGAGGAGGTGACATTCGCCTCCGATGGCCACAAGGAATTTCTGCAAACGACCAAGGTGCCCATGCATGATGACTCGGGCAAGCTGATCGGTGTGCTTGGCATCGGACACGACATCACGACGATCAAGTCGGCAATACGGGATCTTGAAAATCGCGAGAAGCAACTGAGCTTCGTGCTGGAGGGCTCGGAACTTGGGTTCTGGGACTGGAACATTGCGCCCGGAACCGTCGACCGGAATGAGCGATGGGCCGCCATGCTTGGTTACAGCCATGACGAAATCAGGACAACGACCCAACAATGGACCGATTTCATCCATCCGGACGACCGCCGCCGTGCCTGGGAGTCGATCCAGTCTGTGCTTGAAGGTGGCTCAGCCAAGCATCGCCTCGAATACCGCATGCTGCACAAGGATGGCAGCGTCCGGTGGATTCTGGACCAGGCGGGGGTTATGCATCGCGACAAGGACGGCAAGCCCTTGCGCATGTGTGGTACCCACACGGACATCACCGAAAGTCGTGCAATTCAGGAAGAATTGATGCAGCGCCGCCGCGATCTCGAGTCCCAGGTCGCGGAACGCACTGCCGATCTGGTTGAAGCCAAGGTGGCCGCCGAAGCCGCCAACCACGCAAAGAGCGTATTCCTGGCCAACATGAGTCACGAACTGCGCACGCCGATGGACGGCGTGCTGGGCATGATCGAACTTGCCCGGCGGCGCATCAGCGATCCCGACGGCCTCGACAAACTCGACAAAGCCAAGGGCTCGGCCCAGCGCCTGCTTGGGGTGTTAAACGACATCCTCGACCTGTCCAAGATCGAAGCCGAGCGCCTGGTGCTCGAAGACCTCCCGCTGCAACTGGGCGACACGTTTGACAATGTGGCTCAGGTGCTGGGCCCCAAGGCAGCCGAAAAAGGCCTGGCGCTTGCCATCGACTTGCCGGCCGACCTGGCACGTTGGCATTTGCGCGGCGATCCGCTGCGCCTCGGGCAGATCCTGATCAACCTTGCCGGCAACGCCATCAAATTTACCGACGCCGGCAGCGTTAGCCTGACCGTGCAGGCGCTCGACGAGACGGGCGACGCCCTGCGCCTGCGCTTTGCCGTGCGCGATACCGGCATCGGCATCGATGACGAAACGCAGAAGCGTCTGTTCCATTCCTTCGAGCAGGCTGACAACAGCATGACCCGCAAGTACGGCGGCACCGGCTTGGGCCTGACGATCAGCAAACGCCTGGTCGGGATGATGGAGGGCGAGATCGGGGTCGAGAGCACGCCGGGTAGAGGCAGTACGTTCTGGTTCGTCGTGCCGCTAAAGAAACTGGACCAGGCCGCCGTCCCGCCAGCGCCGACTTTTGTCGGCGAAAGTGCCGAAGTACGCCTCAAAGCCGACCACGCCGGTACGCGCATCCTGCTGGCGGAAGATGAACCCATCAACCAGGAGGTTACCCGCTGGCTGCTGGAGGATGTCCGTCTGGTGGTCGACCTGGCCGACGATGGCCAACAAGCTGTGACACTCGCGCGTAAAAACGGCTATGCCATGATCCTGATGGACATGCAGATGCCGGTGATGAACGGCGTCGAGGCCACGCAAGCCATCCGCGCCCTTCCTGGCTACGCCGATGTGCCCATCCTCGCCATGACAGCGAACGCTTTTGACGAGGATCGCGATACCTGTCTGGCTGCCGGCATGAATGACCACATCGGCAAGCCGGTGGTTCCAGAGAAGCTCTACGAGACATTGCTGAAGTGGTTGCAAATGCAAGCCAGCCGATAGGCGGCTGACCTGCAGAAACCTGCCGCCGAAACAGCAGGCGGGAGATGGTCGCTTCGGGGTTGCTGGTTTGCTTTCCTCGGTCAGGGACGACCAACCTTGCCGCCGGGTTGGCCTGACGGGTTGTAGCCCGCAGCTCGCGCCTAATGCCTCGCAAACACGCTAGTCTTGCCGTCCGGCCCGACCAGCAGGGTGTTGAAGGCTTCGCGCCGGACCTCGCGTTCGTTGCTGGCGTTGTCGAGGATGGTGCAGGCGGTTTCGCAGAAGGGGTTGGACTGTTCGCGGCCCGGCGCGCCGCGCGGCAGGCCGGGCACGGCGAGGCCGCGCGCCTTGGGCATTTCCTTCAGCAGCAGCTTGATGTCCTCGGCCGGGACATGACCCTCGATGAAGTAATTGCCGATCTTGGCCGTATGCACCGACTCCAGCCCGGCGGGCACGTTCAGCCAGCGCTTCAGGCGCGGCATGGTGGCGGCTTCCTTTTCCTCAATGCTGACCTCGAAACCCGCCTGGCGCAGGTGGTCGGCCCAGTCGATGCAGGCCAGGCAGGGGCTGGGGGCGTAGACGGTGATCGGCGGCAGGCCCGGCCGTGCGTCGTCCGCGGCCGGGGCGATGCCGCTGGCGAGGACGACGCTCAGGGCGAGGAACGCCCTCAGCATGGCTTGGTGGCCTGGCAGCCCTTGAGCAGCCAGAGCGAGACGATGCCGGCGACTTCGTCGGCGCGTACCTTGCGCGCCATGCTCAGGACATCGCGGCCGGCGTCGGTCTTCGCCGCCGGGTCGGCGCCGGCTTCGAGCAGCAGTTTCGCGTTGGCGCTGCGGGTGGAAAAGGCCGCCATGTGCAGCGGAGTGCGGCCTTCGCTGTCGCGTGCATTGACCGCGGCGCCGGCGGCGAGCAAGGCCTTGAGCGGGCCGCTGTCCTCGTTCATCGCGGCATAGTGCAGTGGTGTGATGCCGAGCGGCGTGCGGGCGTCGCGCGCCTTGGGCGTGGCCTTGAGCAGGGCTTCCACGTCCTGCCGCTTGCCCATGCGCGCGGCATCGTGGATCGGTTGCTCGTTCATGCCCAGCGTTGCCTCGGTGGCGAGGGCAGGCGCCAGCAGGCCGGTAAAAAGCATCAGCGCCAGGCTGCCAATTCGGGTGGAAATGTTCACGTCGGGTCCTCCTTCCGCAAGCGCGGATGTTAACGCCAGACCTGATTTTGGCCTTGATCCAAAACAGGCGCCAATATGCGACCATTGCGCGTCCGATAGACCGCCCGCACGGAGAAAACATGTCCTTGTCCAAGAATCTGCTGATCCTGGCCCTGATGCTTGGCGTGGGCGCCTGCGCAACGGACCTTGTGCCGCATCCTTCGCAGACCTCGGCGCAGGCCACGGGCCAGAATGCGGCTGCGGCCGAGCGGGCGCTGGCGCTCGCCGCAGGAGGCGATGCGGCGGCCGGCAAGCTCGCCTACGAAGTGTGCAGCGCCTGCCACCAGCCCTCCGGCTTCGGCCGTCGCGATGGCAGCTACCCGAAGCTCGCCGGGCAGCATTCGACGGTGCTGATCAAGCAGATCGCCGACATTCGCGCCCGGGTCCGCGACAACCCCAGCATGCATGGCTTCGTCATGGAACTGCGCGATCCGAGCGACATTGCCAACGTCGCCGCGTACGTCGAAGGCCTCTGCATCGTGCCCGGCAACGGCCGCTATTCCCTGCCGGATGCGGAGGAGCAGATCGCCAGGGGGCGCCAGATGTTCGCGCGCGATTGCGCCGATTGCCACCAGGCGGCGGGACAGGGCAACAAGGAAAAGCACTATCCCGTTCTCGCCGGGCAGCACTACCGTTACCTGTTGCGCCAGATGCAGGACATCCGCGATGGCTTCCGGCAGAACAGCGATCCGGACATGGTCAAGACCATTGCCAAGTACAAGAACGACCAGCTGCAAAGCCTGTCTGCCTTTCTGGCCAGCCTGGAAACTCCCGGCCAGCCGTGCGAAACGGCATCCGCCCGGAAATGAGCTGCGCCGGTCCGGCCGCCACTTGACAGCTGTCAAGGCGACGCCGGCGCCGGCCGGGCTAGAGTAAGGCCATGTTCCGCATCTCCCAATTCATGCAGGAAATCGCCGCGCCGACGCCCGTCGGGCCCGAGCGCAAGCCTCCCGGCCCGGTGGTGATCTGGAACCTGGTGCGCCGTTGCAACCTGACCTGCAAGCACTGCTATTCGATTTCCGCCGACAAGGATTTCGCCGGCGAGTTGAGTACGGCCGAGGTCTTCGCCGTGATGGATCAATTGAAGGCCTTCCGCGTCCCGGCGCTGATCCTCTCCGGCGGCGAGCCGCTGCTGCGGCCTGACATTTTCGAGATCTCGGCGCGCGCCAAGGCGATGGGCTTCTTCACCGCGCTGTCGAGCAACGGCACGCTGATCGACGCCGAGACCTGCGAGAAGATTCGGGCCATCGGCTACGACTACGTCGGCGTCAGCCTCGACGGCCTAGGCGCCACCCACGACAAATTCCGCCGCATGCAGGGCGCCTTCGACAAATCGTTGGCGGGCATCCGCCTTTGCCGCGACGCCGGACTCAAGGTCGGCGTGCGCTACACCATGACCCAGGACAACCACCAGGACCTGCCGGGCCTGCTGCAGCTGGTGGAGGACGAGGGCATCGACCGCTTCTACTTCTCGCACCTCAACTACGCCGGGCGCGGCAACAAGAACCGCAAGGACGACGCGCGCCACCAGATGACGCGCGCGGCCATGGACCTGCTGTTCGATACCTGCTGGACCTATCAGCAACGTGGCCTGCACAAGGAATTCACCACCGGCAACAACGATGCCGACGGCGTCTACCTGCTGTACTGGCTGCAGCGCCGGTTTCCCGAAAAGCTCGAACACATTCGCCGCAAGCTCATGCAATGGGGCGGCAATTCGAGCGGCATCAACGTGGCCAACATCGACAACCTGGGCAACGTGCATCCCGACACCATGTGGTGGCACCACAGCCTGGGCAATGTGCGCGAACGGGCCTTCGGCGAGATCTGGAACGATGTCTCCGACCCGTTGATGGCGGGGCTGAAGGCGCGGCCGCGCAAGGTCGGCGGGCGCTGCGGCGCTTGCGCCCACTTCGCCATCTGCGGCGGCAATACGCGGGTGCGCGCCCAGCAGCTGACGGGCGACGCCTGGGCCGAAGACCCCGGCTGCTACCTGAGCGACGAGGAAATCGGCATCGCCTGACGCGCTCGCCCGGGCCCGGGCGGGCTGCTAAAATTGCGGCTCCCGGTGGAACGCCGTTCCGCCAGCGCCGACTTTTGATCGGCCCGTCCGCGACTTAGCCAAGGCTTCATCCGCAACTCCCTCATGACCAAGTCTTTGCCGCAGGTCCGTTGCCAGGGGCGCAGCAATTGCAACGCCTGCGCCCTGCGGCGCCAGATGGTCTGCAGCGATGTGTCCCTCGACGCCCTGATCGACTTCCATGCCGAGGTCGAAGATTTCGACTTCGAGCCCGGTTCCGAGCTGTTCGCCATCGACACGCCGGCCGATGCCGTGTATTGCCTGCGCATCGGCGCGGTGAAGATGGTGCACCTGGCGCACAACGGCGCGGTGCGCATTGTCCGCGTGCTGATGCCGGGGGACGTCGCCGGGCTCGAGTCGATGTATCGCGAGCGCTACGACTACTCGGCCGTGGCGATCGACCGGGTGCGCGCCTGCCGCATCCCCATGACGTATTTCCGCGAGTTCATCGGCAGCCGCCCGGTGCTGCAACAGCGCCTGATGGCCAGCTCGCAGGCGGCCTTGGCCGAGGCGCAGGACTGGCTGGCGCAGATGGTCGGCGGCGGCATCCCGGCGCGGGTGCGCCTTGCGCGCCTGCTGCTGAAGCTGCAAACCGGCCAGGGCGACCGCGTGATCCGCTTCACCGGCGACGACATGGCCGCCATACTCGGCATCACCTTCGAAACCATCAGCCGGGTCACCTCGGAATTCGTCCGCCTCGGCATCCTGCGCAAGGGCCTGGGAGAAACCGGCAAGCGCTATTTCCGCGCCGACATCGCGGCGCTGGAAAAGATCGCGCGCGGCGACTGAACCGGCGGGAGGCTTCAGTAGGCCAGCAGCATGCGCCGCAGGCCGAGCACGATCAGCACGGCAGCCGCGCCCCATAGCAGCCAGCGGCCGATCCAGACGCGGCCGCCACTACGCAACTCGCGGCCGAGGCGGCCGGCCAGCGGCACCAGCACCAGGATGGGTGTCAGCGTCGCGCCGAGGCCGAAGGCCAGGCCGTAGGCGGCG
>CAIVQO010000077.1 GCA_903908065.1 uncultured beta proteobacterium | reverse complement strand
TTCATGGTGATCATCTCCCTTACGCCCTGCTCGTTTGAAAGCAGGCGAGTTGAACACCCCGGGTATTTTTCAGCGCGCAGCCACCTCGATTTCCGGGTACTTTTCAGTGCGCGTCAACATATGTGGAAACGCCCATGATTCCTAGTCTCGCAGCCATATTTGACGCGAACAATGGCGGCGTTAAGGGGCGCTTTTCAGGAAAAAGTAGTACACAATAACTGTACTACTTTAGACGAGCAAAAGTAAGTCGTTACTTAGCGTGTAACGCCCAAAAATACAAGGGTGGAATGGTCGGGGCGAGAGGATTCGAACCTCCGACTCCTGCGTCCCGAACGCAGTACTCTACCAGGCTGAGCTACGCCCCGATGGCAGGTTGGTAACAAGGATTGACGTTGCGGGAACAGGCCCTTGCATCCGGCCCGGAGGGTCATCCTTGCGAACATTGCGGCAATCAAAAACTCCGTTGCACGGCAAAGTCTGCCAATTGTAGCAGCGTTTCACGGAACTTTGAATCCGGCAGCACAGCCAAGGCAGCTTTGGCCACTGCCGCCTCGGCCTCTCCGTGGCGCCTTGCCGCCTCGAGTGCACCGCTGGATCGAACCGCCTCGAGCACATCGGCAAAGCGTTCCCCGCTGGCTTGCTCGATCGCATCGCGTACTAAGCCTGCCTGTTCTGTCGTGCCATTCTGTATGACATGTATCAGGGGCAGCGTCGGCTTCCCTTCGGCCAAATCGTCGCCGAGATGCTTTCCGGTTTCCGCTTCCTGGCCCGAATAGTCGAGCACATCGTCGATCAACTGAAATGCAGTGCCAATGTGAGTGCCATAGGACGCGAGGGCTTCTTCGACTGCTGGCGTCGCCCCGCCAAGGATCGCACCGAGGCGACCGGCGGCCTCGAAAAGCTTTGCCGTCTTGTAGCGAATCACCCGCAGGTAGGCATCGACTTCGATGTCCGCGTTGCGGCAGTTCATCAACTGCAGGACCTCGCCTTCGGCAATGATGTTGGTGGCATCGGCCAGCACCTGCATCACGCGCATGCTCCCCACCCCGACCATGATTTGGAAGGCGCGTGAGTACAGGAAATCGCCAACCAGCACGCTCGCCGGATTGCCGAACACGGCATTCGCGGTGTCACGCCCGCGGCGCAAGGATGATTCATCGACAACATCGTCATGTAACAGGGTCGCGGTGTGGATGAACTCGACCACAGCGGCAAGCTCGTGGTGCTTGACACCGGAATAACCGCAGGCGCCTGCCGAAAGGAGCACCAGCGCAGGCCGCATTCGTTTGCCACCCGCGGAAATGATGTACTCCGCGACTTGTCGAACCAGCACCACGTCCGAATGCAGCCGGGCACGGACGACTTCATCCACGGCATTCATGTCGGCGGCAATCGGGGCATAGAGGCTGGCGATATTCACGGGATCAAGGGGCACTGGGCGAAAGGAGCGATGTTAGGCGGCGATCCGGAGGTCGTCAACGCGTCGCAACCAATGAAACCGGGTATCGATTTTGTTCCGGCATCCCCCGATGCCCGGCTTCCTGCGCGGCATGCCCGCGCCCCCCGGTTGCCGGGCCTGAATCGGATTTCCCGTATACTGCCATCCTCACCCACAGGCTGATCCACATTGATTTTCCAGTGATTTTGCTTGTCCCGCGTGTCACGAACCGAATCACGCCGCGCTCGCGGCACAGACTGAACTACCATGAGCATTCACCACCCCACCAAAACAGACGAGACTTCCGTTGCCTGGTCCGGACGCTTTTCCGAGCCGGTTTCCGATCTCGTCAAACGCTACACCGCATCGGTATTCTTCGACCAGCGAATGTGGCGCCAGGACATACGCGGGTCGCTGGCCCATGCGCGCATGCTCGCCCGCCAGGAGATCATTTCCGGTGCCGATCTGGCCGCGATCGAGACGGGCATGGCCACCATCGTGGCGGAAATCGAAGCCGGCAAATTCAACTGGAACCTCGATGACGAGGACGTGCATCTCAACATTGAAAAGCGCCTTACCGCGCTGGTCGGCGACCCGGGCAAACGATTGCATACCGGTCGCTCGCGCAACGACCAGGTGGCGACTGACATCCGGCTCTGGCTGCGCGATACGATGGATGGCATCGACCAGTTGTTGCGCCAGCTTCAGGCTGCCTTGCTGGGGCTCGCCGAGACACATGCGGAAACACCCATGCCGGGCTTCACCCATTTGCAGGTCGCACAACCTGTCACCTTCGGCCACCACCTGCTGGCCTATGTCGAGATGCTGGAGCGTGATCGCAGCCGCTTTGCCGATTGCCGACGGCGGGCGAATCGACTCCCCCTAGGCGCGGCCGCGTTGGCGGGAACCACCTTTCCCATTGACCGCGCCTTCGTTGCGCAGGAGCTTGGATTCGATGGTGTTTGCGAAAACTCCCTCGATGCCGTTTCGGACCGGGATTTCGCCATCGAATTCTGTGCTGCCGCCTCGCTGGTCATGACGCATGTGTCACGCTTTTCCGAAGAACTGATTCTCTGGATGAGCCCCCGCGTCGGCTTCATTGATCTGGCCGATCGTTTCTGCACCGGCTCCTCGATCATGCCGCAGAAAAAGAACCCGGATGTTCCCGAACTTGCGCGCGGCAAAACCGGGCGGGTATTCGGCCATCTCATGGGACTGCTGACATTGATGAAGGGACAGCCGTTGGCCTACAACAAGGACAACCAGGAAGACAAGGAACCCCTGTTCGACACCGCAGATACGCTGGTCGATACTCTGCGCATCTTTGCCGACCTGGTGCCCGGAATCCGCGTCAAGGCAGACGCCATGGCATCTGCCTTGCGCCAGGGCTACGCCACTGCGACCGACCTGGCCGACTATCTGGTCAAGAAGGGCCTGCCCTTCCGCGATGCCCACGAGGCAGTAGCGCGTGCCGTGCGCCGCTGCGAGGCGAAAGCGTGCGACCTGCCCGATCTTGACCTCGCGGAGTTGCGGGAATTCTCAACGCTGATCGAGGACGACGTATTTTCCGTACTTACCGTCGCGGGCTCGCTTGGCGCACGCAACCACGTTGGCGGTACAGCGCCCGCCCAGGTACGCGCCGCTATCGCCCGGGCCAGGAACCGACTCTGAAAGATGGCTACGCCGGAGCGCATTGGCAAGTACGAAATCCGGTCCAAACTCGGTGAGGGGGCGACCTCCATTGTCTATCTCGGCTACGACCCCTTTGCCAAGCGTGAGGTAGCGGTCAAGGCCATCTTTCCGGAAGTTCTGCGCGACAAGGAACGGGGCAAGCTGTATCGCAACCTGCTGATGACCGAGGCCTCGCTCGCCGGCAAGCTGGTCCATCCCCACATCGTCCAGATATTTGATGCGGTACTCGGAGAGGACCAGAGTTACATCGTCATGGAATACGTCAAGGGCGGCACCCTGGAGCCATTTTGCTCACCCAGCACGCTGCTCCCCGTCGATCGCCTGGTCGAGATGATATTCAAATGCACGCGTGCGCTGGATTACGCCTTCCGCGCCGGGATCACCCACCGCGACATCAAGCCGGCCAACATTCTGCTGGCCAATCCGGCGGACAGCCCCGACCATGTCGGCGGCGACATCAAGATTTCGGATTTCGGCGCTGCGATGATGACCGGCTCCGACCAGACGCGTACTCAAGTGTCCGGCGTCGGCTCACCAGCCTACATGTCGCCGCAGCAGGTGCGCGATCACCCGCTCGATCACCAGACCGACATCTATTCCCTCGGCGTGGTGATGTACCAGTTGCTCAGTGGGCGGCTGCCTTTCCAGTCGACCTCCAATTACGGCATGGTGTACCAGATTTGCAACACCGACCCGCCTCCGCCGTCGACCTTTCGCAGCGACCTCCCCGCCAGCCTGGATGCGGTGGTCGCGCGCGCCATGCAGAAGGAAGTGGAGGCGCGCTATCAGACCTGGGAGGAGTTCTCCCACGACCTCGCCCAATCATTCCGCAACAAGCAGCTCTCGTCCTACCGGCAGGCATTCCCGGATAGCGAGAAGTTCGAATCATTGCGCGCCCTGCCCTTTTTCGGCGAGTTTTCGGATGTCGATCTCTGGGAGGTGGTTCGCTTTTCGCGCTGGGACGAAGTTGCAGCTGGAACCATGATCATGCGCGATGGCGAGCGGGGAGATTTTTTTGCCTTTCTGCTCGACGGTGAATTGACGGTTTCGAAAAACAGCCACCCGCTGGGACTGCTCACATCTGGAGAGTGTTTCGGCGAGATGGCCATCATCCGGCGTGGCGAGCACAGCCGTGGCGCCGATGTGGTGGCGCGAACGGCTGCGCGAGTGGTGACCATCCCGGCGCGCGCACTGCAACACGCGTCGGATGCCTGTCGCATGCATTTCTATCAGGGCTTCCTCGCTGTCATCGCCGGCCGTCTGGCCTACGCCAACGCGCGCATCGCTTCCCTGTGACACCGGAATGGCCATTTGTCGCCGAGCTGATCGGCGCGACCACCGGGAAGGACATCTCCAAGGCAAGGATCAATCAGGTTCACGGAGGGTCGATTCGCTCCGCATGGCGGATCGAGGACGGTCCGCGTCGATATTTCCTCAAGACCAGTGGAGCCGCTGCGTTGCCCATGTTTGCCGGCGAGGCTGCCGGTCTCGACGCGCTCGCGTCGGCAGGTGTCATCCGCACGCCTGCCGTGATCGGGCATGGTGCGGCCAACGACTGCGCTTTTATTCTGCTGGAATGGCTCGACCTGCTTCCCCTGAGCCAGGCTGGGGGATCGATCCTCGGCCGCAAGCTTGCAGAATTGCATCGATGCCTGGGCGAGTCCTGGGGCTGGACTGAGGACAATTTCATCGGCACGACGCCGCAGATCAACACACCACACCGCGACTGGGCGCATTTTTTCGGCGAATACCGCCTGCGCCCTCAGCTCGACCTGGCCCTGTCTCGCGGTCTGGGCAGGGAACTTCATGCAAAAGGCGTAGGCATCGTCGACAGGCTGGGGGGATTGTTCCTCGACTACCGGCCGCAGGCGAGCCTCTTGCATGGCGATTTGTGGGCAGGCAACGCCGGGCAACTCGGAAACGGTGAACCTGTCGTGTTCGACCCGGCGTGCTACTGGGGAGATCGGGAGGCCGACATCGCCATGGCGGAACTGTTTGGCGGCTTCCCCACCAGCTTTTTTGCCGCCTATCGCGGTGAGTGGGCTCTGGACCGCGACTATGAACGCCGCAAACCGCTATACAACCTCTACCATGTCCTCAATCACTACAACCTTTTCGGTGCTGCCTATCTCGGCCAGGCCGGACGCATGATCGAGGGTGTGCTGGCAGATTTGCGCCGTTAGCCGTTCTTGAGCGACTCGAGCTGCTTCTGGAGTTCGCCCGCCTGGTACATCTCAGTCATGATGTCGCTGCCGCCGATGAATTCGCCGTTTACATACAGCTGCGGAATCGTCGGCCAGTTCGCGTAATCCTTGATCCCCTGACGCACCTCCGGGTCAGCCAGCACATCCACGGTGAGAAAATCCTTCACGCCGCAGGCCTGAAGAATCTGCACCGCACGCGCCGAGAAGCCGCATTGCGGAAACTGCTTGTTGCCCTTCATGTACAACACCACGGGATTGCCGGTAACTGTTTCGTGGATTTTTTGCTTGACGTCCATGGAATCACCCAAAATAGTTGAGTAAAAAAGTCGAGATATTCTAGCGGCAGCCTTCGAGATCGGTCAACTGCCCGTGCTGCCCGCGGCGCTGACTGGGCTTGCTAGTGCAGTATGCGCGGCATGGACAACACGAACTCGGCTATTGCGGCCTCGAACTGCGTGCCGTCTTCCGCCGTCATCTGGTAGCTGCCCTTCATGGTGCCGACCGGCGTGGCCAACTGGCAACCACTGGTGTATTCGAAGCTCTGCCCCGGCGCCAAAAGGGGCTGATGTCCGACCACGCCGAGACCACGCACTTCCTGTATCTGGCCTTCGGTATCGGTGATGATCCAATGCCGGGAAATCAGCTGAGCGCTGACATTGCCGGTATTCCGGATTTCAATGGTGTAGGAAAACACATGCCGGTTGATCGCCGGATCGGATTGCTCCGCGACATACTGCGTCGTGACATCCACCTTGATTTCGTATTTTTTCGCTTCGGCCATATGGGCCGCATTGAACACCAATTCTCCCGAGCGGGCAAGGCAGATCAGGATTCCCGAGCGTGGCGGGCGCCGCAGCGCCTGGCCGGCGACCCGCCCCCCGATTTCGATGCCATGATTCTTGACCATTGCTGGCGATTCCGCGACACTTCGCCAATGCAAATCAATTGGCTAACGACGTCCCGGCGCAGAATCTTCAGATGAGCAAGCTCGAATCCCCAAGCCCCGGCGACAGCTTCATGGATCGGCTGCGCAATGCCGGCATCGAAGCAACTGACAGCGAGGAGCTCAAACTCAACAAGTCGCTGCTGATGCTGGCGACCGGCCTCGCCAGCGTGGCCATTGTTTTGTGGGTGGCAATTTATTGGACACTGGGCCCGGTATTCTCCGCCACCATGCCGCTGGTCTTCCAGCTCTTGCTGGCCGGCAACATGCTGATCTACCTGCGCACGCGAAACTTCGACTATTTCCGCGTCAGCCAGCTCGGACTGTTCCTTTTCCTGCCCTTTGTCGCCCAATGGAGCAGCGACATCATTTCCAGCAGCGGAGTCCTGCTCTGGGCATTGCTCGCCCCGATCGGGGCCATCCTTTGCATCGGGGTAAGGCAGTCCGTTGGCTGGTTTGCCGCCTGGGTAGTTCTCACCGCGATCTCCGGCCTCGCCGACTGGTATCTGGCAGATCCGATCTTCACGCCGAAGCCCATCGTACCGACGCGTACCACCATCGTTTTTTTTGCCATTAACTTCATCGCCTTCTCGGTCATCATCTTCCTTCTACTGCGGCTTTCCATCGGCATGAACCGCAAGATGCACAAGAGCCTCGAAGTTGCCCACCAGCAGATCAAGATCGAGCAGGAGCGTTCGGAAAAGCTGCTCCTCAACATCCTGCCGGAACCGATCGCTGATCGGCTGCGCAGCTCGGACAAGACCATCGCCGACGGGTTTGCCGATGTCACAGTGATGTTTGCCGACATCGTCAATTTCACACAGGTCGCGGCCAACATGTCGCCGTCGCAGGTCTTTGCGATGCTGAACCGGATTTTTTCCGCCTTCGACGAACTGGCCGAAGAGTTTGGCCTGGAAAAGATCAAGACCATCGGCGACGCCTACATGGTTGCCGGCGGCCTGAACGAAGACCTCTCCGACTACTCCGCCGCCGTTGCCGACATGGCAATCGCCATGCGCGATTTATTGCGGCGCGATTTCTCGATCAACGCATCCCACCTCGAAGTTCGCATCGGCATCGGCACGGGACCCATCGTAGCCGGCGTGCTGGGTAAAAAGAAGTTCATCTATGACCTGTGGGGCGATACCGTCAATATCGCCAGCCGCATCACCTCCGAAGGCGTCCCTGGCATGATCCAGTGCGACACCATGACCTATCATCGACTGTCGGCCAATTTCGACTTTCATGAGCCGCAGACGATTTACCTCAAGGGCAAGGGCAACATGACGGTGTATCGCCTGATCGGCCGCAAAGGCAGTGAGCCTCAAAGCGGAGACCAAAGCACTCCGGTTGCGCTCTCCTGATAGGTCAGCCTGGCATCGATACCGTCTTGCCCAGGAGAAATCTGACGCAGCCATCCCTATTCTCGGCAAGCTCCAGCCTGTAACCGGCCGCCTCGGCATGGCGAGCTGCCTGATACAGGCCAATGCCATAGCCGCTTTCCGATGACACCGGCCCGATGAATAAGGCGGCCGCAATGGAAGCCCCGATGGCGGAACCATCGTCAGTCACGGTCAGTTCATGTCCGTCAGAAGGTCCCCCGAAGGCCAACGCCAACTTGAGTCCCGGTTCGCGCAGGTGCTTTTCAGCGGCATTGCGCAGGAGATTGTCGAGCACCCCGGAATACACCTCCAGGGGCAACTCGCCCTCCAGTTCCCCTTCGCTGCGAAGCTCAACCCAGTCCAGCGCCGCCAGGCGCTGCGTCTGCTCACGCCACCATTCGCCAGCCTCAATCCACCGCAGCGCCGAACTGCCTTGTGGCGCATTGAGCTTGGCCAGGGTCTCGGCAAGCCGATCGGTAATCGCCGGCAGCTGACGCCGCAGCAGCGACTGGTACTCCGGTGAGGCCTCGGCGTCCGGCTCAATGCCGGCAGAACAAAGTGTGTTCAGCGATTGCAGCAGGTTCTTCACATCGTGCGTCAAGCGCGCCCCGGTCTCGTGAATCGCCCGCATGTAGGAAAGTTGCCTGAGCGCCTGCGCCCGCTGCTTGTCAGCATGGAACTGCGCCAGCAACTGGGCAAGGAGGTTGTAATGCCAGATCAGTGTGGGCGACGGTGCATGTTGAGTGAACAACACCAGGACCAGACCACCATGACTGAACTCCCAGCGGCGACCGCTGGACACTCCGAAACTGCCGCGACTGCCGCCCGCGATCCATTCGCCCCCCTTGACCCAGGGCAGGCGTTGCGCGATCTCGACGCAAGCCTTTTCCAGGAATGCGTGTGGGTCTTCCTCTTCCAGGGCGAGGTTGGACAAGGCTTGCAGCCATTGTTCCACCGGCAGGCCGATCGACATCAAGTAGCGCGAGATCAAGCCACCGATACCGGCAAATCCGGAGCGCGGATTCGCCACCACGCCAAGTAGCATCAACACCACGCCCGTCACCAGCATGGTCTGCAGCAGTGCCTCGACATAACCGCTGCCGAGCAGCAGCATCGCCGCCAGGCTGCCCAGCATCAACACCGTCAGCAGCAGAAAAATGAACAAGCTGTAAACGAAATCGACCACTTCACGCGCGCCATCGACTTCCTGCCCCTGGGGCAGAAGTGCCATTACCACCAGCAGGCAAAGAAGGCTGGCATGGCCCAACCAGACGATCTCGACGGGTGGCTTGGCCTGGGGGACCGTCAGAGGCGCTGCAAGCAGCGTCAGCGCAAGCACCAGGAAGGCCAGGGCAAGCAGGTAAAACAACCGTGCTGCACGGGTATCGTAGAGCAGGACCTTGCCGCCAACGATTCCCGCCAGCATCATGATCCACATCGTGATCATCCAGCCCTTGAGATAAATTCCCGCCAGCAGGGCTACCGTCAGGACTGCCAGCAAGGATGGCAGGGACAGGCGCTGACCGGTATGGACAAAGGGCTGCCAAAGAATGAACAAGCCGAGATGGGCGACGAACAGGGTACGCCCGAACAAGGTGCCGGGCCCCTGCCAAAGAACCACGTACAGGGCCGCAAACAGAGCCAGCAACAGGCCTCGGCGCAGGGAAACCAGGCGCGCCGGGAGCGATGCCGAAATTGGGTAAGGCACCAAGATTAAGTCGGGCCGGCTAGGCGAACCAAGGGGAAGATAAGCCGATTCTAGTGACGCGCGGCACCCGACCATCTGCCAAATAGCTGACGAACCTGTTCAATATTCGACAGATGCAAATCCTTCATATCGCAACAATATTTTGCATCCATATGTTTATTAAGAAATTACATAACTGGCACGACATCTGCTTTATATTGTTCACCAAAACACCAAAACGGAGAAAGTCATGAAATCCAGACAAGCAGGTTTTACCTTGGTCGAAATCGCCATCGTGTTGGTCATCATCGGTCTGCTGCTGGGCGGCGTGCTCAAAGGCCAGGAGCTCATCAACAGCGCCAAGGTGAAGAACTTCGCCACCGACTTCCGCAACATTCCACTGTTCATCTATGGCTATCAGGACAAGTACAAGGCACTTCCTGGTGACCATAATACGGTCACGACCGCAATCACCGGCTCGACCAAGGCCACCACACCAACCACCTCGGGTGGCGCGGCCTGTGTCAGCAACCTCTGCCAAGGCAACGGTGTAATCGACGGCACCTGGAACACGACGACGACCACCGATGAAACTGCCCTGTTTTGGCAGCATGTTCGCCTTGCCGGACTGGCTGCCGGCCCGACCTCCACGAGCGATGCGCAATATTTCCCGGTGAATGCCGACGGCGGTCGCATGGGCATTGAAAGCGGTTCCGCCGCAACGGGTGGTGCCTACATCAGCGGCATGACCCCAACCTATCTGATGTGTTCCACCGGCATCCTTGGCAAGTATGCCAAGCAGCTCGACACTACGCTCGACGATGGCAACACCGCCACCGGTTCCATGCGTGTCGTGACCGCAACGCATACTCGTGGCGGCGCAGCGGTCGCAACCACCGCTGTCGATGACTCAAGCTCCTTCATCGTCTGCATGGGCCTCTGATTCCGGCTCGACGATACACGACTGAAAGCCCGCTTCGGCGGGCTTTTTTTCTGGTGCCGCGGATGCCATCCCGCTCATTCAACGTAACGGCCATGCTCGGCCTGGCAGCACTCTGGCTGCTCACGCACCGTTACTTCGGCATCCAGCACGACGGGCTGTATTACGCGGTGCAGGCACTGGCGCACAACACGCCGGAGGCCTTTGCGCACGACATCTTCTTCGCCTTTGGTTCGCAGGATGACTACAGCCTGTTCAGCCGGGTCTACGCCCAGTTGATCGGTCTGCTGGGCCTGTCCGGCGCCGCGCTCGCGGGGTTGCTTGTCGCCCAGCTGGCCTGGGCCGGAGCCGCCGCCGCGATGGCCCGCCACTGGCTCTCGGGATCGGCCTTCTGGATCGGTCTCGCATTGGTATTCGCTCTGCCCGGCCACTATGGCTCGCAGGCAGAGGCGGCACACGACATACTGCGTTACGCAGAAAGCTTTTTCACCGCCCGCAGTTGGGCCGAGCCGCTGGTACTCGGCGCTGTTGCTGCCGCACTTGCCGGCCATCGCAACCTTGCCATCGGAGCGACGGCGCTGGCCTTTCTTTGCCACCCGATCATTGCCCTGCCGGGGGCCATCTTCCTCGCGGCATGGCTGGTACGACCCAGCGCACGCCTCACTCTCGCAATCGCGGCAATTGCCGCGATTTCCGCGTTTCTGTTGCCCGAGATGGATCCTGCCTGGCTGGCGGAAGTGCGCCGCCGTGCCCGTTTTGTGATGCTCGACACTTGGTCCTGGGGCGAACTGTCGGAGCCTCTGGCCTGGATCGGCATCCTGCTCGCGGCTTCGGCTGGCGCAAGTGAAAAGGCGCGCCTCGCCTGGCACTGCATCGCGCTGGCGGGCGCGGCTGGTTACTACCTTGCCGTGCTCGGCACCTTCAGCCATGCCGCCCTGTTGATCCAGGCACAGCCCTGGCGCTGCCTGTGGCTGCTCAAGCTTGCGGCCCTGCAGGCGCTGGTAGCGATGTTCGCCGAGCGCTGGCCACGTTCCCTGGCCGACCGCTGGTTGCTGGCGGGGCTGGCGATCGCCGCGCTGACGGCGCAAACCCTGGGCGGCCCGGCTGCGCTGGCGCTCGCCCTGATCGCCCACCGTGCCTGGCGCAACGGTACGGCACCCGAGTTGCCGCGCTGGCTGCCGATTGCCGGATACCTGGCACTTGCCGTAACGCTGCTGGAAACCTTGCTGGCGATAGTCCAACATGTCGGCTTTCTACTGCAGCGCATCGGCGAGATGCTGACAGGCGACAGCCTGATGCCCAAGGGGGACCTCGCCGCCTACTTCCAGGGGCCGCTCGCCCTGCTGCTGCCGCTGGGCATGGCGCTCCTGCTGCGCTTGCAAGCGCGGCGGCCACGGGTGGCCTTGGCAATAGTGGCACTGGCGGCAGGCATCGCCGCCGCCGGCTGGTACCGGGCCGACGACGCCGTACAAAGATTCGCCTATTCGTCACCCCTGGTCCGTCCCTTCGGAGACGCGATTGGCCGAACGGACACCGTGCATTGGCAAGGCAATCTGATCTACACATGGTTTGTCCTGCGCCAGAGTGCCTACGCCTCGCGGGAACAGGGGGCCAGTGCGCTGTTTTCGCGTGCGGCGGCAATGGAATCGGCGCGACGCCAGAAACGCATCGACGCCTTCGACGCGGCAAGCAACCGCAGCGGAACAACCCGCGAGCAGGAATCGGCATTGCGCGAACTTTGCCGCGATCCGGCACTGGATGTCGCAATCCTCGCCCAGCCTATCGATGGCCTCGCCGCACGGGCCTGGTCCGACCCGCTGCGTCAGTCGCCCTGGTACCTCTACCGCTGCGAGGCACTGCGCGCCAATACGCCGGAATCGGCGCTAGCCGCGACGTAAACGCTGCCATTCCTGGAGACTTACGCTTGCCAGCCGAGTTCGCGCGCTATTTCCTGGCCAGCCTGGGCGCCCTTGCGCTCGATGTCGCCATCCTGTGGTTGGCAGCCCACTGGTTGCACTACTTGCTGGCGGCGTCACTCGGCTTCATCGCCGGCACCTGTGCGATCTATTTCCTGTCGACGCGCTGGGTGTTTCGCCGGCGCAAACTGGCCGACCGCGCGCCCGTGGAGTTTTCCACCTTCGTTGCGATCGGCCTGGCCGGCCTCACCCTCAACGACTTCGTCATCTATGTCACGGTCGACCGCCTCGCGCTGGATCTGCTCGCCGCCAAGGCACTGGCCGCCGGCACGAGTTTCCTGTTCAACTACACTGCGCGAAAACTGGCCTTATTCTGAGCGCATGAAGCCCACGGTCATCATCATCGGCGGCGGCCCCGCCGGACTCACCGCAGCACTCGAACTTGTGCGCGACGGGCGCATGCAACCGATCGTGCTGGAAGCCGGCGACGATGTCGGCGGCCTCTCGCGCACCGTCGAGTACAAGGGCAACCGGATGGATATCGGCGGCCACCGTTTTTTCTCCAAGTCCGACTGGGTGATGAACTGGTGGCGAGAGATCCTGCCCATTGCCGCTGATCAGGCAGAAGTCGCAATCAGCTATCGCAGCCGGCAACGGAAAGTCGGCGCCGACGACACGGCGGTTCCGGCCCACGGCCGTGCCCTGCTGGTCAGGAAGCGGCTTTCACGCATTTATTTCCTGCGCCGCTACTTCGACTACCCGATCACCCTCAATGCCAATACGCTGCGCAATCTTGGCCCGTCGCGCCTGCTGCGGATCGGTGTCAGCTACCTCGCCGCAGCCATTTTTCCGCGCCGCCCGGAACGAACGCTGGAAGACTTTCTGATCAATCGCTTCGGCGCCGAGCTGTACCGAACCTTCTTCAGGGACTACACGGAAAAAGTCTGGGGCGTGCCCTGCAAACAGATCAAGGCCGACTGGGGGGCACAACGAATCAAGGGGCTCTCCGTCGTCGCCGCCCTGCGCCACGCCCTGCAGCAGCGCCTGGGGCCACGCCGCAACGACGCGGCACGCAATACCAGCCTGATCGAGCAGTTCCTCTATCCCCGCCTGGGTCCGGGCCAGCTGTGGCGGGAAGTGGCGGATCGCATCGTCGCCGGCGGCGGCGAAGTGCGCCTCGGGCAACACGTCGTCGGCCTGCGCCGAGACGCGGGTCAGGTGGTCGCCATACAAACGCTGGATGCGGCAGGATGCCGCCACGAGTTGCCGGCGACGCAGGTCATCTCCACGATGCCGATCAAGGACCTGGTCGCCGGCATGCAACCGCCGCCACCCCTGGAAATCGCCGCCATCGCCGCGGCCCTGCCCTACCGCGACTTCATCACGGTCGGCCTGCTGCTGAGCGGCATGCGCGCCAACCCGCGCGCGAGCAGCGCGCACCCGAAGCACATGCCGCCCGACAACTGGATCTACATTCAGGAGCGCGATGTCCGCGTCGGCCGCTTGCAGATCTTCAATAACTGGAGCCCCGACCTGGTGGCCGACCCCGGGCGCATCTGGCTGGGACTCGAGTATTTCTGCAACGAAGGCGACGACCTGTGGCGGCTCGATGATGAGGCCATGATCGCCTTCGCCGCCGGCGAACTGGAACGCATCGGCATGATCGATCGCGCCGCCGTGCTCGATGGCACGGTCCTGCGCGTACCCAAAACCTACCCCGGCTACTTCGGGGCCTACGCCGAGTTTCCGCGCCTGCGTGCCTGGCTCGATGACGTCGACAACCTGTTCCTGGTCGGGCGCAACGGCATGCACCGCTACAACAACCAGGACCATTCGATGCTGACCGCCAAGTGCGCGGTCGAGGCCATCCTTTCCGGAAGCGGCGACAAGCAGGCGATCTGGGACATCAATGTCGATGACGAGTACCACGAAGACAGCGGCACCCGGCCCTGAGCCGTTGCTCCCTCCGCACTGGTCAACGCTCGACAGTGTCTTGTGGGCGTACCTGCTGCTGCCGATGCTGATCTTCCTGCCCGGATTTTTCGTGCCCGCCGTAGGACTTCCGCTGGCCATGCTTGCGCTTGCCGGAGGGCTGCACTTTCTGGCCGGTGCCGGACGCAACCCACAGATCGCAATTCCGCCGCTGGGCGACCTGCTTCTGCTCGCCGTATTCGCTGCAGCCTGGGCCATGCTCGGTGGCGCCGGCCACCTGTTCCACGCCAACGGCACCGACTGGGTGCCGCGCTTTGCCGTACTGCGCGACCTGGTGGTGGAGGCCTGGCCGCCACGCTATGAAGATGGCGGCACCACGATGCTGTTGCGCGCGCCGCTGAGCTACTACCTGCCCGTCGCCTGGCTGACCAATGTCACGAGCTTGGCCCTGGCCGACTCCTTGCTGCTGGTCTGGACCTGGCTGGGCGTCGCCCTGTTCTTCGGCGCCAACCTCGGCGGCAGCCGCCAGCGCAAACTTGCTGCGGCCCTGATATTCGCCTTCGCCAGCGGCCTCGATGCCGTCGGCCTGCTCCTGCGCCATGGCAGCCTGCCCTGGCCGATGCAGCACATCGAGTGGTGGGCAGAGGGCATGCAGTACTCGTCAAACACGACGCTGCTGTTCTGGGTGCCCAACCATGGCCTGCCGGGCTGGATCGCGGCCGCCTGGCTGTGGCGCTTTCGCGATGACACACGCTTCCTGGCGCGCCTGCCCATGCTGTTCCTGCCGCTGATGCTCTGGTCGCCGCTGGTGGCCCTGGGCCTGTTGCCGCTGGCCGCCATCGCCGCCGCGAAACATTGGCACCACCTGCTCGGCGCGGGCAATCGACGGATGCTGCTGACTTCGCTGGCGCTGGTAGCGCTGCCCGGCGCGCTCGTCGCGAGTTACCTGCTCCTGGGGATGTTCGGCCCCGCCGTGGAACCGAACGCGCTCTCCACCACTGCCACCGTGCTGCGGCAGCCTGCAGGCCTTGGCAACACCCTGCTTTTCATCCTGCTCGAAGTCGCTCTGTTCTGCGCCGTCCTGCTAAGGCACGATCGTTCGCCGCTGACGCTGGGAGTCGTCGCCCTGCTGCTCGTGCTGCCCTGGACCCGCTTCGGCCCCAACAACGACCTGCTGATGCGCGCCTCGATTCCCGCCCTGGCCATCCTCTGGCTGTTGCTGGCGGATACGCTGACCGCAACCGCCGCCGACGGCGGCCTGTCGGGCGCGGGGCGCAAACTGCTCCTGCTGTTGTTCGTGCTGGGCGCAATCACCCCGCTGCTGGAAATCCAGCGTGCCCTCGGCGGGCGTTCCTGGCCCGCGGATACCCGGCTCACGGCGCCGCAGGCGCTGGGCGGCTTTCCGCCGCATTATTTCGCCAAGCGTGACGGGCACTGGCTGCATGGTTTTCTGCGACGCTGAACCCGCAGCTCACTTGCCGCGCAGCAGCCGCTCCTCGCCGGCCGTCACGGCCGACGCAGTGCCGATCAATACCACCACGTCGCCCTCGATCAGCGTCAGGTCCGCTTCCAGCTTGAGGCCGCGCTGCGAGCGACGGCGTATCGCCGTGGCGCCAGCGCCGACTTCTGCCAGATCGACCTCGCCCACGGCCTTGCCGATCGCCGCCGCACCGGGCGTCAGAGTCACCGCGTGCAGTCGGGGCTGATCGGCATCGGCCAGGTTGGCGCCGGCGTCGGTGGCGCCGTGGAAGAAGCCACGCAGCAACGCGTAGTGCTGTTCGCGCATTTCGCGCAGGCGCTTGATCACCTTGTGCATCGGGATTCCGGACAGCGCCAGGGCGTGCGTCGCCAGCATCACACTGGACTCCAGCGCCTCCGGGACCACCTCGGCAGCGCCGGCGGCGTAAAGCTTTTCGACGTCATCCTGCTCACGGGCACGGGCCACGATGGCGACATCGGGGCGCAGTTCGCGCACCCGATGCACCACACGCAGGCCGGCATCGATGTCGGCAAAGGTGATCACCACCACGCGTGCCCGCGGCAGGCCGGCGGCGAGCAGGGTTTCCTTGCGCGCGGCATCGCCGTACGACACCGGCTCGGCGGCGATATTGGCTTCGCGCACCCGCTCCGGATCGAGGTCGAGCGCCATGAAGGAAATGCCCTCGGCTTCGAGGAAGCGCGCCAGGTGCTGACCGGTGCGGCCATAGCCGCAGAGGATGGCGTGTTTGTCGGTGGACATGCTCTGCGCCGCGAGTTGGGTCAGCTGCATCGAGCGCAGCAACCATTCCGAGGCGACGAATCGGAACACGATGCGCTCCGAGAAGTGCACGATCAGCGGCGCCAGCAGCAGCGAGAGCACCATGGCCGCCAGCACCGGCTGCAGCAGCTCGCTGCCGAGCAGACCGACGTCGCCGCCGCGGGCCAGGATGACGAAGCCGAATTCGCCGCCCGCGCACAGCCACAGGGCGCTGCGCAGCGCGGTACCCGGCGAACTCCCCAGCAGGCGCGACGCAATGCCGACCACGGCCAGCTTGAGCAGCAGCAGCGCCACCAGGATGGCCGCGACCAGCCACCACTGGTCGAGGATGTGCGGCACGTCGAGGCGCATGCCGATGGCAACGAAGAAGAGGCCGAGCAGCACGTCGCGGAAGGGCTTGATGTCCTCTTCCACCTGGTAGCGATACTCGGTCTCGCCGATCAGCATGCCGGCAGTGAAGGCGCCCAGCGCCAGCGACAGCCCGGCCAACTCGGTAAGCCAGGCCAGGCCCAGGGTGATCAACAGCACATTGAGCATGAACAGCTCGGCCGACTTCTGCCGCGCCACCATGTAGAACCAGGCCGAGAGCAGGCGCTGGCCGACCACCAGCACCAGGGCCAGCAGTACGCCCGCCTTCAGCGCCGCGACCAGCAGTGCCCCGGCCATCGCCTCGACCGGCTGCGACAGGGCCGGGATCAGCACCAGCAGGGGCACCACGGCGATGTCCTGGAACAACAGCACGCCGATCACCTCGCGGCCATGCGGCGCGTCGAGTTCGCCGCGTTCGGTCAGCAGCTTGGACAGCATCGCGGTGGACGACATGGCCAGCGCACCGCCCAAGGCCAGCCCGGCCAGCCAGGGAATGCCGGCGAAGCGGGCCAGCAGCGTGGCCACCAGGGTGCTCGCCACCACCTGCGCAGCGCCGAGGCCGAAGACGATGCGCTTCATGCTGTAAAGCCGCGCCAGCGAAAATTCGAGGCCGATGCTGAACATCAGGAACACCACGCCGAACTCGGCCAGGTGGCGCGTCTGCTCGGTGTCGGGCACCCAGCCGGCCGCATGCGGACCGACCACCGTGCCTACCAGCAGGTAGCCCATGATCGGCGGCAGGCCCAGCATGCGGAAGATCACCACCACCACCACGGCGGCGGCGAGCAACAGCAGGATCAGCGGCAGGGTGTCGGTCATCGGGCGTTCGTCGGCGAGGGCGAAGAAAGGCCGCACGGTGCGGTTGCTATAATTTGGCTCCATCATAAACGTCAGCCCGAGATGAACCAAGCCAATCCGCCAAGCGCCCGCGACAGGCCGGCAGGAGATCGCGCCGTGGCCATGGGCCGCCAGGTTCTCGAGATCGAGGCGGCAGCGGTGGCCGCGCTGGCGCGCCGGCTGGGCGACACCTTCCGGGCCGCCGTTCAGTTGATCCTCGACAGCCGCGGCCGTGTGGTGGTCAGCGGCATCGGCAAGTCCGGGCACATCGCAAGAAAGCTGGCCGCCACCTTCGCCAGCACTGGCACCCCCGCCTATTTCGTACATGCCGCAGAAGCCGTGCATGGCGACCTCGGCATGATCACCCGCGACGACGTACTGATCGCAATTTCGAATTCCGGCGAGAACGACGAACTGCTGACCATCGTGCCCCTGGTCAAGCGCCTTGGCGGCAAGCTGATTGCCATCACCGGCAATGAAAGCTCCTCCCTGGCGCATGAAGCCGACATCCATCTCGACGCTCGCGTCGACCAGGAGGCCTGCCCCCTCAACCTGGCGCCGACGGCCAGCACCACGGCCGCCCTGGCCCTGGGCGATGCGTTGGCCGTGGCCCTGCTTGACGCGCGCGGTTTTGGCGCCGAGGACTTTGCCCGCTCCCATCCCGGCGGTGCGCTCGGCCGCAAGCTGCTGACCCACGTCGCCGACGTAATGCGCAGCGACGTGCCGACCTTGGACGAGGATGTCACCGTGCCCACCGCGCTGGCGGCGATGACCCGCGGCGGCATGGGCATGGCGGTGGTGCTCGACGCCAAGGGTACGATCAGCGGCATCTTTACCGACGGCGACCTGCGCCGCGCCATGGAACGCCTGGGCGACCTGCGCACCACCCCGGTCTCCGCCGTGATGACGCGCGGGCCGCGCAGCATCGGTCCGCGCCGGCTCGCCGTCGAAGCGGTCGAGATGATGGAAGCCAACCGCATCAACCAGCTGTTGGTCACCGACGAGGGTGGTTCGCTGCGCGGCGCACTGAACATGCACGACCTGTTCCGCGCCAAGGTGGTGTGATGAGCCAGGCTGTGGCCAAAGCCGCCAAGCTCGCCCTGATGGGCTTCGACGTCGACGGCGTGCTGACCGACGGTACGCTGTATTTCAGCTCCCAGGGCGATGAGATCAAGGCATTTTCCAGCCTCGACGGCCACGGCTTGAAGATGCTGCAGGCGGCCGGCATCGAAGTCGCGATCATCAGCGGGCGCCGTTCACGCGCCCTCCAGTTGCGCGCCGAAAACCTCGGCATCAGTGAGTTGCACATGGGCATCGACGACAAGCGCGGCGTGTTGGCCGGGCTGATGGCAGCGCGTGGCCTGGGGCTGGAACGTGCAGGCTACATGGGCGATGACGTGGTCGACCTGCCGGTGCTGCGGGCCTGCGGCTTTTCTGCCACCGTGGCCGACGGCCACGACGAGGTCAAATCGCGCGTCGATTACGTCGCCGGAAAAGGCGGCGGCCGCGGTGCGGTACGCGAAGTCTGCGAACTGATCCTGCGTGCCCAGGGCAAATGGCAGGCGGCGATGGCCGGTTATCTGGCATGAAGGATCGCAGCGCCTCCCTGCTGCCCATGGCCATGCTGGTGCTGCTGGCCGCCCTGACCTTCTGGCTCAGCCGGGTGATCGAGGGCGACAAGCCGCGCGCGCCGCAGCGGCACGACCCGGACTATGTCGTCGAGCGTTTCCAGGTGCGCCGCTTCGATCCCAGCGGCAAGCTGCAACACACCCTGGTGGCGCAAAAGCTGGCGCACTACCCCGATGACGACACCACGCTCGTCACCGGCCCGCACCTCACCTACCACCAGAATTCGCCGACCGAGATCACCGCCCGCATGGCGCACATCGGGGCTGACGGCAAGGAAATCGACCTGATCGACGAGGTGCGGGTATTGCGCCACGGCGCCTCGGGCGACGATGTCCCGACCCAATTGGATACGCGTTCCCTGAAAGTTTTTCCCGACGAGGAACGCGGATACACCCGTGACCCCGTCACCATCGCCCAGGGGCGCAGCCTGATTCGCGGCAAGGGTATGGAAATTGACAACAAGACCGGCATTTCGGTGCTGCATGGCCGCGTTACCGGTACCCTGTACAGCAAACGGACGGAGAAACCATGAAGCCTATCCTTACACTTGCCGGCATCGCCTGCATGGCGCTTGCCCCCCAGTTCGCGCTGGCTGAAAAGGCCGACCGCGACAAGCCGGTCAATATTGAAGCCGACCGTGTCAGCGTCGATGACGTGCGCAAGGTGCAGACCTTCGAAGGCAACGTGCAACTGGCCAAGGGCACGCTGGTGATTCGCGCCGATCGCATCGTGGTGCAGCAGGACGACGACGGCTACCAGCGCGGCGTCGCCAGTGGCGGCAGCAGCCTGCCGAATTTCCGCCAGAAGCGCGAAGGCCTCGACGAATACATCGAGGGCGAGGCAGAACGCATCGAGCACGACGCGAAAGCCGAGAAGACGGAATTCTTCGGTCGCGCCCGGGTCAAGAGCGGGCTCGATGAAGTGCGCGGACAGTTCATTTCCTACGATGCGCGCAGCGAACAATACGTGGTGACTAGCGGCGCAAACGGCACCAAGGCACCTAGCGGCAGCCGCGAGCGCGTGCGCGCCGTGATCCAGCCGCGCAACAAGGACGCCGGCACCACGGCGGCAAAGTAGGACCGGATATCAGCTCAGGAGACAACGCAGTGAATTACGAAAACATCCTCGTCGAAACCCGCGGCAAGGTAGGCCTCATCACCCTCAACCGGCCCAAGGCGATGAACGCCCTCAACGACCGACTGATCGACGAACTCGGCGCCGCGCTCGATGGCTTCGAAGCCGACGAAGCCATCGGCTGCATCGTCATCACCGGCTCGGAAAAGGCCTTCGCCGCCGGCGCCGACATCGGCGCCATGTCGAGCTGGAATTTCATGGACGTCTACAAGGCCAACTACATCAGCCGCAACTGGGACCGCGTCGCTCGCTGCCGCAAGCCGCTGATCGCCGCCGTGGCCGGCTTCGCCCTCGGCGGCGGCTGCGAGCTGGCGATGATGTGCGACATGATTTACGCTGCCGACACGGCCAAATTCGGCCAGCCCGAAATCAAGCTGGGCGTGCTGCCCGGCGCCGGCGGCACGCAGCGCCTGCCGCGCGCGATCGGCAAGGCCAAGGCGATGGACATGTGCCTCACCTCGCGCTTCATGGACGCCGCCGAGGCCGAGCGCTCCGGCCTCGTGGCACGCATCATCCCGGCCGACAAACTGCTGGAGGAAACCCTGGCCGCCGCCACCCAGATTGCCGGTTTCTCGCTGCCGGTGGTGATGATGATCAAGGAATCGGTCAATCGCGCCTATGAATCAGCCTTGCAGGAAGGCCTCCTGTTCGAGCGGCGGACCTTCCATTCCGCCTTTGCCCTGGACGACCAGAAGGAAGGCATGGCGGCCTTCGTCGAAAAGCGCAAACCCAGCTTCAAAAATAGCTAGACATCCTTCTGCACCGCATCAAAAAGGGGCCCGACAGGGCCCCTTTGCTATTTCTAATTTAATGTTTTTAATGGATTAAATCCCTAGGGAAATTTTTTTGTTGCAATGCATCAAAAAGTGCTTGACTTGGCGTTCTTCGTACCTATAATACGAACCATGATGCACTGCAACATCGCTCCGGAGGGATAGGGGCGGGCCAGTAAAAAAACTTTCGAATCCATCCAATCTTAGGAGAAACACCATGAACGTAGCCGCCGAACAATTCGCCAGCGCCAACAAAGCCAACGTCGAGACCCTGCTGACCATCGCCAACACCGCCTTCGCCAGCGCCGAGCGCCTTGCCGCCCTGAACCTGAACACCGCCCGCGCCGTCCTCGAGGACAGCGTTGCCAACGCCAAGGCCCTGCTCGCCGTCAAGGACGTGCAGCAACTCGTCGCCATGCAGGCTTCGCTGGCCCAGCCCGCCGTCGAGAAGGCCGTTGCCTACTCGCGCAGCGTGTATGAGATCGCCACCCAGACCCAGGAAGAGCTGTCGAAGGTTGTCGAGAGCCAGTTCTCGGAAATGAACAAGAACGTCGCCACCGCCCTCGACAAGGCCGCCAAGAACGCCCCCGCCGGTTCCGACGTTGCCGTCGCTGCCGTCAAGTCGGCGATCGCCGCCGCCAACTCGGCCTACGACAGCATGACCAAGGCTGCCAAGCAAGTCGCTGAAATCGCCGAAGCCAACGTGGCTGCCGCGACTTCCGCCACCGTCAAGGCTGTCGGTACCGGCGCCGCCGCTCCGAAGGCCAAGAAGGCCGCTTAAGCAACACCGTAACGTCTCCTCCTCCGGCCCCGCAATGGGGCTGGTTTCAAGCCCGATGCCAAAAGCATCGGGCTTTTTTTATGTCTCTGCGGGACGCAGGGACGGTATCCCCTTGCAGGATATTGACGGCGCGCGTCCGTGGATACCGTCCCTGCGGGACATAAAGCGCTTTCCCCGTCAGGCAAAGCCCTGCGCCAAAAGGCGCAGACGGTATCCCGCTTGCCGGATAGTGCAGCCAGAAGTCGGCGCTGGCGCCACGGCGCCGGAAAGAACTAGATCTTCCGCAGCCTTTCGCCTGCCGCCGCCAGCGTGCTTTCGTTCTTGGCAAAGCAGAAGCGGATCACGCGATCGTCCTTGCCATCGGGGTTGAATACCGACACCGGAATCGCTGCGACGCCAAATTCCTTGGTCAGGCGCTGGACGAAACGGGTATCCGGCTCGTCGCTGATCGCACCGTAGGTGGCCAGTTGGAAATAGGTCCCGGAGCAGGGCAGCAGCTCGAAACGCGAACCTTCCAGCTGCTGGCGAAAGAAGTCGCGCTTGGCCTGGTAGAAGGCGGCGAGGTTGTCGGCGAATTCGGGCCTGGCGCGCATGAAGTCGGCCAGCGCCAGCTGCGACGGGTGATGCACGGTGAACACGATGAACTGGTGCGCCTTGCGAAACTCGGTGGTCAAGGCCCGCGGCGCCAGGCAGTAGGCGACCTTCCAGCCGGTGACGTGATAGGTCTTGCCGAAGCTCGACACCACGAAGGCGCGCTCACGCAAACCGGGGTAGCGCGTCACGCTCTCATGCCGCCGGCCGTTCCCCTGGTCGAACACCACATGTTCGTAGACCTCGTCGCTGACGACCACGATCTTGCTGTCGCGTACCAGGGTTTCCAGCATCGCCATGTCGTCGGCCGACCAGACTGCGCCGCTCGGATTGTGCGGCGAGTTGATGATGATCATGCGCGTGCGCGGCGTGATCAGGCGCCGCACCTCGTCCCAATCGGGCCTGAACTCGGGGAAGCGCAGGTGGGCATAGACGGCATGGCCGCCGTTCAGCTCGATGCCGGGGACATAGGAGTCATACACCGGCGCAAATACGATGACCTCGTCGCCCGGGCGCACGCAGGAGCCGATGGCGGTGTAGATGGCCTGCGTCGCACCGGCGGTAACGGTGATCTCGCTTTCCGTGTCGTAGTTGGCCAGGTAAAGCCGCGCCACCTTCTCGGCGATGGCTTCGCGCAGCGCCGCCACGCCGGCCATCGGCGGGTACTGGTTGGCGCCGGCTGCCATGTGGTGGCCGACGCGCTCCAGCAACTGGGCCTCGGGCGAAAAATCGGGAAAGCCCTGCGACAGGTTGATCGCGCCATGCTCGGCGGCAAGGCGCGACATGACGGTGAAAATCGTGGTGCCGACGTTGGGCAGCCGGGACGAAGGAAAGAATGCCATGGCAAGTGCGGGGAGCCGGCCGGCTCCCCCTTGATGCTCAGTCGAGGCCGAGCAGTTCGACCTCGAACACCAGCGTGGCGTTGGGCGGAATCACGCCGCCCGCACCGCGCGGGCCATAACCCAGGTCGGAGGGAATGGTCAGCTTGCGCGTGCCGCCGATCTTCATGCCCTGCACGCCTTCGTCCCAGCCGGCGATGACGTGGCGCGCGCCGAGCGCGAACTGGAAGGGATCGTTGCGGTCCTTGCTCGAATCAAACTTGCGGCCATCCGTCAGCCAGCCGGTGTAATGCACGGTGACGTGCTGCCCGGCCGTCGCTTCGGCGCCGTCGCCGACAACCAGATCCTCGATGATCAGCCCGCTGGCCGTGGTGACTTGACTCATTGCCCTGCTCCCTTACCGTGTTGGCGAAACGCGGATTATGCCTGAGCGCCCTCGCGCAACCTGACGCCGAATATCTCGTCGGCACCGATCGGCGGCAGCGGCGGCGAAAAATAATTTCCTTGGAAGTGCTTGCAGCCCAGCGCCAGCAAGGCATCCAGCTGGGCGCGGGTTTCCACCCCCTCGGCAAGGATGTCCAGGCCCAGGCTGCCGGCCAGGCCGACGATGGCATTGACGATCGCCGCGTCGTCGCGGTCGACCGTCAGGTCGCGGATGAAGCTCTGGTCAATCTTCAGCTTGTGCACCGGAAAGCGCTTGAGGTAACTGAGGCTCGAATAGCCGGTGCCGAAATCGTCGATCGCCAGGCGCACGCCCATCGCTGCGATCTCCTCCATGCGCGCCCGGGTGTCCTCGATGTCCTGCATCAGCGTGCTCTCGGTGATCTCCAGTTCCAGCAAGCGCGCCGGCTGCCCGGTGTCGTTGAGGATGCGGCGCAGGCTGTTGACCAGGTCCTTCTCGCGGAACTGGCGCGGCGACAGATTTACCGACACCGGCAACAGGGGGCGCCCCTGCTGCTGCCACATCCGGTTCTGGCGCAAGGCCGCGCCCAGCACCCATTCGCCGACCGCGACGATGAGGCCGGTTTCCTCGGCGATCGGGATGAATTCGGCCGGCGAAATCAAACCGTTGGCCGGGTCCTTCCAGCGCACCAGCGCTTCCAGGCCGCACACCTGGCGCCGCGGCCAGTGGATCAGCGGCTGGTAATGCAACACCAGCTGCCCCGCCTCGATGGCGTGGCGCAGCTTGTTCTCCAGGGTGAAGAAATGCGTCGCCTGCTCGTTCATCTTGCGCGCGAAGAACTGGAAGTTGTTCCGCCCCGCCGCCTTGGCGTGATACATCGCGGTATCCGCGTTCTTCATCAGCGCGAACACCTCGACCGCATCGTCGGGAAAGATGCTGATGCCGATCGATGGCGTAGCGCGCAGCTGGTGGCCGCCGATGCTGACTTCCGGCGCCAGCGCGTCGATGATCTTTTCCGCCACCAGCACCACGTCGTCGGGCGACCCGGCTTCCTCCAGCACGATCACGAACTCGTCGCCGCCCAGGCGCGAAACGGTATCCACCGCCCTCACCACGCCGGTCAGCCGCGCCGCGACGTACTTCAGCAACTCGTCGCCCACGGCATGGCCGAGGCTGTCGTTGACGCTCTTGAAGCGATCGAGGTCGAGGAACATCACGGCCACCCGATGCCGGCTGCGCTGCGCCTTGGTCAGCGCCTGCTGCAGGCGGTCGTGCAGCAGGGCGCGGTTGGGCAGGCCGGTCAGGCTGTCGTGGTGGGCCACGTGCCAGATGCGCTGCTCGGCCTGCATGCGTTCGAAGACTTCCTCCTGCAACTGCGAATTGGCGCTGGCAAGCTCGGCGGTGCGCTCGACCACCCGCTGCTCCAGTTCCTCATGCGCGCGCAACAGGGCCTCCTCGGCCTGGTGGCGCTCGGTGACATCCTCGAAGATCCAGGTCAGGTCCACGCTCTCGGCTTCGCCGGCGACACGCCGCCCGGTGGCGCGCACCCAGAAGGCGTGGCCGTCCTTGTGGCGCACGCGCATCTCGCCGACATAGGTGCCGCCGCCCGTTACCACCGGCATCAGCTCGGCGCCGTGGCGCTGGTAGTCGTCTTCGTTGAGGTAGAAGATCCGCGTCGAGCGCCCCGGCAGTTCCTCCGCGGCATAGCCGAAAATCTCGGCCAGGCGGCGGTTGCAACGCTGCACCATGCGGTCGCGGGCGAACAGGATGCCCACCGCCGCATTGTCGAAAATGATCTGCTGTTCCTCGTAGGCCTGGCGTGCACGTTCCTCGGCTTCGCGCGTGGCGGTGAAATCCTCGGTCAGCCAGACCGAACCGGCGTGCGGATTGGCCGCATCGAACACGCTGCCGCTGACCCGCAGCCAGCTGGTGCGGCCGTCACGTCGCCGATGCTGCTGTTCGCGCCGATGCACCATGCCGGCGGCAAACTCGCTGTACACCTGCTCGCCGATGCGCTGGAAGGCCTCGTCGCTGTCGAACAGGCGCCGCGACGACTGGCCGACCAGCGTGCCGGGGTCGAGGTCGAAGAGCTCTTCGAAACGCCGGTTGCAGCGCACGAACTCGCGGTTGCGCACCACGGCAATGCCGATCGAGGCCGTATCGAGGATCGCCGTCATCTCGAGCGTGCTGCGTTCCAGCGCCTCGAGTATGAGGTGGTCATCGGTCATGTCCTCGATGATCCACAGCGTGCCGTCGCGCGGCCGCTCGGGATCGACCGCCTTGGCCGAGACGCGGCACCAAAACAGTCGCCCGTCCTTGCGCTTGAGCTGCGTCTCGGCACGGAAGGACTTGCCTTCCGACAGCACCGGGCCGGCTTCCCGCCCCAGCGCGGAATACGCCTCCGGGTCCTGGTAGAGGATCAAGGCCGACTGGCCGATAAACTCCTCCAGCGCATAGCCGAACATCTCGGCGCACAGGCGGTTGGCCTGCATCAGCTTGCGGTTGTGGGTGAACAGGATGCCGACGGTCGCGTTCTCGAAGATCGCGTTGAGTTCAAGCGACACCTTCTTCGGCGTCGCGATCATCGGTGCACCGTTCATTGCCGTCCGGCCGTCTCCAGCACGCGCAGCAACGAGGCCGTGTCCTGCTTGCCCCAGCCCAGCGCCATCAGCGCATTCAGCTGCTGCCACACCGCCGCCGCCACCGGCAGCGGCGCGCCGAGGCGGGTCGCCTCGTCCATCAGCAGCGCGTAGTCCTTGTGGTGCAGCCGCGCCTCGACGCCGGCGGCGAAGTCCCGTGTTGCCATGCGCCCGCCAAACACCTCCAGCGCACGCGAGCCGCCCGAGCCGCCCAGCATGGCCTCGCGCACCAGGCTGAAATCGACCCCGGCCGCATTCGCCAGCGCAGCGGCTTCGGCACAGGCCTCGATCAGGTTGACCAGGATCATCTGGTTGCAGGCCTTGGCCACCTGGCCGGCGCCTGCCTCGCCAATGCGCACCGCGCTCTTGCCGACGGCCGAGAACACCGGCGCCAGGCGCGGCGCCAGCGCCTCGCGGCCGCCCCACATGATCGCCAGCGTGGCATTGCGCGCACCGACACCGCCACCCGACACTGGCGCATCGACGAAATCGACGCCGCCTTCGGCGTGCGCTGCAGCGATCTCGCGGGCCACGCTCGGCGCGATGGTCGAGAAATCGAGATGGATCGCGCCGCGCGCCAGGCCCGGCCGCATCGCAGCGGCCAGCCCCGCCACGTCGGCGCTGGCGGTAACGTTGGTGCACACGATCTCGCAGCCCTGTGCCACCTCGGCCACCGATTCGCAGCGCGTCGCGCCCAGCGCCACGGCAAAGTCGGCGCTGGCGGCACGGCGGCTCCAGACCCTCAGCTCATGCCCCGCCTTGATCAGGTGTTCGACCATGGGCTGGCCCATGGTGCCGAAGCCAACAAATCCAATCTTCATTTCGCTTCCGGCGTGCTCATCTTCTCCAGAAGCTGCAGGGCGGTGATCGAATCGTTCTCGCCCATGCCGCTGCCGACGATGGCATTGAAGGCCTGCGCCGTGGCCGCCGCAGAGGGCAGCATGAGGCCCATGCGGTGTGCCTCTTCCATCACGATGCGCAGGTCCTTCTGGTGCATCCAGGCCTTGAAGCCGGGCTTGAAGTTGCGGTCGAGCATGCGCTGGCCGTGGTTCTCCAGCACCTTGGAATAGGCAAAGCCGCCGAGCAGGGCCTCGCGCACCTTGGCCGCATCGACGCCGCTCTTGGCGGCAAAGTTGAAGGCCTCGGCCACCGCCATCACGCCGACCCCGGTGAGGATCTGGTTGCAGGCCTTGGCCACCTGGCCGGCACCCGAGCCACCGATCAGCGTCACGGACTTGCCCATCTTCTCAAACAGCGGCTTCACCTTCTCGAAGGCCGCAGGCGTGCCGCCGACCATGATGGTCAGTGCGGCGTTGATCGCCCCGGTCTCGCCGCCCGACACCGGTGCATCGACGAACTCGATGCCCTTCTCCGCCAGGCGCTGGCCGATGCTACGCGCGGCGTTGGGGTTGATGGTGGACATGTCGACCACGATCAGCCCGGCCTTGCCGCCCGCCGCCAGGCCGTCGGCGCCGAGGCAGACCTTCTCCACGTCCGGCGCATCGGCGACCATGGTGATCACCACGTCCGCATTCGCCGCCACCTGCGCAGGGGTCGCGTAGGTTTTGGCATTCACGTTTGCAAACGGCACGAGCGACTCGGGGCGGCGCGCCCACAGGTGCAGCGTGTGGCCGGCTTTTTCCAGGTGCAGGGCCATCGGGCGGCCCATCAGGCCGAGGCCTATGAATCCGACGTTCATTGTTTTTCCTCCGTGGGGGTGATGGCTTTCACGATCAGCGGTACCAATGGCTCGGGAAGCTTGATGCCGCCGCCGGTGGCAAAGGCATGGGCGCGCTCGGACATCTTCTTCCAGGTCTTGCGGATGATGTCCAGCCACTTCTCTTCGCTGTACTCGGCATGCTGGCCGGCAAAACCGAGCATGTAGTGCTCGATGAAGACCAGGTCGGTGACGTCTTCCATCATCTGGGTATCGGCATTCACCTTCAGCTGGCGCTTGCCCACCGCCATCTTCACCTTGTCGATCATCTCCTGGTCGTAGCCGGCCTGGCGCATCAGCTCGCCGGCCGTCTCGGCGTGGAACTTGTACAGCCCGGTACGCCAGGCGTGGTAGCCCTCCTTGGTCATCGGGTAGCTGTTGCGCGGCACGGTCCAGCGCTTGATGTGCTGGGCGCGCACGGCGAGCTGCGCCGCCTCGCCGGCTTCGGGTGCATAGCGGGCGATCATCTCGGTCATGCGTTTGGCGTAAAGCAGCTCCTTGGGCTGCCCCTCGTCCTGGTTCGGGTCTTCGGCATTGGCGGCATCGAACAGGGCGATGGCGCGCTCGAAGCGGGCCTGGTCGGCGATCATGCGTTTCCTCCTCGTATTCTTGTCTTGCGGGAAACCCCTAATGGTACCCGCTGGATCGCCCCGCCGCTCAGCGAAAGTGATCGGCTTCCTCGCGACGCAGGTATTTCCAGGGCAGGGGCAGCAGGCCGGGCACCCGCTCGCGGTAGCGCCGGTAGGTGTCGCCGTGGATGGCGATCAGCTTCTGCTCTTCCAGCCAGGAGCCAAGCACGAAGTAAAGGGTGATCGCCAGCGCCGACACCAGCATCGCCGCGTTCATGTCGCGGGTCCACACGATCACCAGGCCAAAGCTGTACCAGGGGTGGCGCACGAAGCGGTGCGGCGGCGAGAGGCGGAACACGTCACGCTCGATTCCCTTGTCGCCGCCCAGCACGCCAAGGCCGAGGAAGTCATTCATCGCATAAGCCTTGGACGACTGCATGGCGCCGAACAGCGCAGCCGCCGCAAGGCCATTGCCCAGCCAGGCCCAGGCACCGTTCCAGGCCCACAACTCGGCCCCCGGCGCGGCCCGCATCAGCCACATCAGGGGCAGGGCCGTCAGCAGCGCCACGACGTTGTAGGCCAGCCGGTACCACGGCGCGAAACCGGGAAACCGCCTCGTTAGCGCCGCCTTGATGCGCAAGTCGGCCAGCAGCGAATGCAGCGCGGCGTAGAGCAGCCAGCCGAGGGCCAACGGAAGCTGGTCCATCAGCGCAATCAACTCCTGTAATCGGCGTTGATCTTCACGTAGTCGTAGGAAAAGTCGCAGGTCCACACCGTGGCCGCGGCCTGCCCGCGGCCCAGGTCGACGCGCACCGTGATCTCGGCGTTCTTCATGATGCGCGAGCCGTCTTCCTCGCGGTAGCTGGCGGCGCGCCCGCCGTTTTCCGAGACCAGCACGTCCTCGGTACCCGAACCCAGCCAGACCCGCACGCCGGCGGCGTCGAGGTCGGCAATGCCTGCATAACCGATCGCGGCGAGGATGCGCCCCAGGTTGGGGTCGGAGGCGAAGAAGGCCGTCTTCACCAGCGGCGAATGGCCGATGGCATAGGCCACCTTGCGGCATTCCTCCGCCGTGGCGCCAGCGCCGACTTTTACCGTGATGAACTTGGTCGCGCCTTCGCCGTCGCGCACGATGGCCTGTGCCAGTTCCTGCGCCACGGCGAACACCGCCGCACGCAAGGCGGGCCAGTGGGGCGACGCGGCGTCAACGTCGAGGCCCGCCGCGCCGGTGGCGATGACGACAAAGGAATCATTGGTCGAGGTATCGCCATCGACGGTGATGCAGTTGAAGCTCTGGTCCGCGGCATCCTTCGCCAGGGAAGCAAGCAGCGCGGCCGGAATCCCGGCATCGGTGGCGACAAAGCCGAGCATGGTCGCCATGTTGGGCCGGATCATGCCCGCGCCCTTGCTGATGCCGGTGACGGTGATGGTCTTGCCGCCCAGTTCGATGCGCCGCGAGGCGGCCTTGGCCACCGTGTCGGTGGTCATAATGGCGTGTGCCGCGGCGTGCCAGTTGTCGGCCTTGAGGTCCGCCTTGGCCGCCGGCAGCCCGCCAACCAGCCGATCCACCGGCAGGTGTTCTAGGATCACACCGGTCGAGAACGGCAGCACCTCGCGTGCCGAACAACCCAGCAGACCCGCCACTGCGTCGCACGTTTCACGCGCCGCGCGCATGCCCTGCTCGCCTGTGGCTGCGTTGGCGATACCGGTATTGACCACCAGCGCCCGCAGGCTGCCGTCGCCCGCCAGGTGTTCGCGGCACACCGTCACCGGCGCCGCGCAGCAGCGGTTCTGCGTAAACACCCCGGCGGCGCGGCTACCCGGCGCCAGCTCGACCAGGGTCAGGTCGCGCCTGTCCTTCTTGCGGATGCCCGCCTCGGCAGTGCCAAGGCGCAGGCCGGCGACGGGGAACAGGGCTTCAGGGGCGGGGGTGGCGTAGTTGACGGGCATGATCGGGACCTGCGCAATGGAAATTCAAGGGAAGTGCGCAGTTTAGCGGCTTGCCGGCGAAAGTCGGCGCTGGTAGGACGGCGACGGTAACCGCGTTCAGACCGGCGCGAAAGTCGCCTGCAAGGTGTGCAATGTCCTCTCCAGCGTCGCCGGATGCACCGCGCCTAGTCGCTTGACCAGTCGCAGCCTGTCCAGCGTTCGCAGCTGATCCAGCAGAATCAGTCCGGACTTGCCCTGAAAGCTGAGCGGAATGCGAAACGCCGCAGGGCGCGAACCCGTGGTCATCGGCGCAACGATGACCGTGCGCAGATAGTCGTTCATTTCAGCCGGCGAAACCACGACACAAGGACGCGTCTTCTGGATTTCGCTGCCTACCGTGGGGTCGAGGCAGGCCAGCCATATCTCGCCGGTCTTTACCGTCGGCCCGCTCACCAGACCAGATCCCGGTCATCGTCGTTCGCGAATTCCGGCCATGCCAAGGCATCATCGCCGGCCTCGGCGATGCGCTGGCTGTCCCTGGCCCATCCCTCACGCGGATTACGCTTTGCCGGACGGATTTCGATCACGCCATTATTGACCCGCAACTCGGCCACATCATCCAGGCCAACCTGGGCCAGCACTGGCTTGGGAATCAGCACCCCCTGGGAATTTCCGATCTTGCGTATCGACACTTGCATGGCAGCCCCTCGAATAATTTGTGGCAACAATGTTATCACACCACGGGAGCTGCCTTCAATCGCTGACAACAAGGTCGAACGATCCAGCTACCGGACTGCAGCCGCCGAAAGTCGGCGCTGGCAAGACGGCGGGAATCGTGGTCCGTCGCCTATTTATCTCGAAGGAAGATCGAAGCGGTCGGAGCAATTTGCGAAGACCAAATCACTCTGACCCCTTTTGGCTAATGGGTTAGCCCTGAACAACCGGGGAACCAACCGGTATTGATATTTCAGGTGGCGGAAGTTGAAGATTCCCTTTGACTACCTCGTGGCCGGTCGCCCCTTTCACACCTTGTCCCCAAAGAAAGACCTCGGCTCCAAACACACTCGGGGCCATGATCACACCGGGTTCGGTAGCGGCTGGAAATCTTTTCGCCAAGTACTCTTGGCTACCGTAATTGAAATTGGACTCAACCAGACCTGACCTCACTAACCCCTCGACCGAGTGAATAAGAATCGCCGATGCGTCTTCTGATGGTGAAAACTGCATTGCTTCGAGGTAGACCGACATTGGAATGTAGATCGACATTTGGGCGCGATCTGTTCCAAGGCTCTTCCCTTTGCCCTTGTATATGCTGTACACAAGCGAATAGAAAAGATAGTGCAACCGAAGCTGATAAACGGACAATGACTTGATCGTCGCTAGAACAGAAACGCCGCGGTCATCGCGTTCGATTTCTGTCTTTGACGAAGCGAGCACTCCTCCATAGTAGTCAGCAACGATTGAATCTTCACAAAACCGCCCCTCATCGATTACATGTTTGAGAACCCTCGGGCTAACCTGTCCATCTTCATCAATTCGGGCCCCCAGTTTCTTTTTCGCTCGGACAAAAATATCGTCCAGATTTACGTTGCATTTCTCGACAAGACCTTTTACTTCACCACCAACATAGTCAGCGGTTGGGCCTAGCATTTTCACAAGGATGTCCTTGGAGCCGATTACTGCAAGTCCGGCACCGACTGTTGAAATTGGATCCATGTGTTCTCCGAAATGGCTAACGTAAAGTCGGCTGCCTAAAAGACGGAAAGCAATCCATCAATTGCGCCCCCTAAGCTGGTTTGAATAAAAAATAGTTTTTTGAAATCAGCCCGATGATCGGATTTAGTACGGCCAAAAAACTTCGCATCGAACCGGCGCCAATTTCCTGCCCATGGCATTACCCGCCGAGAATACGCCGGTGGCAAGTTCCCGTCCAGCATACGGATCGACCAAAGCCGGCGGGGCGGTCGCGGCGCCGGCCCTCGGGAGCCGCCGCGGCGAGGAGCCGTGACAGGGAGTGTCCGCTGGCGATGTCCGACGCCGTCGCCGGCATTACCGGCGGCGGCTAGTTTCGCCGGCGGCCTGGCGCGGCCCCGCAGCAAGGACCGCCGCAGGCCGGCGAACCCGGGCCGGTGACGCGGGCGGCCTGCCGGCCACCACCGTCGCTACCCGCCGAAAACCACCCGCCACAACTCCCGCACCGCCGTGACACGGGCGCCGACTTCTTCCGGCGCGACACGGGCCTTGGTGCCGTTGAGGCGCAATCCATGCTGCATGCGGCGGTAATCGCGGTAGGCGTTGCGCACGGTCTCGGCCAGCTCGGCGGGAATCAGCCCGGCGTCGGCGGCCATCTTCAGCAGGGCGATGTTGCCCTTGTTGCCGGTGAGCTCGTGGTGCGCGTGTGAGTAGCCGAGCACCAGGTATTGCACGATGAATTCCACATCGACCAGGCCGCCGGGGTCGTGCTTGAGGTCGAACACGGTGTCGCGCAGGTCGCCGCGCGTGGCGTGGGCATCCATCATCTTCTGCCGCATCTCGATGATGTCGGCGCGCAGCTTGGCCAGGTCGCGCTGCTGGCACATCACTTCGCAGCGGATTTTTTCGAAGGCCTCGCCCACCGCCGGGTCGCCGGCCGAGAAGCGGGCGCGGGTCAGGGCCTGGTGCTCCCAGACCCAGGCCGATTCGAGCTGGTACTTGCGGAAGGCCTCCATCGAACTGACCACCAGCCCGGATTCGCCATTCGGCCGCAGGCGCAGGTCGGTCTCGAACAGCTGGCCGGCGGCGGTCTGCGCCGAGAGCCAGGTATTGAGGCGGGTACCCAGCCGGCCGTAATTCTCGCCCGCCGCCGGCGAGGGATCGTCGAAGAGGAAGACGAGGTCGAGGTCGGAGGCGAAGCCGAGCTCCTTGCCGCCGAGCTTGCCGTAGCTGATGACGGCGAAGTTCGGCGTCTCGACATGGCGCTTGAGCATCTTCATCCAGGCGTGGCGCAGGGCGGCATCGAGCAGGATGTCGGCCAGTTCGGACAGGTGGTCGGCCAGGCGCTCCACCGTGTACAGGCCGGCCACGTCCTGCGCCAGCAGACGGAAGACCTGGGCGTGGTGCGTCTCGCGCAGCAGGTCCATCTGCGCCTCGGTGTCCGGTTCCAGTTCGGCCAGCCTGGCTTCGAGCGCGCTGCGCACCCCGCTCCAGTCGGGCAGCACCTCGAGCAGGCGCGGGTCGAGCAGTTCGTCGAGCAGGATGGGATGGCGCTGCAAATACTCGGCGGCCCAGCTGGAACTGCTGACCAGCTCGGAAACCTTGCGCAGCGCCTGCGGATACTGCTGCAGCAGCGCCAGGTAGGCAGCGCGGCGCGAAATGGTTTCCAGCAGGTCGAGGCTGCGCGAAAGGGTTGCATCCGGATTCGGCATCTCGGCCGCGGCCTGGATCAGCTGCGGTACCAGGGCATCGAAGCGATCGCGGATGCTGGCGGCCAGCTGCTGGTAGCGCGGCCCTTCGCGCAGCGAGGCGACGCGCTGCGCCGCCTCGGCCGGCTGGCGGTAGCCAAGCCGGGCGAATTCCTCGTCCTGGTCCTCGTTGCCGGCGCCACGCCACATGCCGGCCAGCTTGTGCTCGCCGCGGTTGGGGTCGGCGAACACTGCCTCGAAATGGCGCGCTACGTTGGCGCGGTGGTCGTCGAGCTCCGCCAGCAGGCCTTCGAAGGAGCCGTAGCCCATGGCCCGCGCAATGATGGCGCGGTCGCTGTCGCTGGTCGGCAGCATGTGGGTCTGCGCGTCATCGAGGTATTGCAGGCGGTGCTCGACGCGGCGCAGGAAATCGTAAGCGGCGGCAAGTTCGGCCACGGCCTCGGCAGCCAGCACGGCATTGCTCGCCAGCAGCCTGAGCACTTGCAGCGTCGGCTTGATCTGCAGGGCCGGATCGCGCCCGCCGCGGATCAGCTGGAACACCTGGGCGATGAACTCGATCTCGCGGATGCCGCCGGGGCCGAGCTTGACGTTGTCGGCCTTGTCCTTCTTCGCCACTTCCTGGCGGATCTGCGCGTGCAGCTCGCGCATGGCGTTGATGGCGCCGAAGTCGAGGTACTTGCGAAAGACGAAGGGCCGGCGGATGGCTTCCAGCTCGTCCCAGCGCGAGCCCGTCATCGGCCGTGCCTTGATCCAGGCATAGCGTTCCCACTCGCGGCCCTGGGTGACGAAGTAGTTTTCCAGCATGTCGAAGGAGCACACCAGCGGGCCGGAATCGCCGTTGGGCCGCAGGCGCATATCGACGCGGAACACCTGGCCGTCTTCGGTGACGTCGGCAATGGCGTTGATCAGGGCGCGGCCCAGCCGCGTGAAGTATTCGAAATTGGAAATCGACTTGGCGCCATCGGTGTCGCCGTCTTCAGGGTAGACGAAGATCAGATCGATGTCGGACGAGACGTTGAGCTCGCGCCCGCCCAGCTTGCCCATGCCGATCACGATCAGCTCCTGGGCGCGTCCATCGGCACTGCGCGGCAGGCCGTAGCGCTCCTGCAGGCCACGGCCGAGGACGTCGAGCGCCTTACCCACCGCCAGCTCGGCGATCAGGGTCATGCATTCGGTGACCTCGCCCAGCGGCGCCAGCCCGCCCAGGTCGCGTGCCGCGATGCGGGCATAGGCGCGCTGCTTCAGCTGGCGCAACAGCGGCTTGAGGTTGGCTTCGCTGACCGGCTGCGCATCGAGCCAGGTCGCCAGTTCGGCGGCCGTCACCGCCTGCGCCAGGCTGGCCTCGACTTCCGCCGCCAGGGCGGGCTTGGCGGCCAGCAGGCGCGCCAGGTAACGGGATGTTTCGGCGATTTCGGGGAGGGAGGCCATCGGTTAGAATTTGAGCATTCGGCGCAGCGGCAGGCATTCTATCTTGCGCCCGGGCGCCGCCTCATGCACCCGTTATCACGACCACCAGGACCATCATCTCGAATCCGAGCTCACGTTCGCGCCTGACCCCAGCCTTGCTTCCACTGCGCCGCCTGCTGCGCGTGCTGCTCTGGATCGCGACCCTGGCGTACTTTGCCTTCGCCCTGCTGGTGCTGGTCCTGCGCTATGCCGTGCTGCCGCAGATCGAAAGCTATCGCCCCGATCTGGAGCGGATGCTGGGCAGCGCGATCAACCGTCCGGTGGGCATCCGCAAGATCGAAGCGCACTGGGCCGGCCTGCGCCCCGCGCTGCGCCTCGACGGCTTCGAAATCCGCGATGCCGAAGGCCGCCCGGCACTGGGCTTCGACGAGGTCGACACCGAACTGGCCTGGAGCTCGCTGTGGCACCTGGAACTGCGCCTGGCGCGACTGGAGCTCAATGCGCCCAACCTCCAGTTGCGGCGCGACGCCCAGGGCCGCTTCTTCGCCGCCGGCCTGGAGATCACGCCGCAGACCGGCGACGAGGACGGCTTTGCCGACTGGCTGCTGGCGCAGGATCGCGTCGTCATCCGCGATGCCAGCATCGCCTGGACCGATGAATTGCGCGGCGCGCCGACGCTGGAGCTGAAGCGCCTCAACTTCCAGCTCGACAACAGTGGCAACCGCCATCGCTTCGGCCTTACCGCCGAACCGCCGCGCAAATTGGCCGCGCGCATCGACTTGCGCGGCGACTTCAAGGGCCGCGACATCGACCAGCTCAACGCATGGAAGGGCGAGGCCTACGCCGAGCTCGACTACGCCGACCTCGCCGTGTGGCGCGCGTGGGTGGACTACCCGGTGGCCCTGCCGCAGGGCAAGGGCGCGCTGCGCCTGTGGCTGGGCTTTGCCGGCAAGCAGCTGGCCTCCGCCACGGCCGATGTGCGCCTGGCCGACGTGCGCCTGCGCTTGCGTCGCGACCTGCCGGAACTCGACCTGATGCTGCTCGAAGGCCGCCTCGCCGGACGCCGTCTGGAGAATGGCTTCGAGGCGGAACTCAAGCGCCTGAGCCTTTCCACCCGCGACGGCCTGACCCTGCCCGAAACCGACTTCAAACTCAGCTGGCGCGGCGCGGCGGCGAATCGACCCGGGCAGGGCTCGGCAACCGCCAACGGCCTCGATCTCGGCGTGATGGCCGGGCTGGCAGCCCACCTGCCCTTCGACGAAGGCAGCCGCGCGCGGCTTGCCAGGCATGCGCCGCGGGGCAAGGTGTTCGACCTCAAACTGGAATGGACCGCCAGCGCGGCGGAGCTGGCGGCGCTGCAGAAATGGTCGGTCAGCAGCCGCTTCGAAGGCCTGGGATTGAGCGCACTCGGCCCGGTGCCGGGCATGGCCGGCGTCAATGGCCGCGTCGACGGCAACGAGAAAGGCGGCACCCTGGTGCTCGACGGCCAGAAAGCCGTGTTCGAGCTGCCGACCATCTTTGCCGATCCGAAACTCGAACTCGAAGCCTTTGCCGCCGAAGCCGACTGGCGGCTGGCCAACGACGGCCTGCAGGTGCGCTTGCAAAAGGCTGCCTTCCACAACCGCGACGCCGCCGGCGAAGCCAGCGGCACCTGGCGTCCGCTGGAAAAGGGGCCTGGGCAGATCGACATGCAGGCGCGCATCACGCGCGGCAGCGGCGATGCGGTGTGGCGCTACATGCCGCTGGTGGTGGGCAAGAACGTCCGCGAATGGCTGCGCGAGGCGATCATCGGCGGCAAAGCGTCGGATGCCACGCTCAAGCTGCGCGGCGACCTCTGGAACTTCCCCTTCCGCGACGGCAAGGACGGCATCTTTGAAGTGCGCGGCAAGTTCCAGGACGCCAACCTGCGCTATGCCGATGCCTGGCCGGAAATTAAGCAGATCGACGGCGAGCTGCTGTTTTCCGGCCAGCGCATGCTGATCACCGGCAAGCGCGGCAGCATCTTCGGCGTCAAGCTGCGCGACGTGAAGGCGGAGATCGCCGACCTCGAACAGCATGACGAACTGCTCACCATCAGCGGCAAGGCCGCTGGCGCGACCGCCGACTTCCTGCGCTTCATCGAGGCCAGCCCGGTCGCCGAACGCATCGATCGCTTCACCGAGGACATGCGCGCCGAAGGCAATGGCGAACTCGACCTGAAGCTGGCGCTGCCCTTGCGCAACCTGGCGCGCTCGAAGATCGACGGCAGCTACCGTTTCGACGGCAATCGCCTGGTGGTCGACAGTGACCTGCCGCCGCTCACCGAGGTGCGCGGTGCCCTGCGCTTTTCCGGCGACCACCTGGAAGCGCGCGGCATCCGCGGCAACTTGCTGGCCATGCCGCTGTCGGTCGATATCCGCACCGGCGAAGGCGGGGTGCAGGTCAATGCCAGCGGCGAGGCCAGCGTTGCCACCTTGCGCCGGGAACTGCCGCACCCGGTGTTCGAGCACCTGACCGGCGGTGCCAAATGGAACGGCACCGTGCGCGTGCGCAAGAAGGCTGCCGAGGTGAAACTGAGCTCCAACCTGGTCGGACTCTCGTCCAGCCTGCCCGAGCCCTTCAACAAGCCGGCCACCGAAGCCATGAACCTGACATTCGAGCGCAAGCCGCCGCCCGAACCGGCCGCGCGGCCCGGTGCGCGACCGGCTGCCGCCGTGCGCACGCCGCCGGCGCGCGATGCGGGCCCGGCCTCCGTTGCCGCCCCGCCCCTGCCGCAGGACATGCTCGACATCGCCCTCGGCCGCAACGTTCGCCTGCAGCTGGTGCGCCGCCACGAGAAGGACCGCGCCGTGATCACGCGCGGCCTGGTCGCGATCGGCGATACCGGCGCCAGCCTGCCGGAACGCAACCTCAACCTGGCGATCAACCTGCCGCGCATCGACACCGATTTCTGGCGCGGCCTGATGGACGACAAGGGCAACGCCCGCAACGCCTCGGCGCTGCCGCCCCTGCCGGGCATCCAGTTCGACCTGCGCGCCGGCGAAGCCATCGCCCAGGAGAAGAGCTTCCATGATGTGCGCATCAGCGGCAGCCGCGCGGAAGGCGCCACCGCCACCCGCTTCGAGCTGAAGAGCCGCGAGGTGACGGGCAGCTTCGACTGGAACAGCGCCGGCGGCGGCAAGCTCACCGGGCGCATCGGCCAGTTCGCGATTCCGGAAACAGCGGCCAGCCCCGCCGTGCTGCAGGCGCGCACCACGGAAGTGATCGACCGCATCCCGGCCCTGGACATCACCGTCGACCAGCTTTCCTTCAAGGAGCGCGCACTGGGCACGGTGCGCGTCGCCGCCGAGAACCGCGAGGGCTACTGGACCACCCGCGTCGACGTGAAAAACGACGACGGCGCGCTGGAGGCCAATGGGCGCTGGCGGCGCCACACCAGCCAGGCCGATACCCGCGTCGAGTTCAAGCTGGAGGCCAAGAACCTCGACAAGCTGCTGGCGCGCATCGGCTACCCGGATACCGTGCGCCGCGGCAGCGCCAGCCTGGCCGGCAACCTTTCCTGGAACGGCACGCCCTTCACCATCGACTACCCTTCCCTGGCCGGCAACCTGAAACTGGAAGCCGCGGGCGGCCAGTTCGTCAAGCTCGAACCCGGGGTCGGCCGCCTGCTCGGCATCCTCAGCCTGCAATCGCTGCCGCGCCGCATCACGCTGGATTTCCGCGATGTCTTCAGCGAGGGCTTTGCCTTCGACGCCATCGGCGGCCAGTTTGCCGTCGCGCGCGGCGTCATGAGCACCGGCGACTTGCAAATCCGCGGCCCCTCGGCCAAGGTGCTGATGAGCGGCAACGTCAACCTCGGCGCCGAAACCCAGGACCTCAAGGTGCGCGTGCAGCCGGCGGTCGGCGAATCGATCGCGGTGGGTACCATGATCGCCAACCCGGTGGCCGGGGCCGTAGTTTGGGCGGCGCAGAAGCTGTTCAAGGACCCGCTCGACCAGGCCTTTGCCTTCGAGTACGGCGTAACCGGCAGCTGGGCGGATCCGAAGGTGGAAAAGCTGAGCCAGGTACCCGCCAAACCCGCGGAGGAAAGCAAATGAAATTGGCCGCCGTGCAGATGATTTCCAGCCCCGAGGTGGCGCCCAATCTAGCCACCGCCGCCCGCCTGATTGCCGAGGCCGCGGCTGCCGGCGCCACGCTGGTCGCCCTGCCCGAGTACTTCCCGCTGATCGGCGCCAGCGATGCCGACCGGCTGGCGGCGCGCGAAGCCGAGGGCAACGGCCCGATCCAGGAATTCCTCGCCGCCACCGCGCGCCAGCACGGAATCTGGCTGGTCGGGGGCTCGATTCCGCTGCACGCGGTCGATCCGGCCAAGCTACGCAACAGCTGCCTGGTGTTCGACCCGCAGGGCCGGCGCGTGGCGCGCTACGACAAGATCCACCTGTTCGGCTTCCGCAAGGGTGCCGAGGCCTACGACGAGGCAGCGACCATCGAGCGCGGCGACCAGGTGGTTGCCTTCGATGCGCCCTTCGGCCGCGTCGGCGTCGCCATCTGTTACGACCTGCGCTTTCCGGAACTCTTCCGCGCCATGGGCCCGCTCGACCTGCTGGTGCTGCCGGCGGCCTTCACCGAAACCACCGGCCGCGCCCACTGGGAGATGCTGCTGCGCGCCCGCGCCGTGGAAAACCAGTGCTACGTGCTGGCCTCGGCCCAGGGCGGTTTGCACCCGACCGGGCGCATGACCCACGGCAACTCGATGCTGATCGACCCCTGGGGCGAGGTGCTCGCCCGCATCGACAAGGGGGAAGGCGTGGTGGTGGCCGAGTTCGACCCGCAACGCATCAGCGACACCCGCGCCAGCCTGCCGGCGCTGAAACACCGCATACTTTGACGTGCAGGGTCGCCGATGACAAATCCGCACCACGAAAATCGCGCTAACAAGCGGTCCCGCCCCCTCCCATCCTCCCCCTCGCGGGGGAGGCTACTGATATGCTCGCTTCGCTCGATTGTCACGGAGCGCCAAGACGCATGCATCCAGATAGGATTCCCATGAACGCCATCGCCAGCCCCATCCCCCATTTCGAGATCGCCGAACAGATCCTGCTGCGCCCGCATGGGTTGGCGCCGCACCAGTTGGAGCGCATCTTCGGCCAGTTGCTCGGGCACCATGTCGATTACGCCGACCTGTATTTCCAGTACGCGCGCTCCGAGGCCTGGAGCCTCGAAGAAGGCATCGTCAAGTCGGGCAGCTTCAACATCGAGCAGGGCGTGGGCGTGCGTGCCATCAGCGGCGAGAAGACCGCCTTCGCCTATTCCGACGACATCAGCCTGAAGGCGCTGCAGGGCGCGGCGGCGGCAACCCGCGCCATTGCCGCCGCCGGCGCCCAGCGCCTGGCGCCGATGCTGCGCGCTGGCAAGCCCCCGGCCGCCCTGTATGCTGCCGGCGACCCGATCGCCTCGCTCGACGACGACGCCAAGGTGCGCCTGCTGGAGCGCCTGGAAGCGATGACGCGGGCACTCGATCCGCGCGTGCGCGAGGTCATGGCCCACATTGCCGGCACCTGGGAAGTGGTGCTGGTGGCGCGTACCGACGGGCGCATGGCGGCCGACGTGCGGCCCCTGGTGCGGGTGTCGCTGACCGTGATCATGGAAGAAAAGGGCCGGCGCGAGCAGGGTTCCTCGGGCGGCGGCGGGCGCTTCGACTATGCCTACTTCAGCGATGCGGTGCTGCGCGACTACGCCGAGCGCGCCGTGCATCAGGCCAGCGTCAACCTCGCCGCCAAGCCGGCGCCGGCTGGCGAAATGACGGTGGTGCTCGGCCCCGGCTGGCCGGGCATCCTGTTGCACGAGGCGGTGGGCCACGGCCTCGAAGGCGATTTCAACCGCAAGGGCAGTTCCACCTTTTCCGGCCGCATCGGCCAGCGCGTGGCGGCCAAGGGCGTCACCGTGGTCGATGACGGCACCATCGCGGACCGGCGCGGCTCGCTCACCATCGATGACGAGGGCAACCCCACCCAGCGCACGGTGCTGATCGAGGACGGCATCCTGGTCGGCTACCTGCAGGACACGCTCAACGCGCGCCTGATGGGCGTGGCGCCGACCGGCAACGGGCGGCGTGAATCCTTCGCCCACCTGCCGCTGCCGCGCATGACCAACACCACCATGCTCAACGGCGAGCGCGATCCGCAGGAGATCATCAAGTCGGTGAAGAAAGGCCTCTACGCGGCCAACTTCGGCGGCGGCCAGGTGGACATCACCAGCGGCAAGTTCGTCTTCTCGACGGCCGAGGCCTACCTGATCGAGAACGGAAAGATCACCACCCCGGTCAAGGGCGCCACGCTGATCGGCAACGGCCCGGAAGCCATGACCCGCGTGTCGATGATCGGCAACGACATGGCGCTCGACTCGGGCGTCGGCACCTGCGGCAAGGAAGGCCAGAGCGTGCCGGTTGGCGTCGGCCAACCGACAGTGCGCATCGACGGCCTGACGGTGGGCGGCACGGGCTGATTCAGCCGGCCGCCTCCTTCGCGTCGATGGAGTAGCCCAGCGCGCGCACCTCGCGCCGCATCAGCTCCATCGCCGGCGGCACCTGCTCCGGCGCACCGCGCACGCCGAGTTCGATGTGCCGCCGCCGCTCGGCCGAGCCGAGGAAGGGCAGGCTGAACACCTTGAGCCCCGGATACTCCGCCTCGATGCGGATCATCAGCGGCGTCAGCACGCTCTCCAGCCCGTCCCAGACCAGGATCGCGGCATCGGCCGTCGGGTTGCGGTTGAATTGGTCGGCATACTGCGTATCGAGTACCCATTCGATCATCGGCCAGGCCATCTGCGGAAAGCCGGGCACGAAATGGTGGTCGCCATGCGAGAAGCCGGCGATGCGGTTCACCGGGTTGGGAATGATGCGGCTGCCGACCGGGAAGCGCCCCATGTCGAGGGCGAAGGGCGTCACCTCGCGGCCAACCTCGGCGTAGCGGCCACGAATCTCGCGCTCCGCATCCGCATGCAGCTCCAGCGGCACGTCCAGCGCGGCGGCGGCGGCCTGCCTGGTGTGGTCGTCGGGCGTGTTGCCGATGCCGCCGCAGCTGAACACGATGTCGCCGGAGCAGAAACTGCGGCGCAGGGTTTCGGTGAGCCGGGCGCGGTCGTCGCCGGCATACTGCGCCCAGTCGAGCGTGAGGCCGCGTGCGGCGAGGATCTCGACGATGCGGGCGAAATGCTTGTCCTGGCGGCGGCCGAGGATGATCTCGTCGCCGATGATCAGGGCGCCGATGCCCCTGGATTGCGATGTCATAGCTGTATGCCTTGTTCCTGGCGCAGGCGGCGCAGCGCCGCCAGCCCGAGATGGACGAAGACCAGCGCCGTGAAGGCCGGCGCCAGCAGGTTGACCAGCGGCAGGTGTGCCGCACCGGCGGTGACCAGGCCTGCCAGCCACAGCGAGCGGCGGTTGTCGCCGACGATGCGGCCGAGTTCGGCGGCGGATGCATGTTCAGCCAGGGCGTCGAAGCGGAAGGTGCGCTGGTTGAGCCAGGCCGCCCAGAGCAGGGGCAGCACCAGCAGCATGCCGGGGATCAGCAGCAGGGGCAGCATGGCCAGGCTGCCGACGAGGAAGATGGCCCCGGCGGCCAGGGTATTGCCGAGGCTGGCCAAGAACACGTTCTCGCCATGGCGCCCCAGCTCGGGGTAGTCGCGCTGCGCCACCAGGCGGATCAGCAGCGGCAGGGCAAAGATTGCGACCAGCATCGTCGCCGTGATGTAGGTCAGCGCCGCCAGCACGGCCAGCAACAGGAACACGCCGGCCCAACGCGCCAGCCAGTCCCAGCCGGTCCAGGGCAGCTGCGGCAGCATGCGCGCCAGCAGGGCCTGGGCATCGCCCCAGAAGGCGTACCCCAGCACGGCCCACAGCACCAGCGCCGCCAGCGGCGGCCACAGGGCATGCCAAAGCACCTCGCCGCGCGACAGGTCGCGCAGCGAGCGGGTGAAGGCGGCAAACAGTTCGATCATGCGGTCCTCGTTCCCAGGCTTCAGAATCGTTCGCGACTATCCCACATCTTCTGCAATCGCTTCACCGAGACCGGCGAGGAGGTCTTGAGTTCCTGGGCGAACAGCGCGACGCGCAATTCCTCGAGCAGCCAGCGGAATTCGTCGAGGAAGGCATCCTGCTGCTGGCCGGATTTCAGCATGGCGTTGCGTTCGCGTTCCCAGGGCTTGCCGAGTGCCTGCCAGTCGGCCATCAGGCGCGTGTCGCGCGCCGGGTCGTTGCGGGCCTTGTCCAGGCGCAGCGCGATGGCCTTGAGGTAGCGCGGGTAGTGCTGCAGGCGCTCGAAGGGCGTGGCGAGGATGAACCGCTTCGGCATCAGCTCGGCGAGCTGGGCCGCGATGTCGGCCGCCGCCTGCGGGAAGGCCTTCTGCATCGCTGCCAGCTTCTTCGCCAGTGCCGCATGTTCGGTGAGGATCGTTCCCAGCAGGCGCAGGATCTCCTGCGCCACCAGCAGGATGCGCCCGCGCGCCGCCTCGCGCCGCGCGGCGAATGCCGACTCGTCGTTGGGCAGCGGGTCCATCAGGCAGGTGCGCTCCAGGGTCACTGCCACCAGTTGCTCGCGCAGTTCCTTCTCGGTTCCGAGCGCAATGAACTGCAGCGCCGTTTCGCGCAGGCCCGGCAGTTTCTCGACGGCCTTGACCTGGGCCGCGAGTTGCAGCGCGAACAGGCGCGTGAGGCCCTTGCGATGCTCGGCGCGTGCCTTATCCTCGGTATCGAAGGCGGTGAGGCGCACCTTGTCGCCCAGGTCGACCAGCGCGGGGAAGCCCACCGTGGTACCCGCGCCGACTTTTACCTCCATCAATTCCGGCAGTGTGCCGAACTTCCATTCGGTATGGCCCTCGCCTTCGTCGACCGCCTCGTGCTTCACTTCGGCGGCGGCATAGACCTGTTCGACGCGGTCGCGGAACTGGGCGCGCAGTTCGGCCAGGTTGCGGCTGATCGCCAGCGTGCCGCCATGCTCGTCGACCAGGCGGAAGTTCATGAACAGGTGCGGCCGCAGCTCGCCGGTGCGAAAGGCGTCGAGCGGCAGCTTCATCGCCAGGTATTCCTCGGCGGAGCGGGTCAGTGCGCGCACCAGGGGTTCGTCGAGGTCGTGGTCGGCCTCACAGAAGGAGGTGGCGAACTCGTCCAGCGGTTGCAGGCGGTGGCGGTACTTTTGTTGCAGGGTCTTCAGCAGCGCCAGCAGCTTTTCCTTGAGCAGGCCGGGCACCAGCCATTCGCAGCGATTGGCCGGCAGCTGGTTGAGCGCCGCCAGCGGCAGCGTCAGGGTCACGCCGTCGTCGGCCGCGCCGGGATCGTGGTGGTAGGCGAGCTTGAAGGACTGGCCGCGGTGCGTGAAGGCGGGCGGGAAGGCGTCGGTGGTGATGCCGGCCGCCTCGTGGCGCATCAGCTGCTCTTTTTCCAGGCAAAGCAGTTTCGGGTTCGCGCTTTCCGCCTCGCGCCGCCAGTGGTCGAAGGCGGCCAGCGTGACGATGCCCTCGGGAAGCTTGGCGTCATAGAAGGCGTGGATCAGCTCGTCGTCGACCAGCACGTCGGGACGGCGCGACTTGTGCTCCAGGGTTTCGATCTCGCGGATCAGTTTGGCGTTGTGCTGGAAGAAGCGCCATTTGCGCACCCAGTCCTCGCCCACCTCGCCATTTACCAGCGCCTCGCGGATCAGGATTTCGCGTGCCAGCTTGGGGTCGCTGGGGCCATAGTGCACGCGCCGTTTGGCGTGGATCATGAGGCCGTGAAGGGTAACGCGCTCCCAGGCCACCACCTGCCCCGGCCCCTTCTCCCAGTGCGGTTCATAGACGTGCCTGCGGATCAGGTGGGCGCCGACCTGCTCCAGCCATTCCGGCTCGATCCGGGCGATGCAACGGGCGAACAGGCGCGAGGTCTCGACCAGCTCGGCGGCGACGATCCAGCGCCCGGCCTTCTTCACCAGCGCCGAGCCGGGGTGGATGTAGAAGCGGATGCCGCGCGCACCCAGGTAGTTCTTGTCTTCTTCCGCAATCAGGCCGACATGACCGAGCAGGCCGGTGAGCAGCGCCTTGTGGATCGCCTCGTAGGAGGCGGGGATCTGGTTCTCCTTCCAGCCGTGCTCGTGGCACAGCGTCATCAGCTGGCCATGCACGTCGCGCCACTCGCGCAGGCGCAGCCAGTTGATGAAGTTGTGGCGGCACCACTGGCGCTGCTTGTTCGAGGTCTCGTGCTTCCACACCTCGTCGGCGGCCTGCCAGATTTTCAGGTAGGAGAGGAATTCGGACTTCTCGTCCTTCCACTTGGCATGGGCCTGGTCGGCCGAGCCGGTAGCCTCTTGGGGCCGGTCACGCGGGTCCTGCACCGACAGCGCGGCGGCGATGACCAGCACCTCGCGCAGGCAATTGTGCTCGCGCGCGGCGAGGATCATGCGGCCGATCTTGGGGTCAAGCGGGAGCTTGGCGAGTTCGATGCCGACCTTGGTCAACTCCTTGCTCGCCTCGTCCAGCGCCCCCAATTCCGTAAGCAGCTGGTAGCCGTCGGCAATCATGCGCGGCGCCGGCGCCTCGAGGAAGGGGAAGTCCTCGACGTCGCCCAGGTGCAGCGACTTCATGCGCAGGATCACCCCGGCCAGGCTGGAACGCAGGATTTCCGGCTCGGTGTAGGCCGGGCGCTTGCTGAAGTCCTCTTCGTCGTAGAGCTTGAAGCAGACGCCGGCGGCAACGCGGCCGCAGCGGCCGGCGCGCTGGCTCGCCGCTGCGCGCGAGATCGGCTCGACCTGCAGCTGCTCGACCTTGTTGCGATGCGAGTAGCGCTTGACCCGCGCCAGCCCGGAGTCGACCACGTAACGTATGCCGGGCACGGTGAGCGAGGTCTCGGCGACGTTGGTTGCCAGCACCACGCGGCGGCCCTGGTGCGGCGCGAAGACGCGGGCCTGTTCCACCGCCGTCTGGCGCGCGAACAGCGGCAGTACTTCCAGGCCCGGAGGATGGTGCTTCCTCAGCGCCTCGGCCGCCTCGCGGATTTCGCGCTCGCCGGGGAGGAACACCAGCACGTCGCCCGGCCCGGTGCGGTGCGCTTCGTCGACGGCATCGACGATCGCATCATTGAGGTCGGTATCCTTCTTCTCGTCGAAAGGGCGAAAGCGCGTCTCGATTGGATACAGCCGCCCCGAGACCTCGATCACCGGTGCCGCATTGAAGTGTTTGGAAAAGCGCTCGGCGTCGAGCGTGGCCGAGGTGACGATGATTTTCAGGTCGCGGCGTTTCGGCAAGAGCTGCCGCAGGTAGCCAAGTAGGAAGTCGATGTTGAGGCTGCGCTCGTGGGCCTCGTCGATCAGGATCGTGTCGTACTGGCGCAGCAGCGGATCGGTCTGCGTCTCGGCCAGCAGGATGCCGTCGGTCATCAACTTGATGTAGCTCGACGGCGTCACCTTGTCGCTGAAGCGGATCTTGAAGCCGACGTGGCGGCCGAGTTCCGACTTGAGTTCCTGCGCGATACGGGCCGCCGTGGCGCGCGCCGCGATGCGCCGCGGCTGGGTGTGGCCGATCAGGCCGTTGAGCCCGCGACCGAGTTCGAGGCAAATCTTCGGCAGCTGGGTGGTCTTGCCCGAGCCGGTCTCGCCACAGATCACCACCACCTGGTTTTTCAGGATGGCGTCGGCGATCTCGGCGCGCCGCAGATTGACCGGCAGCGCCTCGTCGTAGGCGATGGTGGGTCGCGCCGCCCGCCGCGCCTCGGGATCGAACTTCAAGCCGGCGCCAGCAAACGGCGCAGCGCCGCTTCCACCCGTTTGCAATCCTTCGGCGCCAAGCTGCCCAACTGCCCGCGTATCAGGCGATGGTCGAGCGTGAACAGTTTGAAGCGCACCAAGGAGGGCGACGGCAGGCCGGCAGCCGCCAGGTCCTCCACCGCGCAATCGAGCGGCCAGGGTGCGTTGCCGGCCGAGGTGATCATCGCCAGAACGGAATGGCCTGCTGGCGCATTGAAGGTTTTGGCGTCCGACAACACCAATGCCGGGCGATTTTTCGTCGCCTGCCGGTCGGTGAACGGGAAAGGCACGCGCAGTACGGCGAAGCGCTCAAAGACCACGATAGGCTTCCTCATCCGCCTTGCCGGCCCATTCGGAAAGCGTACCTTCCACCGCGCGCAGGTATTCGAGGTCGAGCGGCTGCGCACGGCGCACGACCGCCGTACCGTCGGCGCCAACTTCCCAGGTGATCATGTCGCCTGGCGCGACGTGCAAGGCATTGCGCACATCCTGCGGTATCGTAGTCTGGCCCTTGGCGGTGATTTTGGCGACGGCGAGCATGTTCACTCCTTCGGTAATGCGTCCTTACCGCATTACTTTACTTGCGGAGGGGTGCTTGGGTCAAGCCAGTAGGTCAGGTTCTGCCAACGCTTGCTCCGGCGCCAAGCCGACTGCCGACAGGCCTTTTACTGCGCCAGCTTGTGGATGCTGAAAATGCCCAGCCCCGTCATCAGCAGCGAACCGAACAGGTGGGTCGAGGCCGTAAGCAGGGCCCAGCCGTAGCGTGCGTTCTGGATCAGGTGCACCACCTCGGCGGAGAAAGTCGAGAAGGTGGTCAGCGCGCCGAGGAAGCCAGTGATGAAGAAGAGCTTGAGCTCCGGCGGCAGCTCGACGTTGATGTGGAATACGGCCACCGCCGCGCCGATCAGGTAGCCGCCGATCAGGTTGGCGGCCAGGGTGCCCAGCGGCATGGTCGGCAGGACCGAATTCAGCCACAGCCCCAGCGCGTAGCGCAGCCAGGCGCCGAGCACGGCGCCGCCGCCAATGGCGAGAAGACTGGTGGCATTCATTGTGGCGATTTTACGCTGCCGGTAGAATCGCGCCTTTGCCGCAAAGCCCCACGCCATCATGGCCGACGCCGAAAAGCCCTCCAATTTCATCCGCAATATCGTCAATGCCGACCTTGCCGCGGGAAGGTACGCCTCCCGCCATTGGTCCGGTGCGCCCGGACCCGCTGCGCAGCAGAAAGTCGGCGCTGTCGACACGGCGAAAATCCGCACCCGCTTCCCGCCTGAACCCAACGGCTACCTGCATTTCGGCCATGCCAAGTCGATCTGCCTCAACTTCGGCCTGGCGCGCGACTACGGCGGCGCCTGCCACCTGCGTTTCGACGACACCAACCCGGAAAAGGAAGAGCAGGAGTACGTCGATTCCATCGTCGATGCCGTGAAGTGGCTGGGCTGGGACTGGAACCAGGATCTTTACTACGCCTCGAACTACTTCCAGTGGATGTACGACTTCGCCGAGACCCTGATCCGCCACGGCGATGCCTACGTCGATTCGCAGAGCGCCGAGGAAATGCGCGCCAACCGCGGCACGCTGACCGAGCCCGGCAAGCCCTCGCCCTTCCGCGACCGCACGCCCGACGAGAACCTCGACCTCTTCCGCCGCATGAAGGCCGGCGAATTCGCCGACGGCGCCCATGTGCTGCGGGCGAAGATCGACATGGCCAGCGGCAACATCAACCTGCGCGACCCTGCGATCTACCGCATCCGCAAGGCCACGCACCACAACACGGGCGACGCCTGGTGCATCTACCCGATGTACACCTACGCCCACCCGATCGAGGACGCGCTGGAGAACATCACGCACTCGATCTGCACCCTGGAGTTCGAGGACCAGCGCCCCTTCTACGACTGGCTGCTGGGCAAGCTGGCCGCGCACGGCTGCGTAAACACGCCGCTGCCGCAACAGATCGAGTTCGCGCGCCTGAACCTGACCTACGTCGTGCTTTCCAAGCGCAAGCTGATCCAGTTGGTGGACGAGAAGCACGTCGCCGGCTGGGACGACCCGCGCCTGCCGACCCTGGTTGGCGCCCGCCGTCGAGGCTATACGGCTGAAGGCTTCCGCCGCTTCGCCGAGATGATCGGCGTCACCAAATCCGATTCGCTGATCGATTACAGCGTGTTCGAGGAATGCCAGCGCGAGGTGCTCAACGAAACCGCGCCGCGCCGCATCGCCGTGCTCGACCCGCTGAAGCTGGTGATCGACAACTATCCGGAAGGGCAGGAGGAATTGTGCGAAGCGCCCAACCATCCGCAACAGCCCGAGCTGGGCAAGCGCCCGGTGCCATTCGCCAGGGAGCTCTGGATCGAGCGCGAGGATTTCGTCGAGGTGCCGCCCAAGGGCTACTTCCGCCTCTTTCCCGGCAACAAGGTACGCCTGCGCTACGGCTTCGTCGTTGAATGCACCGGCTGCGACAAGGATGCCGCAGGGAATGTGGTCGCCGTGCATTGCAACTACTTCGCCGACTCGAAATCGGGTACGCCGGGTTCGGATACCTACAAGGTCAAGGGCAACATCCACTGGGTCTCGGCACGGCACGCCTATGCCGCCGACGTAAGGCTCTATGACCGCCTGTTCGCCGTTCCTCAGCCGGGTGCGGAACAGGACTTCCTCGACGACATCAATCCCGATTCGGTGAAGACCGTCAGCGCGCAACTCGAGCCTTCGCTCAAGGACGCCGCCGCCGAGGACCGTTTCCAGTTCGAGCGCCACGGCTACTTCGTCGCCGACCGCGTCGAGTCACGACCCGGCGCCCCGGTGTTCAACCGGGCAGTGACGCTGAAGGATTCCTGGGCCAAGGCCAAGTAGGCACCCCACCGCGATGGCCACCGCCGCATCCCCCGCGCAACGCGCCCTGATGCTGGTGGTCGGTGCCCAGCTGCTGGGCACCTCGCTGTGGTTCTCGGCCAACGCTGCCGCGCCCGACCTCGCACGGCAGTGGCATCTCGGCAGCGCCGAAATCGGGCGCCTGACCAATGCGGTGCAACTCGGCTTCATCCTCGGCACGCTGGGCGCGGCGATCAGCGGCCTCGCTGACCGCTTTGCCGCCAGCCGCATCTTCGCTGTCGCCGCACTCGCCGGCGCACTGGCCAATGCCGGCTTTGCCCTGCTTGCGGCCAACCTCGAACAGGCGCTGGCCTGGCGCTTCGCAGTCGGGCTGTGCCTCGCCGGCATCTACCCGATCGGCATGAAGCTGGTGGTGAGCTGGGCCCCCGAGCGCGCCGGGCAGACCCTGGCCTGGCTGGTCGGCATGCTGACCTTCGGCACTGCCCTGCCCCACGGCCTGCGCGCACTGGGTGGCGGCTGGCCCTGGCAGCAGGTGGTGCTGGCCTCCTCAGCGCTGGCGGTTTTGGCGGCGGCGGCCATCTTCCGGCTAGGCGACGGACCGCACCTGAAACCGCGCGGCAAGGGCCAGGGCATCGCTTTCGGCCACGTGCTGCATGCCTTCTCGATCCGCGACTTCCGCGCCGCGGCCGGCGGCTACTTCGGGCACATGTGGGAGCTGTACGCGTTCTGGACCCTGACCCCGCTGCTGCTGGCGTCCACCGAGTTGCCGGCGCGACTGGGGCTGGATGCGGCCAGCGGCACAGCGCTGCTGAGCTTCGCGGTGATCGCCAGCGGCGGCCTCGGCTGCATCGCTGGCGGGCAGCTGGGCCTGCGCGTTGGCGGCGCCCGCGTCGCCGCACTGGCGCTCGCCGGCTCGGCCGCCTGCTGCCTGGCCTTTCCTTTCGCCGCCGGCTTGCCGGCGCCCTTGCTGCTGGCGCTGCTGCTGTTCTGGGGCTTTGCCGTGGTCGCCGATTCGCCGCAGTTCTCGGCGTTGTCGGCGCGCGCCTGCCCGCCGCAGGATGTGGGCAGCGCGCTGGCGATCCAGAACAGCATCGGCTTCGCCATCACGCTGGCCGCGATCCACCTTGCCACCGCGCATGTGGAAGAATGGGGGCCGCGCATCGCCTGGTGGCTGCTGCCCGGCCCGCTGCTCGGCCTTGTCCTGCTGGCGCCGCTGTGGCGCCGTACTTTCACCCCGGAACCCAAGCCATGACCTTCATTGACACCCTAGGCGCTGCCTGGAAGAAGAACGACTCGCTGCTTTGCGTCGGGCTCGACCCCGACCCGGCGAAATTTCCGGCGCACCTCAAGGACGCACCCGACGCGATTCTCCGTTTCTGCAGCGACATTGCCGATGCCACGGCCGACCTCGCCTGCGCCTTCAAGCCGCAGATCGCCTACTTTGCCGCGCGCCGTGCCGAGGACCAGCTGGAAGCCCTGATCGCGCACATACACGCCAGGCACCCGGGCGTGCCGGTAATCCTCGATGCCAAGCGCGGCGACATCGGCAGCACCGCCGAGCAATACGCGATCGAGGCCTTCGAACGCTACCAGGCCGATGCGGTGACGGTGAATCCCTACATGGGCCGCGACTCGGTGGAGCCCTGGCTGGCTTACCAGGACAAGGGCGTGATCCTGCTCTGCCGCACCTCCAACCCGGGCGGCAGCGACCTGCAGTTCCTCAAGGCAAAAGTCGGCGCTGGCGAGACGGCGATTTTCGAACACGTCGCGCAACTGGTGGCCGGCGAATGGAACACCAGCGGCCAGTGCGCGCTGGTGGTCGGCGCCACCTTTCCCGGCGAGATCGCACGCGTGCGCGAGATCGTCGGCGAAATGCCTTTGCTGGTGCCGGGCATCGGCGCCCAGGGGGGCGACATCGAGGCAACGGTGAAAGCCGGGCGCACCGCCGCCGGCACCGGGCTGATGATCAATTCCTCACGCGCCATCCTGTATGCCGGCAAGGGCGAGGACTACGCCGCGGCGGCGCGCAAGGTGGCCCTGGAAACCCGCGACGCCATCAATCGCTGGCGGTGATGGTCGCCGGTCAGGCGATGCCGACCAGCTGGCGGAACTGCGCGGCCGGCAGCGGCCGGCCCAAACCGTAGCCCTGCGCCAGGGTACAACCCATCGCCCTCAATTCACCGGCGACCCGGTCCGTTTCGACGCCCTCGGCCTGGACCCGCAGGCCGAGGTTCTCGGCAATGCCTATCGTGGCGCGCACCAGGTTTGCATTCCCGGCGTCTGACGCGAGAGCGCCGACGAAGCCGCGGTCGATCTTCAGGGCATCGATGCCGAATCGCTTGAGCGCCGACAGGCTGGAACTGCCGCTGCCGTAATCGTCGATCACCAGGCGCAGGCCCAGCGCCTTGAGCTTGCCCAGGCAGGCGCAGACGGAATCGCTGCCTTCGGCCAGGATCGCTTCGCCGAATTCGAGCTCCAGTCCGGCCGGATCGGCCCCGGACGCGGCCAGGGCGCGGCGCAAGGTGTCCTCAACGTCACCACGCCGGAACTGGATCGGCGAGATGTTTACCGACAGGGCAAGGTCCCGGCGCCCTGCCTTCTGCCAGCGTGCCAACTCCCGGCAGGCCTGGTGCAGCACCCAATCCCCGAGTGGCACGATCAAACCTCCGTGTTCCGCCGCGGCAATGAACTCGCCGGCGCTCAGCACCCCCTCGCCTGGCACGCGCCAGCGCAGCAGGGCCTCGCCACCCACCACCCGGCCACCGTCCAGCGCCACCGTGGGCTGGTAATACAGTTCAAACTCGTCGCGGCCCATTGCCTCACGCAAGCGCAGGTGAAGGTCGAGGCGTTGCCGCGCCGCAACGTTCATCGGCTGGGTGTGGAAGCGGAAGGCGTTGCGCCCGGCTTCCTTGGCGTGGTACATGGCGGTGTCGGCTTTCTTCAGCAACTCGTCGAAATCGGCGCCGTCGTCGGGATACACGGCAATGCCCACCGACGCCGAAATGCTGGCTTCATGGCCCTCGATGTGGAAGGTCTGCGCCAGCGCGGACATGATCTTGGCCGCCACCTGCGCCGGCACCTGCGAATCCTGCACTTCGTTGAGGACCACTAGGAACTCGTCGCCGCCATGCCGGCTGATCGTGTCGGACTCGCGCACGCAGGACTGCAGGCGCAGGGCAGCCTCACGCAGGAGGATGTCGCCCACCGGATGCCCATAGGAATCGTTGACCGCCTTGAAGCGGTCGAGGTCGACGAACAACAGGGCCACGCGGCGCCCGCTGCGTTCGGCCAGCGCGATCGCCTGTGCCATGCGATCCTTGAGCAGGAGCCGGTTGGGCAGGCCGGTCAGCGTGTCGTGGTGCGCCAGGTATTCGATCCTGGCGGCGGCGGCCTTGCGCTCGCTGATGTCTGAAAAAATGCCTATGTAATTGACCAGCACGCCCCGCTCGTCGCGCACGGTGGAAATGCCGAGCCATTCGGGAAAAACCTCGCCGTTGCGCCGCCGGTTCCAGATCTCGCCCTGCCAGTATCCGGTCTTACCCAGCTGCTGCCAGAGGTCGGCAAAGAACTCGGCGGAATGCCGCCCGGAGGCGAGCAGGCTGGCATTGCGCCCGGCCACGTCGGTCGACTCGTAGCCGGTGACCGCAGTGAAGGCCTGGTTGACGGAAACGATCACGCCATCCGGATCGGTGATCATGATCGCCTCGCCGCTGCTCTCGAACACCTTGGCCGCCAGCCGCAGCTGCTGTTGGATCAACCGCTGCCGGGTGTTGTCGCGGGTGGTGCCCTCGACGCCGACCACGTTACCCTTGTCATCGCGAATGAAGTGCGCGGTGGTGAGGACCCAGAGTTCGCGGCCGTCCTTGTGCCGCAGTCGGGATTCGCCGCCGACGATGTGCCCGCCGTTCGCCTGCATGCGCGCCAGGAAGTCGTCGCGATCGCCTTGCGACCAATACAGGTCGGCCAGCCGGCGGCCAAGGACTTCCTCGACCTTGTAGCCCAGCAAATCTTCAACGGAGCGCGAGGCACGCACGATGACGCCGGACTGGTCGGTGCGGTAATAGGTGTCCTGCAGGTCGTCGAGGATGCCGCGCAGCTCGCGTTCCGATTCGGCCACCGCCTGCTGCGCGGCGAGGATAGGCGTCAGGTCGGTGATGAAGCCGAAGGAGCCGGTGACCTCACCTTGTGCGTTGCGATGGGTGGAGTTGTTGAGCAGGATGGGAAAGGTGCTGCCATCCTTGCGCTGCGCCACCAGTTGATAGCGTCGGCGGTCGCTGGTGTCGATGCGCTGCATTTGCCGGATCAGTTCGGCGCGGCTTTCCGCGGTGATGAAATCGAGCGGCGTGCGCCCCAGCCATTCCTCGCGCGGGTAGCCGAACAATTCGCAGAGCCGGTCATTGACTTCGACGAAGCGGCGCTGGGCATCGATGGCGAAGAAGCCGTCGATGGCGCTATCGATCACCTGCCGGTAGTAGCTCTCCGCCTCTTCCGGCGTTTGCCAGCGCGAACGCGGCGTCGCGGCGTCCCCGCTCATGGCGGCGATGCATGACGGCGCTGGCCGTCCGCGACCAAGGAAACAGGAATTGCGTGGAACACCGGCCATTCCTCCCGATTTTTTCGAGACAGCATAGCAGCAAAGCCCCTCCGGCACAGCCCCGGCAACGATTCGCGGAAGCCGGCGGCTATAATCCTCGCACCTTTCCGCCAGCCCCGTTGCGACCATGGCCCAGATGACCCTCTCCCGCTTCCTGATCGAGGAACAACGCGACAAGAACGTCATTTCCCACGACCTGCGGCTCCTGATCGAAGTCGTTTCGCGCGCCTGCAAGGCGATCTCGATCGCCATCGGCAAGGGCAGCCTGGCCGATGTATTGGGCAGCGCCGGCAGCGACAACGTCCAGGGCGAAGTGCAGAAAAAGCTCGATGTCATTTCGAACGAAATCCTGCTCGATGCCAACGAGTGGGGTGGCCACCTCGCCGGCATGGCCTCCGAGGAAATGGAATTGCCCCACGTCATCCCCAACCGCTTTCCCAAGGGCGAATACCTGTTGCTGTTCGATCCGCTCGACGGCTCGTCGAACATCGACGTGAATGTCTCGGTCGGCACCATTTTCTCCGTACTGCAATGCCCTGAAGGCATGGAACCGGACGAGAAGGCCTTCCTCCAGCCGGGCGCGAAGCAGGTCTGCGCCGGCTATGCCGTGTACGGGCCGACCACCCTGCTGGTGCTGACCCTGGGTGACGGCGTGAACGTGTTCACCCTCGATCGCGAATACGGCCGCTTCGTGCTTACACAAAGCAATGTGCGCATTCCCGAGGACACGCGCGAATTCGCCATCAATGCCTCCAATGCCCGCTACTGGGAGGCGCCGGTAAAACGCTATGTCGACGAGCTTCTGGCCGGCAAGGAAGGCCCGCGCGGACTTGACTTCAACATGCGCTGGGTGGCATCGATGGTCGCCGACGTGCATCGCATCCTGAGCCGTGGCGGCATCTTCCTGTATCCGATCGACAGCAAGACGCGCGTTCAGGGCGGCAAGTTGCGCATCATGTACGAGGCCAATCCGATGGCATTCATCGTCGAACAGGCGGGCGGCGCAGCAACCGACGGCCGCCGTCGCATCCTCGACATCCAGCCCGAGAAACTGCACCAGCGCGTGCCGGTGATCCTGGGTTCGAAAAACGAAGTAGAGCGGGTGACGGCCTACCACGCCGCCTGAGCCAGGCGCCTCAGAGCTTGTGGAGAAATCGTCGCGAGCGGGCCGCAGCGGGGTGCGGCCGGAGCGCAGCTACCGGAATGTAGGTTGTTGTACATGAGGATAGCGACCACCGCCCAAGCCCCGATCCGGCACGCGCAGTAGATTTACGCCGCAAAGCAAGTCCCTTTCGGGATTCACAAGCTCTCAGTCCTGCTGACCGTAGCTCGCAAACTTCGCCAGCACGCGCTGCATTTCCGCGGCGTCGAGTAGCCTCGGCGCACCCAGCTGCAGGACGCGCCAGTAGTGCTCGCACAGGGTTTCCAGCTCTACCGCCAGGGCCAGGGCGTGGTCGCAATCGCGGCCGAACACCACCATGCCGTGATGCGCCATCAGGCAGGCGCTGCGGTCCTGCAGCGCCATCACGATGGCGTCGGAAAGCTCCTGGGTGCCGAAGGTGGCGTAGGCGGCACAGCGCACGTCGTCACCGCCGAAGCGCGCCACCATGTAGTGGAAAGCCGGGATGGCCTGCTCCTGGCAGGCCAGCGCCGTGGCAAAGGGCGAATGCGTATGCACCACCGCCCCGGCCTCCGGCCGTGCCGCGTATATGTCGCGGTGGAAACGCCATTCCGAGGAGGGCTTGCGCCGACCGCGCGGCGCGCCGTCCATGCCGACCATCACCATGTCATCCGGTGAGCAGGCGTCGTAGGCCATGCCGGTGGGGGTGATCAGGAAGCCGCTGTCGCAGCGCGCGCTGACATTGCCGGCGCTACCGCGATTGATGCCAGAGGCATTCATCGCCCGCGCCGTGGCGAGGACCATTGCAGCCAGCTCGGCCTGGCTCAGCGCCATTGCGCGAGATCGCCGGCAGCGGCGACGCCGCGTTCGGAGATGATGCCGGCGATCAAGGCCGCCGGCGTGACGTCGAAGGCCGGGTTGGCGACCGGGACGGCACCGGCGCCGAGCTCTTCGGCGGCGCGTTCCTCGATCGGGATTCCGCTGCCGGCCGGGCAGGCGAAATCGATGGTGGACAGCGGCGCGGCGACGTAGAAAGGCACGCCATGCTCACGCGCCGCGAGTGCCTTGAGGTAGGTGCCCACCTTGTTTGCGGTGTCGCCGTTGGCGGCGATGCGGTCGGCGCCGACGATGACCAGGTCGACCTTGCCCTGCATCATCAACAGGCCGGCGGCATTGTCGGCGATCAGCGTGTGCGGCACGCCAGCCTCGGCCAATTCCCATGCCGTGAGCAGGCCCTGGTTGCGCGGCCGTGTTTCGGACACCCAGACATGCACGGCGATCCCGGCGGCATGCGCGGCGTAGATCGGAGAAATCGCCGTGCCGTGTTCCACCGTCGCCAGACGCCCGGCATTGCAATGGGTCATAACTTGTACAGGGTTGCCACCACGCTGCCTGGCACGCAGCAGAGCAAGACCGTGACGGCCGATCGCGGCATTGGCAGTCTTGTCTTCCGCGGCGATGGCGCGCGCTTCTTTCCATGCGGTTTCCCGCCGTGTCGCCGGCTCCGACGGTCGCAGCACGCGCTCCATGCGCGCGAGCGCCCAATGGAGATTCACCGCCGTCGGGCGGGTCGCGCCGAGCACGGCGAGCACGTGGTCCAGGTGTGGGTCGCTGGCGTCGGCCGCAAGTCCGAGTGCCACGCCGTAGGCCGCCGTTGCGCCGATCAGTGGCGCGCCGCGCACCTGCATGACGCGTATGGCGTGGGCGGCATCTTCGAGCGTTGCCAGCCTGGCCATTGCCGCCTCGCGCGGGAGGCGGGTCTGGTCGAGCACCAGGACGGCGGCACCGTCCTCGACCAAAGTCGGATGCCGCAGCGGCATCAGTTCAGCTTGCCGTGGCAGTGCTTGTACTTCTTGCCGCTGCCGCAGGGACAGGGATCGTTGCGGCCGACCTTGGGAGCATGGCGCTCCGTCGGCAGTTGCGCCTTGGGGGCGGCGGTGCTGGCCAGCGCTTCTTCGTAATCGGCGTGGTGGTACTGCACGTTTTCGAGTTGCGGCGGCGCCTCGGCCTCTTCGATCTGTTCTTCGCTTTGCACCTGCACCGTCATCAGCAGGCGCGTGACCTCGGTGCGCACGGTTTGCAGCAGTCCCTCGAAGAGTTCGAAGGCTTCGCGCTTGTATTCCTGTTTCGGGTCCTTCTGTGCATAGCCGCGCAGGTGGATGCCCTGGCGCAGGTGGTCGAGCGCCGCAAGGTGCTCGCGCCAATGGCTGTCCAGACTCTGCAGCATGACATTGCGCTCGAAGCCGGACCAGGCGGCCGGTTCCACCGCGGCCGTCTTGTCGCGGTAGGCGACATCGCCGGCGTCGAGCAGGCGCTTGAGGATCTCGTCATCGCCCAGCTGCGGTTCGGCCTTGATCCACTCGGCGATCGGCTGGCGGATCTGCAGCTCGGCAGCCAGCGTCGTCTCCAATCCGTTGACGTCCCATTGCTCTTCGACGCTTTCGGCGGGAATGTGCAGGCGGAACACGTCGTGGATCTGGCCCTGGCGCATGGCCGTGACGGTTTCCGAAATGTCCTCGCTGTCGAGCAGCTCGTTGCGCTGCTGATAGATCACCTTGCGCTGGTCGTTGGAAACGTCGTCGTACTCCAGCAACTGCTTGCGGATGTCGAAGTTGCGCTGCTCCACCTTGCGCTGGGCGGATTCCAGCGAGCGGCTGACCAGCGGATGCTCGATCGCCTCGCCCTCCGGCATCTTGAGGCGCACCATGATGGTGTTGAGGCGCTCGCCGGCGAAGATCTTGAGTAGCGGATCATCCAGTGCGAGATAGAAGCGCGAGGAGCCGGGGTCTCCCTGGCGGCCGGAGCGGCCGCGCAGCTGATTGTCGATGCGGCGCGACTCGTGGCGTTCGGAGCCGATGATGTGCAGGCCGCCGGCGGCCAGCACTTGCTCATGCACCTTTTGCCATTCGGCCTTGAGCTCGGCGATGCGGGCCTCCTTGTCGGCGGCGGGGATGCCCTCGTCGTCGCGGATCGCCTGCAGCGTTTTTTCGATGTTGCCGCCGAGCACGATGTCGGTGCCGCGGCCGGCCATGTTGGTGGCGATGGTCACCATGCCGGGACGGCCGGCCTGGGCCACGATCTCGGCTTCGCGCGCATGCTGCTTCGCGTTCAGCACCTGGTGCGGCAACTTTTCCTTGTCGAGCAGCCCCGAAAGCAGCTCGGAGTTCTCGATCGAGGTGGTGCCGACCAGCACCGGTTGCCCGCGCTGGTGGCAGGCACGGATGTCGACAATGATGGCGTTGTATTTCTCGGGCGCGGTACGGTAGATCTGGTCGTTTTCGTCCTTGCGGATCATCGGCCGGTTGGTCGGGATCACCACGGTTTCCAGGTTGTAGATCTGCTGGAATTCGTAGGCCTCGGTATCAGCCGTGCCCGTCATGCCGGCCAGCTTGCCGTACATGCGGAAGTAGTTCTGGAAGGTGATCGAGGCCAGGGTCTGGTTCTCGGACTGGATCGACACGCCTTCCTTGGCCTCGACCGCCTGATGCAGGCCGTCGGACCAGCGCCGGCCCGCCATCAGGCGCCCGGTGAATTCGTCGACGATCACCACCTCGCCGTTCTGCACCACGTATTGCTGGTCGCGGTGGAACAGGTTGTGGGCGCGCAAGGCGGCGTAGAGGTGATGGATCAGCAGGATGTTGGACGGCTCGTAAAGGCTGCTGCCTTCGGCGAGGATGCCCAGGCGCGCCAGGATCTCCTCGGCCTTTTCGTGCCCGGCCTCGGTCAGTAGTACCGAATGCGCCTTGAGGTCGACCACGTAGTCGCCGGTATCCGGATCGCCCTGCTCCTTGCCGGCTTCGCCTTTGGTCAGCAGCGGCGGCACGGCATTCATGCGCACGTAAAGATCGGTGTGGTCCTCGGCCTGGCCGGAAATGATCAGCGGCGTGCGCGCCTCGTCGATCAGGATCGAGTCGACTTCGTCCACGATGGCGTAATTGAGCCCGCGCTGTACCCGTTCGCTCGCGGTGTAGACCATGTTGTCGCGCAGGTAGTCGAAGCCGAATTCGTTGTTGGTGCCGTAAGTGATGTCGGCGGCGTAAGCCACCTGCTTCTCGTCGTGCGGCATCTGCGACAGGTTGACGCCGACCGACATGCCGAGGAAGCGATAGACCCGCCCCATCCAGTCGGCGTCGCGGCTGGCGAGGTAGTCGTTGACGGTGATGACATGCACCCCCTTGCCGGAGATCGCATTCAGGTAAACCGCCAGCGTCGCGGTGAGCGTCTTACCCTCGCCGGTACGCATCTCGGCAATCTTGCCGTAGTGCAGGACCATGCCGCCGATCAGCTGGGTGTCGAAATGGCGCAGGCCCAGCACCCGCTTGCCGGCTTCACGTACCACGGCAAAGGCCTCGGGCAGCAACTGATCCAGGCTTTCACCCTTGGCGTGGCGCTCGCGGAATTCGACGGTCTTGGCTTGCAGGGCCTCGTCCGACAGCGCCGCAATCCCCGATTCGAGGGCATTGATGCGGGCGACGGTCTGCGAATACTGCTTGATCAGCCGGTCGTTGCGGCTGCCGAAAATCTTTTTGAGTAAGCCGGTGATCATGAGGAACGCGGCCGCGCTTCAGCCGGTAAAAGCAAAACGCAGATTTTACCATGCGGGGAGAGTGCTCCCCGCGCCAAGCCTGCGCCCGAAAGCCCTCAGTTGCGCTTGGGCGGCGGCCGCTGCCCGTTCTGCGCCATGCGCAGGAAACGATCGGGATTTTGCGCAATGCCGCGGATGCGCACCTCGAAATGCAGGTGGGGTCCCGTGGAGCGGCCGCTCGAGCCGACTTCGGCGATCTTTTGTCCGCGCTTGATCAACTGGCCCGGCTTGACCAGCAGCTTGGAGGCATGCGCGTAACGCGTGGTCAGGTCCTTGCCATGGTCGATTTCGACCAGAAAGCCATATTGCGGGTGGCGCTCGGCGGCAACCACCACGCCGGCAGCCGCAGCACGGATTTGCGTCCCCGGGAGGGCGACGAAATCAACGCCTTCGTGCATGGCCCGCTCCCCGGTGAAGGGGTCGACACGCCAGCCGTAGGCCGATGCGTTCCATTGCGCCTCCACCGGCAGGCTGGTGGGCAGCAGGCTCTTCTTGATGCGTTCTTCCAGCAGTTGGGATTCGATCATCGAGATCGCATCCGATTTGGCCTCGACCTGCCGCGCCAGGGCATCGACCGCGCGCTGGAGTTCGGTGGACGACATCGAGCTCGGGTTGAGCAGGGGGCCGCCGCGACCGTCGGATTTGCCCTCGAAGGCCTTGAGTTCCTGCGGCTTGACGCCGGCCATGGCCGCCAGGCGTTCGCCCATGGTGTCGAGGCGCAGCAACTGGGCCTGCATCTCGCCCAGCTTGACGGCCATCGCATTGAGGTTTTCGCGCACGAAATCCTTGGATTTCTCGGTCTCCTCGGCGTTCATCGAACGCAGCATGTCCTGCAGGAAAGGCAGGCGCAACTCGGCGGCATGGCGCACGGTAACGTAGGAGAACACGGAGGAGAGCGTCACCACCGACGCCATCATGGCGGCGGCAAACAGGATAAGGTGACGCCAGGTCAGGGTGATGCTTCTTGCGGTTGCAAGGCGATCCGAGACGAGAATAATATGCAAACTTCTCTCCCTTCAGCTTCTTTCCGGAACGACCGACCCGACAGCAGTCGCCCGACCCGGATAACCAAATCAATGACATCGCGCAGCCTCCAGGAACACCTTGTGTCCGGCGACAGCATGGCGCGGCTCGCGGCCCACGCCCAACGTCTGCTCCAATTCCAGCGAACTCTGGAAGCTGCCCTGCCCGCGGCGCTTGCGCCCCATGCGCGGGTTGCCAACTTCCGTCTGGGGAAACTCTTTATCCACGCCGCCAACGGCGCGGTCGCCGCGAAGGTCCGTCAGTTGGGACCGCGTCTCGCCAGCGAATTGTCAAATAAGGGGGTGAAGGTTACCCAAATCGAGGTTCGAGTGCAAGCCGGAATCCCGGCTTCGACCAGGCAAGCTCGCGAACGTCCCGCCCTGCCAGGGATTAAGCAGAAGCAAGGACTCACCCAGCTGTCCCAGGCACTCCCCGGCGGATCCCCGCTGAAGGCGGCCCTGGAGCGGCTGCTGCAAAGCGTCAAAGAATGATCAGGCGCTCGGCCGCCAACAGCAGCAGCATAAACAAGGCAAAGGCCAGGGCGCCCAGCGCGAGGCGGCCCGAAAGCACAAGGTAGCGTCGATCGCGGGTGATCAGCCAGGCCAGGATGCCACTGCCGATTGCGATCGCCGTCAGAATGCCGACGATGCGCAGGACGAACATGGCTCAGGCAAGCTGCGGGTACAGGCTGGCGATGCGCCCGGGTGCGTCCTCGGCGCGCTGGAAACTGACCAGTTCCCAGGAATCCGCGTCAGCCAGCAGGGCCCGCAGCAGCTGGTTGTTCAGGGCATGGCCTGACTTGTGGGCCGAGAACGCAGCCAACAACGGGTGGCCAGCGAGGTAGAGATCGCCGATGGCGTCGAGGATCTTGTGCTTGACGAACTCGTCGGCGTAACGCAGGCCTTCGCTGTTGAGCACCCGGTACTCGTCCATCACGATGGCGTTTTCCAGGCTGCCGCCGAGGGCCAGGCCCTGATCACGCAGGGATTCGACGTCCTGCATGAAGCCGAAGGTGCGGGCGCGGGCGACTTCCTTCAGGTAGGACTGGTCGCCAAAATCCACTCGCGCACGCGAGGCCGAGCGATCCACCGCCGGATGATTGAAGACAATCGAGAAATCGAGGCTGAAGCCGTCGTAGGGCGAGAGGCGCGCCCATTTGTCGCCGTCCTTGACCTCGACCGTCTTTTTCACCCGGAGGAATTTCTTCGCCGCGTTCTGCTCCTCGATCCCGGCCGATTGCAGCAGGAAGACGAAGGGCGCAGCCGAGCCGTCCATGATCGGCAACTCGGCGGCATCGACATCGACGTAGATGTTGTCGATGCCCAGTCCCGCCAGGGCGGACATCAGATGCTCGACGGTGGCGACCTTGGCGCCGTCCTTTTCCAGGCAGGACGCCAGTCGCGTATCGCCTACCCCCAAGGGATCGGCCTTGAGGTCAACCGGCGGATTCAGATCGACGCGACGGAACACGACCCCCGTGCCCGGCTGGGCCGGGCGCAGCATGAGCGTGACCTTGGCACCGGAGTGGAGTCCCACGCCGGTGGCCTTGACCACGGTTTTCAGGGTGCGCTGACGAAGCATGGGAGGCGGATGAAGAAGGGATGCTGCGGAGCCGCAATTTTAGCACGCATGCCCGGCACAGCGGGGGAGGCAGCCCCCCGTGCCGGGCTTTCGTGTGGCGAAAAACTCAGTCCGACTGACGGCGCAGGAAGGCCGGAATGTCGTACTTGTCCACGCCCGAAGCCGCCATCGCGTCGGCTTGCGCATTGCGCGGGCTGCCGCGACCGCTGACGCTGACGCTGGAGAGGTCGATCGCGCCCTGCACACTGGCGACATCGAACACCTGCAGGTTGTCGGTGCCGGTACGCAAACCAACCGTCTCCACCACCCGCATACTGGGCTTGGCCGCTTCGCGTGCAGCGACGATGCCAAGGCCCGTGGCCACCACGGTGACGCGCAGCTGGTCTTCCATGGCCTCGTCGAACACCGCGCCGCAAATCACGGTCGCTTCGGGCGCCGTGTATTGGCGGATGGTCTTCATCACCTCCTTGTATTCCTTGAGGCCCAGCGTGGTGCTGGCAGTGATGTTGACCAGCACGCCACGGGCGCCGGACAGCTCGATGCCTTCCAGCAGCGGGCTGGCGACGGCTTCCTCGGCGGCAACGCGGGCGCGATCGACGCCGGCGGCAACCGCCGAGCCCATCATCGCCTTGCCCATCTCGCCCATCACCGTGCGCACGTCCTCGAAGTCGACGTTCACCAGACCCGGCACGTTGATGATTTCGGCAATGCCGCCGACGGCGTTGCGCAACACGTTGTCGGCCGCCTTGAAGGCCTCCAGCATGCTGACTTCGTCGCCCAGCACTTCCTCCAGCTTCTCGTTGAGGATCACGATCAGCGAATCGACGTGGCGCGAAAGTTCGGCGACGCCGTCTTCGGCCAGGCGCTTGCGCTTGCCTTCGTATTCGAAGGGCTTGGTCACCACCGCCACCGTGAGGATGCCCAGCTCGCGCGCCACCTCGGCCACCACCGGGCCGGCGCCGGTGCCAGTGCCGCCACCCATGCCGGCGGTGATGAAGACCATGTGCGCGCCCTGCAGCGCCTCGGCGATACGCTCACGCTCTGCAATCGCCAGTTCGCGCGCCTTCTCCGGCTTGCCGCCGGCGCCCAGGCCCGGGCCAAGCTGCAGCTTGACATGGGCATTGCTCTTCTTCAGAGCCTGCGAGTCGGTGTTGCAGCAGATGAATTCGACGCCGCCGACGCCTTCGCGGATCATGTGATCCACCGCGTTGCCGCCTGCGCCGCCGACTCCCACGACCTTGATCACGGTCGAGTTGCCGTCAGCTTCCGTTGATGCTACTTCCTCGAGTTCAAACATGCTTGCCTCCTGAAAAAGACCACTGCCTCAAAAATTTCGTGTGAACCACGCCTTCATCCGTGCCAGTACCTGCCCGAAGCTCCTCGGGCTTTGCGCCTTCATGCCCCGCTGCCGCTGCGTCACGCCTTCCAACAACAAACCCATGGCGGTGGAGTGGCGCGGATTGCGCACGAAGTCGCGCAAGTTGCCGTCGTAGTGCGGCATCGCCAGCTTCACCGTGTTGTGAAAAATCTCCTCGCCCAGCTCCGCCATGCCTGGCATCTGCGCCGCACCGCCGGTCAGCACCACCCCGGCGCGCAGCAGGCGCTCCTTGCCGCTGCGCTGCAGCTCTTCCTGCACCTTCTGGAAAATTTCCTCGACCCGCGGCTGGATGAAGCCAGCCAGCGTCTGCCGCGAAAGCTGCGTGGACGGGCGATCGCCGACCCCGGGCACGTCGATCATCTCTTCCGGGTCCGCCAGCTGCTGCAGGGCAACGCCGTAACGGATCTTGATGTCCTCGGCATCCTGGGTCGAGGTGCGCAGCGCAATCGCGATGTCGTTGGTCAGCTGGTCGCCCGCGATCGGGATCACCGCGGTGTGGCGGATCGCGCCCTGCACGAACACCGCCACGTCAGTGGTGCCGCCGCCGATATCGACCAGGCAGACGCCAACATCCTTTTCGTCCTCGGTCAGCACCGCGTAACCCGAGGCCAGCGGCTGCAGCACCAGGTCGACCACTTCCAGGCCGCAGCGATGCACGCACTTGACGATGTTCTGCACCGCCGTCACCGCGCCGGTCACCAGATGCACCTTGACGTCGAGGCGCTTGGCGTCCATGCCGATCGGCTCCTTGACCCCGTCCTGGCCATCGACGATGAACTCCTGAACCAGCGAGTGCAGGATCTGGTCGTCGGCCGAGATCGAGGTTGCGTTGGCGGCCTCGATGGCATGCTCGACGTCGGCCTGGGTGACCTCCTTGTCGCGCACCACCGCCATGCCAGTGGAATCCTTGCTCTTGATGTGGCTGCCGGCGATGCCGGTGTACACCTCGCGCACCTTGCAGCCGGCCATCATCTCGACCTCGGCGATGGCGCGCGAGATCGAATTAACCGTGGCCTCGATGTTGATCACCATGCCGCGCTTGAGGCCGGTCGATTCCTGGGTGCCGATGCCGAGCACGCCCAGCCGGCCCTCGGCATCCAGTTCGCCGACGATGGCGACGATCTTGGACGTGCCGATGTCGAGGCCGACGATCAGATCGCGTTTGGTTTCCTTGCTCATGACTGCCCTGCTGTCCGCGGCCGCAATGCAAAGCCGTTCGGGTATCGCATATCCACCGTGCCGATGCCTGGCAGGCGGCCCTTGACCGCAGCACTGGCCGCGGCATAATTGCTTGCATAGCGATCGAGGCGCTCGGCCAACGGATGCTTGGGCTGGTCGCGGCCGAGTTCCAGTGTCACGCCATCGTCCAGCTTCACTTGCCAGGCCTCGCGCGCCGAGAGATGCACGGCCACCGGCTTGCGCCCGGTCGGCGCCAGCGCCTCGGAAAAGGCACGGTAGCGCTCCAGCACCCGCATCGCCGACCCTTCCGGCCCGGTCAGGCGCGGCAGCGTATCCTCGGTGCTGGCGGCGAAGACCTCGCCCTGGCGATTGACCAGTCGCGACTCGCCCTCCAGCTGGGTCCAGCGCGCCACCGCCTGGTGCTCCTCGATGCGCAGCTCGACGCCGTCGGGCCACGTCCGGCGCAACGAGGCGGAGCGAACCCAGGGCATGCGTTCGAAGGCCGCGCGCGCGGCATCGAGGTTGACGGTGAAGAAGTTCCCCCCCAGCACCGTGCGTGCCGTGTGTTCGATCTGTGCCCGCTGCACCTGCTCCACCGGCGTGGTCACCACCACGTTCTGCAAGGGGAAGGCCGGCAGGTTCTGCAGGGTCACCACTCCCGCCCAGGCCAGCAGGGCGCCGCCGATCAGGAACAGCAGGTCGGCCAGCAGGTTCAGCATTACCGGCCGATCCCAAAAGCCGTCGCCGGACTCGTTGTCCAGCTTGCGCTTGGCCTCGGCGCGCTTAGCCATTGGCCGCTCCCGCCAGCAGCTCCAGTACCAGCTGCGGGAATGAAATCCCCGCCGCACGGGCCGCCATCGGCACCAGGGAATGATCGGTCATGCCGGGCGAGGTATTGGCTTCCAGGCAGTACATGCCTCCGTCGGCATCGAGCATCAGGTCCATCCGGCCCCAGCCGCGCGCGCCCAGCGCGCGGTAGGCGCGCAAGGCCAGCGCCTGCATTTCGGCCTCGCGCTTTTCGCCAAGGCCGCTGGGAATCCGGTACTCGGTATCGTCGCGCAGGTACTTCGCCTCGTAGTCGTAAAACTCGGTCGCCGGTACGATGCGGATCACCGGCAAGGCACGTTCGCCGAGGATGCCGACCGTGTATTCGCCGCCGGCGAGGAAGCGCTCGGCGAGCACGCAATGATCATGGCGCGCTGCCAGCTCCCAGGCGGCGCGCAAGCCGCCTGCCTGTTTGACCTTGCTGATGCCGATGCTGGAACCCTCGTTCGCCGGCTTGACGAACAGCGGCAGGCCGAGGCGCGCCTCCACCGCGGCGAAGTCGCTGCCGGCTTCGAGCACCGCATACTCCGGCACCGGCAGACCCGAGGCCTGCCAGACCAGCTTGCTGCGCCACTTGTCCATCGCCAGGGCAGACGCCAGGACGCCGCTGCCGGTATAGGGGATACCCAGTAGATCGAGGGCACCCTGCATCGAGCCATCCTCACCGCCGCGTCCATGCAGGGCGATGAACACGCGCTGGCAGCCTTCCGCGTGCAGGGCTTCCAGAGGCTTCTGCGCCGGATCGAAGGCATGGGCATCGACGCCGGCGCCGCGCAGCGCGGCCAGCACCGCGGCACCGCTCTTCAGCGAGACCTCGCGCTCGGCCGACTTGCCGCCCATCATCACCGCCACCTTGCCGAATTCCATCAAGACCCTTCCCCGCCTTGCCCTGCCACGCCGACGATGCGCACTTCGCGCTGCAGCGATATTCCGAATTTTTCGCGAACTTCTGCCTGAACCCGGCCGATTAGCATTTCTATCGCACTCGCGCTGGCGCTGCCCTCGGGATTAACGATGAAATTCGAATGCTTTTCGGAAACCTGCGCGCCGCCGATTCGTGTGCCCTTGAGGCCGGCCGCTTCGATCAGCCGCGCGGCATGATCGCCGGGCGGATTGCGGAACACCGAACCCGCGTTCGGCAGTTGCAGCGGCTGCTTTTCCACCCGCCACGCCAGCAGCTCGCGCATGCGGGCGCGGGCAACGTCGGTATCGCCGGGAGGAAAGCGGAACCAGGCGGCGGCGAAGATCTCGTCGGTGGCGGATTTCAAGCCGACATGGCGGTAGGCGAAGGCAAATTCATCCTGCCCGCGCAACACGCGCTCGCCCTGGCGATTGAGCATCAGCACCTGGTCGACGTAGCGCCAGGTTTCGCCGCCATGGCAGCCGGCATTCATGGTCAGCGCCCCGCCCACGGTGCCGGGTATGCCGGCGAGGAACTCGGCCTCGGCGCAGGCGGCATTGGCGACGAAGCGCGCCAGCTTGGGCGAGGCCACGCCGGCCTCGGCGTAGAAACGCCCGTCCTCCTCGCGGCGCATTTCCTTCAGCGCGCCGTGGGTGAAGATCGCGGTGCCGTCGAAGCCGCCGTCGCGCACCAGCAGGTTGCTGCCGAGGCCGACCAGCAGCAGCGGCTCGTCGTGGCGCAGCGTGGCGAGAAACACCGCGAGGTCGTCGAGGTCGGCGGGAAAATACGCGCGCGCCACCGGGCCGCCGGCACGCCACGAGACATGCGCCGACATCGGCTCGTTTTCCCGGAGCTGGCCGCGCAGTTCAGGCATGGGGGAGCTTCCCCGGCACGCCGCCAATGGATCCGGCGCCCATGGTGATCACCACGTCGCCATCGCGCGCAGCGGCGAGTATCGCCTCCGGCATCGCCGCAATGTCTTCGACGAAGACTGGCTCGATCCTGCCCGCCACCCGCAGCGCCCGCACCAGGCTGCGGCCATCGGCGGCAACGATGGGTGCCTCACCCGCGGCATACACCTCGCCCAGCAACAGGGCATCGACGCCGGAGAGCACCTTGACGAAATCCTCGAAGCAGTCGCGCGTGCGGGTGTAGCGGTGGGGCTGGAAGGCCAGCACCAGGCGCCGGCCGGGGAAAGCGCCGCGCGCGGCGGCAATCGTCGCCGCCATCTCGACCGGATGGTGGCCGTAGTCGTCGACCAGCGTGAATTTGCCTCCTTGCGCACAGGCGATCTCGCCGTGGCGCTGGAAACGGCGGCCGACGCCGCGAAACTCGGCCAGCGCCTTGACGATCGCCGTGTCGCCAACGCCGACTTCCGTCGCCACCGCGATTGCCGCCAGGGCATTCAGCACGTTGTGGCGGCCGGGCAGGTTGAGCACGATGGGCAGCCGCGTCACGCTGCCGTTGGTGCGCACGCAGGTAAAGCGCATCGTGCCGCCCTCTGCCACCACATCCTCGGCACGAAAGTTGGCCTCGGTCTCGATGCCGTAGGTGACGATCTGCTTGGCCACGCGCGGAATGATGTCGCGCACATTGGGGTCGTCGCTACAGACCACGGCCACGCCATAGAACGGCAGGCGGTGCAGGAAATCGACGAAGGCCTGCTTGAGGCGGCCGAAGTCATGGCCGTAGGTTTCCATGTGGTCGGCGTCGATGTTGGTGACGACCGAGACCACAGGCGAAAGGAAAAGAAAGGAGGCGTCCGATTCGTCGGCCTCGGCCACCAAGAATTCGCCGCTGCCGAGGCGCGCGTTGGCGCCGGCCGAGTTCAGGCGCCCGCCGATGACGAAGGTGGGATCGAAGCCGCCTTCGGCCAGGCAGCTGGCGACCAGGCTGGTGGTGGTGGTCTTGCCGTGGGTGCCGGCAATGGCGATGCCCTGCTTGAGGCGCATCAGTTCGGCCAGCATCTGCGCCCGCGGCACCACTGGCACGCGGCGCTCGCGCGCCATGCGCACTTCGGGGTTGTCGTCCTTCACCGCCGTGGACACCACCACCGCATCGGCCTGCGCCACGTTCTGCGCGGCATGGCCGATATCGACGCGAATGCCCTGCTGGGCCAGGCGCTGCGTCGTCGCGCTGGCGCCGAGATCGGAGCCGCTGACCTCGTAACCCTGGTTGGCCAGGACCTCGGCGATGCCCGACATGCCCGAGCCGCCAATGCCGACGAAGTGGATGCGCTTGACCTTGTGTTTCATTTCCTGCCTCCCTTGCGCGCCAGCACGGCGCAAGCCTGAGCCACCTCGGCCGTGGCTTGCGGACGCGCCAGTTCGCGGGCCTTCTCAGCCATTTGCGCCAACTGCTGGCGCGACAGATTGCGGATCTCGGCCAGGTGCTGCGGCGTCATCTGCTCTTGCGGCAGGAGGATCGCCGCACCGGCGTTGCTGAGAAAACGCGCATTCGACGTCTGGTGGTCATCCACCGCGTGCGGAAAGGGCACCAGCAGGCTGGCGACACCGGCGGCGGCCAGCTCGGCCACGGTCAGCGCGCCGGCGCGGCAGATCACCAGATCGGCCCATTCGTAAGCGCCTGCCATGTCTTCGATGAAGGCCACGCACTCGGCCTTGACCCCCGCCGACAGGTACAGGCTCTTCAGCATCGGCAAGTGCTTTTCACCCGACTGGTGCACCACGATCGGGCGGTCCTTCTCGTCCATCAGGGCCAGCGCCTTGGGCAGGGTTTCATTCAGCGCCTGGGCGCCGAGGCTGCCGCCGACCACCAGGATCCGCAGCGGGCCCTCGTGCTGCTGATAGCGAAGAGTCGGCGGCGGCAGGACGGCGATTTCCGGCCGCACCGGGTTTCCCACCCAGCTTCCCTTCCGGAAAACCCCGGGGAAGCCGGTCATGACGCGATCGGCGACGCCCGCCAGCACGCGGTTGGCCAGCCCGGCCACGGAATTCTGTTCGTGCAGCACCAACGGCACGCCGCGCAGCACCGCCATCATGCCGCCGGGAAAGCTGACATAGCCGCCCATGCCCAGCACCACGTCGGGACGGATGCGCGCCAGCTGGGTCCAGGCCTGGGCAAAGCCGCGCAGCAGGTTGAAGGGCAACAGAAGCTTGCGCAGCAGGCCCTTGCCGCGCAGCGCCGAAAAGCGTACCCAGGCCATCTCGTAGCCCTTGTCGGCGGTCAGCTTCGCCTCCATGCCTTCGGCATTGCCCATCCAGGCGATCTTCCAGCCCTGAGCACGCAGGTGCTCGGCCACTGCCATGCCCGGCATGATGTGTCCGCCGGTGCCGCCTGCCATCACGAGCAGGGTCGCGCTCATACCTGCTGGCCCCGCATGAGCTGACGGTTTTGGTTTCGGCCGGCGCTGCGCGCCTTAACTTTCGCTACGCTCAAGTTAGCCTGCACCGAAATCGGCAATTGACGCGAGGTCATACTTGCTGACCTCGCATCAATTGCCGATTTTCCCAATCAACCCTCAGAAGAATGCCCAGGGCCAGGCAGTTGGCGACGATGCCGGAGCCGCCGAAGCTCATCAGCGGCAGGGTCAGGCCCTTGGTCGGCAGCAGGCCCATGTTCACGCCCATGTTGATGAAGCCCTGCACGCCGAGCCAGATGCCGATGCCCTGCGCCACCAGACCGGCATGGACGCGCCCGAGCACCAGGGCCTGGCGGCCGATGGCGAAGCAGCGCTGCACCAGCAGGGCGAACATCGCCACCACGGCAAACACGCCGACGAAGCCCAGCTCCTCGGCGATCACGGCGAGCAGGAAATCGGTGTGCGCCTCGGGCAGGTAGAACAGCTTCTCGACGCTGGCGCCGAGGCCGACGCCGAACCATTCGCCGCGACCGAAGGCGATCAGCGCGTGCGAGAGCTGGTAGCCCTTGCCGTAGGCGTCCTGCCAGGGGTCCATGAAGCCGAAGATGCGTTCGCGGCGATAAGGCGAGGTCCAGATCATGATCACGAAGCTGACCGCCAGCAGCAGCACCAGGCCACCGAAGATGCGCACGTTGATGCCGCCGAGGAAAAGGATGCCGGTGGCGATGGCGAGGATGACAACGAAGGCGCCGAAGTCCGGCTCGCGCAACAGAAGCGCACCGACCAGCACCATGACCAGGGCCATCGGCCCGAAGCCGCGGATGAAGCTGCCCATGTCGTCCAGCTTGCGCGTGGTGTAGTCGGCCGCATACAGCACGACGAAAAGCTTCATCAGTTCGGAAGGCTGGAGGTTGATCGGGCCCAGTCCGATCCAGCGCTGGGCGCCATTCACCGAACGGCCGACATGGGGAATCAGGACCAGCATCAGGAGCACGAAGCCGGCCAGGAACAGCCAGGGCGAGGCCTGCTGCCACAGGCGCAGCGGAATCTGGAAGGCGGTGATGCCGGCGATCAGGCCGATGGCGAGGAATACCGAATGCCGGAACAAGAAGTAAGCCGGCTGGTAACCCGTGAAGCGGCTACCCTCGGCCATCGCGATCGACGAGGAATACACCATCACCAGGCCGAGCAGCAGCAGGCCCAGCGCCGGCCACAGCAGCAGGCCGTCGAGTTCGGCCGGCGCGCGCTGCACCCGCAAGGCCGGCAGGGCGTGGGCGCGATTCATTGGCCGGCTCCGAGCGCCCGGACCGCGGCGACGAAGACCTGGGCGCGATGCTCGTAGTTGCGGAACATGTCGAAGCTGGCGCAGGCCGGCGAGAGCAGCGCCGCGTCGCCCAGCTGCGCCAGCGCGGCGGCACGGCGCACGGCATCGTCCATGTTGGCGGCGGATTCGACGGTCACGCCGGAGGCGGCAATGGCCTGGCCGATCAGCGGAGCATCCCGGCCGATCAGCACCACGGCGCGTGCATGCTTCGCCACGGCGTCGCACAAGGGCGAAAAGTCCTGCTGCTTTCCATCACCCCCCAGGATCACGACACACTTGCGATCGTTCAGGCCGCCCAACCCGGTCAGCGCAGCCGCCGTGGCACCGACGTTGGTTCCCTTGGAATCGTCGTACCAGGTAACGCCACCGATCTCGGCAACTTTTTCGACGCGGTGCGGCAGGCCCTGGAAGCTGCGCAGGGCCGGCAGCAGGTCGCCGGCGTCAATGCCGAGTGCGGCACACAGGGCCAGCGCGGCCATCGCGTTCGCGGCATTGTGCAGGCCGGCGAGCGGCAGCGCGGCCAGTGGCAGGAGCAGGCGCTCGCCCTGCGCCAGCCAGGATTCGCCCCGATCGACACGGATGCCGAAGTCCTCGGCAGCGGCGGGTGCATCCAGGCCGAAGCGGATGATGCGGCGCCCGGCCAGCGCCATGGCGGCTACCCGTGCATCGTCCCGATTCAGCACCTGCACGCCGGGCGACGTTGCCGCAGCCTGGAAGATCGCCGTCTTGGCGCGCGCATAGTCCTCCAGACCGGAATAGCGGTCGAGGTGGTCGTCGGAGATATTCAGCACGGTGGCGGCCGCCGGATTCAGCGTATGCGTGGTTTCCAGCTGGAAGCTGGAGAGTTCGAGCACCCAGATCTGCGGCAGCGCCTGCGCATCTTCGGCATCCATCAGTGCCGTCAGCGCGGCCGGCGAGATGTTGCCGGCGACGCCGACACGCCGGCCGATGCCGCGCAGCAGGTGGCCGGTCAGCGCGGTGGTGGTGGTCTTGCCGTTGGTGCCGGTGATCGCCAGCACCGGCACCGGCGCCTCGCCACGGATGCGGCGCAAGCCCCAGGCGAAGAGTTCGATCTCGCCGACCACCGGCAGCCCGCGCGCACGCGCCTCGTGCACGACCTCCAGCCCGGCCGACAAACCCGGCGACAAGACCAGCAGGTCGATATCCTGCAGCAGTGCATTGCCGAATTCGCCAGCAATGAATTCGGGCCGAAAGTCGGCGCTGGCAAGGCGCCGATTCAGCTCGGCAAGGTAAGGCGGTGCGGATCGCGAATCCGCCACGCGCACCTGCGCACCCTGGCGCAGGCACCAGAGGGTGCAGGCGAGCCCGGATTCGCCGAGGCCGAGGATGAGAACCCGTTTGCCCTTCAGTTCCATCACCGGATCTTCAGCGTGGACAGTCCGAACAACACCAGCAGGATGGTGATGATCCAGAAGCGCACCACCACTTGCGTCTCTTTCCAGCCGGTCTGCTCGAAATGATGGTGCAGCGGCGCCATGCGCAATATGCGCCGGCCCTCGCCGTATTTCTTCTTGGTGTACTTGAACCAGCTCACCTGCAGCATTACCGAGAGGGTTTCGGCGACGAATACCCCCCCCATGATGAAGAGCACGATCTCCTGGCGCGCGATGATCGCCACGGCGCCAAGCGCTGCGCCCAGGGCGAGGGCGCCGACGTCGCCCATGAACACTTCCGCCGGGTAGGCATTGAACCAGAGGAAGCCGAGTCCCGCCCCGGCCAGCGCGCCGCAGAATACCGTCAGTTCGCCGGCACCCGGGATGTAGGGCAGCAGCAGGTATTTCGAATACACGGCGTTGCCGGCAACGTAGGTGAAGATGCCCAGCGCGGCGCCCACCAGCACCGTCGGCATGATCGCCAGGCCGTCGAGGCCGTCGGTCAGGTTCACCGCGTTGCTGCTGCCGACGATCACCAGGTAGGACAGGGCCATGAAGCCGAAAATGCCCAGCGGGTAGGAAACGGTCTTGAAGAAGGGCACGATCAGGTCGGTCTTGCTCGGCAACTCCAGGGTGAAGCCGCTGGCCACCCACTGGAAGAAGAGTTCGAGCACCTTCTCGTTGTTCGGCGCCGAGATCGAGAATGCGATATAGATCGCGGCCACCACGCCAACCACCGACTGCCAGAAGAACTTGGCGCGCGCCGAAAGGCCGTCCGGGTTGCGGTACACCACCTTGCGCCAGTCATCGACCCAGCCGACGGCACCGAAGCCGAAGGTGACGATCAGCACGATCCAGACGAAGCGGTTGGCGAGATCGGCCCACAACAGGGTGGATACGCCGAGCGAGATCAGGATCAGCGCGCCACCCATGGTCGGCGTACCGGCCTTGACCAGGTGAGTCTGCGGACCATCGGTGCGCACTGACTGGCCGATTTTCTTGGCAGTAAGCCAGCGGATCACCGCCGGACCGAAGACGAAGGAAATCGCCAGCGCGGTCATGGTCGCCAACACCGCGCGCAGGGTGATGTAGCCGAAGACATTGAAACCGCGAAAGTCCTTCGCCAGCCATTGGGCAAGTTCAAGCAGCATTCGCGTTCCCTTCCTCGATGATCGCCTCGACCACACGCTCCATCTTCATGAAGCGCGAGCCCTTAACCAATACCGTGGTCTGCGCGTCGATTTCGCCCAGCAGGCGCTTCTGCAAATCCTCGACGCGGTCGAAGTGCTCGCCGCCGGCGCCGAAGTTGTGTGCTGCCGCGACCGATAGCCGCCCCAGGCAGAACAGGCGGTCGATGCCGTGGCTCTTGGCGTAGCCGCCGATCTCGTCGTGGAACTGCCCGGCGGCGGCGCCGGCCTCGCCCATGTCGCCCATGACGAAGATGCGCTTGCCCGGTACCGTGGCCAGGACATCGATGGCGGCGCGCATCGAATCGGGGTTGGCGTTGTAGCTGTCGTCGATCACCAGCGCGCCCTTGCGTCCGGGGCGGCGCTGCAGGCGGCCCTTGACCCCGACGAAGGACTCCAGCCCCTGCTTTACCGCGTCAAGCCCGACACCCGCAGCCAGTGTCGCGGCGGCAGCGGCGCAGGCATTGCGCGCATTGTGCCGGCCGGGCACGGCCAGATTCACGGCCAGCCCGCCCCAGGGAGTCGCCAGGTGCAATTCGCCGCCCATGCCGTGCCGCTGGAAGCGGCCATGCACTTCGGCCGGCTGGTCGAGGCCGAAACCGACCTGCCGGCGTTCGCGCGACAACTCGCGCCAGATGCCGGCCTGGGCATCGTCGGCGCTGAACACCGCAACGCCCTCGGCGGCCAGCCCGACGAAGATCTCCCCCTTGGCCAGAGCAACGTCCTGCACGCTGCCGAGGCCTTCGAGGTGGGCGCGTTGTGCATTGTTCACCAGCGCCACCGTCGGCGCGGCAAGGCGGGTCAGGTAGTCAATTTCGCCGGGGTGGTTCATGCCCATCTCGATTACCGCGGCGCGATGTGCGTCGCGCAGCCGCAGCAGGGTCATCGGCAGGCCGATGTCGTTATTGAGGTTGCCTTGCGTCGCCAGCACGGCATCGGCGTCACCGCCGCAGTGCGCGCGCATGATCGCCGCGCACATCTCCTTGACCGTGGTCTTGCCGTTGCTGCCGGTAATGCCCAGCAGCGGAATCGCAAAGCGGCGGCGCCAGGCGGCTGCCAGCTGGCCCAGCGCCAGCCGCGTGTCATTCACCGGCACCAGCGGCAGGCCCGGATTGGCGCGCGCCCACGCAGCCTCGACCAGCGCCCCGGCCGCGCCAGCGGACAGCACCTGGCGCACGTAGTCGTGGCCGTCGAAGCGCTCGCCCTTCAGCGCGACGAACAGCATGCCCGGCGTCACGGCGCGCGAATCGCTACCGACCGCGCTGCACGTCGCATCGGGTCCTAGATGCGGCACCCCAAGCATCGCACCGGCTTCCGACAAGCGCATCATCGCCGTGCCTCCAGCGCCGACTTTGCTGCATCGAGATCGGAGTAAGCATGGCGCACGCCGGCAATTTCCTGGTAGGGCTCGTGCCCCTTGCCGGCAAGCAGGATCACGTCGGAATCGGCGCCCTTGGCCACCGCCTCGGCCACCGCGCGGGCTCGATCGGCCTGCACCTCCGGCGTCCGCTTCATCCCGCCGAGGATGGCATCGATGATGGCCTGCGGATCTTCACTGCGCGGGTTGTCGCTGGTGACGACCACGCGATCCGCCAGCCGCTCGACCACCGCGCCCATCTGCGGCCGTTTGCCCGGATCGCGATCGCCGCCGCAGCCGAATACGCAGACCAGTTGGCCGCCGCGCGCGGCGGCGGTTTCACGCAACACGCCGAGCGCCTTTTCCAGTGCATCCGGTGTGTGGGCGTAATCGACGACCACCAGCGGCTGGCTACCTTGACCGCCCAGGGCCTGCATGCGTCCCGGCGGCGGTCGCAGCGCGCGCAGCGCGGCAACGATGGCGTCCACACTCTCGCCGCGCGACAGCAGCGCACCGGCCACCGCCAGCAGGTTGGCGGCATTGAAGCGACCGACCACCGACGCAGTGACGGTGGCGCCGAGCAGTTCGAATTCGATGCCTGACGGCCCCATGCGCAGGTCGTCCGCCCGCAACAGTTCGTCGCAATCGGCGGTCGGCATTCCAAGCGTGTAGCCGATGGTCGGCAGGCGGCTCCGCAGCCGGCGCGCCAGATCACGGCCAAAAGAGTCATCAAGGTTGAGCACCGCCGCCCCCAGACCGGGTTGCGCGAACAGGCGCTCCTTGGCGGCAGCGTAGGCTTCCATGCTGCCGTGGTATTCGAGATGGTCGCGGGTCAGGTTGGTGAACACGGCGACATCGATGGCAGCCCCATTCACCCGCCCCTGGTCGAGGCCGATCGAGGACACCTCCATGGCGCAGGCCTGTGCCCCCGCGGCGAGAAATTCCGCCAGCGCCGCGTGCAGGGTGATCGCGTCGGGCGTGGTGTTGGGTGACTCGACCAGCGCGTCGACAAATCCATTGCCCAACGTGCCGACCACAGCACAGCGCCGGCCCATCGTCCCCATCGCCTGCGCTATCCATTGCGACACCGAGGTCTTGCCGTTGGTGCCGGTGATGCCCGCGAGCCAGAGCTTTTCGGAAGGGCGGCCATAGACCAGGTGGGCGATCTCGCCGCTCATTGGCCCGAGCTCCTCGACCTCGATGATCGGCGCCTCACCAGCGCCGACTTTTGCCTTCGCCCCTGCCTCGGCGATCACGGCTGCCGCGCCTCGGGCCATCGCCTGGCCAATGAAATCGCGACCGTCGGCATGGGCCCCGGGAAAGGCGACGAAGACATCCCCCGGCTGCACCCGGCGCGAGTCAGCGGTCATCCGCGCCGGCATCACGCCCTTTTGCCTGAGCTGTTCGAGGATCTGCATCGCCGTCGTCACATTTCTTCCCGAACCGGTTCGGCATTGGCGACCACCAGCGGCTTGAGCGGTGCATCCGACGGCACGCCCAGGGCACGCAGGCTACCCGCCATCACCTGCGCGAACACGGGCGCCGCCACGTCGCCACCGAAATGCCTGCCGTTGGTCGGCTCGTCGATCATCACCGCGACAATCAGGCGCGGCTCGGAGACCGGCGCAAAGCCGACAAAGGAGGCCACGTACTTGTTGGCATACACGCCGCTTTCCAGCTTGTGTGCCGTGCCTGTCTTGCCCGCCACGCGATAGCCGGGGATCTGCGCCTTGGGTGCCGTGCCGCCGGGCTGTACCGCCATCTCCAGCATGGCGCGCACCTCGCGCGCAGTTTGCGAGGAAAACACCGGCTTGCCGGTGGCCGGCGGCACATCCACGCGCGACAGCGACAGCGGCAGCAGGTCGCCGTCGCGGGCGAAGCTGAGGTAGGAACGCGCCAGCTGGATCAGCGTCACGGAAATGCCATGGCCATAGGCCATGGTGGCCTGCTCGATCGGGCGCCAGGTCTTGGCCGGCCTCAGGCGGCCGCCGACTTCGCCGGGGAAGCCCAGCTTGAGCGGCGTGCCAAATCCGACGTTGTCGAACATGGTCCACATTTCCTCCGGCTTCATCGACAGGGCGAGCTTGGCCGAGCCGATGTTGGAGGACTTCTGGATCACCTGCGCCACGGTCAGCATGCCATGGACGTGGGCGTCGGAAATCGTCGCCGTGCCAATGGTCATCTTGCCCGGCGCAGTCTGGATCGGCGTATCGAAGCGCACCTTGCCCTGTTCCAGCGCCAGCGCAGCGGTGAAGGGCTTCAGCGTCGAGCCCGGCTCGAAGGTGTCGGTCAGCGCACGGTTGCGCAGTTGCGCACCCACCAGCTTGCCGCGATTGTTCGGGTTGTAGGTCGGCAGGTTGGACAAGGCCAGGACTTCGCCGGTACGCACGTCGATGACGACGATGCCGCCCGCCTTGGCCTTGTGTTCTTCCAGCGCCTGCTTGAGATGGCTGTAAGCCAGGTACTGCACCTTGGAATCGATGGACAGGACGATGTCCTTGCCTTCCTGCGGCGGCCGGATGCTTTCGACGTCTTCCACGACATTGCCGCGGCGGTCCTTGATCACCCGCCGCGAGCCCGGCTTACCCGCCAGCTGGCCGTTGAAGGCCAGCTCGATGCCTTCCTGGCCGATGTCTTCGGCGCCGGTGAAGCCGAGCAGGTGGGCCGTCACTTCGCCTGCCGGGTAATAGCGACGGTATTCGTTCTTCTGGTGGATGCCGGGCAGCTTGAGCGCCGTCACCTTGTCGGCGACGTCGGGCGGCAATTGGCGCTTGACGTAGGTGAACTCGCTTTCGCTAGCCAGCTTGCGATTGACTTCGCGCACATCCATTTCCAGCACCGAGGCCAGGTTGCGCGCCTGCGCCGGCGCCAGTTGCGCATCCTCCGGAATCGCCCAGATCGAACGCACCGGCGTCGACACCGCCAGTACATCGCCGTGGCGATCGGTGATGCGCCCGCGCGTGGCCGAAATGTCGATCACCCGCTCGAAGCGGGCGCGCCCCTTGTCGCCGAGGAACTCGTTCTTGATGCCTTGCAGGTAAACCGCCCGCCCCACCAGGACGGCGAAGGAGCCCAGCAGCAGCACCAGCACGAAGCGCTGGCGCCAGGGCGGCAGTCGCTCCGAAAGCAGGGGGCTGCGGGCGAACTTGACGGCTTTCATGCGACGCTCATTTCACCGCGGCGCCGTCGATGGCGACGATCTGGCCGGGGGCCGGCTGCTTCATGCCCAGCCGGTCGCGCGCCAGCTTTTCCACCCGCACATGGGCCGCGACCGTGCTCTGCTCCAGCTGCAGCTGCCCCCACTCGACCTCCAGGTCGCGCATGTGCTTTTGCGTGGACTCCAGCTCCGTATGCAGCTTGCGCGCACGGTGGTTGGAACCCACCACGGACAGCGCGCACAACACTGCCACCAGCACCAGGAGTAGGTTCAGGCGCGCCATACTTCATGCCTTCGCCGCCACGCGCAGCACCGCGCTGCGGCTGCGCGGGTTGGCGGCAATTTCGGCGTCCGACGGAAAGCTCGGCTTGCCGACCAGCCTGAGCGTCGGTCGCGGCAGGTCGGCGGCGCGCACCGGCAGCTTGCGCGGCGGTTGCGGCGGGTTCGCCGCATCGCGCAGGAAGCGCTTGACGATGCGGTCTTCGAGGGAATGGAAGCTGATCACGGCCAGGCGTCCGTCCGGGGCCAATCGCTGTGCTGCGCGCGGCAGGACTAACGACAGCTCTTCAAGCTCCCGATTGACGTGAATCCGTAAAGCCTGAAAGCAGCGCGTCGCCGGGTGCTGGCCCGGTTCCCGCGTGCGGACTGCCTGCGCCACGAGCGCGGCAAGCTGTCCTGTGCTTGAAATACCGTGCTCGCCCCGAGCAGCAACAAGCGCCTTTGCAATCGCATGAGCAAACCGTTCTTCGCCATAGTCTCTGATCACCCTCTCTAGTTCTGATTGCGATGCCCGCGCCAGGAATTCAGCGGCGGTCTCCCCCTGCGTCGTATCCATGCGCATGTCCAGCGGCGCATCGAAACGAAAACTCATGCCCCGTTCGGGCGTATTCAGTTGCGGCGACGAAACGCCCAGGTCCAGCAACACCCCATCCACCTGACCAACGCCCAGGCGATCCAGCACGGCGTCGAATTCGCTGAAGGCCGCATGCACCAGCGTGAAGCGGGGATCGGCCAGCGCGCCGCCCGCCGCGATCGCCGCCGGATCGCGATCCAGCGCGATCAACCGCCCCTGCGGACCGAGCGCAGCCAGGATCGCCCGGCTGTGGCCGCCACGGCCGAAGGTGGCATCGACGTAAATTCCATGGGCTCGTATCGCCAGCGCCGCCACCGCTTCGGTAAGCAGCACGCTGACGTGGGACTCCGCACTCACAGCGCAAGGTTTTCCAGGCCCGGAGGCAAGAGCTTGTCGCCGACGGCGAAGATCGCATCCTGCTGCGCCTGCCAGCCGGCGGCCGACCAGATCTCGAAATGCCGGCCCTGGCCGATCAGCCAGACTTCCTTTTCCAGCCCGGCGTACTGGCGCAGCGAAGGCGAAAGCAGCAGGCGGCCCGCGCCGTCGAGTTCGACGTCCTCGGCAAAGCCCACCAGCAGGCGCCGCACCATGGCGGACTCGGGTTGCAGGCTGGAGGCGGCAAGGATCTGGTCGCGGATCGGTTCCCAGGCCGGTCCGGGATACAGCAGCAGGCAGCGGTGCGGATGGGCGGTCACCACCAGGCGGCCCTGGCCGATCACGGCAAGGGCGTCGCGATGCCGTGCCGGCACCGCCATGCGGCCCTTGGCATCGAGATTCAGCGCCGTCGCACCCTGGAACATCGGTTCTCCCCCACAGGAATCCGGCCTCGATATAGGCCAAATTTCCCACTAATCCCCACCAAGACCCACTTTAAGACACTTTTTGATATAGGTCAAGCTGGAAAAGGGCTATTTTTCCAAGCGCAACAAGGGCTTAGACGCAAGACGCGAGAATTTTTAAGGGGGATTTTCCCCAATTAAATCAATGGGGATGGAAAGCGAAGTGAAAGTGCTTTATTACGAACGAAGCCCGGCGGCTCCGGCGCAGCTCAGCGTGGCGAACTGCCCGCTGCGCCACCCATGGCCTCGCCCATGCGAATCGGCCGAGCGGGCGTCCAGTCCGGCGTGAAGGACAGGACATCCTTCGGGAACAGCATGACCACCGTCGAGCCGAGCAGGAAGCGGCCCATCTCGTCGCCGCGCGCAAAGCGCAGATCCCGGTCCTCGTAACGCCATTCACGCAGTTGCCCCGGTCGCGGCGGGTTCACCACGCCATGCCACACCGTCGCCATGCTGCCAACGATGGTGGCGCCGACCAGCACCATGACGAAGGGCCCCTGCGCGCCCTCGAACACGCAGACCACCCGCTCGTTGCGCGCGAACAGCCCGGGCACGCCGCGTGCCGTTGTCGGATTCACCGAAAAAAGCGCGCCGGGAACGTGAATCATGCGCGTCAGCCGCCCCGCGCAGGGCATGTGGATGCGGTGGTAGTCCTTCGGGCTCAGGTACAGCGTGGCAAAGCTGCCGTTTTCGAAACGGGCCGCCAATGCCGCATCGCCGCCGACCAATGCCGTCGTCGTGTAATCGTGGCCCTTGGCCTGGAAGATGCGGTCGCGCGCGATGGCGCCGAACTGGCTGATCGCACCATCCACCGGGCAGATGAATTCGGCATCGGCCAGCGGCCGGGCGCCGGGCCTCAGCGGCCGGGTGAAGAACTCGTTGAAGCTGGGATAACTGGCGATGTCGGGGTTTGCGGCCTCGGCCATGTTCACACCGTAGCGGCCGACGAAGGCGCGGATCGCGGCGGTCGTCAGGCTGCCGGCCCGGGCACCGGCGAATGCGCCGGCCAGCGCGGTCAGCGCCTGCTTGGGCAGCAGGTATTGCGGCAGGACGGCAAGGCGGTCGGACACAGCGGACTCCAGTGATGGGGCGCGGATTATAGCGGCCGCGCCTGGGCCTCCTGTCGCCGCAGCAGGGCGGTAAGCACCGGCGGCGTCACCAGCGTGGTGAGGATCACCATCATCACGATGACCGAAAACATCGCCTCGTCGACCACGCCCAGCTGCCGCCCGACCATGGCGAAGATCAGCCCCACCTCGCCGCGCGGCACCATTCCCCATCCGACCAGCCAGCCGCCCGCCGAGCGTGCAGCCAAACCCGCCGCCAGCTTGCCGGCGATCGCCGCCGCCGTGACGCCGGCGCCAACGCCCAGCACCGTGGGATCGGCGAGCGTCTTCAAATCCACCTGCATGCCGGTGAGGACGAAGAACACCGGGACGAAGAAGTAACCGATCGGCTCGATCATGTGCTCGTGCTGGTGGCCGCCGTGCTTGAGCAGGATCGGGCGCAGCCTTTCCGCCAGGCCTGCGTCGCCCGCCGGCAGCAGCGGCTCGATCTCGCGCACGATCGCGGGACGCTCGAAGTCGCGCAGGAACACCGGCTCGAACAGCAGCCCGGCGGCAAAGGCGCCAATGATCGGCGCCAGGCCGATGGCATGGGCCAGCCAGGCCAGCATCAGGCCCGTGGCCAGCACCTGGGCAAACAGCATCGAGGGCCCGGCATCCAGCCGCGCCAGCCAGCGGCTGGAATGCGGGGCGATCAGGCGGCCGATCCAGATCGAACCGGCAAGGAAGATCACCGCCTGGGCGATGATGCCGCCCACCTGGCCCACGCTGACCGAGCCGGCCTGCACCAGGCTCGACACCACCGCCAGGATCACCAGCCCCAGCACGTCGTCGATCACGGCCGCGCCGAGCACGATGCGCGCCGCGGGAATGTCGAGCTTGCCGAGGTCGCGGAAGACGCGACCGGTGATGCCCACCGAGGTTGCAGCAAGGGTCGCCCCCAGGAACAGATAGGCATTCGGCGACAGGCCGGGCAGCAGCCAGGGGCCGACCACCCAGGTCCCCAGGCCGAAGGGAACGACGATGCCGACGCAACCCACGGCGAAGGCACGTGGCCCAACCTTGATCAGGTCCGCCAGCCGGGTTTCCAGCCCGATCTGCAACAGCAGCACGATCACGCCGAGTTCGGCAATGAAGGCGACGATCGGGTCTTTCGGAATGGCCTCGAAGGCGTCGATGCCGATCAATGCCAGGTTGCCCAGCGCCACGCCGAGCAAGAGCTCGCCCAGCACGGCCGGGAAGCCGACCCGTTGCGCCAGCGGCGCAAACAGGCGCGCGCTCATCAGGATCAGGGCCAGCCACAGCAGGTTGATGCCGACCACGTCCGAGCCGGCAGCCCAGGCCGGCATGGCAGCGCAGAAAAGCAAAAAGGCCCCCGCGAAACGCGGGAGCCTTTGCGCACCGAACAACCGGCGCAACGTCACCGACCTTGCGCCTGCAGCGCGGCGATGCGCTGTTCCATGCTCGGGTGGCTGGCGAACAGCGCCATCCAGCTCGAACCGCCGGCGATGCCGGAGCTGGCCAGGCTCTTCGGCAGCGGCTCGACCGACATGCCGCCGAGGCGCGCCAGGGCATTGATCATCGGCCGCGGCGAACCCATCAGCTGGGCAGCGCCGGCGTCGGCGCGGTATTCGCGCTGGCGCGAGAACCAGGCGACGATGACGCTGGCGAGGATGCCGAACAGGATGTCGCAGACGATCACGGTGACGGTATAGCCGATGCCGGGGCCCGACGATTCCGAATCGCCACGGCGCAGGAAGCTATCGACCAGGTAGCCGACGATGCGCGAGAGGAAGATGACGAAGGTGTTCACCACGCCCTGGATCAGGGTCAGCGTCACCATGTCGCCGTTGGCGACGTGGCTGACCTCGTGCGCCAGCACGGCTTCGACTTCCTCCTTGCTCATGCCCTGCAACAGGCCTGTAGACACGGCGACCAAAGAATTGTTCTTGGACGGGCCCGTGGCGAAGGCATTCGGCTCGCCCTCGTAGATCGCCACTTCCGGCATCGCGATGCCGGCTTTCTCGGCCTGCTTGCGCACCGTCTCGACCAGCCAGAACTCGGTGGAATTCGAGGGATTGTCGATGATGCGCGCGCCGGTGGACCACTTCGCCATCATCTTCGACATGAACAGCGAGATGAAGGAGCCGCCGAAGCCCATGATGGCGGCGAACGCCAGCAGCATGCCGAGGTTGAGGCCGTTGGCATGGAGGAACTTGTTCACGCCAAGCACGCTGGCGGCGATCGACAACACCAGCATCACGGCGATGTTGGTGACGAGGAACAGTACGATGCGTTTCATTGTTTTCTCCCGAAAAAGACACATCCGGAACGGCGCGGCGACGGACATTGTGCCGCATGCGCAAACCAGATGCGGCAATTCTAGGAAAATTCAAGCTTCCAACAAAGCGAACAAAACATCAATCTAACTTCGTAAAATACGAAAATGAAAAACGCCGCGCTGAACTTCCATCACTTGCGCTACTTCTGGGTCGTGGCCCACGAAGGCAGTCTTACGCGTGCGGCCGAACGCCTCGGGGTGGCGGTACAGACCATCAGCGCCCAGGTCAGCCTGCTCGAACAGGCGCTCGGCAAATCCCTGCTGGCGCCACAGGGACGGCGCCTGGTGCCGACCGAAGCCGGCCGCCTCGCCCTGAGCTACGCCGACCAGATCTTCCAGCTCGGCGAACGCATGGGCGCGGCCTTGCGCGAGGCGGGCACGACCAATACGCTGCCGCTGGCGGTGGGCATTTCCGACGCCCTGCCGAAACTGATCGCCTATCGCCTGACGGAAGCAGTATTCCTCCTGCCGCAGCCGGTGCGGCTGGTCTGCCGCGAGGGCGAGTTCGACACCCTGCTCGCCGAGCTCGCGTTGCATCGGCTCGACGTGGTGCTCACCGACCGGCCGGCGCCGCACGGCGGCAACCTCAAGGTCTTCAGCCACGCCCTGGGCGAATTTGCGATCACGCTGTACGGCGCGCCCGAACTGGCTCTGCGTTACCGCAAGGGCTTCCCCGCCAATCTCGATGGTGCGCCGCTGCTGCTGCCCACCCGTGGCAATGCCCTGCGGGGACAAATCGAGCGCTGGCTGGAAACCCATGATGTCGCGCCGCGCATCGTCGGCGAATTCGAGGACAGCGCGCTGCTCACCACCTTCGGCCGCGCCGGCATCGGGCTTTTCCCGGCGCCTTCGGTGCTGGGCGACGAAATCGCCGCGCAACTGGGCGCCGAGCCCGTCGGCCTGCTGGCCGACGTCAGCGAAAACTACTACGCGATCTCCAACGAGCGGCGCATCCGCCACCCCGGCGTGGAGGCGATCCGCCGGGCGCCGGTTAGCTGGAGCCCGCCGGACGCCTGAGGGCTTACTGGTAGCCGGGCGAACCGATCGCCGGAACCGGCGCGGGTGCCGTGGCCGCAGGAGCCGCGGCAGGGGCTGGCGCCTTGGAAATGTTCTCCGGATGGTAGCCGAGCACCGCAAGCATCACGAAGAAACCGACCACGTAGGCGAGGGCGACATGCCAGCCGTGCTTCAGCCATTGCCCCACCGACTTCGCCTCGGGATACATGTTGGACAGGGCCACGCCGGCCGAAGAGCCAAACCAGATCATCGAACCGCCAAAGCCGACCGCGAACGCGAGGAAGCCCCAGTCGTAACCGTCCTGCTTGAGCGCCAGGGCAGTCAGCGGGATGTTGTCGAACACCGCCGAAACGAAACCGAGGCCGAAGGCGGTCTGCCACGACGCCGCCGGCAGCGATTCGACCGGCATCATCGAGGCGGTGGTGACCAGGAACACCAGGAACAGGCTGCCCTTGACCGACTCGCCTACCACTTCCCAGTCGTGGCGACGCACCGGGATGGTGACCAGGATCGCCACCCAGACCGCGACGCCGAGGAAGGGGAAGGCGCTGGCCTGTTCCGGAAACTTCGAATTGACCACGATGTTGGTCACCATGGCGAAAACCAGGATCAGCAGGACGATGAACAGCCTTGCCCAGTCGATGTGGGTGTGCTCGTGGGAATGCTTGAGGATGGGCGAATAGGCATGCTGCTGCTTGGCGGCGAAGTAGCCAGAGATGCACAGCGCCACAGCCGATGCAATTACGGCCTCAAAGACCTGCCCGGGGCGCACGCCGGCAATCCACATCAGCGTCGTCGTGGTGTCGCCGACCACCGAGAAGGCGCCGCCGGCGTTCGAGGCGGCGACGATGGCCGCCAGGTAGCCGATATGCACCTTGGCCTTGAACAGCTGGTGCGCCATGGCGCCGCCGATCATCGCCGCGGCGATGTTGTCGAGGAAGCTGGAAATCACCCAGACCATGGCCAGCAGGACGAAGGCGCCCTTCCAGTCGTCAGGCAGGTATTTGGGCAGGATCACCGGCACATGGCTTTTCTCGAAATGCCGCGCCAGGATGGCGAAACCCAGCAGCAGCGCCAGCAGGTTGGCAAGGGTCACCCATTCGTGGCCGAGGTGGCCGACGAAACCGCCCATGCCCGGCCCGGTCTTGAAGCCGGTAAACGCGATCTTGTACAACGCAACCGCGACCACACCGGTCAACGCAACGTAGAAAGTCTGGTTATGGAACAGCGCGACGCCCAGCAGGGTCAGCGCAAACAGGATGAATTCGATCGGTATGCCGAACATGGGCTCCCCCCTTGATTATTCGGCCGATTATAGTGAAGCCCCGGCCTGGGAGGGTCGGTTATAGTTATCGGGTCATTCGTGGGAGCGCCCCGTGCCGAGACTATTCCGCAAGCTGCTGACCGCCACCCTGATCACCCTGGCCGCATCCGTGTCGGCGCAGGAATCGATCGGCTTGTCGACCGGACAATCGCTGTACCTCGCGATTTATTCACACCTCTACCATGGCGACGTGCATCCCAAAACCGGCAAGCCCTCGGAAACGCTGGTTTCGACCCACGTCAGCATCCGCAACACGGACACGACAACGCCGATGAAGGTGTCCGGCGCGCGCTACTACAACACCGAGGGCAAGTTGCTGCGCGAGTTCCTGCCCCGGCCGCAGAGCATTCCGCCGCTGGGCACCTACGAGCTCTACGTGCCGCGCTCCGATTCCTCGGGCGGTTCCGGCGCCAATTTCATCATCGACTGGTCGGCCGAGAAAGCCATCAACCCGCCCATCGTCGAGGCCCTGCACGCCGACATCCGCGAGGCGCGCACCCTGCTCTTCGTCACCACGGCGCGGCCGATACAGGTGCCGAAGAAGTAATAGACGTCTTCTCAATCATGCGGCGGATAGCGTCGCATGGCTGAGAACACGCCCTACTCCCCGTCCATCAGGAACAGCGCCGATTCGATCTCGAAGCGGCCATGCGGCGAGGCCATGGCGATCAGCGTGTGGCCCGCTTCGACGACGAAGTCGAGCGGCGGATTGAAGCGCCAGTCGTTCCCCGTGCGCACCGCGAGCAGGATGTAGCTCTCGCCGCGCAGGGCCAGTTCGCCAAGCGGCTTGGGCAGGAAATTCGCCGGCACCTCGATTTCCTCGACGCGCAGCTTGTGCTCGGTGCGCAACATCTCGTCGAGGAAGCTCACCACCTGCGGACGGATCATGGCCGACGCGATGCGCATGCCGCCGGTGAAGTTGGGCGAGACGATGGCATCGGCACCCGCCTTGCGCATCTTTTCGACGTTGCGCATCTCGTTGCAGCGCGCCACCACCCGCACCTGCGGCGCCAGCTGCTTGGCGGTCAGCGCGATCATCAGGTTGCGGCTGTCGTCGCCGGTGATGGCGAACACCCCCTTGGCGTCGCCGATGTTGGCTTCGAGCAGGATGTCATCGTCGACCGCGTCGCCGTGGATGTAGAGCAGGCCCGGGCGCTTCTCGGCCTGGGCTTCGAGCTGCTCGAGCTTTTCGTCGATGGCGATGTAATGGCGGTTGGTGGCCTCCAGCTCCTGCGCGACGTTGCGCCCGACGCGGCCGAAGCCGCAGAGGATGTAATGGCCGTGCAGTTTCTTCATGCTTTTTTCCATGCGCCGTCTCCGCATCGATTTGTCGAAGTCACTGGCCAGGACCAGGGCCGTGACGCTCGAGAAAAAATAGGTCATCACCGAAATGCCGGCAAAAGCGATGACCATGGTGAAGATTTCGGTCTCCGGCCGGCGCCAGATTTCCACCCCGGCACCGTAGCCTATCGTGGCGACCATCAGGAAGGTCATGTAGAAGGCGTCGAGCCATCCCGTATCGGCGCCGCCCAGATGCTTGTAGCCGACGGTCCCCACCACCATGATGACGGCGAACAGGCCGAGCGCGATCGCGATCGAGAGCCGCGCGCGGCCAAAGACGTCGTCGGTATTGCCGTCGGAAATCACGTATGCGTTTGGGCGCCGTACTGCCAGCGCCGACTCTCCCTGATGATTTGATTTTACTCAGGAAGTCTTCCGCTTCGGGCGGCTATCATTGCCCCATGCACCAACCCCTGCTTGCCATCCTGCTGCTGCTGACCGCCGCGGTCGCCACCGTCGCGGTAATGCGGCGTTTCCACCTGCCGTCGATGCTGGGCTACCTTGCCATCGGCATGGCGCTGGGGCCGCACGGTTTCGCGCTGCTGGCGGAAAGCGCCGAAGTCGAAAGCTTTGCCGAATTCGGCGTGGTTTTCCTGATGTTCAGCATCGGCCTCGAGTTCAGCCTCAAGCGGCTGCAGGCGATGCGCAGCCTGGTGTTCGGTTTCGGCCCCGCGCAAATGGCGCTCACTGCGCTTGGCACCGGCCTGGTGACCTGGCTCGGCTATGGCCAGGGCTGGCGCAGCGGCGTCGCGGTCGGCCTGGCGGTGGCGATGTCGTCCACCGCCATCGTCGCGCGCATGCTCTCCGACCGCTTCGACCTGCATTCGCGCTCCGGTCGCCAGACCATGGGCGTGCTGCTGTTCCAGGACCTCGCCGTGGCGCCCTGCCTGATCCTGCTGCCGGCCCTGGCCAGCACCGGCGACGACCTGGGGCGTTCGCTGGCGATTGCGGCCGCGCAAACCGCCGCGGTGCTGGCGCTCTTGATCCTGGTCGGCCAGCGCCTGATGGGGCGCATCTATGACGCCGCGGCCGCCATCCGTTCGAACGAAGTCCTGGTCCTGACCACCCTGTGGATCGTGGTCGGCCTCTCCTTCCTCACCGCGCGCAGCGGCCTGTCCCTGGCGCTGGGCGCCTTCGTCGGCGGCATGCTGATTTCGGAGACGGTGTATCGCCATCACGTCGAAGCCGACATCCGGCCCTTCCGCGACATCCTGCTCGGCCTGTTCTTCGTTACCGTGGGCATGAACCTCGACGTCGGCTACGTGCTGGTCAACGCCCACAAGCTGCTGCTTGCCCTCCTGCTGCTGGTCGGCGGCAAGGCCCTGGTGGTGCTGCTGATCACGCGCATCGCGCGCACGCCGTTGACGGCCGGCCTGCGCACCGCGGCTCAACTGGCCCAGGCCGGCGAGTTCGGCCTGGTGCTGATCGAACTGGCCCACCAATTGCGTTTGGTGGCGGTCGACGTCTACCAGATCACCCTTTCGGCGATGCTGCTGTCGATGTTCCTGGCGCCGTTCCTGATCAACCGCGCGGCGCGGTTATCCGGCGACCTCGGCCGCGGCGACTGGGCGCACAAGGCCACCGTGATCCACGACATCGCGGTACACAGCATGAGCCTCGGCGAACACGTGCTGCTTTGCGGCTACGGCCGCACCGGGCAGCGCATTGCCGAGTTCCTGGCGATCGAGAAGATTCCCTTCCTGGCGCTCGACGTCGACCCGCAACGAATAGCAGAAGCGCAAGCCAGGGGTATCAACGTGGTGTTCGGCAATGCCGACCGGCGCGAAGTGATGCAGGCCGCGGGCCTGGCGCGGGCACGGGCGGTGGTGATCACCTATCCCGACACCCACTCGGCAGAACGCGCTTTGCGCATCGTGCGCCAAACCCGGCCCGAGATCCCGGTGGTGATCCGCACCGCCGATGACAAGGACACGGCGCGCCTGAAGGCCGCCGGCGCCACCGAGGTGATTCCCGAAGTGCTCGAAGGCAGCCTGCTGATCGCCGCCGAAACCCTGGTCCAGGCCGGCATCCCGATGAGCCAGGCAATCCAGCACGTGCGAACTGCCCGTGCCGAACGCTACGCCTCGCTGCGCGATTTCTACGAGCCGGACGAGGGAAAGCCCCGGAAGTCGCCTTAAGCGGGCGTTAAGCCGGCCGCTTCAGGATGTGCGCCATCGACACCCTGGAGACCGACATGCGAACTTCCCTGCTGATTGCGGCAATCCTGATAGCGGCATCCGGCGCCGGCCGCGCCGAAACCCCGCGCGACTTCCTGACACGTTTCGAAAAGGAGGCCGGCACCGCTGCCTCGGCCGAGCGCGGCGCGCGCTTCTTCACCGCCAAACAGGGCGGCGAATGGAGTTGCGCCTCCTGCCACGGCGAGCGGCCGACCCAGGCCGGCCGCCATGCCAAGACCGACAAGCCGATCACGGCGCTGGCGCCGGCGGCCAATGCCGAGCGCTTCACCGATGCGGCGAAGGTGGACAAGTGGTTCCGCCGCAACTGCAACGACACCATCAATCGCGCCTGCAGCGCCCAGGAAAAAGCCGACGTGCTGGCCTGGCTGCTGAGCCTCAAGTAAATGGAGAACGGCATGAAGATCCGCCTCAGCATCGCCACGCTGGTCGCCACGCTGGCCCTGCCGGCCCTGGCCGACCGCCTTCCCGTGCCGGGCAATCCGGTCTATGTCGAGGAATGCGGCGCCTGCCATCTGGCCTATCCGCCGCAACTGCTCGACGCCCATTCCTGGCTGCACGTGATGAACGGCCTGGACAAGCACTTCGGCACCGACGCCAGCCTCGATGAACGTCGCCGTAGTGCCATCACCGACTTTCTCGGCAGGAACGCAGGCGGCCGCAAGACCGGCGTCACCGCCGACGCCAAGGGACAACCACTGCTGCGCATCAGCGATACCGCCTACTTCCAGCGCAAGCACCGCGAAGTCGATGCCGCCACCTGGAAGCGCGCGTCGATCAAGAGCCCGGCCAACTGTGCCGCCTGCCATGTGAATGCCGCTACGGGTGACTACAGCGAGCGGTCGATCAAGATTCCCAAGTGAGGACCAACATGCAAACCGAGAACCCGTCCGTACGCGTCTGGGATCTACCGACGCGGATCTTCCACTGGTCGCTGGCGACCAGTTTTGTCGTTGCCTTCGTCACCTCCGAATCCGAAAAGTGGCGCGACATCCACGTCGTCGCCGGTTACAGCCTGGCCGGGTTGATCGCCTTCCGCCTCCTGTGGGGCTTCGTCGGCGGCAGGCACTCGCGCTTTGCCGATTTCCTGCCGACACCGGGCAAGGTGCTCGACTACCTGAAATCCCTGCTCGCCGGACAGCCGCGCCATTACGTCGGCCACAATCCGGCCGGTGCGGTGGCGATCTTCCTGCTGCTGGCCTGCGGCCTGATCGTCGCCGCCAGCGGCTACGCCACCTACAACGAGATCGGCGGCCATGTCATGGAGGAAGTGCACGAAGCCGCTGCCAATGGCATGATGGCGCTGGTCATCATCCATCTTGCCGGGGTGGTGGTCAGCAGCTGGCTGCACCACGAGAACCTGGTCAAAGCCATGATCACCGGCCGCAAGCAAGTCCACCATGAGAATCCTGCTGGTTGAAGACGACGCCCTGCTCGGCGACGCCATCGAGGCTGGCCTGAAACAGGCCGGCCACGCCGTCGACTGGGTACGCGACGGCGTCGCCGCCGAGACCGCGCTGGCCACCGGCGACTATGCCGCCCTGGTGCTCGACCTGGGCCTGCCGCGCAAGGGTGGGTTGGACGTGCTGCGTGGCCTGCGCGAGAAGAAGCGCGCGCTGCCGGTACTGATCCTCACCGCGCGCGACACCGTTGATGACCGCATCAGAGGCCTCGACGCCGGCGCCGACGACTACCTGGTGAAGCCCTTCGACCTCGGCGAACTCAACGCCCGCCTGCGCGCGCTGCTGCGGCGTGCCGGCGGCCAGCCGGCGCCGCAACTGGCCGCGGCCGGTGTCACCCTCGACCCGGCAAACCGTGTGGTCACCCATTGCGGCGCAGCGATCGAGGTTTCGGCCAAGGAATTCGCCCTGCTCCAGGCCCTGATGCAACACGCCGGCCGCGCGCTCTCACGCAGCCAGCTGGAAGAGCAGCTCTACGGCTGGGGCGAGGAAATCGGCAGCAATGCCGTGGAAGTTCACATCCATAACCTGCGCAAGAAGCTGGGCGCCGATACGATCCGCACCTTGCGCGGCATTGGCTACGTCATGGCGAAAGACACATGAAGCCCCATTCCCTGCGCGCCCGGCTGGTACTGCTGACCACCCTTGCCGTCGCCGTGGTCTGGCTGGTCACCGCCGCATTCACCTGGTATTCGGCACTGCACGAAATCGAGGAACTGCTCGACCACCCGCCCGCCACCCAGCAGCACCTCAGCAAGGAGCGGCGCGAGCTCGCCCACGAAATCGCGGAGCACCTGCTGCTGCCCATGCTGATCGCCCTGCCCGGCCTGGCCCTGGTGCTGGTGGTGGCGATCGGCGTCTCGCTCAAGCCGCTGCGACGCCTCGCCGAAGATGTCGCCACCCGCTCGCCGGACCGGCTGACGCCGATTTCCGCCACCGAGGCATCGACCGAAATCCTGCCCCTGGTCGAACGCCTGAACGCCTTGTTCGGCGACGTCGAACGCGCCCTGGAAAACGAACGTCGCTTCACCGCCGATGCCTCGCATGAACTGCGCACGCCGCTGGCCGCGCTGAAGGCCCAGGCCCAGGTGGCCTTGGGCGCAACCGGCGACGCGGAACGCGAACATGCCCTGCGCCAGATCGTCGCCGGCTGCGACCGCGCCACGCATCTCGTCGCGCAAATGCTGACCCTGGCGCGCCTCGATGCCGACATCGAACAAACCCGGCAGGAACTGGCCTTGCGCCCGCTCGCCGAGGAAACGCTCGCCGACCTGGCCGGCGCGGCGATCGCGCAGGGCTGCGAGCTCACGCTGACCGAGGGCGATGCGCGGGTACGCGGCATTCCCGGATTGCTGCGGGTCATGCTCGGCAACCTGGTGGACAATGCCCTTCGCCACGGCCAAGCCGGCCACATCACGATCGCCATCGCGCACCGTGACGGCGCGGCCAGCCTGACGGTGGCCGACGACGGCAGGGGCATCCCGGCCGGCGAACGCGAGGCCGTCCAGCAACGTTTTCGCCGTGGTTCCAGCGCCGACTTCTCCGCAACGGATCCCGCGACGGCGGCGCCGGCCCCCCGCTCCGCAGGCAGCGGCCTCGGCCTTTCCATCGTGCGGCGCATCGTCGAACTGCACGGAGGCACGCTGGGCCTGGCCGATAGCGACGGCGGCAAGGGTCTAACCGTGCGCATCGATTTGCCCGACGTCAACTAGGCGGGTGCGGGCACGGCGGATAATCGCCGCATGAACCCCGCCACCCAGCCCTTGCCGCACCCGCCCCACTGGCACGCGACCCCCGCCGACGAGGCCTTGAACCATCACGGGGTCCGTCCCGAAGATGGCCTGAGCGAAGAGGAAGCCGCCGCACGCCTGGCCCGCCACGGTCCTAACCGTCCCACGCCGCGCGCCGGACGCAGCGCCCTGGCGCGCTTCCTGGCCCAGCTCAAGGAACCGCTGGTGCTGGTGCTGATCGGTTCCGGCATCGTCACCGCCGCGCTCGGCGAATGGATAGACAGCGCGGTGATCCTCGGCGTGGTGCTGGTCAATGCGATCATCGGCTACCTGCAGGAAGGCAAGGCCGAGGCCGCACTCGAAGCCCTGGCGCGCGCGATCGCCACCGAGGTCACCGTGGTCCGTGGCGGCCGGCGGCGGCGCATGGATGCGGTGCACCTGGTGCCCGGTGACGTGGTCTGGCTGGCCGCCGGCGACAAGGTGCCGGCCGACCTGCGCATCCTCTCCGGGCGCCAGCTGCGTACCATCGAGGCGGCACTGACCGGCGAGGCGGCGCCAATCGACAAGCACCACGAGGCCCTGCCCCACGACACCCTGCTCGCCGACCGGCGCAACATGGCCTATGCCGGCACCACGGTGGTCGCCGGCCAGGGCCACGGCCTGGTGGTGGCCACGGCCGACGCCACCGAGACCGGCCGCATCTCGGGCCTGATCGCAGCGGCACCCGAGATCGCCACCCCGCTGACGCGCAAGATGGGGGAGTTCGCCGGCTTCCTGCTCTGGGTGATCCTCGGGCTGGCCGCGCTGACTTTCGCCATTGGCGTGCTGCGCGGCGAATCCTGGGTGGACATGCTGATGGCGGCGGTGGCGCTGGCCGTCGGCGCGATCCCCGAAGGCCTGCCGGCGGCGATGAGCATCACCCTGGCAATCGGCGTCGGCCGCATGGCCAGGCGCCGCGCCATCATCCGCCACCTGCCGGCGGTGGAGGCCCTCGGCAGCACCACGGTGATCTGTTCGGACAAGACCGGCACGCTCACCGAGAACGCGATGACCGTCACCGCGCTATGGGTCGGCGGCCAGCTTTTTTCGGTCGATGGCCAGGGCTACAGGCCTGAAGGGGCGATTCGGCGCGGCGGGGTCGCCGTACCACAGGCGCCGTCCGCCAGGGATACCGTCTCCGGCCCGGCCGGGGACATAACCTTCCCGCAGGCGCTGCGCGAAACCCTGATCGCCGGCGCCCTGTGCAACGACGCCGCGCTCTACTACGAACACCGCCAGTGGCTGATCACGGGCGACCCGACCGAAGCCGCACTGCTGGTCGTCGCGCGCAAGGCGGGCCTCGACGAAGCCACGCTGCGCCAGGCTTTCAGCCGCCGCGACGAGCTGCCCTTCGATTCGGCGCGCCAAACCATGGCGACGCTGCACAGTGTGGAGGGCGACGCGGTCCTCTACGCCAAGGGCGCGCTGGAGAAACTGCTGCCGGCCTGCCGCGCCATGCTCGCCGACGACGGCAGCGAGGTCGCGCTCGATGCGGCGGCCATCGAGTCGGCGGCGCGGGACATGGCGGCGCAGGGCCTGCGCGTGCTGGCGCTGGCGCGTCGCCGCCAAGTCCAGGACGGAGCGCTGGACGATGCGACGCTGGAGCGCGAGCTGGTCCTGCTTGGCCTGGCCGGCATGATCGACCCGCCGCGCGCACGGGCGATTTCCGCGGTACGCACCTGCCATGCGGCCGGCATCACGGTGAAGATGATCTCCGGCGACCATGCCGAGACGGCGCGCGCCATCGCCGCGCAGATCGGCATCCTGCCACAGGCGCAAGGCGCGACGGTGCTGACCGGGCGCGAACTGGCACGGCTCGACAACGCCGGCCTGCGCGACGCGGTACGCACGGTCAACGTCTTCGCCCGCGTCGAGCCGGAGCAGAAGCTGCGCCTGGTGCGCGCACTGCAGGCCGAGGGCGAGGTGGTGGCGATGACGGGCGACGGCGTCAATGACGCCCCGGCGCTGAAGCAGGCCGACATCGGCATCGCCATGGGCCAGGGCGGCACCGACGTAGCCAAGGAGGCGGCGGCAATGGTGCTCACCGACGACAACTTCGCCACCATCGAGGCCGCCGTCGAGGAAGGCCGCGGCATCTACGACAACCTGGTCAAGTTCATCACCTGGACGCTGCCGACCAACTTCGGCGAGGGTCTGGTGATCCTCGCCGCCATCGTCGCCGGCGCCACGCTGCCGATCACGCCGCTGCAGATCCTCTGGATCAACATGACTACCGCCGTGCTGCTCGGCCTGCCGCTGGCCTTCGAACCCGCCGAGCGCGGCATCATGCGCCGCCCGCCGCGCCCGCCGGCGGCGCCGGTGCTCGACGGCGTGCTGGTCGGCCGCATCGTGCTGGTCGGCATTCTGATGCTGGCGGGATCCTTCGGCCTCTTCCTGCTGGCGCTGGAGCGCGGGCAGTCGATGGCCGAAGCGCGCACGGTGGCGATGAATGTGTTCGTCGCCATCGAGGTCGTTTATCTGTTCAGCTGCCGCTCGCTGCGCCTGCCCTTGAGCGCGATTCCGCCCTTTTCCAATTCCTGGGTGTGGGCGGGTGCCGGCGCCCAGATCGCGCTGCAACTGCTGATCACCTACGGGTCGCCGATGAATGCCGCCTTTGGCACGGCGCCGATCAGCCTTCAGGCCTGGAGCGAAATTGCCGTCATCGCCGTTCTTTCAGTGCTTATCATTGAGCTGTTCAAGCGCCTGCAAGGTGGCGCCCGCCAAAGGACTTTCCATGCCTAGCGTTTTCCATTCCCGCCTCGCCCTCCTGTTTGCTGCACTGATGCTGGGCCCGTTTGCCGTGCCGCGCGCCCGCCCCGAAAACGCTAATGACGTGGTAGTCCGGGTCGAGATCGAGAATGACACCGTACGTATCCATGCCGAGGCCGGGATCGCCGCCAGCGCCAAGGAAGTCTGGGAGGTTCTGACCGACTTCGACGGCCTGCCACGCTTCATTTCCAACATTGCGGCAAGCCGGGTGATTTTGCGCAACGGCAACGTGGTGCGCGTCGCGCAAACCGGCAAAGCCGGCTTCGGCCCCTTCAGCTTCGAGTTCCAGTCGACGCGCGAACTGACTTTGACGCCCTACGAGAAGTTCGAGTCACGCATGGTCGAAGGCAACATGAAGCGTTTCCGCGGCACCACGCGGCTGGAGGAAAGGGACGGCGTCACACGCATTCGCTACCAGTCCGAGGCCGTACCCGACACGGTGATGCCGCTGGGATTGGCGCGCTCGACCATCGAGTCGGAAACGCGCGAGCATTATGTCGAGATCACCCGCGAAGTGATGCGGCGCAAGAACGGCGGCGCGGCGCGCTAAGCGCGGACCGACCTACTTCCAGAGTTCCAGCTTCCCGCCGCGCTCGCGGATCGTCTCCGCCTTGTGCTGCAGGAAGCGCTGGAATTCGGGTTCCTTGCGCCAGGCGCCACTGCCGACGTACTCGAAGGACGAGGCGAAGTGGAACGGCCGCAGGTAGGCCTCGAGCCGGAACACCTCCTTGCCGTGCTCATCGAAAAACAACACGCTCGGCGTATAGGCGATCTTGAGTTCCCGCGCCCAGGCTTCGGCTGTCGTCGCCTTGCCCTGCGGCGTGGTCAGCGTGTCCCTGGCTGCAATGCCGAAACGCGCGACGTCGAATTTCGCCAGCGCCGCCTGCGTCTCCTGGCGCTGGAAACCTTCCTTGTGCAGCTCGTCGCAGGGCGCGCAATGCTTCGACTCGAACAGCACGGCAAGCGGCTTGCCGCCGGGTTTGCGCCGCAGGTCGTGCGGCGGCTTGATGAAGAAGGGCTGCTCGTTGAGCGCGGGGTTGGCGCCGGTCTGCGGCACGGCGCGCATGTGGTCGGCGAAGGCGAGCTTCTTCTCCAGGCGCTGCGCCGAGTAGTCGAGCGCGGCGGAGAACCGGTGCGGCGGGTAGAAGCCATTGATGCGGACGATGCTCGCACCCTTCTCGTCGAGCAACAGCAGGGTCGGCGTGAACTGCACCTTGAGGAATTTCGCCAGGTCCTTCTCGCGCCGGACCTTGCCGTCGAACCAGGTCACCTCGCGGTCGCCGAAAAGGTCGAAGCCGATGGCAACGAAGTGCTTCGCCAGCTTGTCGGTGATCTCCTTCTGCGTGAAGCTGGTGCTCATCAGCTCCTTGCAGTAAGGGCAGCCCTGCTGGCCGAAGTAAAGCAGCAGGCGCTTGCCCGACTTCGCCGCCTGCGCAGCATCGTCCGGCAGATCGAGGAAGGTTTCGACAAAGGGCGGCGGCAGGACTTCGTCGCCAACCTGGGCAAAAGTCGGCGCTGGCGAGACGGCGATCAGCAGCGCCAGCGCCGCGAGCAGGTGGCGCATCAACCTTCCACGATCACCAGATGCACCCGGTAGGGCCCATGCGCGCCAAGCACGATGGTCTGCTCGATATCGCCGGTGCGCGAGGGCCCGGAGATGAAATTCACCGCACGCGGCAGGCTGCCGAGTTCGGCACGCGCCAGGTTCCAGGCGTCTTCCATGTAGGGCACGATACGCGCGGCACGCACCACGGCGATGTGCGTTTCCGGCAGCAGGCTGACCGCCGCCGGGGTGTCGGGCGAGGAAGTCATCATCAGCGTGCCGGTTTCGGCGACGGCGCAGAAGCAGCCGGTAATGCCCACCAGGTCGGCATCGCGCGCGCCACGGGTTTCGACCTTGAGCCCAGCGCCGGCCCAATCCAGCGCCGCGAGCGAGGCCCAGGCCACGGCCGTGGTCGGCAGCTTCATCGCGGCAAGGTACTTGGCGATATCTGCCGGCACCTCAGCATCGCTGGCGACGATGTCCACCGTGCTCGACGCCTGTTCCGACTTGAGGCGGAAGCGCTCCAGCAGGGCGCGCGGCTCGCTGGCCACCGCCGGCTGCGGACCCGGCCTGCGGTTGGCGAGCGCCGCCATCATCACCTCGCGGGCAGCGGCGGCGTTGCCGGCATTACGGTGCAGGGCCGCGCGCACGCGGCCGAGGATTTCTTCGCGGGAACTCATGCCGACCCCTTTGTGGATTTTTGACGTGCGGCGTAGAGCTCGCGGAAGGTCTTGCCCTGTGGTGCCGGGAAATCGCGGCCGCGCGTCCATTCGGGCGCCGTGGGCAGCAGGCGAATGCTCTTGTCCTCGCCGGCCAGCCACTTCAGGTAACGCGCACCGAAACGGGCGCCCAGTCCGTACAGTGCCGGCCGTTGCGCCACCCAGGCCCAGACGCGCAGTCCGATGCGCTCGGTGAGCGGGCGCAGGCCGGCCTCGGTCTGCTTCTCGCGCAGTTTGCGCAGCAGGTCGGGCAACGGAATCTTCACCGGGCAGACCACACCGCACTGGTTGCACAGGGTGGCTGCGTGCGGCAGGTCGATCGAGTTCTCGATGCCTGCATACAGCGGCGTCAGCACCGAGCCCATCGGGCCGGGATAGACCCAACCGTAGGCATGGCCGCCGATGGTCTGGTACACCGGGCAGTGGTTCATGCAGGCGCCGCAGCGGATGCAGCGCAGCATCTCGTGGAACTCGCCGCCGACCACGTCGGCCCGGCCGCTATCGACCAGCACGAAATACAGGTGCTCGGGGCCGTCATGCTCCTCGGGCTTCTTGACCCCGGTGAGGATGGAAAAATAATTCGAGATCGATTGCCCGGTCGCCGAGCGCGGCAAGAGGCGCATCAGGGTCGACAAGTCCTCCAGCGTCGGGATCACTTTTTCAATGCCGGTAATGACGACGTGCACCTTCGGCATGGTCGTCACCATGCGGCCGTTGCCTTCGTTGGTGACCAGCGCCACCGATCCGGTTTCGGCGATCAGGAAATTGCCGCCCGAGAGCCCCATCTCGGCCGTCAGGAAATGGCCGCGCAGCACTTCGCGCGCTTCGCGCGTCAGCGCCGGAATCTCGGTCTTGCGCGGCGTGCCATGCACCTTGTGGAACAGGTCGGCGACGTCGTCCAGGCTCTTGTGCACCGCCGGCGCGATGATGTGGCTGGGCGGCTCGTTGTCATTGACCTGCAGGATGTATTCGCCGAGGTCGGTCTCCACCGGCTGGATGCCGGCGGCTTCGAGCGCCTGGTTGAGCCCGGCTTCCTCGGACAGCATCGACTTCGACTTGGTGACCTTGGTCACACCATGCTTGCGCGCGATCTCGGTCACCAGGCGGCAGACCTCGGCGCCGTCCCTGGCCCACATCACGGTAGCTCCGGTTTCCTGTGCCCTGGTTTCGAAGCGCTCCAGCCAGAGGTCGAGGTTGTCGATCACCTTGTTGCGGATCGCGGCGGCGGCGTCGCGGGTGCCTTCGAAATCGTCGATTTCCTTGATTGCTTCGGCGCGCTTGGTGACGAACTTGCCCTTGGCATTCTTCAGGTTGCCCTGCAGCACCACGTTGGCCAGCGAGGCCTCGGAGTTCGCCTTGAAGCGCATGGACTTGATTTCCATGGTTCAGCCCCTCCCGGCGAGCACTTCGGCGACGTGCAGCACCTGGGTCGATTCATCGCCCATGCGCCGCAGCTTGCCCTCGATATTGAGCAGGCAGCCGAGGTCGCCGCCGACCACGGCCGGCGCACCGCTGGCGTGGATGAAATCGCATTTGCGCTCGGCGATCGCTGCCGAGACTTCGCCGAACTTGACCGAGAAAGTGCCGCCGAAGCCGCAGCACTCCTCGCAGCCGTTCATTTCCTTGAGTTCGACCCCCTTCATCTTTGCCAGCAGCGCGCGCGGTTGCTGCTTGATGCCCATGCTGCGCAGGCCGCTGCAGGAATCGTGGTAGGTCACCGTGCCTTCGTAGTCGCCCGGCACCGTCTCCACCTTGAGCACGGTGGCGAGGAAATCGGTCAGTTCGTAGGTGCGCGCGGCCATCGCCGTGGCGCGGTCGCGCCATGTTGGCTCGTCGACGAACATCGACTGGTATTCGGTGCGGATATGGTCGCCGCAGGAGCCGGAAGGCACGACGATGTAGTCGAAGCCCTCGAATTCGGCGATGGCCTTCTTCGCCAGCGCTTCCGCCCCCGCCTTGTCGCCGGAATTCCAGGCCGGCTGGCCGCAACAGGTCTGCGTCTCCGGCACGATCACTTCGCATCCGGCAGATTCCAGCAGTTTCAGGGCGGCGAAGCCGATGCGGGGTCGCATCAGGTCCACCAGGCAGGTGACGAACAGTCCGACGCGCTTGCTTGCCAAGGGCTCTCTCCGTAGGGTTATGTCGTTGTCGCGCGCTGCCGAAGCCGGATCGGGACATGCAAATCAGATCGGTGCCCGGGCAGCGGTGGCGCGGTTTGCTATAGTATCCGAGTTCCCTTTCCGCAAGAGATTGCCGTGGTGCACAAGCCCGCGGATGCCGCGCCGGAAGCGCGCAGCGGCATCCAGGTCATCGAGCGCATGATGAAGCTGCTCGATGTCCTTTCCTACCACCCCGACCCGGTCAGCCTCAAGCAGCTGGCGCTGGAGACGGGTTTGCACCCATCCACCGCGCATCGTATCCTCGCCGCCATGGCGGCCTCGGGCTTTGTCGAACGCGCCGAGGCGGGCAGCTACCGGCTGGGCATCCGCCTGCTCGAGCTTGGCAACGTGGTCAAGTCGCGCATCAGCATCCGAGCTGCCGCGATGCCGCTGATGCAGCGCCTGCACCAGCAGATCGGCGAAAGCGTCAATCTCGGCGTGCGCCAGGGCGACGAAATCGTCTATGTCGAGCGCACCTCCAGCGGCCGCTCGTCGATTCGCGTAGTGCATCTGGTCGGTGCCCGGGCACCCCTGCATGTCACTGCCGTCGGCAAGCTCTACCTCGCCGACGATAGCCCGCAGCAGCTGCGGGAATACGCCAGGCGCACTGGCTTGCCCGGTTTCACGCCGACATCGCTGACCACGGTCACGGCACTGGAACGAGAGGTCGATCGCGCCCGGCGCCATGGCATCGCTTTCGACAACGAGGAGATTGAACCCGGCCTGCGCTGCATCGCGGCCGGCGTGCGTGACGACTCAGGCGAACTGGTGGCGGGTTTGTCGGTGTCGGCGCCGGTCGAACGCCATAGCCCGGACTGGGCCGAACTGGTCAAGGCCACCGCCGACGCGATCTCGTTGGCCATCGGCTACCAGGGTGGCAAGGTCGGGGCAAAAACCGCATTGACCTGAACCGCGTCAATCTATATACTGTGCGGTTCTTTGCGTCATCCCATTTGGAGTTTCCCATCATGTATGCGGTCATAAAAACCGGCGGCAAGCAATATCGCGTCGCTGCCGGCGAAAAAATCAAGATAGAACAGATACCGGCTGATGTGGGCGCTGAAATCACTCT
>CAIVQO010000076.1 GCA_903908065.1 uncultured beta proteobacterium | reverse complement strand
GGTGGACGATTCGGCGACGATCCTGTTGTCGATCTCGAACATCCTGAGCAAGGCGGGTTACGCAGTAGAAAAGGCGAGCAACGCGGCGGAAGGCTTGGGCAAGTTCAAGAGCGGGATGAAGGTGGACCTGCTGATCACGGATCTGAACATGCCGGGGATGAACGGGATCGAGTTCATCAAGGAAGTGCGCGGGCTGCCGAACTACAAGTTCATGCCGATCCTGTTCCTGACGACGGAATCGCAGCAGGCCAAGCGGATGGAAGCCAAGGCTGCGGGTGCGTCGGGCTGGCTGGTGAAGCCGGCCACCGCCGACGAGCTGCTCAACACCATCAAGCTGGTATTGCGCTGAGGCACGGCCCACAGGCACGCTCGCCAACCATGTATACCGCCCAGGGCACACTGACCAAGGACAAACAGGTTGCGGGCTATCTGCCGCTGGTAAAGCGCATTGCCTACCTGCTGATGGCGCGCCTGCCGGCCAGCGTGGAAGTCGACGACCTGATCCAGAACGGCCTGATCGGCCTGCTCGATGCAATGGATCGCTTCGAGGACGGGCAGGGTGCCCAGTTCGAGACCTATGCGGTGCAGCGGATTCGTGGCGCGATGCTCGACGGCCTGCGCGAAAACGACTGGGTACCGCGCAGCGTGCGCAAGGAGATGCGGCGCGTCGAGGAGGCGATCCGCGTCCTCGAACACGAGAATGGCCGCCAGCCAAGCGAAACCGAACTGGCCAAGGCGCTGGAGATGCCGCTGGCCGACTACCAGAAGCTGCTGCTCGATGCGCGCGGCCACCAGCTGGTGTACATCGAGGAGGTTTCCGAGGGCAATGGCGAGGACTACCTCGACCGCCATAGCGCCACCAGCGTCCCCGATCCCCTGAGCATTCTGGAAGACGCCGGCACCCGACGGATGCTGGTCGCGGCGATCGAGGAGCTGCCGGAACGCGAAAAACTGATGATGTCGCTGTACTATGAACAGGATCTGAACCTCAAGGAAATCGGCGAGATCATGGGCGTCACCGAGTCGCGCGTATGCCAGTTGCACAGCCAGGCCGTGGCCCGGCTGCGCTGCGCCGTCACCGGCCAGGCCAAACCGCAGCGCGGGCGGCGCGGCAGCGGAGCGACGGCGGCGCGGGCCTGATCATGGACAAGATCAGCGTCGTCGGCTTGTTGCTCGGTCTGGCGGCGATCGTTGCCGGGCAGGTGCTCGAAGGCGGACATGTTTCATCCCTGCTGCAACCCACGGCCTTCCTAATCGTGGTCGGAGGCACCCTCGGTGCGGTGATGCTGCAAAGCCCGCTGCGGGTATTTCGCGAAGGCGTGCGGATGGGGAAATGGGTGTTCGTGCCGCCGGTGATCGATCCGAATCGGCAGATCGCAGAGATTTCCCGCTGGAGCCAGATTGCGCGCAAGGAAGGCCTGCTTTCGCTGGAGGCCTATCTGGGTACGATCAAGGATCCGTTTGCGGTCAAGGGCCTGCAACTGCTGGTCGATGGCGCTGAACCGGACCGCCTGCGTGAAGTGCTGGAAGTCGAGCTGACCTCGGTGGAAAGCGGGCTCAAATCGGCGGCGAAGATCTGGGAATCGGCCGGCGGTTACGCACCGACGATAGGCATCCTCGGCGCGGTGATGGGGCTGATCCATGTCATGGAAAACCTTTCCGACCCTTCCAAGCTGGGCAGCGGCATTGCGGTCGCCTTTGTTGCCACCATCTATGGCGTCGGCGCGGCCAATCTGATCTTCCTGCCGGTGGCCAAGAAGCTGCTATCGATCATTGCCCGTATCGTGACATTGCGCGAAATGCTGATCGATGGCCTGGTCGGCATCGCCAATGGCGACAATCCGCGCATGCTGGAAAGCCGGCTGCACGGCTATTTCGCCTGAACAGGCAAGCGCCATGGCCCATTTCCGCCGCCGTCGCCGTCGCCGCGAAGCCGACGATCCCGAAAACCACGACCGCTGGCTGGTGTCCTACGCCGACTTCATTACCCTGCTGTTTGCATTCTTCGTCGTGATGTACGGCATTTCCTCGATCAACGAGGGCAAGTACCGGGTGATGTCAGATTCGATCGTGTTTGCCTTTCGCAGCGATCCGGGGCAGGCGCCGGGCGCACAAGTCGCCACCGGCTTTGCCGAGAATCCGATGACCTCGCCGCTGCGTCGCCCGCCGGTACGTACGCGCGCCGATGAGAGCCAGGCCATCAAGAAGGAAACGCTGCGCGGTCTGGCACGCGACCTGAATCAGGCCCTGGCTCCGCTCGCCGCACAGGGGAAGGTAAGGATCTCCGAAGGTGCCTTTGGCATCCAGGTCGATATCAGCGCCAGCGCCCTGTTCGCACCGGGCGAAGCCCGTCTCGACCTGGGCGCGATCCGCGCGCTTGGAGCAGTGGGGCGCGTGTTGGCCGCAGCCGATTTCCCCATCGTGGTCGAAGGCCATACCGACAATATCCCGATCAGTACCCCCCAGTTCCCCTCCAACTGGGAATTGTCCGCGGCACGCGCGGCGAGCGTGGTGCGTCTGTTCATCGATACGGGAATGGATCCGCGGCGCCTAAGCGCCGTCGGCCATGCTGATCAGCGGCCTGTCGCGGACAATGCAAGCGCCGAAGGGCGGCAGAGCAATCGCCGGGTGGCGATCAGCATCGAGGCCAAGGCCCCCGACAACGTGGTCGATGTTCCGCTGGCCGAATAAGGGACCGCGGGAAGAGGAAGTCAGTCAGGCGCTGCCCAGGGTTCGGCGATTGGCGCCGGAGCTGCGCTGACCGTCGGCGCCGTAGGTCGACGCCTCGGATGACTCCCCGAGCAATCCACCCAACGCCTGCTGGTTTTGCTGCAGGCGGGTGGCGATCAGCTTGCCGTTGATTGCGTTCTCCGACCTGGCTTTTGCGGCGGCTTCCAGCAGGGCATTCCAGCGGGCCTGCAGCGCGCCGCGGGACGCGGTCGGTTGGCTGGCCAGCCAGCTTTCCATTCCCTCGCGCCCAGCTGTCTGGCGGGCATCGCCGAGCAGGGCCTCGCGCTGGCTTTCGAGCTTGGCGAGGCGTGCCGCCAGCGCCGACTTTTGTTCGGTAGTACCGGGAAGGACGTCGAGCGCACCGTCGGTGAGGGCGCGTCGCTCGGCGGCGATGGCGGCGAGGAACTCGCCGAGGGCGGCAAGTTCCTCCTGCAACAGGTTTTCGATACTGGCCACGTGGGGCCGGCTCAGGACGTCTGTCCCTTCGCGAACTGCTCGCGTGCGCCCTGGATCAGGCGGTCGGCAATGCGCTCGGCGTTGATCTGGAGCTTGCCGTCGGCGATCGCCTGGCGAATCTCGGCAATGCGCTCGCTATCGACCGGGGCACCGGTCTGGTCCGTTGCCTGGCTGTGGCTGAGGGTGGCTACGGTGCTTTCGCTGGCCGCTCCGGCCGCCGGGCCGCTGGCTGCCGGCCTTTGCTGACGGGTCTTGGCCAGTGTTACGGCCGAGGGGGTAGTGGAGTCGATCTTCATGGCGGGCACCTGCAAAGGGTTCTGAGCTTGCGTGTCTTAACGGCGCGATACGGTCCGACTTTAGCATTCCGGGGCAAGAATTTCCCGATTCGTGACTATTGGCCCACGCGCACCGATCCGTCGGCCTGGGCCACGCCGCTGACGATCTGCCCAGAGGCCATGCGCATTTGCACCACTTGGCCGGCCACCGCGTTACCCATTGCCTTGCCTTCGCTGGAAACCTGGAAGCTGCTGCCGCCGGAGGTCACCCGGGCGCTTTGCCCCTGGCGGATCACCACCGGCTTGCGCAACCCGTCCGACCGCAGCGGCCGGTCGGCAGGCAGGGCGGCGTTGGCAATCTGGCCCAGCGCCTGGCGCGGGTCGGTGAGGACCGTGGGCGGGAGTTCCGCCAGGTCGCCACGGCGGGTCGTCAAGTCGGCGTCGGTCACGAGCTGCCCCGCGCGGAGGGGCCGCGCGCTGACGACGTAATCGGCCTCGACATGGATGTCCACTGGCACGAACAGGCTCCAGTTGGCGCCCTCGCTGCATCTGACCTGGACGTGGGTTCGCCCCCAGGGACGGGCGCCGCTCGGCGTGCTGACGGCCATGCGACGACACCCCGCTGCCAGGTTGCCGGTCTTGATGGTGCCGATCTCGTGCCGGGCCGGGCCGGGCAGGGCGCCCGCCTGTTGCTCCAGATAGCTTGTGATGGCCTTGCGCAGGGCTTCTTCTTCGGCGGAGGCGGCAGATGTGGCGGCTGTGGCGTGGGCGGTCAGGGCAAGCACGGCGAGGGCCGCAAACGTGGATCGGGCAATAGAGGAGCGGCGAGGGGGGCAAGGGTGCAAAAGGCAGTTCATGTCGGCAATTATCTCAGCTTGGGCGGTTCCGAATGCGACGCGCAGGTTCCGGCAAAACTTGCCGGAGCACCCGCCAGACTTGCCGTCATTCCCCGGTGAACCGCCGGAAAATCAAGCGGATCAAGCGGTTTCATCGCTGGCATGGTTGCTGCATTTGCTGTGTCGCAGTCCATCCACAGCGCTTTGCGAGCAAAACCATGAACGACAGAATCGGCGAACATCTTAAGGTCCAGCGCAGTGCCCTGAATCTGCTCGTGCAGCGCCAGGAACTGATCGCGTCGAACATCGCTAACGCCGATACCCCGCATTACAAGGCGCGTGACATCGATTTCAAGGGAGCGCTGGAAAACCGCATGGCCGGACGACGCGAGCAGGGCGTTGCCCTGGCGGTCACGGCGCGCGGGCATTTGCGCGGCAGCGGTGAAGTACAGGCGCCCGCATCGATGAAATACCGCACCGAGTTCCAGCCCGGCGTGGACGGCAACACGGTGAACATGGATGTCGAACGCGCAGCCTTCGCCGAAACGGCGCTGCGACTCGAAGCAGCCCTGACGTTTGTCCGCGGCAGCTTCAAGGACCTCCAAACCGCACTGAGCCAGTAAGGAAGACCATGAGCCTTTTCAATGTAATGAACATCGCTGGGTCGGCGCTGACGGCACAGTCGGCGCGGCTCAATGCGGTGGCCAGCAACCTCGCCAACGCCGATAGCATGGTGGGCGCCGATGGCCAGCCCTACCGCGCTAAGCAGGTGATGTTCCGCGCCATGTCGGTCGAAGGTGGCGCGCTGGGCGTACGTGCGACACAGGTCGTCGAAAGTGCCGCGCCCCCGCGCCTGGTGTATGACCCCAGCAGCCCGGCAGCCAATGAGCAGGGCTATGTCGCGATGCCGAACGTGAATCCCATCGAGGAGATGGTGAACATGATCGCCGCATCGCGTTCCTACCAAAACAATGTCGAGGTCCTGGGCGCCGCCAAGTCGCTGGTGCAAAAGACCCTCGCCATCGGCCAGTAAATTTTCGGGAGCAGGATCATGGCAGTCAATACCATCGGCAGCAACGCCACCACCACCCAGGCGCTGATCGACGCCAGCAAGTCGACCGATTCCGCATCGTCCAGCAATGCGATGACCGATGCGCAGAACCGCTTCCTCAAGCTGCTGACCACGCAGTTGAAGAACCAGGATCCGCTGAACCCGATGGACAACGCACAGATGACGTCGCAACTGGCACAGATCAGCACCGTCGATGGCATCGAGAAGCTCAACGCCACCCTGCAGAAGCTGGTAGCCAGCAGCGTCGATGGTGAAGCCATGCAGGCGGCAAATCTTGTCGGTCACCAGGTAATGATTGCCGGTTCTGGGCTGCAACTCGGCGACAACGGTGCCGTGGGCGGCGTCGAACTCGCCTCGGCAGCCGATCAAGTCGTGGTCACGGTCAAGGATCCCAACGGATTGGTCATGAAAACCATCGACTTGGGCAATCTCGACGGCGGAATTCACAACTTCAGCTGGGATGGCACGACTGATGCTGGTGCACAGGCAGTGAATGGCAATTACAGCATCGCGGTGAGTGCCAAGCGCGGAACGGAAAAAGTAACGGCGTCGGCATTGCAACTCTCCGGCGTCACCAACATCAACAGGAGCACGCAAGGCGTCACACTGAATCTGGGCAGTCTGGGTCTGGTGAAGCTGAGCGACCTCAAGCAAATTTTCTAAGCAGGAGAACATCATGGGATTCCAACAAGGTCTGGCCGGTCTGAATGCTTCCTCCAAGGCTCTCGACACCATCGGCAACAACATCGCCAACGCCAGCACGATCGGCTACAAGACGGGGTCGACCCAGTTCTCCGACGTGTTTGCCGCTTCCCTTTCCGGTGCCGGTGCGGCCCCGGTCGGCCTCGGCACCAAGATCTCGGCGGTGGTACAGCAATTCACGCAGGGCAGCATCGGCGTGACCAGCAATCCGCTCGACATCGCGATCAACGGTGGCGGCTTCTTTCAGGTCGATGACGGCAACGGCGCCACGGTGTATAGCCGCAATGGCCAGTTCCAGCTCGACCAGTCGGGCTACATCGTCAACAGCAGCGGCCTCAAGCTGAAGGGCATCATGGCTGACAAGGGCGTGATCTCCCAAGGTTCGCCTGCCGTGCCGCTGCGCCTGTTCGATCCGACGCAGAGCCTGGCCGGCCCGCCCCAGATGACGGGCGGCAGCCCCGGCAACACCGGTGTCGAAGTGAACGTCAACCTCGATGCGCGCCTGGGTCCCCCCTCGGCATCGCCGTTCGACTACAACAACCCGACCACCTACAACCAGTCGACCGCCGTCACGGTGTATGACAGCCTTGGCAATCCCCACACCTACTCGATGTATTTCGTCAAGATGGCGGCGGCGAGTACCTGGGATGTCTACACCACGCTGACCAATCCGCCGGGCGCGTCGCCCCAATTCACCGATCTTTCGGCGGGTGGCAAGCTCGGCACGCTAACCTTCGACGCCTCAGGAGAACTTACGTCTTCGGCCTTCACGGCGGCGATCACCGATGCCCAGCTGGGTTACACCGGTGCCATCAGCAACCTGTCCTTCCCGGTCAACTTCGGCGGCTCGACCCAGTTCGGTTCTTCGTTCTCGGTCAACGCCATGGTTCAGGACGGCTACGGTTCCGGCACGCTGGCCGGCTTCAACGTCGGTCAGGACGGCACCATCCTCGGCCGCTATACCAACGGCCAGACCGCCGTGGTCGGGCAGGTGATCCTGGCCTCCTTCCGCAATTCGCAAGGCCTGCAACCCCTGGGCGACAACGTCTGGGCGCAGACCCCGGGTTCCGGCGATTCCATCGTCGGCGTGCCGGGCTCCTCGGGCCAGTACGGCGTGCTGCAATCGGCCGCGCTGGAAGAATCCAACGTCGATCTGACCGCCGAACTAGTGAACATGATCACCATGCAGCGTTCCTATCAGGCCAATGCGCAAACCATCAAGACCCAGGACAGCATCCTGCAAACCCTGGTCAACCTGCGCTAATAGTCGGCGCTGAGGACACGGCGAGGGAAGGGCGACGATGGACCGCATGATCTACACGGCGATGAGCGGGGCGAGCCAGACCATGGCTCGCCAAGCAGCCGTCGCGCACAACCTGGCGAATGCGAATTCCACCGGCTACAAGGCCGAGGAGCATCGCCTGCGCGCGGTCCAGGTGCAATCGCAAGCAGCCGTCAAGGGCCTGCCGACCCGCGCCTTTGCCATCGATGCCAGCACCCATACCGATTTCACTGCGGGTGCCATGACGGGGACCGGACGTCCGCTGGACGTGGCGGTGCAGGGGCCGGGCTGGATCGCGCTGCAACTGCCTGACGGCAGCGAGGCCTATACCCGCAACGGCTCGTTCCAACTCGACGTCAACGGTGTGCTGCAAACTCGCAAGGGCATCCCGGTGATGGGCGATGGCGGCACCATCAGCGTGCCGCCGGAAGTCAAACTCAGTATCGGTGTCGACGGCACGATGTCGGCCCTGCCGGAATCCGGCGCGCAGAACACGCCCAGCGTGATCGGCCGCATCAAGCTGGTGAATCCGCCGACCGCGGAGCTGGTGCGCGGCGAGGATGGGCTGTTCCGACCGCGCGGCGGCGATGCGCTGCCGATGGACGAAACCGTCTCCATCGTGGCCGGCACGCTCGAAGGCAGCAACGTCAATCCTGCGGAACAGATGGTGAACATGATCTCGCTGGCGCGCCAGTTCGAGATGCAGTTGCGCATGGTGTCGATCGCCGACGCCAACGACAAGGCGGCCGCGCAACTTCTCAGCTCCCGCTGATCCCTGGCACATGCCTTGCTGTTAGAGGCATAAGCGTAACCAGGAAGGAATCCAAAAATGGCATTTGCAAACAGCTTGAGTGGCCTGATTGCCGCCGGCAAGGCGCTTGACGTGATCGGCAACAACATCGCCAACTCGCAAACCATCGGCTTCAAGTCCTCCGTCGCACGCTTCACCAATGTCGCGGCGGCAGGAAAGGGCAGCGGACCGGCAGATTCTGCCGCGAGTGCCGGTGTCAGTGCCGACAACATCGCCCAGAACTTCGAGCAGGGCCGTTTCGAACTGACCAACAACCCGCTCGACATGGCGATCAACGGTCAGGGGTTCTTCCGCCTCTACAACGCCGAGACCGGCAAGATCAGCTACACGCGCGACGGCCAGTTCCGCCTTTCCTTCGATGCCAACAGCAATCCGCGCCTGGTGACCCGCGCCGGCCTCAGCCTGACCGGCAATCTGCCGGACTTCACCACCGACCCCTTCGGCACCATCGACAATGTGCCGAACCCGGTAGTGATCACCATCGATCCCTATTTCCCGCCCAAGGCCAGCACCAAGGTCGAACTAAGCATCAATCTCGACCCGCGCCTGGCGGCCGCCTCGGTGCCCTTCGACCCTGACGATGCAACGAGCTACAACGGCTCCACCGTGGCCACGGTATTCGACTCGACCGGCGCCGAGCACCAGCTGCGGCTCTACTTTGCCACTCCCGGGGGCGGCAATCACTGGGACATGTACACGACGCTGGATTACAGCCCGTCGAATCCGACGCCGGTTACCGGGCCGATCGACGTCGCCTTCGACACCGCCGGCATCCTCGCGACGAAGATGCCCCTCGCCGCGACCAGCTATACCACCGCCGGTGGCGAGACCCTGTCGATCGCGATCGACCTGCGCGGCACGACCCAGTTTGGCACCCCCCTGAGCGTGAATGCCCTGAGCCAGGATGGCTATGGCGAAGGCAGCCTGCAGGATGGCTATGAGTTCAGCGTCCAGGCCGATGGCCACATCAGCGCACGCTACTCCAACGGCCAGCGGCGCAACGTCGCCCAGGTGGTGCTGGCCAACTTTGCCAATCCCAACGCCCTGATCAACATGGGCGAAAACCAGTGGGTGGCCAACGACGATCCGGTCAAGGGCACCGGCACCATCAGCTTGGGCTTCCCCAAGTTCGCCACCGAGAAAATTGCCGGCTTCCAGGGCAACAGCGATCCGGCAGAGGGCATGGGTTCCCTGCAGGGTTATGCCCGCGAACAATCCAACGTCGATCTGGCTACCGAACTGGTGGCGTTAATCGAGCAACAGCGTAATTACCAGGCCAGCGCCCAGACCTTCAAGATCCTCGACCAGGTTTTGCAGAACCTAGCCAACATGCGTTCGCAATAAGCGCAGGACCCTGAACATTCCCCAGGAGTAATCCCAAATGATGCGTTCCCTCTGGATTGCCAAGACCGGCCTCGATGCCCACCAGACATCGATGGACGTGATCACCAGCAACCTCGCCAACGTCAGCACCACCGGCTTCAAGCGTTCGCGCCCCGTGTTCGAAGATCTTCTTTACCAGACCCTGCGCCAGCCGGGCTCGTCTTCGTCACAACAGACGGCGATTCCATCGGGCTTGACCCTGGGCACCGGCGTGCGCGTGGTGGCCACCGAGCACATCTTCACCCAGGGCACGGTGCAGAAGACCGACAACCCGCTCGACCTCGCGATCCAGGGCAATGGCTTCTTCCAGATCCAGATGCCCGACGGCACCCTGGCCTACACCCGCGATGGGTCCTTCACCAAGGATGCGAACGGCCAGATCGTTACCGCCAACGGCTACCCGCTGAGCCCGCCGATCACCATCCCGGCCAACGCCATCAGCGTGACCATCTCGCCCGACGGCATCGTCACCTATTCCCAGCCCGGCAACAACGCGCCGCAACCGGCGGGCAATATCCAGCTGGTCGGCTTCGTCAATAACGGCGGCCTGCAGAGCACCGGCCAGAACCTGTTCGTCGAAACCGCATCGTCGGGAACCGGTACGCCGACCACGCCGGGAACCAACGGCACCGGCCTGATCAACCAGGGCTACATCGAAACCTCCAACGTCAATGTGGCCGAGGAGCTGGTGAACATGATCGTGGCTCAGCGCGGCTACGAAATGAACTCCAAGGCGGTCACCACCTGCGACCAGATGCTGTCGAAGCTCAGCAACATCTGATCCGCCAACCATGGATGAATGACAACATGAAAAATACGATCGTCCTGATCCCGCTGCTGGCCCTGCTGGCCGGCTGCGTCACCACCGCGCCGACCACGGCGATCCACCAGCCGATGAGCGTGCGCCCGGAAGCCCGGAACTACATCGCGCCCAGCAATGGCGCCATCTTCAACGTGGCCTCCGCGCGTCCGCTGTTCGAAGACCGCCGCGCACGCTTTGTCGGCGATACCCTGACCATCAACATCGCCGAGAAAGTCCAGGCCTCGAAGAAGTCGGAAAACAAGACCACGCGCAGCCAGGCCGTGGATGTCAGCGTGCCGACCATCGTCGGCCTGCCGTTCAAGGGCGCCCAGGGCACCACGCTGGCCGCCAGCGATACCAACAATTTCACCGGCTCGGGGCAGAACACCTCGTCCAATGATTTCACTGGCACCATCACCGTCACCGTGATCGAGGTCTACCCCAACGGCAACCTACTGGTGTCGGGCGAGAAGCAGATCGGCCTGAAGGAGGGCGAAGAGTTCGTGCGCTTCTCCGGCGTGGTCAACCCCAACACCATCACCTCGGCGAACACCGTCACTTCGACCCAGATCGCCGATGCGCGCATCGAATACAAGGCCAACGGTTTCATCGATTCGGCCCAGGTCATGGGCTGGCTGGGCCGCTTCTTCCTGAGCTTCATGCCTTTCTGAGGAATTCGACATGAAAACCCTGAACCGCAAACTGCTGACTGCGCTGTGCCTGGCCGGCGCCGTTTTCGCCGCCGCACCGGCCAATGCCGAGCGCATCAAGGACATCGCCTCGGTGGCCGGCGTGCGTGCCAACCAGTTGGTCGGCTACGGCGTGGTGGTCGGCCTCGACGGCAGTGGCGACCAGACCACCCAGACCCCCTTTACGGTGCAAAGCATGATCAGCATGCTTTCCGCCATGGGCATCAACATGCCGCCCGGTCAGTCGCTGCAACTGAAGAACGTGGCCGCCGTGATGGTCACCGCCAGCCTGCCGGCCTTTGCCCGCGCCGGCCAGACCATCGACATTACCGTTTCCTCGATCGGCAATGCCAAGAGCCTGCGCGGTGGCACGCTGATCCTGACTCCGCTCAAGGGCGCCGACGGGCAGATCTATGCCATGGCCCAGGGTAACGTCACCGTGGTGGGTGCCGGGGCCTCCGGTGCCGGTTCCAAGGTCACCGTGAACCACCTTTCTGTCGGCCGCATTGCCGCCGGGGCCACGGTCGAGCGCGAAGTGCCGATGCCGCTGGGGCAGGGCGAGTTCGTCCATCTCGAACTCAACAGCACCGACTTCAGCACCGCACAACAGATGGTCGAGGCCATCAATCGCATGGCGCCGGGCGTGGCGTCGGCGGCTGACGGTCGCCAGGTGCGGGTCAAGGCGCCGGCCAATCCGGACGAACGCGTCGCTTTCATCGGCAGGATAGAGAACCTCGACGTCACGCCGGCAAAAATGGCCGCCAAGGTGATCGTGAACAGCCGCACCGGTTCGGTGGTGATGAACCAGGCGGTATTGCTCGACAACTGCGCCGTCGCCCACGGCAACCTGTCCGTTTCGGTCAGCACCGACAATGCCGTCAGCCAGCCCGGTGCCTTGTCGGGCGGGCAGACCGCGCCGGTGGCCAATGCGCAAGTCGAGATCAAGCAGGAGGGCGCGGCGCTGATGAATCTGAAGGCCGGCGCCAACCTGGCCGAGATCGTACGCGCGTTGAACTCGCTGGGTGCGAATCCACAGGACCTGATCGCCATCCTGCAGGCCATGAAGTCCGCCGGCGCACTGCGCGCCGAGCTGGAAATCATCTGAAAACGCGGAGCAGGGCGGGAGTGGGACGGTTTTTGCATTCATTGCCGATCATCCGTACCTGAGACACTTCCGACCAACATGAGTGCCGACCTCGCTGCCGCCAATGTCCTCGATACCGGACGCCTGACCGCGCTCAAGCGCCAGGCCAAGGCCGGCGATCCGGCGGCGGCCCGGGAGGTGGCGAAACAGTTCGAATCGCTGTTCATGCAGATGGTGCTGAAGTCGATGCGCGACGCGGTGCCGCGCGAGGGCTTGTTCGACAGCCAGGCCTCGCGTCTCTACGAATCCCTGCACGACCAGCAGCTGAGCCTGCAGCTCGGCGGCGGCAAAGGCCTCGGCCTCGCCGCGATGATCGAAAAGCAAATGATGCAGCGGAACGAACTCGTCGAGCCGCTGGGGGCCATGCCTTTGCGCCGCGAGCCGCGTGCCTTGCCGCTCGACCCATCGAGCCCGTCGAGTCTGCGCGGTCTTGGCTTGCCGCCCAAGGCGGCGCCCGCCGTGTCGCCCGCGCCGACTTCCGAGCCGCTTGCCGCCAGTGCCTCACAGCGCGCCTTTGTCGATCGCCTGATGCCGGCGGCGCTGGAGGCCGAGCAGCAGACCGGCATTCCCGCGCATTTCATGGTGGCGCAGGCGGCGCTCGAAACCGGCTGGGGACGAGCCGAGCCGAAGACCGCCGATGGCCGCAGCAGCCACAACATTTTTGGCATCAAGGTGGGGCGCGACTGGCAGGGGCCGACGGTCGAGGCAAGCACGACGGAAGTTATTGCCGGTCTGGCGCAAACCCGCAGCGAACGCTTCCGGGCCTATGCATCCCACGCTGAAGCCTTTGCCGACTACGCCCGACTGCTGGCCACACAGCCACGCTACGCGGGCGTACTGGGTGCGCGCGAACCACAGCAGTTCGCCCGCGGCCTGCAGGCCGCCGGTTACGCTACCGATCCGAACTACGCCAGCAAGCTGGAACGCGTGATTGGAGCCGGGGTCCTGCGTCAGACGACGGTCAGCTAAACATCCTCAGCCCCTGGCACGGGCATTGCAGTTCTCTGCGTGAAGCCTCAAGGCGCGGCAATTCTTGCCGTTACCGGGGGCTAACGTGGAGCGATCATGGGTATCCTGAACATTGGCGTCAGCGGATTGAATGCAGCCCAGTCGGGCTTGCTGACGACCAGTCACAATATTGCCAACGCCTCGACGCCGGGTTACAGCCGCCAGCAGACGGTCCAGTCGACCAACGTTTACCTGTACAGCGGTGCCGGTTTCGTCGGTCAGGGCGCTCACGTTGAAACCATACGCCGCAACTACGACCAGATCCTCAGCCGCCAGGTGCTGAGCGCCGAGGCCGGTGCCTCCGAAATGGACAGCTACCTGTCGCAGATCCGCCAGATCGACAACATGCTGGCAGACTCGGATGCCGGCCTGTCGCCGAGCCTGGCCAGCTTTTTCAAGGGCGTTCAGGAAGTGGCCGCCAACCCGACGTCGATGGCAGCGCGCCAGGCCATGTTGTCGGCATCGCAGGCCTTGTCGACGCGCTTCCAGACGCTCGACCAGCGACTTGCCGAAGTGCGCGACGGCACCAATGCCCAGGTGGCGACCCAGATCACCCAGATCAATGCCTACAGTTCCCAACTGTCGGAAATCAACCACCGCGTCGTCCTGGCGCGTGCCAGCGAAGTCGGCCACGAACCGAACGACCTGCTCGACCAGCGCGAACAGGTCCTCAAGGACTTGAACAAGCTGGTGCGCGTCACCGCCGTCAGCCAGAGCGATGGCAGCTACAACATATTTATCGGCGCCGGCCAGCCGCTGGTGGTCGGCAACCAGGCCTATCAGCTCAAGGCAGTTCGCGCGCCGGACGATCCGGAACGCGTCACCGTGGGCCTGGTGGGTCCCGGCGGCACTGCGCAACCGATCGCCGAATCGCAGATCACCGGCGGCAGCCTGGGCGGCGTCCTGCGTTTTCGCAGCGAGACCCTGGACCAGACGCAGAATGCCCTCGGTCGCATTGCCCTCAGCCTGGCTCAGAACGTCAATGACCAGCATCGCCTGGGGCAGGACCTGGCCGGTGCGATGGGGCAAAACCTCTTCAATCTTTCGTCGCCGCGCGTGACCGCCAGCAGCAACAATGCCGGCAGTGGCGCGCCGACGGTGGCCATTGACGCCGCCAGCATCGCCGAGCTGACAACCAGCAACTACGAGCTGGCCTATGTCGGCGGCAATTACCAGCTGACCCGCCTTTCGGACCAAGTGGTGCGCAATTACGGAAGCCTGCCGCAGACGGTGGACGGGATCACCATCACCGCCGGCAGCTGGGCGCCGGCCGCGAATGACAGCGTGCTGATCCAGCCGACCCGCGACGGGGCGCACAACCTGTCGGTGGCGATCTCCGACGTGCGCGCTCTCGCCGCGGCGGCACCAATACGCAGCAGCGCGACGCTCGGCAACACCGGTCTGGGCAGCATCGAGGCCGGCGTGGTGAATGGCCCGCCGCCCGCCAATGCCAATCTGCAGCACAAGGTCACTATCACCTTCACCAGCGCCACCAGCTTCGACGTGGTGGATGTCACCGCCGGATCGACCCTGGCTTCGGGCGTTGCCTACACCGCCGGCGCAGCGATCAGCTACAACGGCTGGACCACGCGGATACGGGGCACACCCTCGAGCGGCGACTCCTTCGTCGTCGAAAGCAATGTCAATGGCGTCGCCGACAATCGCAACGCATCGCTGATCGGCGCCCTGCAGACGCGCAGCACGATGAATGCGCCCAGCGGCGGCCAGGCCACGGCGAGCTACCAGGGTGCCTACGCGCAGATGGTCAGCAACATCGGCAGCAAGGCCAACGAGGTCGAGGCGATCGGAGCGGCGCAGCAGAGCCTGGCCGACCAGTCGACCACCTCCCTGCAGTCAGTGGCGGGGGTCAACCTCGACGAGGAAGCGGCCAACCTGCTGCGTTACCAGCAGGCTTACCAGGCTGCCGCCAAGGTGATCGAGATTGCCGGCAAGCTGTTCGAGGAAGTTCTTGCACTTGGCCGCTAGGCCGGGAGCGATGGAGGTAAACAGACATGAGAGTCAGTAGCTCAATGATTTTCGAGGCCGGCGCGACAGGAATTTCGCGCCAGACCTCGGCCCTGCTCAAGGTGCAGCAGCAGCTTTCCAGCGGCCGTCGCATACTCACGCCGGGTGATGATCCCGTAGCTTCGGCGCGGGCGCTGGAGGTATCCCAGGCCAATGACGTCGTTACCCAGTTCAGCCGGAACCAGGAAACTGCAATGGGCATCCTCGGCCAGGAGGAAGTGCATCTGGCTCATGCCGAGGACTTGCTGCAACGGGTGCATGAGCTGGCCATCCAGGCTGGCAGCACCAGTTTGACGCCCACCGCACGCAAGGCCATCTCCACCGAATTGCGGGGCACCTACGACCAGTTGCTGGGCATCGCCAATAGCAAAGATGCCGCCGGCAACCATGTGTTCGGAGGCTTCAAGAGCGAGACGATTCCCTTCGGCGGCTCCATCGACGCGTTGATGGCAGGGGGCGAAATCGATTATCAGGGCGACGAGGGCCAGCGTACCCTGCAGGTGTCGAGCAGCCGCCATATCGAAATCAGCGATTCGGGGATCGATGTCTTCAGGCGCATTCCCAATGGCAACGGATATTTCGCCACCGACTACGACGCCGCCAACACCGGCACCGCGACCATCAATGCCGGCTCGATCAGCGATCCGGCGGCGTGGCGCGGCTCGGCCGTGCAGGACGTCGAAATCAGGTTCACGGTCAATGCGGGCGTCACCACTTATGACCTGGTCGATACTGCCAGCGGCAATTCGCTGCTGACCGGGGGCGCAGCACCGGCCCCGCTCGGCAGCCAGCGCAGCTATCAGTCGGGTCAGCTGATCCAACTCAAGTCGCAGGACGCGGAACCGGCCTTCGATCTTGGCGGCAGCGTCAGCATCACCGGCAACGCCGCCAGCGGCGACAAGTTCACTGTCGAGCCGAGCAGTTCGCAAAGCGTATTCGCCTCGGTCGCCAAGCTGATCGGCGCTCTGGAAGCCGGTGGCACGACGCCGGCCGCCGATGCACGCTACATCAGCGATGTGCGCACCGGCATCAGCAACATCGCCCAGTCGATCGAAAACGTGGTGCGCGTGCGCGCCCAGGTTGGCACGCGGATGAACGAGATCGAGGCCCTGCAGACCATGAGCGGCGACATGAGCGTGCAATACCAGCAATCGCTTTCCGAATTGCAGGACGTGGATTACTCCAAGGCGATCACCGAGCTCACCCGGCGCCAGGCCGAACTTGAGGCCGCGCAGCAATCCTTCCTACGCGTTTCGCAACTCTCCCTGTTCAACTTCCTATGAAAACGCCGTTCCCCCAGCGCCGACTTTTGGCCACCCTGGCCGTCGCCAGCCTGCTATCCGGTTGCGGCGCGCTGAACTATCCCGGCACCACCGCCCTGAGCGGCCCCATTCCGGCCCAGGGCCCGCTGATTCCGGATGCCACGCTGAACCTGAGCAATCAGGTGCAGATCCCGCTGGAGAAGATCGTCTCCTGGGGGTTGTATGCCGGCGCGGCCTGGTTGATCCTCGACCCCCTTGCGCCGAACTGGGAAATCGAACAGGCCGATTTTCCGGACCAGCATTTCCACCTGTTCCTGAAAATGAAGCGGGTCTATGCCGGAGGTGCCGGCGAGGCGCGCATGGTGTTCCATCAGCGGGCCAAGGACTTGATGCGTCAGAACGGCTACGAGGGCTACTCGGTGGTCGAGTACAACGAGGGACTAGAGTCTTCGGTACTGGGCTCGCAGCGCTTTGCCCGCGGCGTCATCCACCTGACCCGGCGCCCGGGTTAGGTACCCGCCGCCATCCGCACCACGGCTTCGAGCGTCTCGAAGCCGCGACTGAACACCGGCTCTATGGCCGCGCCGAGGTAGGGCAGGCAAAGCAGGAGCACGATGAACCCGAGGGCCATGGTTACCGGAAAGCCGACGGCGAAGAGGTTTAGCGCCGGCGCCACGCGTGACAGGATGCCGAGCGCCAGGTTGGTCACCAGCAAGGCGGTGATCAGCGGCAGCGCCAGCAGCACGCCCAGCGAAAACATCATCGCCGCCGACTTCACCAGGGCCGCGAGCGACAGGGCCTGAAACGGCAAAGTGCCGATCGGCAGCACGGTGAAACTTTCCGCCACCAGGTAGATGGCCAGCAGATGCCCGTTCATGGCGAGGAAGAATAGCGCCGTGAGCAGGCCGAGGAACTGCGTGATCACCGGCGTCTGACCACCGGCCACGGGATCGAAAAACGTGGCGAAGGAAAGGCCCATCTGCAAGCCGATCAGTTCGCCGGCGACGTCCAGCGCGGCAAATGCGATGCGCAGTGCGAACCCCATCATGGTGCCGATCAGGATCTGCTCGACGATCACGGTCAGGCCCAGCCAGGAGCCCGCCGGGATCGCCGGTGGCGTGGGCAGGGTGGGCGCCACCGCGATGGCGATGGCGAGCCCGGCGACGAGCCGCATGCGTGCCGGCAACGCCGCATTGTTGAGTACCGGCGCCGTGGCCAGCAGGGCCAGGACGCGAGTCAGAGGGAAGATGAACAGCGCCAGCCAGGCGTCGAGTTGGGCGGAGGTGATCGAAATCATCGCAGGCTGGCGGGGTCGCCGCGGTCGACGCTAGCCGATGATGTTGGGGATCGACTCGTAGAGCCGACGCATGTAGTCGGTCATCAGGGTGATCATCCAGGGGCCGGCCAGCACCAGGGTGACGAATATCGCGATCAGTTTTGGCACGAAGGAGAGCGTCGATTCGTTGATCTGCGTCGCAGCCTGAAAAATGCTGATGATGAGGCCGGTGACCAGCGCCGCCAGAAACAGCGGCGCCGAGATGAGCAGCGTGAGTTCGACGGCGCCACGCCCGATCTCGATCACGGTGGTGGGGGTCATGTGCCGAAACTCATCACCAGCGAGCCGATCAGCAGATTCCAACCATCGACAAGCACAAATAGCATGATCTTGAAAGGCAGGGCGACGATGACGGGCGACATCATCATCATGCCCATCGACATCAGCACCGATGCCACCACCATGTCGATGATCAGGAACGGTATGAATACGATGAAGCCGATCTGGAATGCGGTCTTCAGTTCCGAGGTGACGAAGGCGGGGATCAGCACCCGCAGCGGGATCTCTTCGGCGCGCGCCGGCTTGGGCTGCTTGGCCACCTTGGTAAAGGTGGCCAGGTCCGCCTCCCTGACCTGCTTGAGCATGAAGGCGCGCAGCGGCACTGCGCCCGTCTCCAGCGCCTGCTGGAAGCTGATGCGGTTTTCGGATAGCGGCACGTAGGCTTCGGTGTAAATGCGATCGCCCACCGGCGCCATGATGAAAAAAGTCAGGAACAAGGCAAGCCCGACCAGCACCTGGTTGGGCGGCGAAGTCTGGGTACCGAGCGCATGGCGCAGCAGGGAGAAGACAATAATGATGCGGGTGAAGCTGGTCATCATCAGCACCAGGGCCGGGATGAAGGTCAGGCTGGTCAGGAGCAGCAGCGTCTGGATCGACAGCGACCATTGTGTGCCGCCACCGGCCGCCGGGGTGCTTGTCACCGCGGGCATGGCCTGGGCCAGCGCCAGTTCCGGCAGCAGGATCAGCAGCAGCGCCAGTAAGCCAGGCATCTCAGCGACGGGACATGAAGCGTTGCAGCCACTCCGGCGCGGGCGGGCTGTTTCCCTGGGGTGGCTCCGGCAGCGCCTGGCGAGGAATCTCGGCCAGCGCGGAGACCCGACCTGGCGCGACGCCCAGCACCAGCCAGGTGCTGCCGACTTCGACGATCACCACGCGCTCGCGTCCGCCGACCGCCGTTGCTGCAACGACCCGCATCATGCCGGCGCCCGGGCCGCGAACCGCAGTGAGGCGCTTGAGCAGCCAGAGGCTGCCCACCAGCAGGGCCAGAACGCCACCCAGGCCCAGCAGCATCTGCAGGATTCCGGCGCCGAACGAGGGCTGAGCAGCCTGCTGTGCCCATGCCTGATTTGCAATCAAGAGGGCGAGCAGGGGGGCAAAACGGACAGGGACAACGGAAATGCGCATCGCTTCCTGAGGCAGAACGCCGTCGCGGAAAACGCGACGGATCGACACTGGCGAGGATACGGTGCCGGCCGCGCCGTGCAGCCGAGAAGCAAAGGGGCGAAGCGCCGACTTATCAGCGATTCAGTTTGCGGATGCGCTCTTGCAGAGTGATGATGTCGGTCAGCCGTATGCCGAACTTGTCGTTGACCACAACCACTTCGCCTTGGGCGATGAGCGTGCCGTTGATCAGGACGTCCATCGGTTCGCCGGCCAGGCCGTCGAGCTCGACCACCGAACCATGGGCCAGTTGCAGCAGATTGCGGATTGAAATCTTGGTACGGCCGAGTTCCACGGTCAGCGCCACCGGGATGTCCATGATCATGTCGAAGCCGCGCGGCGCGGCGGCCGGCGCCGCGCCTTCCGCGAACTGTTCGAAGATCTGCGCCGGTTGTGCCGCGGCGGCCGGTGTCGCGGCCTGTTCGCTCATGGCGGCGGCCCAATCGTCTTCCGATACCTGTTGTTCGGCGGCGTCTTGGTTCATTTCATGCTCCGGGCATCTGGAAAATCAAGGGTTGGAAGCGCAGCAGTCACGGGATCAGGAATCTTCTTCGGCAAAAAAACGCTCGACTTTCAAGGCATACTGGCCGCTCTGGATGCCGTAGCGGGACGCCATGATCGGAACGCCGTCGACCGAGGTGGTCGCGGTTTCCTGGATTTCGATCGGCACCACGTCGCCGACTTTCAGCTTGACCACGTCGGCGACCGTCAGGTTGGCCGAGGCAAGCGTGGCCACCAGTTCAACTTCGGCGGTCTGCAGTTCGCGGGTCAGCATGGTGGTCCAGCGATTGTCGGCCGACGCCTGCTCGCTGTGCATGGCACTGTGCAGCAGGTCGCGTATCGGTTCGATCATCGAATACGGCAGGCAGATGTGCAGTTCCGACGAGTTGCCCGAGAACTCAAGGGTGAAGCTCATCGCGATTACCACTTCCGAGGGGGTCGCGATATTGGCGAACTGGGTATTCATTTCCGAGCGCACGTATTCGAACACCAAGGGATGCACGGGTTGCCAGGCACGCTGGTACTCCTCGAACACCACCCCCAGCAGGCCGCGGATGATGCGCTGTTCGGTGGGGGTGAAATCGCGGCCTTCGACCCTCGTATGGAAACGCCCGTCGCCGCCGAACATGTTGTCCACCACCAGGAAGACCAGGCTCGGATCGAGCACTATCAGGCCAGTGCCGCGCAAGGGCTTAGCCTGGATCAGGTTCAGGTTGGTAGGCACCACCAGGTTGCGGATGAATTCGCTGTACTTCTGGACCTTGATCGGGGCGACCGAGACTTCGACACCCTTGTGCATGTAGTTGAACAGGCCGATGCGCAGGTAACGGGCAAAGCGCTCGTTGATCAACTCCATCGTCGGCATGCGGCCGCGGACGATGCGTTCCTGCCTTCCCAGGTCGTAGGTGCGAACCGAACCCGTTTCCGCGGATTCGGGCGGCGCCTCGTCGGCTTCGCCGGAAACCCCCTTCAGCAGTGCGTCGACTTCTTCCTGGGAAAGGAAATCCTGGGCCATGGAGATCCACGCCCAAAGGGGCGGGAATTACTGAATGATGAAGCTTGAGAATAGCACGGATTGCACCATGGCTGAGGGGTCGGCAAGCTCGGCAGGCTCAGGCTTTTCCGCGGGTTTCGGGGCTTCGCCGGCCGCTGGCGCTTCCGCCTTCTTTTCCGCAGTTTTCTCGGCTGCCTTGTCCTTGCCGGGTGCCGCCGGCGACACCACCTTGTTGATGATGTCGCGCAACTCGTTGGCCAGTTTCTGCACGCCCTCTGATGTCGCCAGCATGGAAGCCTTCCGGCCCATCAGGGTGAGGGTGATCTTGTGTTTCAGTTCCGGCTCGTTCTGCTTGATCAGGTCGGTGCCGGTAGCATCAAGCAATTTGAGTTGCACTTCGGCTTGCAGGTAGGCGTCCTGTTGCTCGGTGGCAAGCTTGACGGTAAAGGGCTTGTCGAATTTGTAGAACACAGGTGGAGCGACCGGTTCGGCCTTTTTCTTCGCCGCTGCGGCCTCGGCGCCTTCGGCCGGCGGCTTCTTGAGCATGAAGAATGCCGCCGCGCCGCCGCCGCCGAGCACCAGCAAGGCGATGACGGCGATCAGTATCCATTTGGTTTTGCTTTTCTTCGGTGCCGCAACGACGGCATCGGCTTCGGTTTTCTTGGCATCGGCCATGGTGTACTCCGGGTCCGGTGAAGCTGCCCATCAGGTCAAACCGGGGAGGGCAGCCGGAGGTAAATGTAATTTTTTCGGGGCTGCTGCTTTCCGGCTCAGGCAAAGACGTCAACCAGGCCACGGCTTCGGGCCGGTTGCCAGAGGGTGTTGCCCAGGGGGCGTTCCGCCTCTCCTGAACCCGTTCCGGCCTGGCGACCCGTGCCTTCCCAGGCTTCGGGCCGCGCAAACGCGGCATCGCGGCTGGATTCGCGGCCGACATGGGTCTGGCCGAGGTTGATGCCGGCGTCCGCGAGGTTCTCGCGCAGGCGGACCAGGGATTCCTCGATGGCCTCACGTACTGCCTGGTGCGGCGAGGCAAAACTGGCGCTGACTTCATCGCCCTTGACGACCACGCTGACTTCGATGCGACCCAGTTCCGGCGGATTCAGCACTAGGTCCGCCTGTTGGCGCGAATTGGTGACCACCCAGGCAAGCTTTTGTTCCACTTCCTGGGCCCATCCGGTCTGGTTGAATGGCGTGGCGACGCGAATCTGCTGGGCTTCCGCAGTGACGGGCGCGTTCTGAGGTGTTGCGCTTGCCTGTACGGCGATGCCGTCGGCGTGGGAACTCATGCGTTCCATCAGGGGACGGAATTCTCCTTTGGCTTCCGGAAGTTCGGGAGTCAGCATCGATTTGTCGCCCTCGGCAGAATTTGCCGCTGCAGCGGCAGGCGCTGACTGAACGGCTGCAATTTGCCGCGGGGGCGGCGGCGTGCCTGCAACCGGCTGGAGCACGGGGCTTTCGTGATGCGCTGGGACCGCCGTCGACACGGAAGTCGGCGCTGGCGACACGGCGGCCTGGACGGCATTGGGAGCGACTTGGGGCGCAAACGGAGGAACGAAGGGTAGCGCAACCGTGGCGCCTTCTGGCAATGGGGCAGTTCCGGGTATTGCTGCGGTGGCAGACTCGGGGAGCGCGACGGCGAGGATCGGACTGTCTGCCGCGAGTCCGTCGGCAGGCTGAATTGCCGGCTGCGACACCGCCGGATCAAGGGCCGCCTGTGGGTCAAAGGTTTCATCGGCAGGCTCGGCGGTCGCCGTTGCCGGCGTACGCAGCAAACTGCTACTCCCGGCAAACATGGCAGCCATCAATTCTGCCGCCGCCTCATTGCGTTCCAGGGCAACCACCTTGCCGGGCTCGGAAACCTCCGAATCGACGGACGGGCTCAGCGACTTTGCCTTCAATACGTCGGCAAAACTGGATGGTGTTGTGCCTTGCTCCGTGGTGCCGTCGGGCGTCGCAAGGGATTCCTCGGTGCGTACTGACTTGGACACCTGGATGGCGAGTTGGGGGATCTTGACGGGGTCTGACATGTGTTTCTCCTTGCGGCCGCAGCCGTGATGGTCTGCCTACTGCAAGGCGTGTGCCAATCTCTCAGAGAGATGCTCCGGTTTTGGACCGATCGCTCAGCAGGCTGGCCAGCAGGTCGGCCTCGGCGCTTTTTTCGACATGACGACGGGCGCCGTGCTCGTCGTTGAGCTTTTGTTCGCTCTTTTGCGCCTGACCGGCAATTTCGGCCCGATGGCGTTCGGCCAGGGTGTCGAAGGCGCGTACGCGGCCCTGTTTGCCGACCCAGTTCTGTTTTCCGGCCAATGTGCGTTGCTGGGTCAGGGAGACTGCCTGGGCCGCTGGCACGATGGCGTCGTCGATGCGGGCCAGGAAGGAACTGTAGTTGCTCCATTCGGCGGGGCCCATGCCGCGCTCGGCGGCGGCGCGGAACTGGGCCTGGTACTCCTCGCGGTACTGCATCAGCATGGCCAACCGTTGCGAGGCTTCCTGTTCGCCCGCGATCAATTTCCCGAGTTCACGGCTGGCTTCGTCCAGTCGCAGTTTCGACAGGTCGAGCAGGGGTTGCAGGCGGAAGGGCGGCGACATGAAGTGCTCCGGCGACTATTTGGCCGATATCAAGCAAAAAGTGCGCGCAGCTGATCGCGGGATGAACGACTGTCGGCGCGCTGCGCAATCGGCTGTTGCAGGAAGGCCTCGAGGCGCGGAAAGAGCGCGATCGCGCGGTCCAGCAAGGGGTCCGAGCCTGGGGAATAGGCGCCGACCGCAAGCAGGTCGCGGGCGCGGGCATGCCGCGAGTAAAGCTGCTTGAACTGGCGGGCAAGTTCGAATTGATCCTGGTCGATCAGCTGCGTCATGGCCCGCGAGATCGACTGCTCGATGTCGATCGCCGGATAGTGGCCGGCATCGGCCAGCGAGCGGCTGAGGACGATGTGTCCGTCGAGGATGGCGCGTGCCGCGTCGGCAATCGGGTCCTGCTGGTCGTCGCCTTCGGTCAGCACGGTGTAGAACGCGGTGATCGATCCGCCGCCGACGGGTCCGTTGCCGGCGCGTTCCACCAGTTGTGGCAGTCGGGCAAAGACCGACGGCGGATAGCCGCGCGTTACCGGCGGCTCGCCGATGGCCAACGCGATTTCCCGCTGCGCCATGGCATAGCGTGTCAGCGAATCCATGATCAGGAGCACGTGATGACCCTGGTCGCGGAAATGCTCGGCGATTGCCGTAGCGTACGAAGCGCCCTGCAGGCGCAGCAGGGGGCTGACGTCGGCCGGCGCGGCGACCACCACCGAGCGGGCGCGGCCATCTTCGCCGAGGTTCTGTTCGAGGAATTCCTGTACTTCGCGTCCGCGTTCGCCAATCAGTCCGACCACGATGCGATCGGCCTCGGTATACCGCGCCATCATGCCGAGCAGCACGCTTTTACCGACGCCGGACCCAGCGAACAAGCCCAGGCGCTGGCCGCGACCGACAGTCAGCAGGCCGTTGATGGCGCGGATGCCGACATCCATGCCGTGGCGGATCGGTTCCCGCTGCAATGGGTTCAGCGGCCGGCTGGCGAGGGAGCGGCGCTGGTCGGTGTGCAGCGATCCCAAATCGTCGAGCGGCTTGCCGCTGCCGTCGACCACGCGCCCCAGCAACTGGTCGCCGACCGGCAGGTGCTTGGTGCGGTCGGCGGCGCGCCGGCGGACTGGCCTTGGCTGTCCCAGCACCGGCGCCGTCGGCTTGATTTCCTGCGGCAGGACCACCGCTCCCGGCGCCAGGCCGTAAACGTCTTCCGCAGGCATCATGAACAGGCGGTCACCGGCAAAGCCCACCACTTCAGCTTCGACCATGCCTTCGCCGGGCAACTGTATGCGCGCCGATGCTCCCAGCGGCAGCTTGAGGCCCGAGGCCTCCATGACCAGGCCGTTGATGCGGGTGAGGCGACCGGTCAGCTGCCAAGTCTGCACCCCGGCCACATGCACCTGGCATTGCTCGAGGTAGCGGGCCAGGTTTTGGGTATTCACGGCGTGTTCCGCTTGGCTGTCGGCTCGGGCTCGAGTGCTTCCCAGACCCGCTGCCAGCGCGTGGCAAGGCGGGCATCGACCTGGGTGCCGCCAGCTTCGACCAGCACGTCGCCGCGTGAAAGCTGGGGATTATCGAGGATGCGATGCCCGGCGCGGGCCAGGGCATCCCCGCTGTGGGTGCGGATCAGTTCGGCGTCTTCGCTGTTTAGGTAAATCACCGCGTGCTGGGCCGGTAGTTGGGCAAGGGCTTCGCGAATGCTGGCCAGCACCGTTTCCGGTTGGGCTTCGAGGGTATCGCCGACGATGCGGCGGGCGATACCCAGCGCCAGATTGAGCAATTGCTGGGCGACATCCTGTTCCAGGTTCGCGACGCCCTGGTCGAAACGCTCGATGGCCGCGCCGAGCTGCGCGGCCAACTGTCGGCCTTCGGCCTGGGCGGCTTCCCGTCCGGCCTGGTAGCCCTCGGCATGGCCCCTGTCGAAACCGGCGCGATACCCTTCCTCCTGCGCCGCACGGCGCATAGCGTCGACATCGACCTTCTCGGCAACCGGCTTGGCGCCCGTTGCAGCCACCTTTTGCAGGCCACCGATTGACGGCTTGCCAGCAGGCTGGCTGAAACTACCGGGCTCCCAACGCTCCCAGTTCGGCTCGGCGGTTGCGGACGTCGATGCGGGGTTTTTCATGGCTCGTGTTTCAGGATGAATCGTCAGCTTGCCCCCGGAACGCACGGGGAAGTAGGCCTGCCGGAAGAAGTATGCTCTCAGAGCAGGCAGATTTTGTTGATCCGTGAATGACGCGGCAAACTGCGGAGACTACGTAGGTAGCCGAATTCGAATCCGGCGTCCTTGGTTCGGTATCCGCCCGGCGCCACGGCAGGCATCAAACGAAAGCGTCGTCGCCGCCACCGCCGCCCAGCTGGATCTGACCTTCCTCGGCAAGGCGGCGGGCGACCTTGAGGATTTCCTTCTGCTCGTTCTCGACCTCGGACAGGCGCACCGGGCCCTTCGATTCCAGATCCTCGCGCAGCATTTCGGCGGCGCGCTGGGACATGTTCTTGAATACTTTTTCGCGCAGTTCGGGCGATGCCCCCTTGAGCGCGATGATCAGCGCGTCGGACTGGATTTCGCGCAACAGCAACTGGATGCCGCGATCATCGACGTCGAGCAGGTTCTCGAAGACGAACATTTCGTCGAGGATCTTTTGCGCCAGGTCCGGATCGTATTCGCGCACGTTGTCGATGATCGCCGTCTCGTTCGACTGGCCGACAAAGTTGAGGATTTCGGCGGCGTGACGAATGCCTCCCATGGCGGTCTTCTTGACGTTCGCGGCGGAGTTGGCAAGGATGCGGGTCAGCGCCTCGTTCAGTTCGCGCAAGGCGACCGGCTGCACGCCGTCGAGGGTGGCGATGCGCAGCAGGACGTCGTTGCGCAGGCGGTCGGTGAAATTCTTGAGGATGTCGCCGGCGTGGTCGAATTCCAGATGCACCAGGATGGTGGCGATGATCTGCGGGTGTTCGTTGCGGATCAGGTCGGCGACGCTGTTGGCATCCATCCATTTCAGACCTTCGATGCCCGCCGTGTCGTTGCCCGCCATGATGCGATTGATCAGGCCCGCGGCGCGATCGTCGCCGAGCGCCTTGGTCAGCATGGTCTTGATCGCCTCGTTGTCCACCGCGACCGGTGCGCCCTTGGAGGCGTGCTCGGCAAACTCGTCGATCACCGATTCCACGCGTTCGCGCGGCACCTGCTTGAGGGCGGCCATGGCATGGCCCAGCTTCTGGACTTCCTTGGGGCCGAGGTTTTTGAGGACTTCGGCTGCCTCGTCCTGACCCAGGGAGAGCAGCAGGATGGCGCTTTTTTCTATGCCTTCTTCAGGCTTCACCGCGGCCCACCCAGTCCTTGATCATGGCGGCGACGGCCTTGGGGTCGGATTTCGCCATCTCTCGCGCGGCCGCCAGTTTGTTTTCGTAACTATGCTGATGAGCGGAAACCGGCCTCTCCTCGACTGCCGCCGCTGCCTGCTCGGCCGCAGCGCGAGCGGCTGCTTCGGCAAAGCTGATCAGCACCGGTCGAACCACCTTTGACCAGAGCCAGAAGGCGACGACCGCGATCAACAGATAGCGACCCCCTTCCAGCAGCAGCGAAATCAGGGTCGGGCTTTGCCAGATCGGGGCGTCGGGCACCACTTCCTTTTCCACCGGCGTGAAAGCGGCATTGGCGACATTGAGGGAGTCGCCGCGCTCTTTGTTGAAGCCCATCGCTTCACGCGCCAGTTCGTTGATCTGCTTGAGATCGTTTTCCGACAATGGAATGGCCTGGGCCTTGGCGGCATCCTTCGCGTCTTTGGGGGCGTCTTTCGGATCCTTCGGGGCTTCCTTGCGGTAATTGACCACCACGGCAACCGACAGTCGGCGCACCGCACCCGGCGTACCTTTGGTATGGCGTATGGTCTTGTCGATCTCGTAATTCACCGTCGAATTGCGGCTGAAGTTCTGGGCGGCTGCCGAGGCCGCCGCGGCCCCTGTCTGTGCCGGTTGTACCAAAGGCGCCGTGGCCGGTGCCGGGGGCTGGTTGCTCAACGCGCCGGGAATGCCTGCGGCCGGCGGCGTGCCGCTGCCGGTTTCCGAAGTCAGCTGGCTGCGTATCGCTGTGGCCGGTGCCGGATTGGGGCGATAGGTTTCGGCGACCTGGTCGGTCTGCGAAAAATCGATGTCGGCAGCCACCTGGGCGCGCACGTTGCTCGCGCCGACAATCGGCGCCAGGATGGATTCGATGCGCTGCACATAGGCTGCTTCGATTTCGCGCACATAGCGGATCTGCGCCGCGTCGAGGCCGGCGTCGCGCAGCGGGTCGATCTGTTGCGAAATCAGCTTGCCTTCCTGGTCGACCACGCTGACGTTCTTTGGATTCAGCTGGGGAACGCTGAAGGCCACCAGATTGACGATACCCACGACCTGCGCCTGGTCCAGGCTGCGGCCGGGCGCCAGCGTGACCAGTACCGAGGCCGAGGGTTTCTGGTCTTCGCGCAGGAAGGCCGACTGCTTGGGAATCGCCAGATGCACGCGGGCGCCCTTGACCACGGCCAGGGACTGGATCGAGCGGGCCAGTTCGCCTTCGAGGCCGCGCTGGTAGTTGACCTGCTCGGCAAACTGGCTGATGCCCATCTTCTGGTTTTCAAGCAGTTCGAACCCGGCCAGCCCGCCCTTGGGCAGGCCCTGGGCGGCGAGACGCAGGCGCGTGTCATGAACCATGGTCTGCGGCACCAGGATGGTATGGCCGCCCGGGCTGAAGCGGTATGGCACGTTCTGCTGCTGCAGCGCGGTGACGACATTGCCGCCGTCCTTTTCGTCCTGGATCGAAAACAGCACGGCGTAGGTGGGTTCGCGCGCCCACATCACGCCGGCGATCAGCACCGCCGCCAGCATGGCGAGGATGACGAGCGTCATCAGTTTCTGGGTGATGCCCAGGCGACCGAAGGCCTCCGGCGAAAGCGGAAAGGACGTTGCGGCCGCTGCGGTGTCTGCCATGTTTTCGGAGTTTTCCTGTCTGCCCGGTCGTTTCGGGTCGATACCACCCGCGTGCGAAGTATGGACTGGCGTAGCAAGACCGGTTCCACAAAGAAGCGGCAATTTTTGCCGGCATATCGGCTGGCGGCTTTCTTGTGGCGGGGGACCGATTCTGCCATCATCCGGGCCCATGCAAGTTCCCGTCAGCAAAGCCGACACGGGGGTGGGCGCCGTGGCCGCACCCGGCGTCGTCGCGCCTGAAGAGGCCCTGCGGCTGGCCGAGGCCTTCCGCATGTTCAGCCGTGCCTCGGAGGAATTGAGCGGGGCTTACAGCGAATTGCAGGGCCAGATGGCCCGCCTGACCGGTGAATTGGAAGCCGCCAATGGCGCGCTGCGCCAGCAGTACCTCGAGAAGGCCGCCTTGACCGAGCGTCTGAGCACCCTGCTGGATGCGCTGCCGGCCGGCGTCGTGGTGCTCGACGATGCCGGACGTGTGGTGCAGATCAACCCTGCGGCGGTCGAATTCCTTGGCGACGTGCAGGTTGGCGACAGCTGGATGAGCATCTATGGCGACAAACTGCTGCCCGGCGAAACCCCCGGCGAGTTTCTCCTCGACCGGCGCCACCTGGCAATCGACGTGACTCCGCTAGGCGCTTCCGGCGGCCGCATCGTGCTGTTGCACGACGTTACCGAAGCCCAGCAGCTCAAGGACCAGGCGGAGCGGACCCAACGTCTGGCTGCCATGGGGGAGATGGCGGCGCAGTTGGCCCATCAGCTGCGCACGCCGCTGGCGGCAGCGCTGCTGTACGCGGGAAACCTCGAAAACGTCGATCTGCCTGCCGCGAGTCGCAGCTCGATTGCCCAGAAAACCGTGGCGCGGCTCAAGCACATCGAACGCCTGATCCAGGACATGCTGCTGTTCGCTCGGGGCGAGGCGCTGGGGCAGGACAGGTTTGCGGTAAGGGATTTGCTGGCCGAGCTGGCGCAGAACTTCGAACCATTGCTCGCGAAGACCGGGGTGCGGCTGGTGGTGATCGATGAAACCGCTGATGCGCGCCTGGTGGGCAACCGCAAGTCCCTGATTTCCGCGTTGACCAGCCTGCTGGAGAACGCCTTGCAGGTCGTCGATGCCGATGGACAGGGGCGCATCGAACTTTCCGCCCGGCGCGACGAAACTACCGTATTCATCGCCGTCGGCGACAACGGGCCGGGCATGGACAAGGGGACGGTGTCGCGCCTGTTCCAGCCGTTCTTTACCACCCGCAGTGAGGGCACCGGCCTGGGCCTGGCGATCGCCCACGGCATCGTGCGTGCCCATGGCGGCAGCATCGACGTGCAATCCAGCCCCGGCGCCGGCGCCATATTTACCTTCAGCCTCCCATGTCAGAAAAACTGAGCATCCTGGTCGTCGAGGACGACGAAGCCCTGCGCGACGCGCTGCAGGTCACGCTGGAAACAGCGGGGCACGATACCGATGTCGCCGACGGCGGGCCCGCCGCACTCGAAGCCTTGCGGCGCAAGTCCTACAACATGGTGGTGTCCGACCTGCGCATGAGCCCGATGGACGGCCTGACCTTGCTGGGCGAAATCCGCAATCGGCATCCCGCTTTGCCGGTGTTGTTGATGACCGCATTCGGCGATGTGGACAAGGCGGTGGCTGCGATGCGCGGCGGGGCCTGCGATTTCATGCTCAAACCCTTCGAGCCAAAGGCCCTGATCCAGCAGATCGAGCGCTACGCCACCCCTCCGGCGCCTGCGGCAGGCGTGGTGGCGGTCGATGCCAAGACACGCGCCACATTGCTGATGGCCTCGCGCGTGGCACGTACCGACGCGACCGTGCTGCTGACCGGCGAATCCGGCGTCGGCAAGGAAGTCTTTGCCCGTTACATCCACGAGCAGTCGGCCCGCGCCAAGGGGCCCTTCGTCGCCATCAACTGCGCGGCAATCCCCGACAACCTGCTGGAAGCCACCCTGTTCGGGCACGAAAAAGGGGCGTTTACCGGCGCCCAGGTCGCCCAGGCGGGAAAGTTCGAGCAGGCCAATGGCGGCACCTTGCTGCTCGACGAAATCTCCGAAATGCCGCTCGGTCTTCAGGCCAAGCTGCTGCGGGTATTGCAGGAGCGCGAAGTGGAACGGGTTGGCGGCAAGAAGCCCGTGCCGCTCGATATCCGCATCCTGGCCACCTCAAACCGCGACATGGCTGCCGAGGTCAAGGCCGGGCATTTCCGGGAGGACCTTTACTACCGCCTGAACGTGTTTCCGCTTGAAATTTCCTCCCTGCGCGAGCGGCCGGAGGACATCGTGCCCCTCGCGCGCAAGACACTGGCGCATCTTGCCGCGGCGGCAAACCGGGCGGCAAGATTTGCCGCCGGCGCCGAGGCTCGGTTGCGCGCCCATACCTGGCCGGGCAATGTGCGCGAACTCGAAAACGTGGTCCAGCGGGCCCTGATCCTCGAAGCCGGCGATGTGATCGAGGCCGATGCCTTGCCTCTGCCCGACGTGGCAGTGATGGCGGCAGCGAGCGGCACACCCTTTCCACCGCCGTCCGGCGCCGTATCGCCAGCGCCGACTTCCGCGCCGGCTGTGGCCTCTGGGGGGGCGGCACCCGACATGAAGACCCTTGAGCGCCAGCACATCCAGGACGTGCTGGCCAGCGTCGGCGGTTCGCGCAAGAAGGCCGTCGCCATCCTTGGCATCTCGGAACGCACGCTGCGCTACAAGATCAACCAGTATCGCGCCGAGGGGTTCAGCATTCCCGGCGATGACGACTGACATCCTTAGCGTATTGGCACGGCGATTGCTGATGGTGGCGCGAGCGCACAACAACGAGGGGTCGTCATGGCCATCGATACACGACAGATAGACCAGATGCTGGCCGAGCTCAAGTCGGCGGCAGCGCTGACCGGCGCCAAGTCGCCGGCGGCGGGGCAGGCGCCTGCGGGCGGGCCGGACTTCGCGGAGGTTCTGAAGAACACCATAGACCAGGTCAGTGCCGCGCAGGTTGATGCGCAAAAGATGGCCGAGGATTTTTCCAGCGGCCAGAGCGATGTCAATTTGCAGGACGTGATGATCAACCTGCAAAAGGCCAGCCTGTCCTTCCAGCAGATGGTTCAGGTGCGCAACCGCCTGGTGTCGGCCTATCACGACATCATGAACATCCAGGTCTAGCGTTCGTCGCCGAAGCTGTTGCTGGCGGTTCCTGTCATCTGCTCAAGATGGCTAAGGCATGCCGTTATCGCTACCACCCATGGCCTCAATTCCAATGAAATCGACCCGCATTCCTGCCGTAGTTGCCGTTTTGGCAGCGTTGATCGTGCTGCCGCGGTTCGCCGACGCGAACTGGACGATTGTGCATGCCGGGACCGATGTCGTCGAAATCGATCGCGACAGCATCCGCAAGGATTCCGCTGGCGTGCGTGCCTGGAGCCGGGTGCGGCTGGAACGGGAGGCCAGGGATGTTGCCGGAAGCTATGACACTATCCGCGCCGAGAATCTTTACGATTGCGCACAGCGGCGTTTCACCACGCTGCGTCGGGCCTATTTCCAGTCAGGCGGCTTGGTGCGCGAGGAGGAAGTTGCCCGTCGTCGCGCGAATCCGGTGCAGCCCGGCAGCCTCGACGAGCGCTTGATGAAGCTGGCCTGTCAGGCCCCCCCTGCGGAACTCGCTACGCCGGACAGGATCGCGGCGCCGGCTGGCGAGGCCGGCAACGCGCCGGCTGTGGCCCGTCCGGTACCCATGCATGCCGACCTGCGCCGGGGCGAGGAGGGCGACGGCGCAAAGGTTTTTGCCGTTGCAGACACGGCTCCTGCGGACAAGCCCAAACTGATTCAGTTGCCCACCATCGACAAGGCCGCCCTGTCCCAGGCCGCAGCGGCGCAGGAAGCGGCGGCGCGTGCCAGCCAGGAGGCAGGGGCGAAGAGCGGCGTCGGCAAACCGGCAGCAGCCGTGGTGCCAAAGCCCGTGTCGGTTGCCAAGACCGAAGCCCGCGAAACGGAAGCCCTCAGCGAAAAGCGCATCCGCGAACTGCATTATGCCAATTCCGGTCCGCCGCGGGCCAGCCGCAAGAAGTCGGCCGCCGCCCCGGCCGCCGACCCTGAAAACCCGGCGCAGCAGATGCACAAGCACTGGTCCTACGACGGTGAAACCGGTCCCGCCCACTGGGCCAAATTGCGGCCGGATTACGCCGCCTGTGCCAGCGGCAAGCGCCAATCGCCGGTCGACATCCGCGATGGCATTCGCGTCAATCTCGAAGCGATCCGTTTCGACTACAAACCGATGCAGTTCCGCATCGTCGATAACGGGCATACGGTTCAGGTCAACCTCGGCGAGGGTTCCAGCCTGATGGTGATGGGAAAACGCTATGCCCTGCAGCAGTTCCACTTCCATCGGCCTTCCGAGGAGCGCGTCAACGGCCGCAGTTACGACATGTCGATCCATCTGGTCCATCGCAACGACGAAGGCCAACTTGCCGTGCTGGGGGTTTTGCTCGAAAAAGGCGCCGACCATCCGCTGATCCAGACTCTGCTCAACAACCTCCCGCTGGAGCAGGACACCGAAATGGCGCCCGAGGAAGCCATCGACCCCGGCAAACTCCTGCCGGAGAACCGTGCCTACTGGACCTACATGGGGTCTCTCACGACGCCGCCCTGTACCGAAGGTGTGCTCTGGATGGTGATGAAGCAAGCGCTCCAGGTCGGCAGCGAACAGGTCGCGATTTTCTCTCGCGTGTTCCGCAACAACGCGAGGCCGATTCAGGCGCTTAACGGGCGTTTGATCAAGGAAACCCGTTAGCCCGGGTCACCGTAAGGGATTTGGCGAACGATTGCAGTAACATTCGCGCCCATGCATCGCATCGCGCCGCCAGTCCGAACCGCATTCCACCTCTCCAACCCATGAATCGGCTTGCCAATACTGCACTCTCGCAGGGTGACACCGGGCTGCGCTTCCTGATCTGCGGCCTGGGGTTGTTGCTCGCGGGGTGCGGCGACAACCAGTTTGCCTATCTCGACAACGGTGGAGGTCAATCGCTTTCCGTGGTGCGGGAGCAGAAGTATCTCCTGGGTCCGTGGAAATCGACGCTGGTTTCCGCCGCCACCCCGCGTTGCCAGAAGCGCCATGCCCTGGAAGGCATGGCCGACGGTGATTTCCTGCTCAAGGTTTATCGGCCGGAGCAGGGAGTTTTCATCCTGAATGCGGGGCCACGCTGGTTTGTCACCGAATTGCAGAATTGCGAATTCCAGATCTACCGAACACCGCCTCCCTTTCCCGGCGAAGCCGTCGGGCGCTTCGAGGTCCGCAACAAGTCCCTGGAATTTATCGCCGACAAGCCGGCCAAACGCTGAGGCGTCCGCTTGCGCACCAAGGAAAGCCCGAAACGCCCATGCTGAAGAAAGTCGGAGTTCAACACCTGCGGCTCGGGATGTATATCCACGAGCTGTGCGGCTCCTGGATGGATCATCCCTTCTGGCGCACCAAATTCCTTTTGGACGATGCCGAAGACATTCGGCGGCTGCGTGAAAGCGCGGTGGCCGAGGTCTGGATCGACACGGCCAAGGGGCACGACGTTACCCGGCAGGAAACCCTGGCCGAAGCAAATGACGAAGCCGAAGTCATCGCCGAAACCGAGCGCACGCTGATCAATGCGGCCGAAACGGAGATCGCTCCGACACGGGTGGCGATGGTCGAGGAAATCGCCCGCGCCAAGAAGATCTGCGACAAGAGCAAGCAGGCTGTGGTATCGATGTTCCAGGAAGTGCGCATGGGTCGCGCCGTCTCGCCGGACCTGGCCGGTTCCCTGGTCGACGAGATATCGAGCTCGGTGCAGCGCAACCCGGGCGCATTGATCAGCCTGGCGCGACTCAAGTCGGCTGACGACTACACCTACATGCATTCGGTCGCGGTGTGCGCCCTGATGGTCGCCCTGGCGCGGCAACTGGGCCTCGACGAGTCCACCACGCGCGAACTCGGGCTGGCCGGCTTGCTGCATGACCTGGGCAAGGCCATGGTGCCCAACGAAATCCTCAACAAGCCCGGCAAGTTCACCGACGAAGAGTTTGCAATCATGAAGGGCCATCCGGCCGAAGGACATCGGCTGCTGGTCGAGGGAGCCGCGGTCGGCGAGATACCGCTCGACGTGGTGCTGCATCATCACGAGAAGACCGACGGCGGTGGTTATCCGCACCGCCTTAAAGGGGATCAGATCAGCCTTTACGCCAAGATGGGGGCGGTCTGCGACGTCTATGACGCCATTACATCCAACCGCCCCTACAAGGCCGGCTGGGACCCGGCGGAATCGCTGCGACGCATGGCCGACTGGTGCAAAGGCCATTTCGACGAGCGCATTTTCCAAGCCTTCGTTAAGTGTATCGGCATTTATCCGATCGGCTCGCTGGTCAAGCTGGAGTCCGGGCGCCTTGGCGTGGTGATCGAGCAGTCCGGTCACTCCCTGCTGACCCCGACCGTCAAGATATTCTTCTCGACCCGCTCGACGGCCCACATCCCGCCCGAATTGATCGATCTTTCCCATGCTGGTACGCGCGATCGCATCGTCAGCCGGGAAGACGCGGCGAAATGGGGGCTCAGCAACATCGAACGGCTTTGGGCGCCCTGAGCCGGGAGTCGCGCCACCCCTTGCTGCCCGCGCTGGCGGCCCAGTGCATCAGTCTTGTCGTTGTCGGCGTTCCGGTACTGGCCTTTTTTCCCGCTTTGCTGGCCCACCCGCTAACGGTCGCGCTGCTTCAGGGCCTTGTGGCTGCGCTGCTTGCCCGCTGGATGCGGGCCCCCCCCTGGTGGCTGGTCATCCATCTCGGCTTCATGCCGCTGGCAGTGGTGGTGCGCTGGCTGGATTTGCCGGGTCGGCTCTGGCCGTTCGGCTTGCTGTTACTGGTCCTAGTGTTCTGGCGCAATGATCGCAATCGCGTTCCGCTGTACCTGAGCAGCCGGCAAAGCGCGGAGCGCCTGTTGCAGATGTTGCCGGATCGGCCATGTCGCGTGCTCGACCTTGGTTGTGGCGATGGACGCCTGCTGCGCTACCTTGCCCGCAGGCGCCCGGACTGTCGCTTCGTCGGTGTCGAGTACGCGCCGCTGCCCTGGCTTTGGGCGCGGCTGGCCGGCGCGTCGCTGGGCAACCTGGAAATCCTTCGCCGCGATTTCTGGAACCTGCCGCTGTCCGATTACGACCTGGTCTATGCCTTCCTCTCGCCGGCGCCCATGTCCCGGCTATGGCTCAAGGCCTGTCGGGAGATGCGACCTGGAGCAACGCTGGTGAGCAACAGCTTCCCGGTGCCAGACACCGGCGAGGATGCCCGAATTGCGGTAAACGACAGGTCGATGACGTATTTCTACGTATATCGGCCGGGCGGGCCGCGGTCTACAATCGCTGCGACATGACGCCAGGCCGATACCAGGGCCCGCCGGGAAACGGCATGCGTTTTGCGTCTTGAACGGAAATACAGCCTTGTCATAGGGTGAATCATGGCCGAGTCAAAGCAAGCATCCGAGATCGAAATCGCGCGTGACACCTTGCGCCTGCTCGCCACGCGCAAGATTCCACCGACACCGGACAACTACCGAACCCTGTACTGCGAAATCGCCGGCTTGACCCCGCAAGCGGCGTTCCCTGATCGTGAATTCAAGACCCTGGTGAATGCCCTGCCACGCGCCAGCGCAGACCAGCTCAAGTTCGTGCGCCAGTTCGAGGCGGCAGTTAGCAAGGGCAGCTGGGAAAACGTCGGCACGGCTCTGAGCGAGTTCCTTGCCCGCAGCGGCGAGCCGCCCCCCTGGGGGAATGTCATCCGCGACCTGCTGCTTCAGCTCGAAACGCACCATGCAGGACTGACCGCGGCGAAGAAAAAAGATGCCATCGACCAGGTGATCTCCGGCTCAGGTACGCCGGATGTGCTGGTGACGCGCTTGCAGGCCCTGATCCGCTCCTGGAGCCAGCAGGCGCCCGCGGAGCGAAGCGCGCAGCCCAGTTCCGAGCCCTTGCCGGTGCTGCCGCCGGCACCGCCTGCTGCTGCGGCAGCTGTCGCCGCCGGAGCCGCCCTGCCAGATGTTGCATTGCCATGGCAGGGCGGAATCCTCGACCTGCGTGACATCATCGCCCAACTGGTGGATAACACCCTGTCCATCGTCCTGCGCGATACGCCGGACCTGGCGGCCGAGGCCACGGCAATTGCGGCGGCCGTGCGCGAGGCCCGCAATGGCGACGCACTGGTCGGGCTTTCCGAGCGTCTAAAGAAGCTTTGCTATCGCGCCCTGTTTGTCGCCGAGGACCAGTCCGAACTCGGCGGCGCCTTGCTGCATCTGGTGCAGTTGATCATCGACAACATCAGCGAGCTGGTGGTCGAGGACAAATGGCTTACCGGTCAGATCAAGGTCGTTCGCGACCTGATCCAGCAACCGCTCAGTCTGCGGCGTCTGGATGACGTCGAGCGCCGCATGAAGGATGTGATCGTCAAGCAGAGCGCGCTGAAGAAGAGCCTCAACGAGGCCAACGAGCGGCTCAAGCTGATGCTGGCCACCTTTGTCGATCGCCTGGCCGATTTTTCGGAAACCACCAGCGATTACCACAACAAGATCGAAGGCTATGCCGACAAGATCAGCAAGGCCGGCGACATCACGGAACTGACCGAGGTCCTCGACGAAGTGATGCGGGAAACGCGCGTGGTACAGGTGAATGCCGCCCGGTCGCGCGACGAGCTGGGCAGCATGCGGGTCCGCGTCACCGAGGCCGAAGAGGTTGTGGCCCGCTTGCAGAACGAATTGTCGAATGCCAGCGAACTGGTGCGTCACGACCTGCTGACCGGGGCGCTCAACCGCAAGGGGCTGGACGAAGCGCTGGAGAAGGAAATCGCCCGCCTGCGGCGGCAGAACGGCACGCTGAGCGTGGCCCTGCTCGATGTCGACAACTTCAAGCGGCTCAACGAAGAGCATGGCAAGCTGGTAGGCGACGCGGCCCTGGTCCACCTGTCCAAGATCGTGCAGGCGACCGTGCGACCGCAGGACATGCTCGCCCGTTACGGCGGCGAGGAATTCGTGGTCTTGCTGCCGAATACGACGATGGAAGACGCCGTCGCGACCATGACCCGCGTGCAACGCGAACTGACGCGCGAGTTCTTCCTCACCAACAACGAAAAGGTGCTGATCACCTTCAGTTGCGGGGTTGCGGAAATCCGTGATGCGGAAGATCCCTACGAGGCCCTGAAGCGTGCCGACGGCGCCATGTACCGGGCCAAGCGCGCCGGCAAGAATCGGGTGATACCCGCCTGATCGGGGCGGCATGCCGCGGGATGGCAGCGGGCTACGTAGGTACCGCAGTTTGCCGCGTGATTCACGGATAAACATCCGCCCGGCATTCTGCGAAGATTTTCGCAGTCAACATGAACTCGCCACGCCCGTCGCGAGGCCGTCGGAAGCCGCGCCAGGGCAGGCCAGCCAGCTAAATTCTGATCGAGGAGCAAACGATGTTTTTCGGCTCTGCCAAGCGCGACGAACTCGAAAAATTGCAGCAGCAGTTGCTGCTTTGCCAATCCGAGCAAACCGAGGCTCGCGACACCATTAATTCACTGGAAGCCCGCCTGGCGGATGCCGGCATGCGGGCAGGCGAGCTGGAAGCGCAGCTTGAACAATATCGGGCATTGGCGGCCCTGCTGGACAGCTTCGGCCTGTCGATCGGACTGTCGCAACAGAGCCTGGACCGCCTGGCCATGATGATGGACGCCGAGCGCGGCAGCGCCAGCGAAACCTTTGGCGTTGCCGAGGCCAATCGCGATGCCATCGACCGCATTTCCGGAACCTTGTCGCAGCTGTCGGCGAACTCCGCCACCGCCGCCGAAAAAGTGGCAGCCCTCGGTGAACGCGCCACTCGCATCGTCAGCATCGTCAATCTGATCAAGGAAATTGCCGACCAGACCAATCTGCTGGCCTTGAACGCCGCCATCGAGGCGGCGCGCGCGGGTGAGCAGGGTCGTGGCTTTGCCGTGGTTGCCGATGAGGTACGCAAGCTGGCCGAACGTACCGGTAGCGCCACCTCGGAAATATCGGCCCTGGTCGGCCAGATCGGCGAGGATACCGGCGGCGCCACGGAGAGCATGGCCGTGCTGGCCCGTGAAACCCAACGCGCCAGCGCTGAAGGCGGCGCCGCATCGGAAAACATGCAGCGCCTGCTTGGTCTGGCAACGCGGATGGAGGGCGCGATCGCCGCGTCAACGCTTGGCAGTTTCATTGAAATGGCCAAGGTCGAACATGTCCAGTTCAAGTTCGATGTCTATCGCGCCTACCTCGGACTGGGGGAGACCGGTGGCGCCGACCTGCTGGATCATCGACGCTGTCGCCTGGGGCAATGGCATGCCAGTGGCGAGGGGCGCGAACACTATGCCCATCTGCCCGGATTCCAGGAAACCGAAATCCCGCATGCCGCGATGCATCGCGCCGCCGCCGATGCGCTGACGGCGCTGCGTAACGGTAGCCGCTCGTCCGGAATCGAGGCGCTGGCGCGCATGGAAGATGCGAGCAGCAAGCTGGTCGATGCGCTGGATCGCCTCGCCGCAGTGGTCGAGGGCGACCGCAGCCTGCTCAACCGCTAGGGCCTGTCGGCCAGGGCACCCCTCGTGGATGCCATGAATCCGGTAGGTGAGTTGGTGCCGCTGGCGCCGGCGGCGCTGCTGGGAATATTCCGCGGCGAGCTTGAGACGCCGCTGGTCGTTCGAGGGGCGGTGCAGGGCATCGCCATGCTCGGCGTCAAGGAGTTCTGGGGCGGGTTGTCGCCGACCGAACTGGCCCGCATGGCGCGTGGCGGCAATCCGGCGGCCCAGGCTGAACTGGCGTGGCGCCATGCCACGGCGGCACCGCCAAATCCGGACCAGGCCATCGCGTGGGCGCTTAAAAGTGCGGAAGCCGATTGCACCGAAGGGATTGCCGTTCTCGGCTGGCTGTTGCAGCAGGGCATCGGGATGCCGCGGGACGATGGCGAAGCGGCGCGCCTCTTCGCCATCGCCGCAGCACGCGATTCCTCCCTCGCCTGCGTTGGGCTTGGGCGCATGCTGTATTTTGGGATCGGCATGCCCAGTGATCCCGTGGCGGCAGTTCCCCTGCTGCGCCGAGCCGCCGAGGCCGGACATGCCGATGCGATGGAGCTGCTGGCACGCTGCCATTTCCACGGCCGTGGCGTGGTCGAAGACCGTGAAGCGGCAATTGAGCTGTGGCGGCGGGCCGCCGCCGCTGGCAACACGGCGGCAGACTACTGCCTCGGATTGTGCTTGCACGTGGCGGCCAGGGATGCCCGGCAGAAACGGGAGGCGCTTGGTTACTTGAATAAGGCGGCCGGCCAAGGCATACCCGGCGCAATGTTCCTGCTCGGCCAATGCGCGATGTTCGGCAACGGTCTACCGCGCGATCCGGATCAGGCCATGGAGTGGTATCGCCGCGCGGCCGCCGGCGGCAGCCGTGAAGCCGAGTTCGAGCTTGGCGTTTGCCTTTCCCGCGGTGTCGGCCTTGCCCGCGATCCGCAGGGTGCGCTACTTCACTGGAAGCAGGCGGCGCGGGCAGGCCATGTGCGCGCCCACCTGATGATCGGCCATGCCCATCGCGGCGGCGATGGCATCGCACACGACGGCGCCGAAGCCTTGCGCTGGTATCGGGCCGCGGCGGATAAAGGTGAGGCCCAGGCCTGGACCTGGCTGGGCGAATGCCTGGAACAGGGCGAGGGCGGTGAGGTCGACGCGAGCGCGGCACGACGCGCCTACCGGCTCGCGGCCCAGGCCGGCGATGCCCATGGACGCGCCGAATTCGGCCGCTGCCTGCTGCTTGGAATCGGCGGCGCGACGGATGTCGCGCGCGGCATCGTGGAACTGGAACTTGCTGCCCAGGCCGGCTGGACGCAGGCAGGCGGTGAATTGCAGCGCTTTTGGTACGAACGCGGACTGACCTTGCTGAACTCGGCGACGGACGCCGGCGACGCAATGCTTGCGCAGGCGGTTTCCTGCCTGCGGCAAGCCGCCGAACACGGGCATGTCCGTGCCGCCTACCTGCTGGGCGAATGCCTGCGTCATGGAACAGGCACCGCACCGGACCCGCGAGCGGCACTTGCGTGGTATCGCCGGGCCGGCGGCATGGTCGATGCCCAGTTGATCCTGGGCGAGCTGCTGTATTTCGGGCGCGGCGTAGCGCAGGATCGTGAAGAGGCCTTGCAGTGGTATCTGCGCGCTGCGATCCAGCATCAAGATACTCATGCCATGTATAGCTGCGGCTTCTGCCTGCTGCACGGGCATGGTGCGGAACCCGACGTCGTGACTGGGCTGCGCTGGCTGCGGCGTGCCGCCGAGCAGGGTGACGGCGACGCCTGCCTTGAACTGGGAATGCATCACCTGCACGCCTCCGCGGCCGGGGGGCGCTGGCGCCGCGCCCTGCGCTGGTTGCGTGCGGGTGTTGCCCTCGGGCATCCCGCTTGCCTTGCCGCGCTGCAGAGGATTACCGCGAGCCCGGGTTCCTAGTCGGGGTAGGCCACGCGGCGCAGTTCAACAATCGCAGCGTCGAGCTGCTCCATCATCTCGGCCAGCAGATCGCGCCCCTGGCGTCGCGCCTGGCGAGCGGCGATGTAAAGGGCGTACAGCTGCGAGCCGAACAAGCGATGCAGTTCGCCTTCGATGCGCGCCAGCCGGGCCCGCAGCCGCGACAGTTGCGCCTCGAGTTGGGAGCGTGCCGGGATTGCGGCGCCGGTTCGGCTTCCCGCCTGTTCCTCCCACAGTGCCGCGATCTCGCGCAAGCCGGCGCGATCGCCGATGCGATAGGCCCGGTTGGCTTCGCTCATCAGCTGGGTGCGCCAGGCACGGTCGTCCTCGTCGATGGCGCGATCCGGATGGATCTGCTGCGCCAGGCGACGAAATTCCTGTCGTGTTTTGCGATCGGGATCGAAAGCTGGGGCATCGTCAGGCAGGGCAGCACTGAAGCGCCCGGCATCGGCCGCTGACTCCTCGGCCTGCTGCCGCTGTTGCGCCGCCGATGCGTCCAGTGTCGGGTTGCCCGGATCGGCAGCCGCCTTCAGGGATGCAATACGGGCCTGCAAACGATCCTGTTCCGCCATCAGGGGGGCAATCCGCCGATAGTAGTCGCGCATGAAATCGGCCAGTTCGCCCTGCACGTTGGCCAATTCCAGTTCGAGGTCGGCGATGTCCTGGCTCAGGCGGGTTCGTTCCAGGAGCAGGCGGGTCGTCTCGTCGCTGCAGGCTGGCAACTGCGGCGGTGCCATGGCAGGTTGGGTTCCCACGCGCACCATGCGCAAGGCCATCGCGTCGAGCTCAGCCGGGGCATCGCAGCAATACAGCAGGACGATGGCGCTTTTGCGCAAGGGCAGGGTTCGCCAGCCGGCAACGGGCAGCACCACGATCGAAAACAGGTCGGCGAACTCCGACGGCAGCGGATCGTCCGGTTCGTTCGAGGACAACCAGGCCTGCGCCCGTTGCCAGAGCTCGGCATTCGCTTCCAGGCGGCAACGCTGCCTTGTCCAGGCCACGTCGCGGCTGTCATCGCCGTCCCGCCAGAGCCGACTTTTGAGCAGCAGCAGGGTAGCGCGCAGCGCGATTCCGGTGGCGAATTCGGCTTGCGGCAGGATCAGGCAGAGGGGGCGCAGCGCGAGATCGACGGCGGCGGAAAGCTCCGGCAAGACATCGTCGCCGGGTACCAGCAGCAGCAGCTCGCGCTCTTCGGCCAGGACACGGGCGACGAATGCGGCCAGGCTGGCCATTGGCCGCGCCGGCAGGTCGGCCTCGAAAGGCATGGGCGACGTGGCCTTCCCGGCGACCCGGGCGAACCAGAGGCTGGCGTCGCGGGCAGGATCGTTCGTGCCGGGCACCTCAGGCCGCTTGGTCCTGGGGCAGGAGGAAGACGGAGCGCGGCACGCCGCGCCCGCTTCCGGTCATGGCGAAGAGTTCCTTCATGTCGAGGATCAGCACGATCTTGCCGTTGGACAGGGTGGTTACGCCGGATACCCCCTTCGGCCGGAAGTCGTCGAGCGACTTGACCACGGCATCCTCGCGCCCCATGAAGCCGTCGATGGCGAGGATGAACGAAGACTGGTCGATGCCCTGCATCAGGACGCCAAACGCCGGCGGGCGCTTGGCATTCCAGCCGAGCAGGTGGTTGAGCGGGTACATCGGCATGACTTCGCCGCGCACCACCATGGTGGCGCGGCCGCCGATTTCCTGGACTGCCTCGGCGCGGATCGGGATGATCTCGCGCACCATCGACAGCGGCACGGCAAAGGGCTGTTGTTCGAGCTGCACCAGCAGGACCGGCAGGATGGCCAGTGTCAGCGGCAGGGAAATGACAAAGGTCGAACCGCGCCCCGGCGTGGACCGGATGTCGATGCTGCCCTTCAGCTTCTGGATGTTGGTTTTCACCACATCCATGCCGACCCCCCGGCCGGAAACGTCCGAGGCCACATCCTTGGTCGAAAAGCCGGGCAGCATGACCAGTTCGAAACTCTGGCGCTCGTCCATGACGTTGGCCTGGTCGACGGAGATCAAGCCCTTTTCCAGGGCCTTGGCGCGCAGCTTTTCCGCATTCATGCCGCGACCGTCGTCGTTGATCAGGATCACGATGTGGTCGCCTTCTTGCCGGGCTTCGAGGCGCACATGGGACTTTTCGGGCTTGCCGGCGGCGCGCCGCTCTTCCGTCGACTCGACACCGTGATCGACGGCATTGCGAATCAGGTGGATGATCGGGTCGCCCAGGTCCTCGATCATGGTCTTGTCGATTTCGGTGTCTTCGCCGACCAGTTCCAGCTCGACATCCTTGCCCAGGCTGCGGGCCAGGTCGCGGGCGATGCGTGGGTACTTCTGGAACAGGCGGCCAACCGGCTGCATGCGGGTTTTCATGACCGCGTTCTGCATGTCGGAGACCAGCAGGTCGAGCTGGCTGACGGCCTGGTCCAGGGCATGCAGGGTCTCGGTGTCGGTATGGCCGTTGAGGATCTCGGAGCGCAGGGCGTTGAGCCGGTTCTTGGTCAAGCCGATTTCGCCGGACAGGTTGAGGACCTGGTCGAGGCGGGCCGTATCGACGCGGATCGAGGTGTCACGGCTTTTCTCGCTGTCGCGACGTCCGGCAGGAGCGGTGGCCCCGGGCTTGTCGGTGGCGCGGCGGCCGACGGCCGCGGCAATGACCTGTTCCGCCGGGACTCCGACCACCTCGTGGCTCATCGCCGGAACCGGTACTGCAGGCGTTGCCGCAAGGCTTGCGTCGGGAACACCCGGTTTGCCGACCACCGCCTGGAACATCGTGTTCCAGTCGGGACCGGAGGCGGATGCAACCATCGGTGCCACGGCCGCCGGAGCCGCCGCCGTAGTGGCATTTGCCGGAGCTGGCGCATTGCCAGATAGCACCTGCTTCAGTGCGGCAATCACCGCCGGATCGGCGGCGCTGGGTTGCATGCCGCGCTCCAGGGTGTCGAACATGCCTCGCACCCCGGCGGTGGCCGCCATGATGACGTCCATGATCTCCGGCGTCAGGCTCATCTGATTGTTGCGCAGCTTGTCGAACAGGTTTTCGGTCAGGTGGCACAGCGTCACCAGTTCGGTGGCATTGAGGAACCCTGCGCCGCCCTTGATGGTGTGGAAACCGCGAAAGATTTCGTTGAGCAGGGTATGGTCGTCCGGGCTCTGTTCCAGGTCGACCAGCTTGTTGTCGACGCCGGCAAGCAGTTCGCCTGCTTCGACCAGGAAATCCTGCAGCAGGTCTTCCATTCCTTCAAATCCGCTCATGGCGCGCTCCTTGGCAGCTTCCGGTTAGAAGCCCAGGCTTTCCAGCAGGTCATCGACCTGCGATTGGTTGGTGACGACGTCGCGGCGGCCCTCACCGCCGATGACCGGGCCGTTGAGCAGGCCTTCCGGCGCGTCGAGTTTGCGTTCGGCGGGCATCGCTTCCAGCAGCACGGCCAGAAGCTGGGTTTCCATTCCCTGTACCAGTTCGACGATCTTCTTGATCACCTGGCCGGTCAGGTCCTGGAAGTCCTGTGCCAGGATGATTTCCATCAACTGGTCATTGGTCAGCTTCAATTGTCCCGGGGCCTGGGCAAAATAGCCGCGGGTATCGGCGGCGAGCTGCTTGAACTCATCCACCGTAAGCTGGTTGGAGAACATGCGCTCCCAGCGTTCGGACATTGCGCGCGACTGGGCAATCAGCCCGTCCTGGATCGGCTTGGCGATGTCGGTGGCATTTAGCACCCGCGATGCTGCCTGCTCGGTCATTTTTGCAATGTAATCGAGGCGTTCGCGGGCGTCTGGGATCTGTTGCGCCGATTCCTGGATCAGCTTGTCCATGCCGAGGCCGCGCAGGCTGTCGTGAAGCTGCCGCGCCAGATTGCCCAGGCGGTTGAATACGACTTCCTGCGACGCGGCATCGAAAGTCGGCGCGGGCGCCACGGCGACGGCCGGGCTTGCGCTGTTGCTGACGCTGTCGAACAGGGCCTGCAATTCATCGGAATCGCCGCCCGCATCATCGGCCGGGCTGGTGACAGCGGGTGCGACGCTGGCGGCCACGCTGTCGAACAGGGCTTGCAAGTCGGCAGAATCACCACCGGAGTTGGCCGGAGCTGCGACGGGCGGCACGACCGCTGCCGCAACGCTGTCGAACAAGGCTTGCAGGTCGTCGGAGTCCTTGCCGTCATCAGGCATGCTGGGAAGGTTCATCGTTGCGCTTTCTGATCGTTGGTCGTCGGCGGTTGGGCGTGTCGAGGCGGATGGCTGCGGCCGATCAGGCGGTGGTCCAGCCTAGCTTTTCGAAGATCTTTCCCAGCTTTTCGCCGAGCGTGGCGGCAGTGAAGGGTTTGACGATATAGCCGGAGGCGCCGGCCTGGGCCGCCATGATGATGTTTTCGCGTTTGGCTTCGGCGGTGATCATCAGTACCGGCAGGTCTTTCAGCACGGGATCGGCACGGACCGACTGCAGCAAGGTCAGGCCATCCATGTTGGGCATGTTCCAGTCGGTGACGACGAAGTCGAAGCCACCGGCCTTGAGCTTCTGCAGGGCGATGGCGCCGTCTTCCGCTTCGTCTGCGTTGGTATAGCCCAGCTCCTTGAGCAGGTTGCGCACGATGCGGCGCATGGTCGAAAAATCGTCGACCACCAGGAATTTGAGTTTTGTCGGGTCAGTTGCCATGGGGTTCTCCTTGTTCTATGAGTTTGCGCGACGCGTCAATTGTGCACGCAAAGTCTGCGACAGCGCTTCGGCATCGAATTTCGCCACGTAGGCATCGACGCCCACGCTACGCCCCATGGCATGGTTCGCCTGGGACGAAAGCGATGAATGCATCACCACCGGGATGCCATCGAAACGCTTGTCGGATTTGATGTTGCGGGTCAGCACATAGCCGTCCATTTCGGGCATTTCGGCATCGACCAGGATCAGGTCGATTTCCGTGTGCAGCGACTTCCCGGTTTGCTGGGCGCGGGACGCCAAGCCAGAGAGGCGGGTCCAGGCCTCGAGGCCGTTCTGCGCAAACTTGTGATTGACGGCGAGCTTGTCCAGCACTTCGGCAATCTTCTTGCGCGCCACCACCGAGTCGTCGACGAAGAAGACATTCATGGTTTCGCCACCTGCCATCTGCTCGATCTGGCCAACCTCCGACTCGCCGAAGGTATTGGCCAGGATCTGCTCAACGTCGAGGATGGACACCAGCCGGCCGTCGGCCAGTTCGGTCACTGCCGAGATGTAGGTGTCGGCGCCGCCGGCGAGGCTGTCCGGGGCGCGCACCTTTTCCCAATCGACGCGAATGATTCGATCGACTTCATGCACCAGGAAACCCAGGTTGCGCTTGCTGTATTCGGCCACCATCATGGCGCTGCCCAATCCGGGGGGCGCGTCGGCGAGCTTCATCACCGTTGACAGCGAGATCACCGGAATCACCGAGCCGCGCAGGCTGATCAGGCCCTCGACGCCATCGGGCATGTTGGGCGTCCGGGTGATGTCGGGAGTTTCGCTGACTTCCCTTACCTTGAACACATTGATGCCGAACAACTCATGGGTCCCGAGGGAGAACAACAGGATTTCCATCCGGTTGGAACCGGCGAGCCGGGTGCGGGCGTCAACGCTGTCCAGCAGCGAGGGCGGCGACATGGCGAGCTGCGTGCCACGGGCCTGACCACCGGCCACCTGATTGGCGCCGGGCTCCGCGGTCTTGCCGACCAGCAGCCTGACCAGGGCCTCGGACAAGCGCTGCGGTTCGAATTTCGGAATGTATTCATCGACACCGACCGACTGCCCCAGTTGCTGGTTGGAGGTCGACGACAGCGACGAATGCATCAGCACCGGAATGCCGTTGAAGCGCGGGTCGCCCTTGATCGAACGGGTGAGCAGGTAACCATCCATTTCCGGCATTTCGACATCGGTAAGAACGACCTGCAGGAAGTCGCGAACGGGCCGGCCGCAGCGTTCGGCGTGGTCGGCGATGCGACGCAGTTCATCCCAGGCGGCACGGCCATTGACGGCGCCGGTAGAGCGAACGCCCAGCGCATCCAGGGTCCGCTGGATCTGGTTGCGCGCCACCGAGGAATCGTCGGCATACAGCACCATCAAGTCCTGCCGGTCGAGCGGGGCGATATTGGAGAACAACATGCTGTCGTCAGGCTTGACTGTTTCCGCCAGGATGCGTTCGACGTCGAGCAGCATCACTAGCCTGCCGTCTTCGAGTTCGGTGACCGCCGTCACCAGGCCGCCGAGGTTGTTGCTGAGCATTTCCGGGGGCACGCGCATCTGGGCCCAATCGACGCGCAGGATGGTATCCACGGCCTCGACCAGGAAGCCCTGCGTGTGATGGTTGTACTCGGTGACGATCATCACCTTGCGTTGCGAGTCGCTGCTGATGCCGACATAGTCGCCCAGGTCGACTACCGGCACCAGTGCGCCACGCAGGCTGACCATGCCCATTACGGCCGGATTCATTTCCGGAGCGGCGGTGATCGGCGGCGTATTCATCACCTCGCGCACCTTGAATACGTTGATGCCGAAGGTTTCGCGCCGACCGGTGCGGGAATCCGTGCCCAGCGAGAAAAGCAGGATTTCCAGCTTGTTGGTGCCCGCGAGTCGGGTACGGGCATCGACGTTCTTGAGCAGTTCGGACATGGTCGGTTTTCCAGGCTGGAAGCGGTCTCAGGCGCGCAAGGCGGCGATCAGGGATTCCACTTCGGTTTTCGATTCGTCGAGGATGCTGGTCAGGGTCTGGTCGTCGATTGCCACGTCGATGTCCACCTGGGTGCCTTCGCGGCCGTTGCCGGCCAGTTGGGAAAGCGGCGATTCGACGGGTGCCAGCAGGTCGGCCAGCAACAGGGTGTCGGCCAGGGACTGGGGCGGCATCGCCAGGTAGCCTTGCCACATCCCTTCGATCGCCTCGATCACTGCGGCGGGCGCGCCAAGGTGCTTCAGCACGGCACGACCGACATCGGCGGCGCCGCCTTCGTCCCAGGCCAGCAGGCTGCCATGGGCAGACTCCAGAAGTCCCGGATAGGCGCCGGCGCGGGCGATCAGGTAGAAGCCGCCGATTTCGTGGATGATCCCGGCGAAGAATGCGGTATCCGGATTGACGTGGGTTACCCGGCGCGCGATGACCTGCGCCAGGGCGGCGACGTGGGCAGTGTGTTCCCACAATGCGATTGCCAGCTTGCGGTGGGCAGGCGTTCCGGCCATGCCCTCCATTTGCCGCACCACGACCGACGCCGCAAGCACGCGCAGCGTGTTGAGGCCGAGGCGCGAGACGGCACTGCGGACATCCGCCACGCCACGTCCGGAGCGGTTGTAGATCACTGAATTCGCCACCGCCACCACGCGTGCGGCGAGCACGGGATCGGCCTGCACCAGCTTCGCGAGGCTGTCGATCGAACAATCGGGATCGTCGATGAGTCGCTGCACCTTCAGCGCAAGTTCGGCCGTGGTGGGGAACACCAGGTTTCCGCTTTCCGCTGCCGCGGTGACACTGGCCAGGATGGCCGTGACGTCCATGGCCTGGGCCGGACCGGGAGTGGAAGGCGGGGAGAATGCGCTCGTGTTCATGGTGGTCGGCCTCAAAACAGTTCGATCTTCTTTTCGGCGCTCGGCCGGCTGGGCTTGATCAGCGACTGCTCGTAGTCTCTTTCCGCACTGACGACCTGCTGCACGTCGGGCTGGCTGATCGGCAGCCTGCGGCAGTAGGCATCGCCGGTATCCGGGGTGAACAGCACCTTGCGCGACCAGGCGCCGCCGAAGTCCTGCGCGGCGAGGGGAATACCCTCCCGATCCAGCCATTCCTTGGCAAACTCGGCGTTGCGTTGGCCGATCGCCATCAGGATCGAGGTGACGATTGTTCCGCCACCGAAGGCCTTGGCGACGATGCGTTGTTTGGCCGCACCCTTGTTCAGCATGGTGTTGAGCAGGACTTCCATCGAGTAGTCGCCGGCCATGATCACGTCGGTGTCGTCGCTGGCGGTTTTCGAGCGACTGGGCAGGAGGAAATGGTTCATGCCCGCAATTCGCAGCTTGGGATCGTAAAGGCATACCGCAACGCAGGATCCCAGCAGGGTGGTGATCGGGCGCTCGGTTTCCACCGCCCAGCCGCCGGGATTGATGTTGCGCGAGCGACGCTCAAGTTCCTTGGGATCGTGGATCAACGGGCCGGGCATGATGGGTCTCCGCGCAGGTCAACCGTAGGAAATGATCTCGGCAGGAATCGAATCGAGCGGCACCACCCGATCAACCGCGCCCAGCTTGATCGCTTCCTTGGGCATGCCGAACACCACGCAGGTCGATTCATCCTCGGCAACGGTCCGCGCGCCCGCGTCGTGCATTTCCTTGAGGCCGCGCGCGCCGTCGTCGCCCATCCCGGTCATGATCACCCCCAGCGCATTGCGCCCGGCAATCTGGGCCACGGAACGAAACAGGACGTCCACCGAAGGTTTGTGGCGATTGACCAGCGGCCCATCGGCGACCTCGACGTAGTACTGGGCGCCACTGCGCCGCAGCATCATGTGACGGCCGCCGGGCGCGATCAGGGCTCGCCCGGAGATCACGCGATCGCCATTTTTCGCCTCGCGAACCTCCAGTTTGCACAGGCTGTTGAGGCGGTCGGCGAACATGGCGGTAAATTTTTCCGGCATGTGCTGGACGATGACGATGCCGCTGCCGACGTTGGGCAGGCGGGTGAGCACCGCTTCCAGGGCCTGGGTGCCGCCGGTCGAGGTGCCGATCGCCACCACGCGATCAGTGGTTTCGGCCATGGCGCGGGAACTGGCGGCTTGCGCCGCCAGCATCGCATCGGCGGTCAGTTTCGGCGGCGGCTGGAAGCCGGTCGGACGTCGCGCCATGTGGCTCATGTTGGCCCGTGCCGCAGCGCGAACCGCGCTGGCAAGGTCGTCGCCGGCATCCTGGAGGAACTGCTTCACCCCCATCTTGGGCTTGGTGATGATGGCCAGCGCGCCGGCCGCCAGGGCCTCCATGGTCGCTGCCGCCCCCTTTTCAGCCAGTGAGGAGCAAACGATGGTTGGCGTCGGATGCTCGCTCATGATCTTCTTGAGGAAGGTCAGGCCATCCATGCGCGGCATTTCGATATCGATCACCAGCACGTCCGGCCACTGGAGTTTCATTTTTTCCAGGGCATAGATCGGGTCGGAGGCGACGCCGATCACTTCCATGTCGGCCTCGCGCTCGATGGTTTCCCGGTTTACCTGGCGCACGACCGCGGAATCGTCGACGATCAGAACCTTGATTTTGGCTGCCATGATCAGTGGGGAAGTCGATAGATGGTGGGCTTGACCGGCTTGACCCGATCGTTGATGCCGTTGAGGCTTTCGGAATGGCCGACGATCAGGTAGCCGCCGGGAACCAGTTGTTCGACCAGCCGTGCCACCACCTGTCGCTTGGTGTCGGCATCGAAATAAATCATCACGTTGCGCAGGAAGATGACGTCGAATTTGCCAAGCTTCGGCAACGTCTGGTTCAGGTTGACCTGGAGGAAGCGGGTATGGCGCTTGATCTCGGGCGCGATCATGAAGCTGCCTTCGTGGCTGCGCACGCCCTTCAGGCAGTAGCGCTTGAGGTAGGACTGGGGCAGGCCGCGGGTGCGGTCCAGCCAATACAGTCCGCGTTCGGCTGTGGCCAGGACGGCGGTCGAAATGTCCGAACCGGTTACCTGCCAAGGAGCATCCAGGCCCAGGGTATCGGCGAGGACGAAGCTCAGCGTATAAATTTCCTCGCCGGTCGACGAGGCGGCGCTCCAGATATTGAAGGGGATATGCGCCGGGTGATCCGCGAGTATCACGTCCTTGAGGAAGTCGAAATGGGCTTCCTCCCTGAAGAAGTAGGTTTCGTTGGTGGTCAGCAGGTCCACCATGGTCTGCAGCTCGGCCGGCTCGCTGCCGCTGGAGACCATTCGATAGTATTCGCCGAAGCTGCTGAGGTTGAAATGGCGCACCCGCTTGCCGAGGCGACCGGCGAGCAGGATCTTTTTCGAGTCGGCCAAGCTGATTCCGGCGATCTTGTAGATCAGGCGCTGGAACTGGGCAAACTCGGCAGTGCTGATTTCAGCGTTTTCGTTGGCGGCCATGGGTCTCGGAGAGCGCCGGGGCCGTTGAAGTTTTTGACAATTCCGACTCCCACGGCAAGCCCAAACGCAGCTACAATGCGCCTCAAATAAATAAAACGATTCAAACTCTTTCGGCTATCTTCTCAAAGCGACCCGAGCTTGTGCATCCGGAAATTACGCTACAAACTGCGGTATCTACGTAGGTTTGCATGCTGAGCCACCTCATGCTTCATCACGTTTCCGCCACAAGGCTTTAAGGATTCGGCCAATCGATGCAAGTTAAGAAACCCAGCCGCCCGCAACCGAAGGTCTATCTCATTGATGACGACCCGGTCATTACCTTCTTGCTGGTCGATCTCGTCGAGTCGGTGGCGCTCCCCTATGCCGTATTCAACGATGCCCAGAGTTTCCTCAAGCAGGATTTGTCGGATCTCGCCGGTTGCATCGTCACCGACGTGCGCATGCCGGGAATGAGCGGGCTGGAGTTGCAGGACGAACTGCGCCATCAGGGCATCGACCTGCCGATCATCTTCATTTCCAGCTACGCCGAAGTGCCTTCCGTAGTCCGCGCCATGCGCGGCGGGGCACTCGATTTCTTCCAGAAGCCGTTTTCCACCCAACGCCTGCTCGACCGCATCCAGGACGGCCTGCGCATCGACAAGCAGCGCTCCGAGTTGCAGGCCCGCAGCCGCGAAATCGGCGAGCGCATGTCGCTGCTGACGCCGCGCGAACGCGAAGTGCTGGAAGGCGTCTTCGAAGGCAAGCTGACCAAGGTCATCGCCCATGAACTGGGTATCAGCCAGCGTACCGCCGAAACCTACCGTCATCTGATCATGCAGAAGTTACAGGCTGGGTCGATCGCGGAACTGGTGCGCCTGACCATGGAGTTCATGCCCGGCAACAGCCTTGCCGGCAAGAACCTTCCCGGCAAGGAAGGCTGAACCTCCGTAGCTTTCCCGCCGCGTCGTCGTCAGGCCGCTGCCGTGGCTTGCTGCCGAAATTCCCTCAGCGTCGTGGCAGCCGCTTCGTAATCGAAAGCATCGATTCGCGCCTGCAGCGTGGCGGCCGAGGCGCCTAGTATGGTTTGCAGGGTTTCAGCCTCGTCCTTGGCCAGATAGCTTGCCGCCATGTCGCCCTGTTCCAGCAGGGTTTCCAGGCGCGCCAAAATTTCCGCGTAACGTGCAGGCGTCGGCGGGATGATGCTCTCCAGCGGATCGTTGGCGGCGTGCTGGCGGATGCCCTCGATCAGCTTCGACAGGTCTTCCGTCAGCGACGCGCAAAGGCTTCCGACTTCCTCGGCTCCGGCATCGTTTTCGAGGGCCACGAGAACCTTGTTGGCCGTGTCCGAAAGCCGCGTCGCCCCCAGCATTCCCGAAGCGCCGCGCAGGGAATGGACGATCGGCTCGATCGCCTCCAGCTGGCCCGAGGCCAGCATGGCGAAAATCTGTTCGGCATGGCCGTGGTACCCCTCGGCGAACAGGTTCAGCAGACGGGTGTACTTGGCAACGTTACCCCGCATGGTCGCCAGGCCGACCGGCAGATCGAGGCCGGGAATGCTGGCCAGGTGGCGCCGGCGATCCTCGTCGCTGAGGGCGGGAGCAGGCGCAACCGCGGCTTCCGAGGGTTTTGCGGCCGGGGTCGGAAGCCACTTCATGAGCGCTGCATAAAACAGCTCCGGATTGACGGGCTTGGCGATAAAGTCGTTCATTCCTGCCTCCATGCAGGTTTGACGGTCCTCGGTAAAGGCGTTGGCCGTCATTGCCAGAATCGGAACCGCACCGTGACCAGGCAAGGCGCGAATTGCGCGCGTTGCATCGAGTCCGTTCATCTGCGGCATTTGTACATCCATGAGTATCAAGTCGTAGGCGATGTTCGATGCCTTGGCCAGCGCCTCGCGTCCGGTTTTCGCAGTGTCGGCGGTCAGGCCGGCGGCATAGATCAACTCGAGCGCGACTTCGCGATTCACCGCGTTGTCTTCCGCCAGCAGAAGCCGTGCGCCGGAATGGCTTCGCCGCAAGCGCGACTCCGCGCTGTCTTCCTCGCGTACCCCTTCGGCCTGCAAAACCGGAACGATGCCGTGCCCGTGCTGCAGCCGCACCGAGAACCAGAAGGTGCTGCCCTTGCCGACTTCGCTCTCGACCCCGGAATCTCCGTCCATCATGTAGGCCAGGCGACGGCTGATGGCGAGGCCCAGCCCGGTGCCGCCATACGTGCGCGTGGTGGTGGCATCAGCCTGGACGAAGGCCTGGAACAGGTTGGACAGCTGATCTGCGGGAATGCCGATACCGGTGTCTTGGACTTCGAAGCGGATGCGGACGCCGTCTTCGTTGTCAGACAGCAGCTTGGCGCGCAGGGTGATGGTGCCCTGCTTGGTAAACTTGACCGCATTCCCCGCATAGTTGAGCAAGGCCTGACGCAGGCGCGTCGGGTCACCGCGCAGCCAGGCCGGAACGCCTTCGCATTCGACATCGAGGGCAATGCCCTTGGCACGGGCCGGTTCGGCAATCAGCGAACGCGTATGGTCAAGGATCGCGGACAACGAGAAATCGGTTTGTTCGAGCGCGAGCTTGCCCGCCTCGATTTTCGATAGGTCGAGGATGTCATTGATGATGGATAGCAGGTGCTCGGCCGCTTCGTTGATCTTGGCCAGCTTGTCAGCTTGCTCCGGGGTTGGCTGGGTACGTCGCAGGATGTACGTCAGGCCGACGATGGCGTTCATCGGCGTGCGGATTTCGTGGCTCATGTTGGCGAGGAACGCGCTCTTGGCGACGTTGGCCGCCTCGGCCTTCTCCCTGGCCTCCTCGAGCTGCGCGGTACGTTTGGTCACCAGTTCCTCGAGGTGGTGCCGGTGTTCGTCCAGTTCGCGGCCAACCCGCCGCTTTTCGGTAATGTCTTCCTTGACCGCCACATAGTGTGTAATGGCGCCGTCGGCCTGGCGGATCGGCGTCACAATGGCGAACTCGACATACTCTTCGCCGCTCTTGCGCCGATTGAAGAACTCACCCTTCCATGGCTTTCCCTGCGCCAGCGAGCGCCACATGTCGGCATAGGTCTTGGGCGGCGTCAGACCGGATTGCAGCAGGCGCGGATTCTTGCCGACGATCTCCGAGCGGTCATAGCCCGTTGTGCGCGCAAAGGCTTCATTGACGTATTCGATCTCGGCCTTGACGTTGGTGATGACGATGCTTTCCGGACTCTGTTCCACGGCCAGCGATAGCTTGCGCAGCATTTCGTCGGCTTGCTTGCGTTCGGTGATGTCGAGCATGATGCCGCGCAGCCAGCGCGGCTTGCCGTCCTGTTCGACCACCGTGACCGTGTCGTGCAGCCACACCGTGCGGCCGTCGCGGGCGATCAGACGATATTCGAACTTGTGGGGTTCCATGCGTGCCGTGCGCTCGGTGCAATAGCGCGGGGCCCAGCTGACGTCGTCCGGGTGCATGTGTTCAAGCCAGAAGCCGGGACGCGTCCATTCCTCTGCCGTGTAACCCAGCAGGCGTTCGGCCTGTTCGCTGACGAAGGTAAATACGAAGCTTTCGGCATCGGCTTCCCAAACGATGCCGTCGGTGGTATTGACCAGATCGCGAAAGCGGCGCTCCGAGGCTTTGAGGATGGCTTCGGAGTTTTTGCGCTCGGTAATGTCGCGAATGTAGGCGGTAAACAGGTGGCGTTCGCCATCATTCAGGGCGCCGATCGTCAGCTCAACCGGGAACTCGTGGCCATCCGATCGCATCGCCACCAGTTCGAGGCGTTTGCCTATGGCATGCCGTTCGCCGGTTTCGACAAATCGCCTGAGGCCGTTGCGGTGCCGCTCGCGTAAGCCCGAAGGTACGATCAGGTCACCCAATTCCTGGCCCAGGGCTTTCTCCGCCGGATACCAGAACAAGGCCTCGGCACTCGCATTCCAGGTCGTCACGCACCCGTCCTGATCCATGCCGATCACGGCATCCAGTGAGGATTCGACCAGCAGTTGGGCGGTGGACAGCGACTCGCGCAGCGAAGTCGCGGTCGCCTTGAGTTCCAGTTCCATCTGCTTGCGCTGGGTGATGTCGCGCGCCACGCAAAAGGTGCCCACCACCTCGCCATTGGTGTCGTGCAGGGGGCCTTTGGTCGACAGCAGGACGCGCGGACCACCGGATGCGCTGAGCCTTTCTTCTACCGTCAGCGTCTGGTTGCCCGCCCGCAGCTGCCTGTCGAGGGCATTGACGGCCTCCGCCTCGGCTTGCGGTAGCAGGGCATCGACCGTCTTGCCCAGCACATCGGCCTCCTCGCGGCCGAAGAAGCGGCATCCGGCCGGATTGAATAGGACATAGCGTCCTTCGGCATCCTTGACGTAGATGACGTCATCGGAACTGCGCGCCAGATTGTCGAACAGTTCCAGGGTGTGCAGTCGCTCGGCCTGGATCTCCCGTTCCCGCACGCTGTCCCGCAGATACTGGCGCTGGCGCCAGACAAAGGCGCCGCTGGCGATCATGAGGACCGTCAGCAGGCCGGCCAGGGCAATCCACAGGCTATCGCGCCAGCCCTGGGCGTAGAACTCGGTTCTATCCATCTTGGCGATCAGGAACCAGTCGGTGCCGAGCACCGCACGTACCACGCCGAGCACGGCAACGGCGCGATAGTCTTCGCCTTCGAACAGGCGCGCAGGCTGGATCTCGCCGCGCAGGACCTGCGCCGCCAGCAGCCGGGGCGTGGCGATCGGGGCCTGGAAGCGCGCCGCCGCGTCCGGTTGGTATGCCAGGTCATTGAGGTACATCACCTGGTCGCCGTTGCGACGGAAGAGCAGGGTTTCCGCACTGACGCTGGGAACCGGCCAGGTCTTGAGCAAAGGAAAGAGATTGTTTTCGGGATCGGTGCGCAGGATCACGGCAGGCGCCTGAGGGCCGCCATAGATTGCGAGGGGCGCAACGAAATCCAGGCGCAAGCGCCCTTTGGCATCACGGTAAGGGGGCGGGTTGGCCACTTCGTCGCGGGCCACGGCATTTCGCACAACTTCGAGCAGGGGGCTTTCGGTCTGGGTGGCTTCATTTTCCGAATCCCATAGGACCCGCCCTTGCACGTCGACCAGCAGCACGCTTGCGTAGTCCTTGCTGGCGCGATACCTCTGCAGCTGTCCGACCAGTTCAGTGCGGCTGGCCTGATCTCCCTGCCGGCTCCAGCGCAGATAGCTGGCCGCCAGTCGCTGGTCGTAGGCCAGATACTCGGCGTCGCCCCGACGCTCTTGCATCCAGTCCGAGATCTGGCGCGTCTTGAGTTCGGCCACCGACTGGATCCTTGCCGCCTCGGTCTCGTATTGGTGGCGAAGTTGCAGTTTGATGGCGCCGCCGGTGGCTACCAGAACGGTGATGCCGACCAGTGTCAGGGGCAGCATCAGCGACCGATACCTCGCTGCGTGCGGCGCCAGCATGGGGACGCTGCCGCTCCTGCGCCGCAACACCAGATAGAGCAACAGCGAAGATATGGCGATAAAGGCCCAGCCCTTGAGCGTGTTTGCAATCACCAGCAGGGCCGGATCGGTGACCAGCCAAGCCAGCACGCGGTCCGATATCAGGATCCACAACGTGCCCAAGGCCGCATAGCCGAGCACCACGCTGACCAGTCCGGTCCGCCCTTGCGATGGCTGGGACAGGGGAAGCTTCACGCTAACCGTCGCTGTATTGTTCGGCGATCGCCGCAAACTCGCTGAAGCTGGCCAGGAAGCTGTCGGTCGCATCGGGGTCGAACTGCTTGCCGCGTTCGCTGGCGATGATTTCGCGTACCTTTTCGATCGGCATCGCATCCTTGTAGACGCGTTGGGAGATCAGGGCATCGCAGACGTCGGCGATCGTCATCAGGCGGGCGGAAATCGGGATCGCCTCGGCGAGCAGGCCGTCCGGGTAGCCGCGCCCATCCCAGCGCTCGTGGTGCCAGTGGGCCACTTCCTTGGCCAGGGCGAGGAATTCGACCGGCCTGGCAATGTCGCGTTCGGCCTGTTCGATGGCATCGCTGCCGAGCTTGGAGTGGGTCTTCATCACCTCCCATTCCTCGGGCGTCAGCTTGCCGGGCTTTTGCAGGATCGAATCGGGAATGCCGACCTTGCCGATGTCGTGCAACGGTGCGGAGTCCGCCAGCATCTTGATGTAGGCGTCGTTGAGCGTTTCCGCAAAGCGTGGATGCTGTTGCAGCTTGGTCGCCAGCAGGCGCACATAGCCCTGGGTCCGCAGAATGTGGTTGCCGGTTTCGGGATCGCGGGTTTCGGCCAGGTGGGCGAGGGCGCGGATACTGGCTGCCTGGATCAGCTCGTTCTCTTCCATGCGGCGTGCCACTTCGGCTTCCAGGGCGGCATTCTGGTCACGCAACCAGTTCGATGCGATGCGCGCCAGCAGCTGGTTGCGCACCCGGGCCAGTACCACGTCGGGCTTGATCGGCTTGGCGATGTAATCCGCGGCACCATGCTGGAAGCCGCGCTCTTCGTCGCGTGCGTTGTCCAGAGCAGTTAGGAAGATCACCGGAATGTTCTGCGTCAGCGGATCCTTGCGCAGGCTGGCGAGGACCTGATAGCCGTCCATCTCCGGCATCATCACGTCCAGCAGCACCAGCGCCGGCTGCGGCTCCTGAACCGCATAGCGCAGCGCCGCGCGACCGGAGGTGGCCGCCTTGACCTGATAACCGGCTTCGTGCAGCAGGTCGCCAAGCACGCTGAGATTGGCCGGAACGTCGTCGACGATCAGGATCAATGAGCCCTTGACCGCATCATCGGTGAACGAGGGCGCTTCAGCGTTCAGTTCGCGCGGGTGGTTCATGGGACTAGGCCTTTCTCTCCTGCATCGCCGTGTTGCCGGCGCCGACTTTGAAGAACTCCATCAGATCCTGTAGCTGCGCGGCCTGACCGCCCATTTCCTCGGCGGTGGCCGCCAGTTCCTCGGAGGCAGAGGCGTTCTGCTGCGTGGCCTTGGTGAGCTGGCCCATGGCGTGATTGATCTGGCCCACGCCGGCGGATTGGTCGGCGCTGGCGGCGGCGATCTCCTGAACCAGTTCCGACGTCTTGCGGATGTTGGGAACCATCTCGTCGAGCACCAGGCCGGCTTTTTCGGCGGTTTGCACGCTGGTCGCCGCGAGCTGGCCGATTTCCTGCGCGGCCACCTGGCTGCGCTCGGCCAGCTTGCGGACTTCCGCGGCCACGACGGCAAAGCCCTTGCCATGCACCCCGGCGCGCGCTGCTTCGATCGCGGCGTTGAGCGCCAGGAGATTGGTCTGGTAGGCGATGTCGTCGATGATGCCGATCTTGCCGGCGATGGTTTTCATCGCCGCTACGGTTTCCTTGACTGCCGCACCGCCTTGCTCGGCTTCGGTCGAGGACTTGGTGGCCATGGCGTCGGTAACCCGGGCGTTGTCCGAGTTCTGGTTGATGCTTGCCGTCATCTGCTCCATCGACGCCGTGGTCTTTTCGACCGCTGCCGCCTGCTCCGACGAGGCCGTCGACAGGGACTGCGCGGTGGCCGAGACCTGCTGCGAGGAATTGACCAGCATGTCGGCGTTCTGGCGGACTTCGTGGATGATGCGGGCCAGGCTTTCGCTGGTCTTGCGGATGGCGAACAACAGGCTGCCCTTGTCCCCGGCGCGCAGCGCGATGGTGTCGCTGAGGTCGCCATCGGCCAGGCGATGCATCACCTCGACCGCATAGGCCGGTTCCCCTCCCAGAACCTGGCGCAGGAAGCGCTGGATGCCGAAGGCAAGCAGGGCCAGCAGCGGAATCGACACCAGCAGCGCGATCAGCACGCTGGTGCGCAGGAATCCGCTCGCTGCCGATTCGACCTTGTCGAGCGAGATCTTCATGCTCACCGCGCCAAGCGGGGTGCCTTCATTGGCCTGATGACAGGTGGTGCAATCCTTGCCGAGGTAGTTCTTCGACGCCAGCACCGGACGGATCACCCGCAGGTAGCTGCCATGTCGCTCATCCTGCTCCACCCGCAGGATTTCCTTGCCGCTGGCGATGGCTTCCTTTTCCAGCGCATCAGGCGCGCGTTCCTTGCCCGGGCCGAACATGGCGTTCAGCGCATCGCTGCGCAGCACCGTGAGGTCTTTCAGCACGCTGAGTTCCTTGATCTGGTCAAGGAAGACTTCGCGCTGGCCGATGGTGCCGGTGATCATCATTCCGGTCAGGCCGGCCATGGTCATTTCGTGGATGCTGCGCGCCACGTCGCCCGCCTGCTCGATGGCATGGGAGCGGTTGATGCGGCTTTGCCAGGCAATGGTTCCGCTCAGCACCACGGTCATCATCAGGGCGACCAGGGCTGCCAGGCGTGTCCAGACCGGAATGGCGGTGCCGCGTTTCACGATCACATTTCCTCTCAGTAGGCCCTTTCCGACCCGTGTTCCGCCATCGGCGGCAATTTGAAGAACTCCATCAGTTCCTGTAGCTCGGCGGCCTGACCACCCATTTCTTCAGCCGTGGCCGCCAGTTCTTCGGAGGCGCTGGCGTTCTGCTGCGTGGCCTTGTTCAGCTGGCCCATGGCACCGTTGATCTGGCCGACGCCGGCGCTTTGCTCCTGGCTGGCGCCGGCGATTTCCTGCACCAGGTCGGAGGTCTTCTTGATGTTGGGCACCATCTCGTCGAGCAGGTGGCCGGCCTTTTCGGCTGTCGTCACGCTCGATGTCGCGAGCTGGCCGATCTCCTGCGCGGCGACCTGGCTGCGCTCGGCCAGCTTGCGCACTTCGGCAGCGACCACGGCGAAGCCCTTGCCGTGCTCGCCGGCACGCGCTGCCTCGATCGCGGCGTTGAGCGCCAGCAGGTTGGTCTGGTAGGCAATATCGTCGATGATGCCGATCTTGCCGGCGATCGAATTCATCGCCTCGACCGTCTCCTTGACGGTCGCGCCGCCCACGCTGGCCTCTTTCGCCGAGCGGGCGGCCATGGTGTCGGTAACCTTTGCGTTTTCGGTGTTCTGGCTGATCGATGCCGCCATCTGCTCGATGCTGGCGGACGTCTGTTCCACCGCCGCGGCCTGTTGCGAGGAGGATTGCGACAGCGACTGGGCGGTGGCCGAGACCTGGCTGGCGGCGCTGTTCAGCGAATCGGCAGCCAGGCGCACATCGCCGATGGTGTGGGCCAGCTTTTCCACGGTGCGAGCAATCGAGTCCTGCAGTTCGCCGATTTCGTCCTTGCGGTCAATCCTCACCGTGATGCGCAGGTCGCCGTCGGCCAGGCTACGCGCCGACTGCGCGACGTCATGAACATCGCGCAACATGCGGGTCAGCAACAGTACAAACACAACCACCAGGGCCACCAGCAGCAAGGTGGAGGCGGTTCCGATTCCGAGCTCCAGGCGCGCTTCTGAAATCCGCTGTGCTCCGGCGCTGGCGATGCCGGTGGCCAGCTGATCCTCGATCAGCTTCATGGCGTCGATCTTGGCCGTAATGGTGGCGAACCAGGTCGCCGGTTCGACGTCGTAATTGCCGAGGAAGGCCTGCTCGATGGCGATGTTCCGCATGCGCAGGGTGTCCTGGGCCGGCTTCGATGCCAGCAGGGCATCCAGCGCCTTGATCGGTTCGCCCGAGGCGAGGTTGCGGAACTGGGCGAGATAGTGGTCCTGGGCCGTGATCAGGCTTTGCAGGCGCTGGAACAGGGCAACGGTCTGCGGTTGGCCGGCAGCGAAGATTCCATTGACCGTGGCCCGCTCGCGACCGGCGTATTCCTTGGCGGAAAGGAACATGAAATAGGCGGAAAAGCCGCGCAGCATCCTGACATCGCCGATGGTTGGCAGCACCGCCGACAGCGCTGCCAGGTAGTTGTCGATGGAGCCGGTATAGAAGGCGAAGGATGCCGGGCCGGCGAGCTTGAGCCCGCTGACTTCGGCGCGCTTGCCGTCAAGCCCGGCCAGCGCGTCGTTGGCCTTGCGCAGGTTTTGCGCATAGCTTTCGGGCAGGGCGTCCGCGCGCGCAGCAAAGGCTTCCTGCATCGCCTTGCGCTTGGCATCGGTATCGCGGCGCTGCTTCTCGAGTTGCTCGCGGAATTTCTCGCCCTTGGAGCCGATGTAACCGGCCGAGAGCCCGCGTTCCTTCTGCAGTTCATGCACCAGCGCGCTGGCGGCAACGGCAACCTCGCCGATGCCGGCCAGCCTGCTGCCCTCGCGCATGGAAACCATGTCGTCCTTGACCCCGGTCCCCAGATGCCAGATCAGACCAATCGCCAACAAGGCGAACAGCAACAGCAGACGTACGCGGATCGATTTCAGGTTCATGGCTTCCTCCTCCCTGCGACTACGGTTTAGCCTCCGGTGGCGGTGCCGGAGGCACCGTCGGCCACGCTCGCCAGGCTGGCGATCTCATCCACCGACAGGACCTTCTGGATGTCGAGGATGATCACGAACTTGCCGGCGATCTTGCCCATGCCGGCGATGAAGTCGGCGCGGATCTTGGCGCCGAAACTGGGCGCC
>CAIVQO010000075.1 GCA_903908065.1 uncultured beta proteobacterium | reverse complement strand
TCCGGCCCGATTCCCGCGGGTTCGCCGGATGTGATCGCGATGACCGGATCAGCGTTCTTCGTTGCGGTATTCGACATAGGCGCGGTCGCGCATTTGCCGGACCCAGTCCTGGTAAGCCTCGTCGGACTTGCGGTCGCGCAATACCTGGCGCGCGGTCAGGCGCTGCCGCTCGGCGGTGGCGTCTTCGGTGCGGCGTTCAAGCACCTGGATCAGGTGGAAGCCGAAGGGCGACTGGATCGGCTCGCTGATCTGGTTGATCTTCAGCGCGTCCATGGCCTTCTCGAAATCCGGCACGGTATCGCCCTGATACAGCCAGCCAAGGTCGCCGCCGCGCGCGGCGGAAAGATCGTTGGAATTCAGCCTGGCCAACTCGGCAAAGTCGGCGCCATTGTCGAGGCGTTCCTTAAGCACCACAAGTTTGCGCCGCGCTTCCGTCTCGGATACCAGTTCGTTGACCTTGATCAGGATATGGCGCGCTCGCGTCTGTTTCAGCGCTACGGACGGCTTTGCGCCGGCATTGCCGCGCATATCGACCAGCTTGACGATGTGGAATCCGGCCGGGCTGCGCAGGATCTCGCTGAGCTGGCCGGGCTTCAGTTTCCTTGCGGCATCGGCATAGAGTGCGGGCAGGCGATCGAGCGGGCGCATGCCCATGGCACCGCCGGCAAGCGCATCGGGTGCGTCGGAAAAGCTCGCCGCGACCTTGGCAAAGTCGTCACCCTTGCGCAGTTGATCGAGCGCATTCTGGGCGCGTGCGCCAATCCGCATCAACTGGTCCGGCGTGGCCTGTTCGGGAACGCGAATGACAATGTGCGAGAGGTTGACTTCCTGCGCGCCGACATCGCCCTGTTCCGGATTGGCCAGGTAGTTGTCGATCTCCCCATCCGAGACAATGATGCGGCTTTCCACCTCGCGGTCGCGCAGGCGGGAAAGGATGATCTCCTCGCGGATCTCCTCACGGAACTTGACCCAGGCGATGCCATCCCGCTCCAGCACGGCACGAAACTCCGATAGCGACAACTTGTTGTTGTCGGCGATGCGACGAATGGCCGCATCGAGTTCGATGTCGGAGACGCGCAAGCCGGTTTCCCGGGCGAACTGGAGTTGCACCCGGTCCGTGATCAAGCGCTCCAATACCTGGCGTTCCAGCACATCGCGTGCTGGGAGCTGGGCTCGCTGTCCCTGCAACTGGCGTTCGACGCTCGCCACCCGGGTCTTCAACTCGAACGCGGTAATTACTTCGTCATTGACCACGGCGATCACGCGATCGACCTCGATCGGCTGCGCGCGCCTAGATTGTGCCTGTGCCTGTCCCAGCAGCAAGGCGGCGGCCAGGCCGAGCAGGATCAGTCGCTTCATTGCGCCACGCCCGGGCTCTCGTTGCCCTGCTGGTTGATCAGGCCATAGCCGGGAACATTGCGTTTCAGGATATCCAGCGGATTCGATCCGACCTTGGCAAAGCCGTTCAGCTCCAACTGGAAGAAGAGGGCTGTGTTCGACTGCTGCGTCAGCGTGGCGAGGCGCTGGATTACGATGCGACCGACCCAGCAGCCGCCGTCGAACTCGAGTCCGGCGACGGACTCGATCATGCGCTTGTCCTTGGTCGAGTAATTGAAGCGACCGACCGCATGCCAGCCGCCGAACATCGGCCATTGCCCCGAGATGTCTACCTGCCCCAGCTGGTCACGCGAATAGCGATAGCCGGCGCTGAGCACCTTGCCGAGTTCCGGCTGATAGCGCCCGCTGAGGTTGAGGCGTTCCATCCGGTTCAGGCGGGGGTTGTACTGGACGCCGACATCGCCGTAGGTCTTGGGCAGCACTCTTCCGGACAGCGAAGCCAGGAAGTCGGTCTGACGGTCGCTGCGCAAGACTTCGCCCGGCAGGCCGACTTTCTGCGTACTGAAGTAGAAGCGCTGACCAAAGGCAACGCGCAGGGTTTCGGCACCGGATTGCGGATCGATCAGGCGCGAGGTGAGCATGGCCGTCGCCTGGTTGGCATCGCCGATGCGGTCGCCACCGCCGTAGCGGTTCTCGCCGAAAATCTGGGCGAAGTTGAAATCGTTGACGGCAGTGTCGAACACCGGGAACAGGCGTTGATCGCGTTCGGGGACATACAGATAATAGAGGCGCGGTTCCAGTGTCTGAACCAACGAGGCGCCAAACCAGTCCAGGTTGCGCTCGAAAGTCACGGACGAGTCGAGGCTGAAGATCGGCACATTGCGCGTCAGCTTGTTCGGCACGCCAGCCGCCTGGCGCTCAAGCGAGTAACGGGTGGAGTGAAATCCGATCTTCGGCGTGACGTTGATCACTTCGGTTTGCAGCGGCAGGGATAGCTGGGGATAGAGCGTTATGCGGCGTCCCTCGACCAGGGCCGGGTTGCGGAAATTGACATGCTCGCCGCGGAAACCGAAGTTGAGTCCGAAAGGCAGGTCATAGCGATTGGCGTCGACCGTCAGCTGCGGCAGGCGGCGGTAAGGTTCCAGGACGCGCGGCAGCGAAGGATCCTGCAGTGTCTGGTAGCTCTGGGCAAGGAGGTTCGCCGACCACCAGCCGCCGCTGTAGCTCAGGGTGCCCTGCCTAAGTAGATTGGTCTGCGCGATCATCGACGAACCGTTGGCGAGGTCGCTGAAGTACGTATCGTCCGACGCGCCGTTGAGGGCGAGTGCACCGGAGAAACCGTAGCCGAGGTTTTGGGTGTGATTCACCGAATAGCTGCCTCGATACCGCTGTACCAGCTTGTCTTTCGGCAGGTAATGCACATCCACCGTTCCGGCATAGCCGGGTTGCAGGTAGCGATACTCACCCTTCCACATCGTGCCGCGCTTGGACATGATGCGCGGCGCAATCGTGGCGTCCATGTTGGGCGCGATGTTCCAGTAGAAGGGCTGGGTGAACTCGGCCCCCCCCTGACTGGTCGAGCCGGCGGTCGGCGTCAGCAAGCCGCTCTTGCGCTCGTTGTTGAGCGAGAAGCTTAGCCATGGAGAGTAGAGGATAGGGGCACCCTTGAAGTACAGGGTCGCGTCGCGCGCTGTGCCTTGTTCGGTGTCGTAGTCAAGACGCAAATCCGCGGTGCGGGCGAACCAGTCTGGGTCGCGCCCGGCCGCTGGAGCGCAGGTACTGTAGGTTGCGTCCTGCAAGCGGTACTTGCCCTCGCCTTCAAACTCCAGGCGCGTCGCCGCACCCGTGCCGGTGGTCAGTGCACTCGACTCGCGTTCCTCGCTGCCAGTCCAGAGTGTTGCGGCAGAGCCGGCCTTGATGCGACGAATGCTGTAGTTCGGTTGCTCGAACGCGCCGGTGCTGTCGCCCAAGCGCATCTTCATGCTCGGGCCGCTGATGCGATCACCATCGCGCGACAGGCGCACGTCGCCGGTGGCTTCGACTTCATCGTCCGCCTGACGATACACCAGACGCTCCCCGAGCAGAGTGGAGTTGCGCTTGCGCATCTCGACGCTGCCTTCTGCGACGACCTCGACATCGTTCCGGCCGCTGATGCGGTCTGCGCTGATGAAGGTTGGCAATTCGTCGCCTGGCTGCTTCATATAGGGCGAGAGCGAAGGCGAGCCGCGCAGCGTCGGTTGTGGCAACTCGCCGGCCGCAAGGTGTGCCGAATACAGGGGCGGAAGGCTCGGGCGCTCGGCCACCAGCGGTGGCTCGGCGGGTTTGATGCCGCTCTCGGTGGCCAGGCCATCGCGCCGGGTCGGGGCTGGCGCGAGCTCAGTCTTGGTGTCGCCGATGGGTACTGGCGCCGGTGCCGGTTTGGGTGCAGCCGGCACGCTCGAGGCTGGCGCGGCAAGTTGCACAACCGAGGGTACCGGTGCCACCTTGGGGCCCGGTTTGGCAGCGCTGACGTTGGCCATTGCGGCGGGCGCCGCGAGCGGCGTCACCACCGGCGTCACGATGGGCATGGCAACCGCCGTCGGCGGTGTCACGGCAGCAGTCGGTGGTGTCGAAGCGGCGGGCTGCACCGGAACCGGCGCCGAGGCCACCGCCGGCGCGGGCTGTGTTGCCATCGACGGTGCCGGGGCCGGCGTTGCGGCCGGCGGCGTGCCTGCGCCCAGCAATGCCGGGTTGATGCGCAGTGGCGGCAAGGTTTCGGCGCTTGCCGATCCAGCCGACAGCAGCAGGACGGGCAACAGGGCGATCCCGAATTTTTCGCGACGCGAAGAATGCATGCCAATCAAATCCGTGGGCGCAACGCTGGCGACCAGGCGGTGCTACCGGAGATCGCCTGCCACCCGCCGGAAGAGCAAAGCCGGCCGATGCTAGAATCGCGTATTCTATCACCTCAACCCTGTGAAACGCGCTCCCTGACTGAGTTCTTGCGTGTTTTCGCGCGGCGCGAATGGCACGCATATGGAACGCCAGCAGCAGATCAAACACTGGCTCGACGGGCTCTGGTCGGGCGCCGAATTTTCGCTTGAAGCCGCTTCCGCCGATGCCAGTTTCCGGCGTTATTTTCGCGCCCGATGTGGTGACGGAAAATGCTTCGTGATCATGGACGCCCCACCCACGAACGAAGATTGCCGTCCCTGGCTGAAGGTGCAGTCCCTGTTTCGCGACGCCGGTGTCCATGTACCCGAGGTGCTGGCTGAGGATCTGGGACGGGGCTTTTTGCTGCTTTCCGACCTCGGTAACGTCACCTACCTGCAGGCGATGTCCGCCGACAATGCAGTGCAGCTTTATGCGGATGCTATATCCGCGCTGGTGCGCATCCAGCTCGCCAGCCGTCCTGATGTCCTGCCTGCCTATGACCAGGCGCTGCTGCGCCGTGAGCTCGACCTGTTTCCCGACTGGTACCTGGCGAAGCACCACGGCATCGAGCTCTCCGTCAGCGAACGGGAAGGCATGGAGGATGCCTTCGCCCGCATTCTGGCGGCAAACCTGGCCGAGCCCAAGGTCTACGTGCATCGCGATTACCATTCCCGCAACCTGATGTACATCGCGCAGGGTGAAAATCCCGGCATCATCGATTTCCAGGACGCGGTTTACGGCCCGATCAGCTATGACCTGGTGTCGCTGTTGAAGGATGCCTATATCGAATGGGACGAGGATCTGGCGCTCGACTGGCTGATCCGTTATTGGGAACAGGCACGCAAGGCCGGGCTTCCTGTCGCGGCGGATTTCGGCGAGTTTTTTCGTGCCTACGAATGGATGGGTGTGCAGCGCCACGTCAAGGTGCTCGGCATCTTCGCCCGGCTTTGGCATCGCGACGGCAAGGACGGCTACCTGCGGGACATGCCCCTGGTCGCACGCTACCTGCGCAAGGCCTGCGAGCGTTACGCCGAGCTGTCGCCCCTGCGCCACCTGCTGGATCGGGTCGAAGACAAGCTCACCGTACTCGGCTACACCATGGATGCTGGGCAACTCGCGGGCGGCGCACGGTGAAAGCCATGATCCTCGCCGCCGGTCGCGGCGAGAGGATGCGTCCGCTGACCGATCACACGCCCAAGCCACTGCTGCCGGTGGGCGGGCATCCGCTGATCGTGTGGCATATCGAGCGCCTGGCGGCCGCCGGCTTTGGGGAGATCGTGATCAATCACGCCCACCTCGGCGACCAGATCGAGGCCCTGCTCGGCGATGGTTCCGCTTGGAACCTGAACATTGCCTACTCTCCGGAGCCGCCCGGCGCGCTGGAAACTGCCGGGGGCATTGCCAATGCGCTGCACCTGCTCGGCACCGATGCCCCTTTTCTGGTGGTGAACGGCGACATTTATTGCGACTGGTCGCCCCTGAGGGCCCGTAGCGTTCTGCCGGAGAATCATCTGGCACATCTGGTGATGGTGCCCAATCCGCCCCAGCATCCCGGTGGCGATTTTTGCCTGCATGGCAATGTGCTTGGGACCGACTGCGCGGCCCTCGGCGGCGAGGGCGAGATGCTCACCTTTTCCGGCATCGGGGTCTATCGTCCGCAGCTGTTTGCCGACGTGCTGCGCGGTCAGTCTGCCAAGCTGGCGCCCCTGCTGCGCCTGGCGATGGCCAGCGGTCGCGCGTCCGGCGAACTGCATGGCGGTCGCTGGGTCGATGTCGGCACGCCGGAGCGCCTGCGCGTCCTGGATGACGAATTGCGCTCGCTATAATCGGCCGATGGACAGCCAGCCCGTAGCGAAGGACACCTCGTCACCGTATCACCAGCGCCGACTCTTGCTGGCCGAGCGCATGCGCGAGGCCGGCGGCGGCGTCGCACTGATTCCCACCGCGCCGGAAATGGCGCGCAACCGGGATACCCAGTTTCCCTATCGCGCCGACAGCTACTTCCAGTACCTGACTGGATTCAGCGAGCCGGAAGCGGCGCTGCTCCTGGTCGCGGGGCACGATGCCGCGGAATTCAAATCGATCCTCTTCTGCCGCGAAAAGAATGCCGAACGGGAAATCTGGGACGGCTTTCGCCATGGTCCGGACGGTGCCCGCGAACACTTCGGTTTCGATGCGGCGCACGTGATCGGCGAGCTCGACGCCAAGTTGGCAGAGTCGATCGCCGACCAGCCGGCGCTCTGGTTCTCGCTCGGCCAAGATGCCGGCTGGGATGCCCGCATCGCCGCGGCGCTCAACAAGGTGCGTAGCGAAGCCCGTAGCGGCAAGCGCGCGCCGGCGGCGATCCGCGACGTGCGCGCCGAGCTCGATGCGATGCGCCTGGTCAAGGATCCGCATGAGCTTGAGACCATGCGTCGTGCATCCCGGATATCTGCGGGTGCTCACATCCGTGCCATGCGCTTCACGAGGCCGGGACGCATTGAGTACGAAGTCGAGGCCGAATTGCTGCACGAATTCCGGCGCCATGGGTGTGAATTCCCCGCCTATACGCCGATCGTCGCCGGCGGTGCCAACGCCTGCGTGCTGCACTACGTTGGCAACGACCAGGTTCTGCGCGACGGCGACCTGCTGTTGATCGACGCCGGCGGCGAACTCGGTGGCTATGCCTCGGACATTACGCGGACCTTCCCCGTCGGCGGTCGCTTCAGCGGTCCGCAGGCGGATGTATATGACCTGGTGCTCGATGCCCAGGCCGCGGCGATCGCGGCGGTACGTCCCGGCGCCAACTTCTCCGATCCCCATGACGCGGCGTTGAAGGTGCTGGCCCAGGGCATGATCGACATGAAGCTGCTGGCGGGTTCGCTCGACGCCGTGCTCGAATCCGAGAGTTACAAGCGCTTCTACATGCACCGCACCAGCCACTGGCTGGGCAAGGACGTGCACGATGCGGGCGAATACAAGCAGGGCGAACATTGGGCGCCGCTGGCTCCGGGCATGGTGCTGACCATCGAGCCCGGCTGCTATGTGCGTCCCGCCGACGACGTACCCAAGGCCTTCTGGAACATCGGCGTGCGCATCGAGGACGATGCGGTGGTGACGGCAGCCGGATGCGAAATCATCACTGCTGATGCACCCAAGAAAATCGCCGACATCGAAGCCCTGATGCGCGATGCCCGAAACGGCTGACAGACGAATTGCGATAGTCGGCGGCGGGCCGGCGGGTATGGCGCTCGCGCTGGCTCTGCGCTTGCATGGGCTGGAAGCGGAAATATTCGAGGCGCGTGACCGCAGCGCGGTGCGCAAGGATGCCCGGGTGCTCGCCCTATCGGAAGGTGCGCGCCAGATCCTGGGCTGGCTGGGCGCCTGGCCAGCGAGTTCGGCGACTGCCATCCGTACCATCCATGTCTCGCAGCGTCATGGATTTGGCCGCACCCTGATTCGCGCCGAGGAGCAGGGTGTGGAGGCCCTGGGTTGGGTGGTGGCGGCAAGTGAGGTGATTTCCGCACTGGACGCCGCATTGTCGCGGACTGGAATTCCCTACCGGGAACAGACCAAAGTCGGCGCTGGCGACACGGCGGGTTTTGCCCTGACGGCCTACGCTGAGGGCGCGGTGGATCCCGATGCCGGCGAGCGGCGAGATTATGGGCAGCATGCCGTGTTGTGCAATGTGCGGACGGCCGAACCCCATCGCAACGTGGCCTGGGAACGATTTACCGGCGAGGGTCCGCTGGCGCTACTGCCCCTGGGGGATAGTTATTCTGTGGTCCTGACCTGCCAGGACGAAATTCTGGACTGGGTGCGCGGGCTCGACGACGAGGAGTTCCTCGTCTTCTTGCAACGGCGTTTCGGCAACCGGCACCGTTTCCTCGCGACGACGCCGCGCGTGGCTTACCCGCTGGGCTTGCGCTATCGCCCACACCCGGTGGGCGCGCGCCAGGTCTGGCTGGGCAATGCCGCGCAAACCCTACACCCGGTCGCGGGCCAGGGATTCAACCTGGCCCTGCGCGACATCTGGGAACTTGCTACCAGCTTGAGCGGTGCCGACGATCCCGGTGCCCCAGAGCGGCTTGCTGCCTATGCCCGCGGGCGGATGGCGGACCGGCGCGGCGCCATCGGGTTCACTGACCTGCTGATCCATGGCTTCGGCAATGAATTCGGACCGCTGCGGACCTTGCGCGGCGCCGGCCTGCTGGCCATGGACATCCTTCCCCCGTTGCGCGGATTCGTCGCCCGGCGAATGATCTTCGGCGCCCGCGCCTGGCCCTGATCCGACGGCTGTCGGCCATAAAAAGCGTCGATATCGGGCTGCGCGCTTTGCGCTAAAATCGCGCCCTCCGCGAAACACTCCCTTTCCCCTTTCCTTCCCGACATGGAATTCCTCGGCTTTCAGTTGCGCAACATGCTGTTTGTCGCGCCCATGGCCGGGGTCACGGATCGACCCTTCCGCCAGCTGTGCAAGCGGCTTGGCGCCGGCCTCGCCGTATCGGAAATGGTGACCTCGAATTCCCTGCTTTACGGCAGCGCCAAGACGCGTCGGCGCGCCAACCACGAGGGTGAAGCGGATCCGGTGTCGGTGCAGATCGCCGGTGCCGACCCGGCCATGATGGCCCAGGCGGCGCGCTACAACGCGGACCACGGCGCGCAGATCATCGACATCAACATGGGCTGCCCGGCGAAGAAGGTCTGCAACGTCATGGCGGGTTCGGCCCTGATGCAGAACGAAGCGCTGGTGGCGAAGATTCTCGAAGCCGTGGTGGCCGCCGTGCCGGAGGTTCCGGTCACGCTCAAGTTTCGCACCGGCTGGAATCGCGAAAACCGCAACGCGCCGACCATCGCGCGCATCGCCCAGGAGTCCGGCGTGCGTGCCATTGCCATCCATGGCCGCACGCGCGCCGACCAGTATCAGGGCAACGCTGAATACGACACCATTGCGCTGGTCAAGTCGCAGGTCAGGATTCCCGTGATAGCCAACGGCGACATCACTACGCCGCGCAAGGCGCGCGAAGTACTCGACTACACCGGCGCCGACGGCGTCATGATTGGCCGTGCCGCCCAGGGACGTCCCTGGCTGTTTCGCGAGATCGAGCATTTCCTGGCCACCGGTGAAGAGATGGCGCCCCCCGACGTCCAGGAAATCCATGACATCCTGCGCGGCCACCTGAACGAGCTCTACGCCTTCTATGGCGAGGAAACCGGCGTCCGCATCGCGCGCAAGCACATCAGCTGGTACACCAAGGGCCTGGTCGGTTCGGCGAACTTCCGCCACGCCATGAACCAGCTGCAAACGGTGGAAGAACAGCTGGCCGCCGCCGACGAGTTCTTCCTTGGGCACGGCGCGGCCAATGAGCGCCTGCGCCATCCTGACGACTCCCAGGCAATGAAGGCCGCATGAGCAGCGAAATCCACGACTGCGTGCGGCGGACCCTGAATCGCTACTTTCGCGATCTCGACGGCCAGGCGCCGCATGCCGTCTATGACATGCTGCTGAAGTGCGTCGAGCGACCGATGCTGGAAGTCGTGATGAAGCAGGCCGACGGCAACCAAACCGTCGCCGCCGAAATGCTGGGCATCAGCCGCGGCACCCTGCGCCGCATGTTGGTCGAACACAAACTGCTTTAATCCCTGCGAGGTTTCCATGAAAGTCACACAAGCGCTGCTCAGCGTTTCCGACAAGCGCGGCGCGGTCGATTTTGCCCGCGGCCTGGCCCAGCTCGGGGTCAAGCTCCTGTCCACCGGCGGCACCGCCAAGCTGTTGCGCGATGCCGGCCTCGACGTCACTGACGTGTCCGACTACACCGGCTTCCCCGAGATGCTCGACGGCCGCGTCAAGACCCTGCACCCCAAGGTGCATGGCGGCATTCTCGGTCGCCGCGACCTGCCCGAGCACCTGGCGGTGATGGCGCAGCACGGCATTCCGGCGATCGACCTCGTGGTGGTGAATCTCTATCCCTTCCGCGAGACAGTGGCCAAGCCCGGCTGCACCCTGGATGACGCCATCGAGAACATCGACATCGGCGGCCCGACCATGGTGCGCGCTGCGGCCAAGAACCACGGCAACGAGCAGGGCGGCGTCGGCGTCATCACCGATCCCGAGGACTACGCGCCGGTGCTGGAAGAACTGAAGGCCGGTAGCGGCCTTTCGTACCAGACCCGCTTTGCGCTGGCCAAGAAGGCCTTTACGCACACTGCTCGCTACGATTCGGCGATCGCCAACTGGTTGACCGCGCTCGATGCCGAGAACAAGCCCGGCGTCTTCCCCGACAAGCTGCAACTCGCCTTCGACAAGGTGGAGACCCTGCGCTATGGCGAGAATCCGCATCAGCAGGCCGCTTTCTATCGCGAGACGACCACGGTGCCCGGCAGCATCGCCAGCTACCAGCAGATCCAGGGCAAGGAGCTGTCGTACAACAACATCGCCGACGCCGACGCGGCCTGGGAGTGCGTCAAGGCCTTCGATGCCGCCATCGCACCGGCCGCCTGCGTCATCGTCAAGCATGCCAATCCCTGCGGCGTGGCCGTTGGCGCCAATGCACTCGAGACCTATCGCAAGGCGTTCAAGACGGATCCGACCTCGGCCTTCGGCGGCATCATCGCCTTCAACGTCGCCATCGACAAGGCAACGGCCGAGGCAGTTTCCGGTCAGTTCGCGGAAGTGATCATTGCTCCCGAAATCACCACCGAAGCGCGTGCGGTTTTCGCCGCCAAGCAGAACCTGCGCGTCCTGGTGGTTCCGCTGGGCAAACTTGCCGGCGCCGTCTTCGACTACAAACGGGTCGGTGGCGGTCTGCTGCTGCAAAGCGCCGACGATGCGCGCATCACCCAGGCCGACATCAAGGTGGTGACCAAGCGCGCGCCGAGCGCGCAGGAAATGGCGGATCTGCTGTTTGCCTGGCGCGTCGCCAAGTATGTCAAGAGCAATGCCATTGTGTATTGCAAGGATGCCATGACGGTGGGCGTCGGCGCCGGCCAGATGAGCCGCGTCGACTCGGCGCGCATTGCCGCGATCAAGGCCGAGAACAACGGCCTTACCGTCGCCGGATCGGTGGTCGCCTCGGATGCCTTCTTCCCCTTCCGCGACGGACTCGACGTGCTGGCCAAGGCCGGCGCGACGGCGGTGATCCAGCCCGGCGGTTCGGTGCGCGATGCGGAAGTGATCGCTGCCGCTGACGAACAGAACCTGGCCATGGTGTTCACCGGCTTCCGCCACTTCCGTCACTGATCATGAAGATACTCGTCGTCGGATCGGGCGGGCGCGAGCACGCGCTGGCATGGCGGCTGGCGCAATCGCCCGGACTGCAGAAGGTCTATGTCGCGCCAGGCAACGCCGGCACGGCGCGCGAGCACGAGCTTGAGAACCTGGCGCTGACCGACATCGAAGCGCTCGCCGACTGGGCGGCGAAGGAGAAGGTGCATGCCACGGTAGTAGGGCCGGAAGCTCCCCTTGCCGCCGGCATCGTCGACGTGTTTCGTGCCCGCGGCTTGCGCATCTTCGGCCCGAGCAAGGCGGCCGCGCAGCTTGAAAGCTCGAAGGATTTCGCCAAGCGCTTCATGACCCGGCACAAGATCCCGACGGCGAAGTTCCAGACCTTCTCCGACATTGCCGCGGCCCATGCCTACATCGACGCCGAGGGCGCGCCGATCGTGATCAAGGCCGATGGCCTGGCTGCCGGCAAGGGCGTGGTGGTGGCGATGGATCTGGCCGAGGCGCACGCCGCGGTCGACATGATGCTGTCCGACAACAAGCTCGGCGATGCCGGCGCCCGGGTGGTGGTCGAGGAGTTCCTCGATGGCGAGGAGGCCAGCTTCATCGTCATGGCCGACGGCCGCCACGCCCTGGCGATGGCCACCAGCCAGGACCACAAGCGACTCAAGGACGGCGACCAGGGCCCCAATACCGGTGGCATGGGCGCGTATTCGCCGGCGCCGGTGGTAACGCCGGAGATCCATGCCCGCGTAATGCGCGAGGTGATCATGCCGACCATCAACGGCATGGCCGCCGACGGCATTGTCTATACCGGATTCCTCTACGCCGGGCTGATGATCAAGCCCGACGGGAGCCTGCGCGTGCTCGAATTCAACTGCCGCTTCGGCGATCCGGAAACGCAGCCGATCATGATGCGGCTGAAGTCGAATTTCGTCGATCTGATCGATGCCGGCATCGATGGCCGCCTTGACCAGGTGGAGGCTGACTGGGATCGTCGCGTCGCCCTTGGCGTTGTGATCGCCGCCGCCAACTATCCGGATACGCCGCGCAAGGGCGATGTAATCCGTGGCCTGCCTGCGCGAACGGAAGACAGCCACGTGTTCCATGCCGGTACCGCCGAGAAGGATGGCGAAGTGGTCACCGCCGGAGGCCGCGTGCTGTGCGTCACGGCGCTGGGCGACAACGTCAGGGCGGCCCAGAAGCGGGCCTACGAAGTCCTCGACCAGATTGGCTTTGACGGCATGCAGTGCCGGCGCGACATCGGCTATCGCGCCATCAAGCGTTAGTGCCATGATCTTGCCACCGGCGACGCTGGGCATGCTGGGCGGCGGCCAGTTGGGCCGCTTCTTCGTCATCGCCGCGCACGAGTTGGGCTACCGCGTGGTGGTGCTCGATCCCGATGCACAGAGCCCCGCCGGACGCATTGCCGACCGCCATCTGGTGGCGGCTTACGATGACGCCGATGCGCTCAATGTGATCGCCGAGTCCTGTGCGGCGGTAACCACGGAATTTGAGAACGTGCCGGCCGACAGCCTGGCCTACCTTTCCAAATTCGTTCCGGTGCGGCCGGGGGCGGAGGCGGTGCGCATCAGCCAGAATCGCAGCGCCGAAAAGGGATTCCTGCGCCAGCATGGCTTTCCCCATGCACCTTATGCCGACATCCGCAGCGACGCCGACCTTGATTCGGCGAACGCCGGGCTGTTTCCCGGCATCCTCAAGGTGGCCCGCTTTGGCTATGACGGCAAAGGCCAAGTTCGCGTCGCCGACCGCGATGCCGCGCGCGTTGCCTTCGGCCAGTTGAAGAACGAGCCGTGCGTGCTGGAGCAGATGATGCCCCTGGACTACGAGGTTTCCGTTGTCCTGGCGCGCGATTCCACCGGCCGGGTGAAGTGCTTTCCGACAGTCGAGAACAGCCATCGCCACGGCATCCTCGATGTCTCCATGGTGCCGGCGCGCACTTCCGGCTGCCTGGCCGGCAATGCCGAGGAAATCGCCGAAGGCATCGCACAGAAGATGGATTACGTGGGGACGCTGGCCGTCGAGTTCTTTGTCGTGCGCGGCCAGCTGCTGGTCAATGAAATGGCGCCGCGGCCGCACAATTCCGGCCACTACACGATCGACGCCTGCGTCACCAACCAGTTCGAACAGCAGGTGCGCGCCGTGACCGGCCTGCCGCTGGGGGATGCCCATGCCCATTCCGCGGCGGTCATGGTTAACCTGCTCGGCGACCTGTGGTTCCTCAAGGATGCGCAGCATAGCCAGGAACCGGATTGGGCGCAGCTGCTGGCGGTGCCCAACCTCAAGCTGCACCTCTATGGCAAACACCACGCCCGTCCCGGCCGCAAGATGGGGCATTTCACGGTGATCGGCGGGGATGCGCAAAAGGTTCAGGAGTCGGCGCTGGCGGCACGGCGACTGATCGGCATCCGCGATGAGTGAAATTTCCCGCGCCGCGGCCATGCTGCGCGCGGGAGATCTGGTCGCCTTCCCGACCGAGACGGTGTATGGCCTGGGCGCCGATGCGAGCAACGCCGCCGCGGTAGGCAAGGTCTTCGCCGCCAAAGGCCGCCCTGCCGACCACCCTTTGATCGTGCATCTTCCGGATGCCGGCCATCTCGAGCGCTGGGCCATCGAAATCCCGCAAGCGGCCCGGCGATTGGCCGCTGCCTTCTGGCCCGGCCCGCTGACGCTGATACTCAAACGGCATCCGGCGGTGATCGATGCCATCACCGGTGGTCAGGACACCGTCGGCCTGCGTGTACCCAGGCATCCGCTGGCACTGCAACTGCTGCGCGAATTCGCCGGTGGCGTGGCGGCGCCTTCCGCCAACCGCTTCGGTCATGTCAGCCCGACCACAGCCGCGCATGTGCGTGACGAACTGGGTGCGGCCGTCGGCATGGTCCTCGACGGCGGCCCCTGCCAGGTCGGCATCGAATCGACCATCCTGGATTTGTCGTCGGGCATGCCGCGCATCCTGCGTCCGGGCATGCTCGATGCGATGGCGCTGGCCGAGGTGCTCGGCGAAGTGCCCGCGTTCGGTGCCGAAGGTGCAGTACCTCGCGTATCTGGCAGCCTCGAATCGCATTACGCGCCGACCACGCCCATGCGGTTGTTACCCGCGGACGCCATCGCCCCGGCCATCGACCTGGCGCTCGGCCGGGGCCAACGGGTGGTGGTCTTCGCTCCGGCATCCCCCGGGCGAAGGGAGTCGAACCTGATCTGGCGCGAAGCCAGTCGCGATCCAGGAGCCTATGCCCATGAGCTTTATGCCCGCCTGCGCGAGTTCGATGCCCTTGGCGGCGACCTGATCCTGGTCGCCGCCCCGCCTGTCGACGAGGCATGGCGGGGGGTTAACGATCGTTTGCAGCGTGCTGCCGCCGAAGTGAAATAGGGCCAAAACCCTCCGGTCATTCAGGCCTAAATGTTTTCACCGGCTGTCGATAATCTGTCGAAAGCGGGCTTTCCGCATCGGGAGATGAACATGGCCGCCAAGGAGCGAACTGGATCACGCCCAGGGAAACGCCAGACGGGGCAGCCGGCCGCCGGAATGACATGTGCCGCCGCGATACACGCGGCGATGCAGCGCGGCTTCGTGGTCGGCCGTGAGGTATTGGTCGGCTCGGTGCCGGGTATCGTGGTTGGCTACAACATCGCCAGCTTCGGCAACTTCATCGGCAACGTGTACCCGCTGGTGGTACGTACCGCGCTCGGCGTTACCAAGTGCAGCGCCGACGAGTTGCAGCTGGTCTGAGGCAGGGCGGCCGTCGCAACTTCCACTGGCCGGGGGCGGTTGATATAATCCGTCCCCTTCGGGGGTGTAGCTCAGTTGGGAGAGCGCGACGTTCGCAACGTCGAGGCCAGCGGTTCGATCCCGCTCACCTCCACCAGATTCAAAAGCCAGCCCCGTGCTGGCTTTTTTATTTCACTCCTCGTGCAGCGACAAAATGCGCCCCAGCCGCGGTTCGTCGCGGCCGGAAAGCACCTGTTGGTAGGCCTCGGCAACCGATTCCCGGCCCCAATGCCTGCTGATCTGCAGCCAAGGCTTCCTGTCATCGCAAGCGGTACCGAGGAAGTCCTGCCAGGCCTTGAGCAGGCGCTGTCCGAGCAGTGCGCCGCCCCATTCCGCGCTGCGCTTCTTGATCTGCGCCGGAGCGAAGAACAGGGTCGGCCGCGGGCCCGGCAGGTCGTGGGCGCCGCCCAGCTGCTCGACGTGGGTGCCGCCGACCGCGCAGCTGTATTTGAGCAGCGGAAGCCGGGCGTGAATGTCGCGTCGCAAGGCCGCGTTGCCGGCAAAGTCGACATACACGGTGCCTCGGTCGGGGTCGAGTTGATCGAGTTGGTCGTAGGTCAGAACGAGGTGGTAGCAGCCCAGGCTGCGGCAGAAATCGAGGTTCGCAGCCGAGGTCAGGCCAATGACGGTCACGCCTTCACGTTTGGCCAGGCAAAACGCAGTACCGTAAGCCGTCTTGCTCGATGCGCTGGAAAGGACAGTTAGTGCGTTGCCTGCCGTGGCGGCACCGAAAAATTCATTGTCGGCGAGAAAATCGTCGATCAGCCAGGAGGTCATGAACAAAGGCCGCAGGATCGCTTCCGCATCCTCGGTCGCCGGCGCATGGAAGGGATCGGCACTGGCCCGGGAGTAGTTGTTGTAAACCGCGTGCAGTTTGGCGCGGTGTTCGGATCCTTCGGCAAATCCCGCCGGAGTCAGCCGGACGGGCTGCAGGACCACCTCGGAGGACATCGGGTAGTAACCATAGAAACGTTCGCCCACGGCGATATCCGGGCAGAGCGATTCGTTCACCGTGGCGAAGCCCCAGACCGGGATGCAGCCCCATTCGGCCTCCGCGGCGGGATAGAAGTCCCAGTAGCTCATGGCCTTGCCAAAGGCGGCGTAGGTAATGTTGTTGGCCGTCAGCGCGAACTTTTCGACCTTCAGACGTGCTTGCCCTGAGGCGAGCGGGCTGGGCGGCCGCGCAGCTATGCGGGTGTCTGCCAGTCGATCCTTGCGGACGAGGAAATCCAGTGCGTTCATCGGGACGGCTCCGGCGTGGGGCGAGCTGTCCAGAGTAGCAGGGCTGCAAAGAAAAAGGGCCTGCATTGCTGCAGGCCCTTTTTGTTCTGGCGCGCCCGGAGAGATTCGAACTCCCTACCCCTTGGTTCGTAGCCAAGTACTCTATCCAGATGAGCTACGGGCGCTTGAGAGGGCGAGATTATACCCAAGAATGCGGCGATTTCAAACCGCCCTCGTGCGAGGTGGCTTGGCCGGGGAGGCCTTACTTCTTCTGCGCTGCCTTCATTTTGGCGGCGAGTTCGCGTGCTTGCTCCGCCGCGATTTCGTCGGGCGTCTTGTCGCGGAACAGGAGCCAGAGGAGCGCGCCATTGACCAGGATCAGCGCGACTTCGATATACAGGATCGAGGCCACGATCTGTCGCATCGGGTTGTCGCCGAATATGAAGTGGAAACCTTCGAACGTCGGCAGGGCGGCCTTGGTGATCGCGGCGAAGTTCTCGAAGGGCGGAAACAGCACCGCCACTATCAGGTTGATCGCCACCAGCGCCAGCACGGCACGCTGCCGCGCATTGCCAGCGCCGCGTAGCGATGCCGACGGATCGGTCGTCCGCAGCAGGAGCCAGGCGATTCCAGCATTGGCCAGCAGTACGAACAATTCCAGGGCCAGGAAATTGGCATTGATCACCCGATGCGGTTCGCCGGACAGGATGAAATAGAACCCGTCGAAGGTCGGCACGTTGCCGAGCAGCATCGATACATAGTCGTAAGGCGGAAACAGCAGCACCAATACCAGATTGGCGGCGGCGACCAGCAGTGCATAGCGTTGTGCGGTGTTCATGGCCGAGTGTGAGACGAGTCCGGCGCGCCGGGCGTTGGATGCGGCGCGGGCTTCCAGCCTAGCCCACATTGCGGGGAGTGGCAATCCGCGAAGTCCGCTATTGTTGGGTTATAAACTGCTTCTGTTTCCACGATTGGCGACCAGGGATATGAAATCGATTCTTGTTTGGGCTATGGCCTGCGGCATTTCGCTTCCGGTGCTGGCCCAGAACATCGGCTTGCGGCACGATCTGGAGGGACGAGCGCTGGATGTCCTGGCGACCCAGGTGCTGCGTTTCAACGACGAGCAGAAAGGCAAGGCAAAGGTGGTTCTGCAAGACCTGCGCGGCGTTGAAAAAAAGCATGATCTGCCGGAGCTGGCCCTGTTGAATCCGGATGACAGCATGGAGTTCTTCAATTCCCGCCCGCGGTTCCGGCCGCTGCACGAAGTGATGCGCGAGGGAGGGCAGAAGCTCGATGCCGGCCAGTTTTTCCCGCAAGTGCTTGATGCCGTCGATGATGCCGGCGGGCGCCCGCAGGCTCTGCCCCTTGGACTGTCCCTGCCGGTGTTGTTCCTCAATCGTGCCGCCTTGCGCAAGGCCGGCCTTGATCCGGAGCAGCCAATCCGTACCTGGTGGGAATTGCAAAAAGTGGCCGGCGAAATCTATGACCACGGCGGCAAGTGTCCGCTGACCAGCGGCCGCTTTGCCTGGATTCATTCGGAAAATGTTTCCGCGCAGGCGGGCGAAGCCCTTACGCAGCGGCTTGGCACCACCGAGAAGGTGCTGGTCAACGGCATGGTCAATGTCAAGCATCTGGCCCTGCTGGCGAGCTGGCAGAAGAGCCGTTATTTCCACTATTCCGGGCCGGCACGGGACGGATACCGGCGTTTCCTCAGCGGAGAATGCGCGATGCTGACCGGGGAGTCGGTGCTGTATGCCGATGCCCGCCACGCCGGCATCGATGTCGCGGTGCAGGCCCTGCCATACTATGACGACGTGTATGCCGCAAAGCCGGCTGATGTGCTTCCCGATGGTGCCGGACTCTGGGTGCTGGCGGGTCACAAGAAGGAAGACTATAAGCTGATCGCCAGGTTCGTCGCGTTCCTGATGCGTCCGGAGATACAGAAAGAGTGGGTCAAGGTGACCGGCTACCTACCGATGACGCCGGGCGCGCTGGCCGCATTGCGCGATTCCGATATTCCACCGCAGTTGCTGGATGCAGCTCAGAAGCGGCTTTCCGTGTCGCGCAAGGGCAGCACGCGGCCCAAGCACGGGCCGCTGCGCGACAAGCTGCGTGAATTTCTGGGCGAGGAGGTGTCCTTTGTCTGGGATTCCGGTCGTGCCGCGAAGGAGGCGCTCGACAATACCGTGCGACGCGTCAACGCCTCGCTGGCGCCTCCTCCGAAGGGCGGCCTGGCCAAGCCCGTGCCGGCGGTGAAGTAGTGCGCTACCCGCGCATCATTGCCCATCGCTGCGGCGGGGCGCTGGCGCCGGAAAACACGCTGGCAGGCTTGCGCATTGCGGCGCGCCTCGGCTGTCGTGGCGTCGAGTTCGATGCGATGTTGAGCCGGGACGGCATTCCGGTCTTGATCCACGATGAACGCCTGGAGCGAACCACGGGCGCCCAAGGCGCGGTGGCCGACTCTCCCGTGGCGGACCTGAGGCGCTGCGACGCCGGTGCGCGGCACCACCCCGCCTTCGCCGGAGAATCGCTGCCGACGCTTGCCGAAGCATTGGCCGTCTGCCGCGAACTGGGATTGTGGGCCAACGTGGAGATCAAACCCTCGGTCGGCCGCGATGCGGCAACCGGTAGCGGCGTGGCCCTGATTGCCAGGGAATTTGACGATATCGTCTTGTCTTCATTCTCCATGGAAGCATTGCTGGCGGCTGCGGGCGGCGCCGGAAATCTGCCACGCGCGCTGCTGGTCGAATCGAACTCCGGCGACTGGCTGGACAAGCTGCGCCAGGTAGGCGCCCAGGCGCTGCATGTTGCGCGGCACCTGCTGACAGCCGAAGTCATCCGTCCCCTGCTTGACGCCGAGATTCCAGTGGCGGCTTACACGGTGAATCGGCGCGAGGAGGCCGAGCGCCTGTTTGCGCTTGGCGTTTCCGGCGTATTTACCGATCGCCCGGACCATTGGCTGGCAGACGAGATGTAAGCGTGAACACGACTACTTACACTTTGCCGTCAGCCTCGCGTTGCCGGCAGCGTTAATCTGCACATGGGGTTGTCCCATAGCCAATCGAGGAGCATTGAATGAAGACCAAATCCAGCCTGCTGCTGTCGTTTCTTGCCGTGCTAGCCCTGCCGGTTCTTGCCCAAACCGCTCCCGCCAAGGATCCTTCCGCCACGCCGGGAATCGACAAGCGTCAGGCCGAACAGCAGAAGCGCATCGATCAAGGCGTCAACTCCGGCCAACTGACCGCCAAGGAAGCGGCAAGGCTGGAAAAGGGCCAGGAGCGAGTGCAGGCCATGGAAGACAAGGCGAAGGCAGATGGCAAGGTGACCAAGAAGGAGCGTGCGCGCCTCGAGCAGGCGCAGAACGCGCAAAGCCGCCACATTGCAAAGGAGAAGCACGACCGTCAGCACGATCGCAATCATGACGGCCGCAAGGATCGTCCCGCACGCAATCGCTGATCTGGCCGCAGCCTTCGATAGCCCGCCCAGTGCGGGCTTTTTCATTTTCGGCGCGGATGACGACGGGCGATGGCGGGCTGTGTCCCTGGCCCGGTTCGCGTAAAATCTTTGCTTTACCTTGCAGGCAGTGTCCCCGCCATGAAAAGCTCCGAAATCCGCCAGAAGTTCCTCGACTTTTTCGCCTCCAAGGGCCACCAGATCGTTGCCTCCAGTTCCCTGGTGCCGCACGAAGATCCGACCCTGCTGTTCACCAATGCGGGCATGAACCAGTTCAAGGACGTGTTTCTCGGTTTCGACAAGCGCGCCTACAGCCGCGCCACGACCTCGCAGAAATGCGTGCGCGCCGGCGGCAAGCACAACGACCTCGAAAACGTCGGCTATACCGCGCGCCACCATACCTTCTTCGAGATGCTGGGCAACTTCAGCTTCGGCGACTACTTTAAGCGCGACGCAATCAAATACGCCTGGGAACTGCTGGTCGAGGTGTACAAGCTGCCGAAGGAGAAGCTCTGGGTCACGGTGTATGCCGAGGACGACGAGGCCTTCGACATTTGGACCGGTGAGATCGGCGTGCCGGCGGAGCGCGTAATCCGCATCGGCGACAACAAGGGCGCGCGCTATGCCTCCGACAATTTCTGGATGATGGGCGACACCGGTCCTTGCGGACCTTGCACCGAAATCTTCTACGACCACGGCGATCACATCTGGGGCGGCCCGCCCGGCAGCGAAGACCAGGATGGCGATCGCTACATCGAGATCTGGAACAACGTCTTCATGCAGTTCAATCGCGACGAGGCGGGTGTGATGCATCCGCTGCCCAAACCCTCGGTCGATACCGGCATGGGCCTGGAGCGGATCTCGGCGGTATTGCAGGGCGTACATGCCAACTACGAAATCGACCTTTTCCAGGCGTTGATTGCCGCAGCGGCGCGCGAGACTTCCGGCACCGACATGGACAGCCCCAGCCTGCGTGTGCTGGCCGACCACATCCGCGCCTGTTCCTTCTTGATTGCCGATGGTGTGATTCCTGGCAACGAAGGGCGCGGTTATGTCCTGCGCCGCATCATCCGGCGTGCCATCCGCCATGGCTGGAAGCTCGGCGCACGCGCCGCATTCTTCCATCGCATGGTGCCCGACCTAGTGGCAGAGATGGGTTCCGCCTACCCGGAACTGGTCAGCGGCAAGACGCGGGTGATGGATGTCCTCAAGCAGGAAGAAGACCGCTTCTTCGCCACCATCGAACACGGCATGGCCATCCTGGAAGCCGAGCTGGAGAACATGGAGAAGGTTGGCACTACGGTGTTCAATGGCGAGACGGCGTTCAAGCTGCACGATACTTACGGCTTTCCGCTCGACCTCACCGCCGACATCTGTCGCGAGCGAAAGATGAGCGTGGACAGCGCCGCCTTCGACGCGGCGATGTCGCGACAGAAGGAACAGGCGCGCGCCGCCGGCAAGTTCAAGATGGCGGCCAACCTCGAATACGAGGGGCCGGCCACGGTGTTCCGCGGCTACGAGGCACTGGAGCACAAGGGTAACGTCCTCGCGCTGTATAAGGACGGCACCGCGGTGAATGAACTGGTCGAAGGCGAGCTGGGCGTCGTGGTTCTCGACGACACGCCGTTCTATGCCGAGTCCGGTGGCCAGGTCGGCGACGTCGGCGAGCTGCGCTCTGCCCACGGCATCTTCGCCGTGGAAGACACGCAGAAAATCCAGGCCAGCGTTTTCGGCCACCACGGCGTGGTGCGCACCGGCAGCCTGAAAGTCGGCGGTGGCGTCACGGCGAAAGTAGACGTCCTGGCGCGCGCGCGCACCGTCCGCCACCATTCGGCGACGCACCTGATGCACAAGGCGTTGCGCGAAGTGCTCGGTTCCCATGTACAGCAAAAGGGCTCGCAGGTCGATCCGGACAAGACCCGCTTCGACTTCGCCCATACCCAACCGGTCACGGCAGCCGAGATCGTGCGCATCGAGCGCATCGTCAATGACGAAATCATTGCCAATGCCGCGACGCAGGCGCGCGTGATGCCGCTCGACGAAGCGCAAAAGACGGGCGCCATGATGCTGTTTGGCGAAAAATACGGCGACGAAGTGCGGGTGCTCGACATCGGCTCATCCTGCGAGCTTTGCGGCGGCACGCACGTTGCCCGTACCGGCGACATTGGTCTGTTCAAGGTGGTCATGGAGGCCGGTGTCGCTGCGGGCGTGCGGCGCATCGAGGCCGTCTGCGGGGATGTTGCCGTGGCGCGGGTGCAGCAGCAGCAGGCGCTGCTCGATGCAGTGGCTGCCGAAGTCAAGGCGCAGCCTGCCGAAGCGGCCCAGCGCGTGGCCCAGATCCAGGAAAATGCGCGGGCCCTGGAAAAGGAGCTGGCGCGGCTGAAGTCCAAGCTCGCCGCCTCGCAGGGCGACGACCTGGTCAATCAGGCGGTCGATGTGGGCGGCATCAAGCTGCTGGCCGTGGCCATGGAAGGGGCCGATGCGGCGGCATTGCGCGAGACCCTGGACAAGCTCAAGGACAAGCTGAAGAGCGCCGCCATCGTGCTGGCCAGCAGCCGTGACGGCAAGGTGAGCCTGATTGCCGGGGTCACCGCCGACCTGATTGGCAAGCTGAAGGCCGGCGAACTGGTCAACTTTGTCGCCCAGCAGGTGGGAGGCAAGGGTGGCGGTCGCGCCGACATGGCCCAGGCCGGCGGCACCGATCCTGCCGCATTGCCCGCGGCTCTGGCCTCCGTCAAGGCCTGGGTCGTGCAGCGGGTTGCCTGACCGGGGTGTCGGTCGAGCATCGGGGCACATTGGGTGCCGACCAAGCTGGTGATCCCGATGCTTGGTCAGAAGCCGCCGCCGCCCTTCACGCGGAGGGCCGCGTGGAGGCCGCGGAAGCTACCTTGCGGGCCGGCTTGGCTGCATTTCCGGACAGCGCACAGCTTCATTTCAATCTTGCCAGCCTGATGCTGGGAATGGGCCGCGGCGCGGATGCCGAGGCGGCGTTCGCGAAAACCGTGGCGCTGGATCCGGCGGACCAGGAGGCCTGGCTGCGGCTGGGATCGTTGCGCTACCAACGCGCCGATCATTCTGCTGCTGCCCTTGCCTTCGAGTGCGCCGCCAAGATATCCGGTCCCTTGCAGGGCCAAGCCCATCGCTTTGCCGGATTCGCGCTGGCGGATGCAGGCCAGCCTGCAGCCGCAGTGCGCCATCTCGCGCAGGCGCTGGCATGCCTTCCGGCGGGAGACGAGGATTTGCCGCTGGTTTCGCAGCTGCTGTTCTGCCGGCTGGAACAGTGCGACTGGACCGATACCGCAACCCTCGTTGCACGTTGCCGGCGGATGCTGGAGGCCGGTGCGATCCCGGCCGAACCCTTTACCTTCCTGCTGCTCGACGAGATCGGTCCGCGCGATCAATTTACCCTTTCGCAGCGCTTCTGCTCCGCGCTTACGCCGCCGGAAGCCCTGCCTGCGCGCACGGTGCCGGTCGAGCCGCGCCGGCCGCTGCGGATCGGCTATTTCGGAGACATATTTCACGGGCATGCCACTGCGCGTCTGGCCACCGGAATGATCGAGCAGCACGATCATGATCAATTCGAAGTGCATGCCTTCTCCTATGGACCCGACGACCACGGCGAGCATCGTAGACGGCTGGTCGAGGCCTGCGATGCCTTTCACGACATCCAGGCGCTGGATACGGCGCAGACTGCGGCCTATATCCACCAGCAGGAGATCGACATACTGATCGACCTCAATGGCTGGACCGGCAACACACGTTCCGCCGCACTGGCCTGGCGGCCAGCCACCGTGCAGGTGAATTGGCTGGGCTACCCGGCAACCATGGGCGACCGGCGGATCGCCGACTACCTGATCGGCGATCCGGTGGTGACTCCCGCCGCCGAGGCCGATTGCTACGCCGAAGCGCTGGCTCTGATGCCCCACGCCTACCAGCCCAACGACAGGACGCGTGTCATTGGCCCGTTGCCCGATCGTGCGGCGGCGGGTTTGCCCGAAGATGGATTTGTCTTCTGCAGCTTCAACCGACCGCTCAAGATTTCGGCAACGGTCTTCGATATCTGGTGCGACATCCTGAACCAGGTGCCCGGATCGGTGCTCTGGCTGCTGGAAGGCAGCACGGAATCGAGGGCCAACCTGACCCGGTTGGCCCTCGATCGCGGCATTGCTTCGCAGCGGCTGATCTTTGCACCGCAGCGCGACCAGGAAGCCCACCTGGCGCGGCTCTCACTCGCCGACCTGGTGCTCGATACCTGGCCCTATGGGGCACATACCACCGCCAGCGATGCACTCTGGTGCGGCGTGCCGGTACTGACCCGGGCCGGTCGAACCTTTTCCAGCCGCGTGGCGGCGAGCCTGCTGAAAGCCTGTGGCCTGGACGATCTGGTGACGCACGAACCTGCCGACTATCGCGACCATGCGGTTCGCCTCGCCCTGGACCCGGAAGCCCTGGGCGCGCTGCGCCTTCGCCTTGCCGAAAACCGGTTGCAATCGCCGCTGTTCGATACGGCCGGTTTCGCGCGCGACTTCGAGAGGCTGTTGCACCTGATCTGGCGCGACCATCAGGCCGGCGGGCGTGCCGGCGTCTTGACGCTGGCGCCGGACTAGAAATCCACCGCGAGCCCGGGCCAGGCCTGGGTCAAGGCGCGGCGGAACTCGGCCTGGATGCGCTTCAGGGCCGCGGCACTGTCCGCCTCGAAACGCAGCACCACCACCGGCGTGGTGTTCGAGGCGCGCGCCAGGCCAAAGCCATCGGCATACTCGGCGCGTACACCGTCGATCAGCACCAGGCGCTCGGCGCCGGGCAATAGTTTCTTCCCGCCCTGACGCAGCTTTGCCACCAGTGCATGCGGCTCCCCTTCCTGCATCTTGATGTTGAGCTCGGGAGTGGAGATCGCGTTGGGCAGGTGCTTCAGGGGCCAGGCGGCATCGGCCCAGCGCGACACGATCTCCAGCAGGCGGGCGCCGGCATACAGTCCATCGTCGAAGCCGTACCAGCGCTCCTTGAAGAACATGTGGCCGCTCATTTCGCCGGCGAAGGGAGCGCCGGTTTCGTTCAGCTTGGTCTTGATCAGCGCATGCCCGGTGTTCCACATCAGGGGCTTGCCGCCCTGGAAACGCACCGATTCGGCGACCCAGCGCGAACACTTGACGTCGTAGATGATCTGCGCGCCGGGATTGCGCGCCAGGATGTCGGCGGCGAACAGCATCAGCTGGCGGTCGGGGTAGATGATCTCGCCGTCCTTGGTCACCACGCCGAGGCGGTCGCCATCGCCATCAAACGCCAGGCCAAGTTCGGCGTCGGTTTCGCGCAGCGCGCGGCGCAGGTCTTCGAGGTTCTCCGGCTTGGACGGATCGGGGTGATGGTTGGGGAAGTTGCCGTCGACTTCGCAGTACAACTGAGTCACCGTGCAACCCATGCGGCGGAACAATTCCGGCGCCACGCTGCCGGCGACACCGTTGCCGCAGTCGACCACGATCTTCATCGGCCGTGCCAGTTTGACATCGCCCACGATCCGGTCCAGGTAGGCCTGGCGGATGCTGGCATGGCGCACCACGCCGCGCCCGTCGCAATAGCTGGCGTTGGCAATTCGGCGCCGCAGGTCCTGGATCATGTCGCCGTACAAGGTTTGTCCGCCCAGCACCATCTTCAGACCGTTGTATTCCGGCGGATTGTGGCTGCCGGTTACCGATACGCAACTCGCGGTACCGAGCTCGTGCGCGGCAAAATAGCTCATCGGCGTCGGCACGCGACCGATGTCGATCACATCGGTTCCGGTATGGGTGATGCCGGACGCCAGCGCGGTCGCCAGTTCCGGACCGGAAAGCCGTCCGTCGCGGCCGATGACAATCGCGTCGATGCCGCGCGCCACCGCTTCCGTGCCTAGGGCCAGGCCGATCTGGCGCACCACGTCTGCAGTGAGGGCACTGCGCACGATGCCGCGAATGTCGTAGGCCTTGAAGATTTCGGGGGCGGGAGAGATCATGGCGTTTGACTCAAATGGAATAGCGGGAATTATCTCATGCGTCCTATTCAGGACAAAACGCGGCGAAATGGGCCATCAGCCGGGCCGGCATCCAGTCCACCGCGCCGGGCAGCGGTCCGTGCACGAAGCCGACATGGCCGCCCTCGGGGTGCAGTTCGAGGCGCATACACGGCGGCAGCCCGGCGCGGCTCGGCAGGGCGGCAACGGGCAGGAAGGGATCGTTGACCGCATGCAACAGTAGGGTCGGCAGGCGGATGTTTTTCAGCAATGGTCCGGCGCTGCTGCGGGCGTAGTAGTCGTCGGCGCCGGCGAAGCCATGCAGGGGCGCCGTCACTGCGTCGTCGAAGTCGCGCAGGCTGCGGGCGGCCAGGGCGCGTTGGATGTCGAAGCGGCCCGGGAAGCGGCGATTCTTTTCCAATGCGGCGGGTATCAGGGTACGCAGGAAATGGCGGGCGTAGATCAGGTTGAAGCCGCTCGACAGGGCCTGGTTGGCTGCTGCGAGATCGAGCGGTACGCTCACCGCCGCAATGGCGGCGACCGGGCTTTCCGGTCTTTCGCCGAGTTCCGCCGCCCATTTCAGCAGCGCGTTTCCGCCTAGTGACACGCCAGCTGCGAACAGCGCCGGATAGCCGGCGGTCAACAGGCGACGCAGCACCCAGTCGATTTCGGCCGAGTCGCCCGAGTGATAGGCGCGTGGCAAGCGATTGGCTTCGCCGGAGCAACCGCGAAAGTGCACCACCACGCCGTGCCAGCCGCGCTGCTTCACGGCATGCATCAGTCGGCGTGCGTAATGGCTGCGCGAACTGCCTTCCAGCCCATGAAACAGGACGAGGCAGGGTGCGTCGGGCCTGCCGTCAATGCGGTCGAGGTCGATGAAATCGCCGTCGGGGGTTTCCCAACGTTCGCGCCGATAGTCGGGCAGCGGCCCCTTGATCAGTAGCGGCCAGATGGTTTGCGCGTGCGCACCTGGCAGCCAGCGCGGCGCCTGATACGGGGCGACCAGGCCGGCTGAAGGCTTCAATGCAGGATGCGTGCGGCGTCGCCCAGGCTGCTTGGCGGTACCGGCGAAGCATGGTGAGCCACCATGCGCCAGCCGACCGCGCTGCGCACATAGACGTTGGTCGCCACCACTGGCGCGCTGACGGCCTGGTCATCGAGCGTGGAAAAGTGTTCGAGCACGGTGCTGACCACGGCGAAGGGCGTGCTGACTGCCGTGTTCTGCGACAGGCGCAGCTTCAAGCGCACGCCATTGGCGAAAATCGTGCGCCAGGCCTCGCGGATCGCGGCGAAGCCAACCAGTCGCGGGCCGCCGGGGTGGATGCAGGTGACTTCCTCGTCTTCGGCCCAGACCGCCATCATGGCCTCGGCATCGCAGCGTTCGAGCGCCTCGTAGAACGCGGCTTCCGCGTCCTGCGGCGTGGCGAAGATCTTCTGGCTGGGCACGGCTAATGTATAACCGCTGGCAGAGACGTTGGTAATTTCGAGCGCAGCGAGCCGATCGATAGCCCCGCCACCGGGCGGGGATGGGGGGGCGATCCTGCAGCCCTGGCGCTTGCGGTGCGGGTGCGTTTCATTACGCGGCTTTCTCGATCGCAGTCATGGGCGTCACATCTCCAGGGCGGCGGCAACTTGCTGCGGAGCGAGCTTCGTCAGGCAATCGAAATGCCCCAGCGGGCACTCGCGCTTGAAGCAGGGGCTGCAGGCGAGTTTGCGCGAAAGGATTTTCGCATGGGGCGACAAAGGGGGCGTGTAGTCCGGAGACGAGGAGCCGTAGAGCGCCACCAACGGCCGGTCGAGTGCGGCGGCGACATGCATCAGCCCGGAGTCGTTGCTGACCACGGCGCGCGCCCCGGCAATCAGGTCGATCACCTGTTCCAGACCTGTCTTTCCGCAGAGGTTGAGCGCGGCGCCGGACGACAGGCGGGAAATCTCCTCGCCGACTGCCACGTCCTTGGCCGAGCCGACCAGCCACACCGGCAAGCCCTTGCCGGCGAGTTCGCGCGCCAGGGCCGCGAAATGCGCAGCCGGCCAGCGCTTGGCAGGGCCGTACTCGGCGCCCGGGCAGAAGATCACCGGCGCTGCGTCCCGCGGCAGGCCCAGCGCCTCGCGTACCGCGAGCTGTTGCTGGGCCGACGATTCCAGCCTCGGTTGCGGCAACACGTCAGGCAGTGGCCCGGCCAGTGCCGCATAGCGTTGCACCAGCTTCGGGTGGCGTAGGCTGTCCAGCTGCTGGCGTCGGTTCAGCAGCAGGTAGCGCGCTTCGCCGTGATAGCCAATGCGCTGCGGAATCCCGGCAAAGTACGGCACCAGTGCCGACTTCCAGGAGTTCGGCAGGACATAGGCCACATCAAAGTCGGCGCTGGCGAGACGGCGGCCGATCTCGCGTCGCTCGCCCAGGGCCAGGCTGCCGTGCCCGAAGGGATTGGTGACGACGGCGTCGACCTCGGCCATGCGCCGCAACAGGGGCGCCGACCAGTCAGCGGCAAAGACTTCGATTCGCGCCGCCGCATCGCGTTGCTTGATCAGGCTCAGCAGGGGCTGCGCGATGATCGTGTCGCCGATCCAGGAGGGAGCGACGACCAGGATCTTCACGAGCGGCGACGCGGTTACGGGATGGTGCGGCCTAGTGGTGGCCCTTGGGACGTTCGCCGGTAAAGCGGTATTGCGTGCCGCAGTAGGGGCAGGCGGCTTCGCCGTTGGCACCCTTGAGCAGGTCGATATAGACCTTGGGATGGCGCGCCCAGAGCGGGGCGCCGGGGCGCGGACAGGCCAGCGGCAGGTCGTGGGCGGTTACGTCGATCTGGCGCTTGGTTTCGTCAACAATGGACATGGCGAGCTCCCTCGGTAATCAAATGTAGCTGAGCCAGTCGGCGTGGGCCGGCACGCGGCCATTGACCACGTCGAAGAACAGGCTCTGGATTTTTGCCGTGATCGGGCCGCGGCTGCCGGCGCCGATCTTGCGGTTGTCGAGTTCGCGGATCGGCGTCACTTCGGCGGCGGTGCCGGTGAAGAAGGCCTCGTCGGCGATATAGATGTCGTCGCGCGTCAGTCGCTTCGAGATCACGCTGTAGCCGAGTTCCTTGGCCAGCGTGTGCACCGTGGCGCGCGTGATGCCGATCAGGGCCGAGGCGATCTCCGGTTCGTAGATCTGGCCGTCCTTGATGACAAAGAGGTTCTCGCCGGCGCCCTCGGCGACGAAGCCGTCAACGTCGAGCAGCAGGGCTTCGTCGTAGCCGTCGTCGGTGGCTTCCATGTTGGCCAGGATCGAATTGGCGTAGGTGCCGGCGTACTTGGCGCGGCACATCGAGACATTCACGTGGTGGCGCGTGAAACTCGAGGTCTTGACGCGGATGCCCTTCTCCAGGCCCTCTTCGCCGAGGTAGGCGCCCCAGGGCCAGGCCGCGATCGAAACATGGGTTGCCGCGCCGCGCGGGCTGACGCCCATCTTCTCCGAACCGTAGAAGGCAATCGGCCGCAGGTAGCAGGATTCGAGCTTGTTGGCGCGGACGACTTCCTTGTGCGCCTCGATCAGGGTTTCCTTGTCCCAGGGCATCGGCATGCGATAGATGTGCGCCGAGTTGAACAGGCGGTCGGTGTGTTCCCTGAGGCGGAAGATGGCGGTACCGGAATCGGTCTTGTAGGCCCGCACGCCTTCGAATACCGCTAGGCCGTAGTGCAGCGAATGGGTCAACACGTGGGTGGTCGCGTCGCGCCAGGGCACGAGCTTGCCGTCGTACCAAATGAAGCCGTCACGGTCGGCCATGGACATGGGAATCTCCAGCATTGCGTTGAGTGGAAGGCGGATTTTAGCAGGCGCTAGAATGCCCGGATGGAACAACGTCCCTGGAAACCCAATGTCACCGTCGCCGCCCTGATCGAGCGCGACGGCCGCTTCCTGCTAGTCGAGGAGGAAACCGACGATGGCCTGCGCTTCAACCAGCCTGCCGGGCACCTCGACCAGGGTGAGTCGCTGGTCGCCGCCTGCGCGCGCGAGGCGCTGGAGGAGACCGCTTGGAGTTTTCGCCCGACGGCGCTGGTCGGCGTCTATCAGTGGCCGCGGCCGAGCGGCGACATCACCTACCTGCGGTTCGCATTTTGCGGCGAACTGGGCGAGCACCACCCGGGGCGCCCGCTGGACGCCGGCATCCTGCGCGCGGTGTGGATGACGCCGGACGAAATTCGTGCCAGCGCCCAGCGTCATCGCAGTCCGCTGGTCTGGCAGTGCGTTGCGGATTGCCTGGCCGGACGGCGCCATCCGCTGGAACTAATCACCCATTACGGTTGAACCGCATGTCCAAGGAAAAAATCATCGTCGGTCTGTCGGGCGGGGTCGATTCCTCGGTGGCCGCGCTCCTGCTAAAGCGCGAAGGCTACGAGGTGGTCGGCCTGTTCATGAAAAACTGGGAAGACGACGACAATGAAGAGTATTGCTCGTCGCGCCAGGACCTGGTGGACGCCGCCGCCGCGGCCGACGTGATCGGCATCGATTTCGAGGCGGTCAATTTCTCGGCGGAATACCGCGACCGGGTGTTCGCCGACTTTCTGCGCGAATACCAGGCCGGGCGCACGCCGAATCCCGATGTGCTGTGCAATTCCGAGATCAAGTTCAAGGCCTTCCTCGACCATGCAATGACGTTGGGCGCGGAGAAGATCGCCACCGGCCACTATGCCCAGGTGCGAGAATTTCTCGGCGAATGGCAGTTGCTCAAGGCCGAGGACGGTACCAAGGACCAAAGCTACTTCCTGCACCGGCTGAACCAGGCGCAGTTGTCGAAGACGCTGTTTCCGGTCGGCCACCTTTACAAGCGAGATGTGCGTCGCATTGCCGCCGAGGCCGGTTTGCCCAACCATGCGCGCAAGGATTCAACCGGCATCTGCTTCATCGGCGAGCGGCCATTCCGCGAGTTCCTCGCCCGTTACCTGCCACGCGAGCCGGGTGAGATTCGCGTGCTGGGCAGCGAACGCGTGGTCGGCAAACACGAGGGCCTGATGTACTACACGCTGGGCCAGCGCGAGGGGCTGGGCATCGGCGGCGTGCGCGGCGCGCCGGAAGTGCCGTGGTTCGTTGCCGCCAAGGACATGGCGACGAACGTTCTTTATGTCGTTCAGGGGCACGAACACGAAGCCTTGCTCTCGGCCAGCCTGGTGGCGCGCGACTTGTCCTGGGTGTCCGGGCGGGCGCCGCATACGCATTGGGTGTATGCCGCGAAAACGCGCTACCGCCAACCCGACGCCGCCTGCCAGGTGGAACACATCGACGATGCGGAATGCGAAGTGATGTTCGCCGCTCCGCAATGGGCGGTGACGCCCGGACAGTCGCTGGTGCTCTACGAATCGAAGGTATGCCTAGGCGGCGGCGTGATCGCAACATCTCAGGGCTGGTGTGCATAAATTCCTTGGCGGGCCGGAAAGGGCGGGGTCTAGAATGATTCCCACGCGGGATACCCGCAAAACTCCGGAGGAAGATCGAGAATGAACAAAGCAGAACTGATTGAAATCGCGGCCAAGCAAGCCGACATCAGCAAGGCGGCCGCGGGCAAGGCGCTGGATGGAATCATTGCCGCCGTGGTCAAGGCCGTGGCGAAGGGCGATACCGTGACCCTGGTGGGTTTCGGCAGCTTCAAGTCGGCCAAGCGTGCTGCGCGTACCGGCAAGAACCCGAAGACCGGCGCCAGCATCAAGATTCCCGCGACCACCGTACCGAAGTTCAGCGCCGGTGCAGGTTTCAAACAGGCCGTGGCAGGAAAGAAGGCCAAGAAGTAAGCACCTCCGGACACGCTCACCGTTTCCGAAAGCCCGCCTTGTGCGGGCTTTTTGTTTGTCCTGAAGGCTTGCGTTAGCCATGGCCGCGCATTGTCTTTTGGGCCAGCGCCGATTATTCTCCAAGTAAAGGAGAGCCATCATGATCACCACCCAGCATCAGTCGCATCTTGTCGAATTCGCCGTGCTCGGCGAATTCACCCTGGCGGATTTCAAGGAGTTCGAGGAACTCGTGTTGTATGAAATCAAGTTCGCCGGCCCCGTCGATCTGCTTGTCGACCTGCGCGAGATGGCGGACTTCACGCTGGACGTGGCCTGGGAAGAAATCCGTTTTTCGCAGGCGCATGCGGGCGACTTCCGGCGCATTGCCGTAATCACCAACAGCCAATGGGTGGCTTGGAGTGCCTGGCTGTCTCAGCTCTTCGTGAACGCCGACCTGACGGTGTTCGAAGACGAGGCGGAAGCCCGCACCTGGCTTGAGGAAGTCGCAGAGTGAGCGCGCCCGGCTCCCGACTGCTGGTGAGCGCCGATGAGCTCGCCGCGCATCCGGAATGGCGTGTCTTCGATTGCCGTCATGACCTGAAGAATACCGAGTACGGTCGCCAGGCCTATGCCCGCGGCCACATCCCCGGCGCCGTGTTCCTTCACCTCGACGAAGATTTGTCCGGCGCCAAGACCGGCCGCAATGGCCGCCATCCCCTGCCCGAGGTGGCCGCCTTCGCCGCGCGGATGTCTGCCTGCGGTGTCGACGCAGAGACCCAGGTGGTGGCCTATGACAATGAAGGTGGAATTTTTGCGTCACGCCTGTGGTGGATGCTGCGCTGGCTTGGGCACGACAAGGTGGCCGTGCTCGATGGCGGCCTGGCCGGCTGGAAGCGCAGCAAGCGGGCCCTGGAGGAGCCGGTGCCCGAGGTGGCGCCACGCAACTTCGTGGCGCGCACACGCGCGCTGGCGGTCGACACGGCCGAGGTCGCGGCCAGCCTGGACAGCCGGAACATGTTGATCCTCGATGCGCGCAGCCCCGAACGCTTCCGCGGCGAAAACGAAACCCTCGATCCGGTCGGCGGGCACATTCCCGGCGCCGTCAATCGGTTTTATTTCGAGAACCTCGACGATGCCGGCTGCTTCTTCAAGCCGGCGGCCGAGTTGCGCGCGGAATTTGCCGCCGTACTGGAGGACCGCGCGCCTGCGGCGGTGATCCAGCAATGCGGTTCCGGCGTCACCGCCTGTCATAACCTGCTGGCAATGGAAGTCGCCGGGCTTTCCGGATCGAAGCTGTATCCCGGCTCCTGGAGCGAATGGTGCGCCGATCCGGCGCGCCCGGTGGCGCGTTAGTTCAGGACTTCCCCGTGGCGCGCCAGCGCCCAGGCGACGTGGCCCCGCACCAGTGGCGAGGGATCGTCGGCGCGCTTGCGCAGCGCCTGCAGCACGCTCTCGGTGCGTGCTGAATTGCCGAGCGCCACGGCAATGTTGCGCAACCAGCGTTCGTGGCCGATGCGGCGGATCGGCGAGCCGGCCAGGCGTTCATCGAACTCTGCTTCGGTCCAGGCGAACAGTTCGACGAGGCGCGCCTGATCCAGCCCGTGGCGCGGAGCGAAATCGGCCTCGCGCGTGAGTGGCGCAAAGCGGTTCCAGGGGCAGGCCAGTTGGCAATCGTCGCAACCGTAGATGCGGTTGCCGAGCAGTGGCCGTAGCGCTTCGGGAATTGCGCCCCTGGTCTCGATGGTCAGGTAGGAGATGCACAGTCTTGCGTCGAGCCGGTAGGGCTCGGTGATGGCGGCCGTCGGGCAGGCGTCGAGGCAGGCCGTGCAGCTGCCGCAATGATCAGTGACCGGTGCATCGGGCGGCAGCGGCAGGTCGGTAAAGATTTCGCCGAGGAAGAAATACGACCCCGCGTCGCGGTCGAGCAGCAGGGTGTGCTTGCCGCGCCAGCCAAGGCCGCTGTTCTGCGCCAGCTCGACTTCCATCACCGGCGCCGAATCGGTGAACACACGGGCGGCATATGGGCCTGTCGCCTGTTCGATGCGCTCCGTCAGTTTCTGCAGACGCTGGCGTAACAGCTTGTGGTAATCGCGTCCCAGGGCGTAGCGTGAAACAAAGGCACGCTCGCTGTCGTCGAGCACTGTCCAGGAGTCGGCGCTGGCGACACGGTAATTCAGGCGCGCGGTGACGATGCAGCGCGTGCCCGGCAGCAGCTGCTCGGGCTCGGCGCGCTTGTAACCGGCCTCGCTGCGATGGGCGGCCATATAATCCATGTCGCCGTGGCAGCCCGCCGCCAGCCAGGCGGCAAGCCCGAGGCCGGCATTGCCGAGATCCGGGCCGGTAAAGCCGATGGCATCGAATCCCAGTTCGCGGCCCCAGCGCCGTATGTCTTCCTTTAGGTCGGCCGCGCCAGTCGCGTCGAGTTTGTCCTGAACATGCATGATGATCATCTTACGTTAGCGCTTGCCGACGAAGCCGCCACCGTTGCGCTGGGCGCTCAGTTGGCCGCGCATCTGAGGCCTGGCATGGTGGTCTGGCTGGACGGCGACCTGGGCGCCGGCAAGACCACGCTGGTGCGCGGACTGTTGCGCGCGGCCGGCGAAAGCGGCCCGGTAAAGAGCCCGACCTACACATTGGTTGAAGTTCACGTCGTTTCTGGATTAAACTTCTATCACTTTGATTTCTATAGATTCAATCACGCGGAAGAGTATCTCGATGCGGGGCTCGACGAATATTTTTCAGCCGGTGGAATCTGCCTGGTCGAATGGCCGGAAAAAGCGGCCCCCTTCCTGCCTGCAGCAGATATCCAGATTGAATTGCGCGTGCCGCCCGGCACGGCAAGCGATGGACGCGTGGCGCGGATTTTCGCTGCCGGCGCCAGGGGACGCACATGCCTCGCCGGCGTGAGGTCCTCAAGTACGCCGCCGCCGGCCTGACCCTGCTGGTCACGAGAGTCGGCGCTGGCGCCACGGCGATGGCCAGCGTGCTGGCCGTGCGCGTTTGGCCGGCGCGCGACTACACCCGCGTCACGCTGGAAAACGATCAGGCCATCCGCTACACGCAGATGCTGGTCAAGGATCCGGAGCGCCTGGTGGTCGATCTCGAAGGGGTCGATTTCAACCAGGTGCTGCAGACGCTGCCGACCAAGATCATCGACGCCGACCCCTACATCAAGCTGATCCGCGCGGGGCGCAACAAGCCCGGCGTGGTGCGTCTGGTGATCGAGCTGAAGGGGGAGGTCAAGCCGCAGGTGTTTGCCCTCAAGCCCGTCGGTGAATATGGCCATCGCCTGGTGCTGGACCTTTATCCGGTCGAGCCGGTCGATCCGCTGATGGCCTTGCTGGAAAAGTCGGCGCCCGCGGAACCCAAGGGGCTGAAAGCGGAATCGAAACTTGGCGGCGAGGGCCGTGCCGGAGACAAGCCGCCGCCTGCCGAGGCGGAAAAGGCCGATGCAAAGCCCGACGTCACGCGCCTGGTCACCATCGTCCTCGATCCCGGGCATGGCGGCGAAGACCCCGGTGCCATCGGTCGCGGCGGCAGCCATGAAAAGAACGTCACGCTGTCCGTGGCCCGACGCCTGAAACAGAAGATCGACGCGACGCCGAACATGCGCTCGGTGCTGACGCGCGACGGTGACTACTTCATCCCGTTGCACCAGCGCGTGGCGAAGGCCCGCCGCGTACAGGCCGACCTGTTTGTCTCGGTACACGCCGACGCCTTCATCAAGCCCACGGCACGCGGTTCCAGCGTATTCGTGCTGTCCGAGACCGGGGCGTCAAGTTCCGCGGCGCGCTGGCTGGCGAACAAGGAGAATGCCGCGGACCTGGTCGGCGGCGTCAATCTCGGCGTCAAGGACCCGTATTTGGCCCGCACGCTGCTTGATCTCTCGCAAACTGCCACGATCAATGACAGCTTGAAACTGGGCAAGGACGTGCTGGGCGAACTCGGGCGCATCAACACCCTGCACAAGGCCCAAGTCGAACAGGCGGGCTTCGCTGTGCTGAAGGCACCGGACATCCCCTCAATCCTGGTCGAGACCGCCTTCATTTCGAATCCCGAAGAGGAAGCGCGGCTCAACGACGAGGCCTACCAGGAGCGCATGGCCGAGGCCATCCTCAAGGGCATCCGGCGTTATTTCGCCAAGAATCCGCCGCTCGCCAAGTCCAAGCTGGCGCGGCTGGATTGATATAATTCGCGGCTTTCCCCGCAGCCCCAATCCCATGCAGGTTTTTCGCGGTGTTCCCGAGCGGGCGACGACGTCCACGGTGCTGACCATCGGCAATTTCGATGGCGTGCATCTGGGCCATCGCGCGCTGCTCCAGGAATTGAAGGCCAAGGCGCGCGAACTGGCTTTGCCGGCCACCGTGCTTACCTTCGAGCCGCATCCGCGCGAGCTGTTTGCCCCGGACCAGGCGCCCGCGCGCTTGGCCAGCCTGCGCGACAAGATCGAACTGCTGGCCGAGGCTGGCGTCGATCGGGTCCATGTTTGTCGCTTCGACCGCAAGCTGGCCTCGCTGACAGCGGAGCAGTTCATTGAGCGCATCCTGCTGCGCGGCCTTGCGGTGCGGCACCTGATCATCGGCGACGATTTTCGCTTCGGCAAGGCGCGCGGCGGCGATTTCGCCCTGTTGCAGCAAGCCGGCAGGGAGCAGGGCTTCGGCGTCGAGGCCATGCGCACTGTCGACTTCGGCGGGCTCCGCGTCTCGAGTTCTGCCGTACGCGAGGCGCTGGCGGCGGGCGACATCGAGCGTGCCGAACAATTGCTCGGGCGTCCCTTCGTGATCGCCGGGCGCGTGATGGACGGCAAAAAGATCGGCCGTACCATCGGTTTTCCTACCGCCAACATCCAGGTGCGGCGCAAGCGCCTGCCGCTCTCCGGCGTGTTCGCGGTCACCGTGTCGGGTGTCGGCTCAAAGCCGCTGCCGGGCGCTGCGAACATCGGTGTGCGGCCGACGGTCGCGGAAGGTTTGAAGCCGGTGTTGGAAGTCCATCTGCTCGACTTCGACCGCGACATGTATGGCATGCATGTCGACGTGAATTTCATGCACAAGCTGCGCAGCGAAGCGAAGTTCGAATCGCTCGATGCGCTCAAGGCACAGATCGCCCGCGACGTTGCCGACGTGCGCGCCTATTTCCAATTCCGCTCTTCCGATGGCAAGACCCATGGCTGACTACCGCAAAACCCTGAACATGCCCGACACGCCTTTCCCGATGCGGGGCGACCTCGCCAAGCGGGAGCCCGCCTGGGTCAAGGCCTGGCAGGACGGCAAGCTGTACCAGCGCATCCGCGAGGCGACCAAGGGACGCCCGCGCTTCGTTCTGCACGACGGCCCACCCTATGCCAACGGCGACATCCACATCGGCCATGCGGTCAACAAGATCCTCAAGGACATCATCGTCCGCTCCAAGACCCTGGCCGGTTTCGATGCGCCCTATGTACCGGGTTGGGACTGCCACGGCTTGCCGATCGAGCACCAGATCGAGAAGACCCACGGCAAGCACCTGCCGGGCGATAAGGCGCGCGAGCTTTGCCGCAGCTACGCCACCGAGCAGGTGGCGCGGCAGAAGAAGGATTTCATCCGGCTCGGCGTGCTTGGCGAGTGGGACGATCCCTACCTGACCATGGCCTTCGGCAACGAGGCCGACGAAATTCGTGCCGTGGGCGAACTTTACCGCCGCGGCTACCTGTTCAAGGGTCTCAAGCCGGTTAACTGGTGCTTCGATTGCGGCTCGGCGCTGGCCGAGGCCGAAGTGGAATACCAGGATAAGAAATCGCCGGCGATCGATGTCGGTTTTCGCCTCGATGATTCGGAGCGGGAGCGCATCGCCCATGCCTTCGGCATCGCGACGCTGCCGGCCGGCGACTGCTTCACGGTGATCTGGACCACCACGCCCTGGACCATTCCCGGCAACCAGGCGCTCAACATGCATCCGGAATTCACCTACGAACTGGTGCAGACCGAACGCGGGTGCCTGATCCTTGCCGCCGAGCTGCGCGCCGCGGCGCTGGAACGCTATGGGCTCGCCGGCCGCATCCTCGGCGCCTGCAAGGGGGCCGCGCTGGCCCAGGTGAAGTTCCGCCATCCTTTCTACGACCGCAGTTCGCCGGTCTACCTCGGCGACTACGTCACCCTCGACGCCGGCACCGGCGTCGTGCACAGCGCGCCGGCCTACGGCCTCGAAGACTACGATTCCTGCAAGAAGCACGGCATGCGCAACGAGGAAATCCTGACCCCGGTGCAGGGCGATGGCGTATTCGCAGCGAACCTGCCCTTCTTTGGCGGCATGTTCGTCTGGAAGGCCAACCCGGTGATCATCGAGAAGATCGCCGAGACTGGCTGCCTCTTCGCCAGCGGCGAGATCACGCACAGCTACATGCACTGTTGGCGGCACAAGACGCCGATCATTTACCGCGCCACCACGCAATGGTTCGTCGGCATGGAGCGCCGCGAGGCTGCGGAGAAGCCCAGCCTGCGCGACGCGGCGCTGGCCGCCGTCGAGGCGACCAGGTTCTACCCCGACTGGGGTCAGGCGCGGCTGCACGCGATGATCGCCAACCGTCCCGACTGGTGCGTCTCGCGCCAGCGCAACTGGGGCGTGCCGATTCCCTTTTTCCTGCACAAGGAAACGGGCGAGCCGCATCCGCGCACGCTGGAGCTGCTGGAAGCCGTGGCCAAGCGTGTGGAACAGCAGGGCATCGAGGGCTGGTTCAGCCTTGACGCCAAGGAATTGCTTGGCGATGAAGCATCGAGCTACGACAAGATGAAGGACACGCTCGACGTTTGGTTCGATTCCGGCACCACGCATCGTACGGTCTTGCGCGGCTCGCACGCGGCCGCGAGCGACTATCCGGCCGACCTGTATCTGGAAGGATCGGACCAGCATCGCGGCTGGTTCCATTCCAGCCTGCTTACCGGCGCCGCGATCGACGGCCGCGCACCCTACAAGGGCCTGCTGACCCACGGCTTCGTGGTCGACGGCAAGGGCATGAAGATGTCCAAGTCCAAGGGCAACGTCGTCGCGCCCCAGGAAGTTTCCGATACCCTGGGTGCCGAGATCCTGCGCCTGTGGGTGGCGGCTACCGACTATTCCGGCGAGTTGTCGATTTCCAAGGAGATCCTGGCGCGCGTCGTCGAGGTGTATCGCCGCCTGCGCAATACCCTGCGCTTCCTGCTCGCCAACACGGCGGATTTTGATTCCGCGACGCAGATGCTGCCCGTGGAACAATGGCTGGAAGCGGATCGCTACGCCCTGGCGCTGACGCGAGCCCTGCAGGCCCAATGCACCGCCGACTACGAGCGCTTCGAGTTCCACAAAGTGATCCAGGCCCTGATGAATTTCTGTTCGGAGGACCTGGGCGCCTTTTACCTCGACATCCTCAAGGATCGCCTTTACACCACGGCCGCGGATTCGGTGTCGCGCCGCGCAGCGCAAAGCGCGTTGTGGCACATCCTGCAAACAGTAACTCGCCTGATGGCGCCGGTGCTTTCCTTCACCGCCGAGGAAATATGGTCGGTGACGAAGAATGGAGAAAGCGTGATGCTTTCCACCTGGCACGCGCTGCCGGAGTTGGCCGAAGAGTCGGCGCTGGTGACACGGTGGACCCAACTGCGTGGGGTGCGCGCCGATGTCACCAAGGCCATGGAAGCGCAACGCGAGGCCGGGAAGATAGGCTCTTCGCTGCAAGCCGAAGTCGAGATTCGTGCCTCCGGCGGCAAATACGAGGCGCTGGCATCGCTGGGCGACGACCTGCGTTTCGTGCTGATCTGCTCCAAGGCAAGCCTGATCCGCGTCGATGATGAAGGGGCCGAGATGATCACCGTGACGCCGACGGCTCATGCCAAGTGTGCTCGCTGCTGGCACTGGCGTGCCGACGTCGGTCACGACGCCGAGCATCCGGAACTCTGCGGCCGCTGCACCTCGAACCTGTTCGGTGCCGGCGAGGCGCGTCGCTTTGCCTGACGCCAAGCGGCCCCTGGGTCTCTGGCTGCTGCTTGCCGCCGCGGTCATCGTGGTCGATCAGGCAAGCAAGCAATGGGTGCTGGACAGCTTCCGCTTGCATGAACTGCGTCCGGTGACCGACTTCTTCAACCTCGTCCTGGTCTTCAATTCGGGCGCCGCATTCAGCTTCCTGGCCGGCGCCGGCGGCTGGCAGAAGTGGTTTTTCGTCAGCCTGGCGCTGGGCATTTCGATCTGGTTGCTGAGCCTGCTGCGCCAGCATGCAGGCGAGCGCCTGTTGCCGCTTGCCGTGTCGCTGATATTGGCGGGTGCGCTGGGCAACATGATCGACCGCCTGCGCTTTGATGCCGTGGTCGATTTTCTCGATTTTCACCTGGCCGGCTATCATTGGCCGGCCTTCAACGTGGCCGATTCGGCCATCACCGTCGGCGTCGCCCTGATGCTCATTCAGCAGTGGCGACTTCCCAAGGAAAACCCATGAGCGAAACCGTTCAGGCTGACAGCTACATCGCCTTGCACTACCGCGTCGCCAACAGCGACGATGTCGAACTGGTCAGTACCTTTGGTGGCGGTCCGGCCACCATGCAGCTCGGCACCGGCGAACTGGCGCCCATGCTCGAGCAGTGCATCATCGGCATCGAGCCGGGCAAGCGACATGTGTTCCTGCTCGACCCGGACCAGGCCTTTGGCGCCCACAATCCGCAACTGGTGCAACGCATTGCCGTGACCGATCTGCCGGCCGGCGCCACCCCCGAACTGCACGGCCTGATCGAGTTTTCCTCGCCCGCCGGCGACAAGTTTGCCGGCTTCGTGCGCGAGCTGGACGCCGAGGCGGTGCTGGTCGATTTCAACCATCCGCTGGCGGGCAAGGCGATTCGTTTCGAAGTCGAAGTCCTGGGAATCATGTGATGCAGATACTTCTCGCCAATCCACGCGGCTTCTGTGCCGGGGTCGAGCGCGCAATCGCCATCGTCGAGCGCGCCCTGGAAAAGTTCGGCGCCCCGATCTATGTCCGCCACGAGGTTGTGCACAACCGTTATGTGGTAGACGGCCTCAAATCCAAGGGGGCTGTTTTCGTCGAGGACCTGGCCGAGGTGCCGGATGGCGCCACCGTGATTTTCAGCGCCCACGGCGTGCCGCAGTCGGTGCGCCAGGAAGCCGATGCGCGCGGCCTGCGGGTCTATGACGCTACCTGCCCGCTGGTGACCAAGGTGCATCTGGAAGTGGCGCGCCTGCACAAGCAAGGCTACGAGATCATCATGATCGGACACAAGGGTCACCCGGAAGTCGAAGGCACCATGGGACAGGCCACCGGCAGGATGTATCTGGTGGAGAACGTCGAGGACGTGGCGCGGCTTGAGATTCCACCCGGCAATGTGCCACCTCTGGCGTACGTGACGCAGACTACGCTTTCGGTGGACGATGCCCGGGTCATCGTACATGCCCTGACCGCCCGCTTTCCCAGCATCATCGGACCGCGCAAAGACGACATCTGTTACGCCACGCAGAACCGTCAGGATGCGGTCAAGGCCCTGGCAGGGAAGGTCGACCTGGTAATCGTCGTCGGCTCAAGAAACAGTTCGAATTCCAATCGCCTGCGCGAGGTTGCCGCCAACAGCGGTGTGCCGGCTTACCTGGTGGATGGGGCCAAGCAGATTGATCCGGCCTGGCTGTCAGCGAATGCGCGTGCTGGCGTTACTGCCGGCGCCTCCGCTCCCGAGGTGCTGGTAAATGGGGTTGTAGACCGCTTGCGGGCGCTGGGTGCCAACGAGGTGCAAACCCTGGACGGCGTTCCGGAAAACGTAAACTTCCCGATTCCCAAGGAACTGCTCGAATAGCTGCTTCACTGACGATCGCTGGTGGCGTTCGTTGCCATGCGGCAAGGGCCGCGGTTATAATCGCGGTTCGCTCAAAATGCTGTTGTAGCTCAGTTGGTAGAGCAACTGATTCGTAATCAGTAGGTCGCCAGTTCGATTCCGGCCAACAGCACCAATTCAAGGGCCTGTCTCCCCGCCGGGCGACAGGCCCTGTTTCTTGGGCTTCGCCGCACCGCGCGAGAAGCCCGCCTTGCGAGGGAATTCATGCAGATCAGGGATAGAGTCTTCATCATTACCGGCGGCGCTTCCGGCCTGGGTGCCGGGACCGCGCGCCTGCTGGTCGCCGACGGCGCGCGCGTAGTTCTGGCCGACCTCAACGAAGCCGCCGGAAATGCTCTGGTCGCCGAACTGGGTGCCAACTCCCGATTCATCGCAACCAATGTTGCCGACGAGGCCAGCGCGCGCGCTTGCGTCGATGCCGCGGTAACCGCGTTTGGTGGCCTGCACGGACTGGTCAATTGCGCCGGGATTGCTCCGGCCGAAAAAGTGCTGGGGCGCAATGGACCGCACTCGCTGGAGGTTTTTTCGCGTACGGTGAGCGTTAATCTGATCGGCAGCTTCAACATGATCCGGCTCTCTGCCGAGGCGATGAGCAAGGGCGAAGCGAATGCCGCCGGCGAGCGCGGCGTGATCGTCAGCACTGCGTCGGTCGCCGCCTACGACGGACAGATCGGACAGGCGGCCTATGCCGCATCGAAGGGGGGCGTGGTGGGCATGACCCTGCCGATCGCCCGCGAACTGGCACGTTTTGGCATCCGCGTGATGACCATCGCCCCCGGCATTTTCGAAACCCCGATGCTGCTGGGCATGCCTCAGGATGTCCAGGATGCCCTGGGCAAGATGGTTCCATTCCCCTCGCGCTTGGGCAAGCCAGCAGAGTACGCGGCACTGGTGAAGCACATTGTCGAAAACGAGATGCTCAATGGCGAGGTGATCCGTCTCGACGGTGCCATCCGCATGGCACCGAAGTAGTTCCCGGCCGACTGGTCGACACACGGAATGGCCGCTCACGAGGCCTGCTACCACTGCGGCCTGCCGCTACCGGCAGACACGGAGTTCGCCGTTGAAATTGGCGGCGAGCGGCGCGAGATGTGCTGCGCCGGCTGCCAGGCGGTGGCGCAGGCCATCGTTGGCAATGGCCTGGCCGACTACTACCGGCATCGGGATGCGCTTCCGGAATCGCCTCGCGAAGCGTTGCCGCCGGCCATCGCTGAGCTCGGCTTGTTCGACCATCCGGATGTGCAGAAGAGCTTTGTCCGCCCCGCAGCGGCCGGCAGCGAGCATCTCCGGGAAGCGGCGCTGATTCTGGAGGGTATCACCTGCGCCGCCTGTGTCTGGCTCAATGAATCACACCTGAGGCGGCAGCCCGGTGTGGTTTCCGTGGACATCAACTACACGACGCGGCGTGCGCGCGTGAGTTGGGACGACAGGGAAACGCGCCTTTCGATGATCCTGGAGGCCATCGCGGCGATCGGCTATCGCGCCCATCCCTATGATGTGAGCCGCTCCGAAGAGCTTGCACGCAAGGAGCGCAAGGCCGCGCTCTGGCGGCTGTTTGTCGCCGGCTTCGGCATGATGCAGGTAATGATGTATGCCGTCCCGGTTTACCTCGCCGACGGCGACATGACGTCTGACATCGAACAGCTCATGCGCTGGGCCAGCCTGATCCTGACCACGCCGGTGATGCTGTATTCGTCGGCCCCCTTCTTTGCCAGTGCGTGGCGTGACCTAGGGTTGCGCCGGGTGGGCATGGATGTTCCCGTAGCGCTGGGCATCGGGGCCGCGTTTGCCGCCAGTCTCTGGGCCACCTTGTCCGCCTCGGGCGAGGTTTACTTCGATTCGGTCACCATGTTCGTTTTCTTCCTCCTTTCCGGGCGATACCTGGAAATGATGGCGCGGCAGAAGGCGGCACGCAGTATCGAAGCACTGGCGCGCGCCATTCCGGCCTTTGCTTCCAGGCTGACGGAGTGGCCGCAGCGAGGGGATGCCGGTGCCTTGCGCGTTGCAGTCGCCGATTTGGGCGCAGGTGATATCGTGCTGATCAAGCCAGGCGAAACGGTACCGGCAGACGGGCTCGTGCTCAATGGCGAAAGCGCTGCGGATGAATCCTTATTGACGGGAGAAAGTCGGCCGGTGCCGAAGTCAGTCGGCGACCTGTTGATTGGCGGCAGCGTGAATACCGCCAGCCCGGTGGTCATGCGGGTGGATCGTGTCGGCGATGACACACGCCTGGCGGCAATCCAGCGCCTGATGGAAAGGGCGGCTGCGGAAAAGCCGCGTTTGGTGGAACTGGCTGATCGGGTCGCCGGGCGTTTCATCGTCGCCCTGATCGTGCTTGCCGTAATGACGGCGGCCACATGGTGGTGGATTGATCCATCGCGGGCGCTTTGGGTCTTTGTCGCGGTGCTGGTGGTCAGCTGCCCGTGTGCGCTTTCGCTGGCGACTCCGGCGGCGATGACCGTCGCTACCGGCGCCCTGGCCGCACACGGCGTTCTCGTTACGCGCGGTCATGCGATCGAGGCGCTGGCGCGGGCCGAACGCTTCATCTTCGACAAGACCGGCACGCTCACCTTCGGCCGCATGACGCTGGTTTCGACGCTGCCGATCCGAGGCTCCGAAGACGAGGCTCGGCATATCGCTGCCGCATTGGAGCGAGGCTCGGAGCATCCGATTGCCAGGGCGCTTGCGGCCGGGGATTGGGGCAAGGAACTGCGAGTGGATGCCATGCGGGCCGTCACCGGCGCCGGGGTCGAGGGAGTGATCGACGGCAGGTCCTGGAGGCTGGGCCAGCCCGAATTCGTTGCAGAAGTTCATTCCGAACCGCCGCCTGCCAGCGTCCTGTCGGGGATCGCCGATAGCGCTACGGTGATTGCACTGGGCGACGCAAGCGGATGGCAGGCGTTTTTCCACCTTAGCGACGGCTTGCGTCCGGAAGCGCCGGAAATGGCCCGGCAGTTGGCTGGTATGAACGTGGAACTCTCGATCTTCAGCGGTGATGCACCCTCGGCCGCACGTAGCGTCGGCACGGCCTTGGGAATCAAAGATGTGCGCGCGGGTCTGCGGCCGGAAGACAAGCATGCCGCGGTGCTGGAACTCCAGGCCGGGGGCGCTACCGTGGCGATGGTGGGGGATGGCGTCAATGATGCACCGGTGCTGGCACAGGCCCAGGTGTCCGTGGCAATGGGGGGCGGTGCCGATTTGGCGCGGGCCAATGCCGATGTGGTGCTGCTCGGTAACGATCTGCAGTCCTTGCCTCGGGGAGTGGTTCTGGCCCGGCGCACCCTTCGTATCGTGAGGCAGAATCTCGCCTGGGCCTTTGCCTACAACTTTTTGGCGATACCGCTGGCCATGCTGGGTTGGGTAACGCCCTGGATGGCGGGAATCGGGATGTCGCTGAGTTCCTTGCTCGTGGTTCTCAACGCCCTGCGTCTGCAAAGGAAGTAAATGGACATCCTGTACCTGCTGATTCCCCTGTCGCTGGTGCTTGTTTTCGTCATCGCCATATTCTTCTGGTGGTCACTTCGCAGCAACCAGTATGACGATCTGGATGGCCCAGGCTACCGCATCCTGATGGATGACGATCGGAACCCTGCGGCAGGCGCCGACAACCCAAACGGAAAGCCCGCTGCGCCGAACAAGGACGCTGCAGCGCAAAACTGAAGTAGATTTGACAAAGATCAAAGCCGCGTTGCCCACAATTAACCATAATCGCGCTGGGTTTTATGGCAAGGGTTTTGGCCCTCGCCCGAAGGCTCTCTGTTGGGGTTGGGGGTGCGCGCTGCGCACCCTTTTTTTTCGCCTAAATTCAACTGCTTGTAACGATCACCCCCGGGTTGCCCAAAAGCCATGGCGGCATAAACCTTACATATAAAGTAGTTATTACCCTTGAAGTCGGATATATTTTGATCTGCATCAAAGGGCGAAGGGGTTACAGGAGTAATCTGCCGAAAATTTTTTGATACTGCACCGCATCATTGCGTGCAGAACACCGTTTTTTTTTGTCAATGTGAGGTGAATCCATCATGCAATCGCAAGCGACTTACAACTACAAAGTCGTGCGCCAGTTCGCCGTGATGACCGTTATCTGGGGCATCGTCGGCATGCTGGTCGGCGTCATCATTGCCGCCCAGTTGGTCTGGCCGGAACTGAACGTACACGAGTTCCTGAGTTATGGGCGCCTGCGCCCCTTGCATACCAATGCGGTGATTTTTGCGTTTGGCGGCTGCGCGCTGTTTTCAACGTCCTACTACTGTGTTCAGCGCACCAGCCATACTCCCCTGTTTGCGCCAGGCTTGGCGGCATTCACCTTCTGGGGCTGGCAACTGATCATCGTTCTTGCCGCGCTGTCGCTACCGTTGGGATTCACCTCGGGCAAGGAGTACGCCGAACTGGAGTGGCCGATCGATCTGCTGATCACCGTCGTGTGGGTGTCGTATGCGATCGTGTTCTTCGGGACCCTGGTCAAGCGCAAGGTCAGCCACATTTACGTCGCCAACTGGTTCTTCGGCGGCTTCATTCTGACCGTGGCGCTGCTGCACCTTGTCAATAGTGCGGAGATCCCGGTCTTCGCCCAAGGCGTGCTGACTCCGAAGTCGTATTCGGCCTATGCTGGCGTGCAGGACGCAATGATCCAGTGGTGGTACGGCCATAACGCGGTCGGCTTCTTCCTGACCGCAGGCTTCCTCGGCATGATGTACTACTTCGTGCCGAAGCAGGCTGGCCGTCCGGTGTACTCCTACCGCCTGTCGGTGGTGCACTTCTGGGCGCTGGTGTTCACCTACATGTGGGCCGGCCCGCACCACCTGCACTACACCGCGTTGCCCGACTGGACCCAGTCGATCGGCATGATCTTCTCGTTGATCCTGCTGGCGCCCTCCTGGGGTGGCATGATCAACGGCATCATGACGCTGTCTGGCGCCTGGCACAAGCTGCGCGATGACCCGATCCTGAAGTTCATGATCACCTCGTTGTCCTTCTATGGCATGTCCACCTTCGAAGGCCCGATGATGTCGATCAAGACGGTGAACGCCCTGTCGCACTACACCGACTGGACCGTCGGCCACGTGCACTCCGGCGCACTGGGCTGGGTTGCAATGATCGCCATCGGCTGCACCTACTACATCCTCCCGCGCGTATTCGGCAAGACCGAAATGGCCTCGAAGAAGCTGATCGAGACCCACTTCTGGGTCGCCACCATCGGCGTAGTGCTCTATATCGCTTCGATGTGGATTGCCGGCGTGATGCAGGGCCTGATGTGGCGTGCCACGAACGTGGATGGAACGCTGACGTATTCCTTCGTTGAGTCAGTCAAGGCCACCTATCCCTTCTGGACCATCCGTCTGCTCGGCGGCCTGCTCTTCCTGACGGGCATGATCATCATGGCCTACAACATGTTCCTCACCATGGCGGCGGGCAAGGCGACTGATGCCCCGGTGCTGGAACCGGCCGGCGCCCACTAAGCCGAACGCAACGATTAAGGAGCTATGAATCATGTTGAACCATGACAAGATCGAACGCAGCGTACCGCTGCTGATCATCCTCACCATCTTCACCGTGGCCTTCGGCGGCCTGGTCGAAATCGTGCCTCTGTTCTTCCAGAAGTCGACCACGACCCCGGTAAATGAACTGGTGAAACCCTACGACCCTCTGCGTCTGGCCGGACGTGACATTTACATTCGCGAAGGCTGCTACAACTGCCATTCGCAGATGATTCGTCCGTTCCGCGCCGAGACCGAGCGCTATGGTCACTATTCGGTGGCGGGTGAATTTGTCTATGACCACCCGTTCCAGTGGGGTTCCAAGCGTACCGGTCCGGACCTGCATCGTGTTGGTGGCCGTTACTCGGATCAGTGGCATTACACGCACCTGATGAATCCGCGTGACGTGGTCCCCGAGTCGAACATGCCCGCTTACTCCTGGCTTGATCGTCCGCTGAAGGAACCGAATATCGGCGCAAAGATGGCCGCGCTCCGTGCCGTCGGTGTTCCATACACCGACAAGGAAATCGCGGACGCACCGAAGGCAGTCGAAGGCAAGACGGAGATTCAGGCCCTGATCGCCTATCTGCAGGGCATGGGACTCGCTCTCAAGCAGACGCGCTAACAAATGGACATCAATGACCTGCGCTCCATCATAACGGTGCTCGCGTTCCTCGCGTTTATGGGCATCGTTTGGTGGGCTTACTCGGACCGACGCAAAAAGACGTACGACGAAGCGGCACGCATGCCGCTCGACGACGACTCGCCGCTGGTGCCGGGCAAGGGTGCGGGACAAGCCGATAACTGAAAGGAAACTGACATGGATTTCAAAAATACCAGTGATTTTGTCAGCGGCTTCTGGAACATGTACGTCATCGTCATCACGCTTGTCAGCGTGCTGGGATGCGGCATCTTCCTGTTGCTGCAGGACAAGGCCAAGACCAATGCCGGGAATACCACCGGCCACGTCTGGGACGAAACCCTAGAGGAGTACAACAATCCGCTGCCCAACTGGTGGCGCTGGATGTTCTACATCACCGTGGTTTTCGCCGTGGTCTATCTGGCGCTGTACCCCGGATTGGGTAACATGGCCGGTAGCTTTGGCTGGACCATGCGCGGACAATACGAGGCTGAAATGAAGAAGGCCGATGATCAATACGGTCCGATCTTCAAGAAGTTCCAGTCTCAGGACATTCGCGCAGTGGCCGCCAACACGGAGGCCAAGGAAATGGGGCAGCGCCTGTTCCTGACTTACTGTGCGCAGTGCCACGGCTCGGACGCCAAGGGTGCCAAGGGCTTCCCGAATCTGACCGACAACGACTGGCTGTTTGGCGGTACGCCCGATCAGATCAAGGAATCGATCAACAAGGGTCGTGATGCCGCGATGCCGGCCAAGGGCGTCAAGCCTGACCTGAACGGCGACCAGATCAAGGATCTCGCCAACTATGTCCGCTCGCTTTCCGGGTTGTCCGCCGATTCGATCCGCGTGCAACGCGGCAAGGATCTCTTTGCCCAGGCCTGCGGCGCTTGCCATGGCCCCGAAGGCAAGGGCATGCTTGGCGTGGCTCCCAACCTTTCGGACAAGGTCTGGTTGTATGGTAGCTCCGAGTCTGACATTGTTGAAACTATCACCAAGGGGCGCGTGAACCGCATGCCGGCCTTCGGTGAATTCCTCGGCGATGCCAAGGTGCACCTCCTCACTGCCTATGTTTATGGCCTTGGCGGTGGTGTCAAGGAAGAAGCACCGGCGGCAGCGCCTGCTGCGGCGCCGGCGGACGCGGCTGCACCAGCGGAAAAGAAGTAAACTGACGCAGGGTCCCCGGCATTGGCGATGTCGCCGTGCCGGGGAGTTTTTGCCGAGGTAAATAAGAATATCGTAATACGTTAATCATGACGTCATCGTCTCGCACCCCAACGCCGATCGTCGAGATCAAGCCGCAGTTCGACGAGGAAAGCCTCTACGAGGTTCATAAGAAAGTCCACCCGCGAGCCGTCAGCGGGATATTCGCCAGCTGGCGCTGGGCCCTGGTGTGGATCACACAGTTGGTGTTCTATGGTGTGTGCTGGCTGCCTTGGAATGGACGGCAGGCGGTTCTCTTCGATCTGGTCGAGCGCAAGTTCTACATCTTCGGCCTGATTTTCTGGCCCCAGGATGTGTTCTTCCTCGCCATCCTACTGATCATCTCGGCCTATTCACTGTTCCTATTTACGGCGGTAGGCGGCCGTCTGTGGTGCGGTTATGCCTGCCCGCAAACCGTCTATACGGAAATTTTTACCTGGATCGAACAGAAGATTGAGGGCGAACGCAACGCTCGAATCAAGCTCGATGCGGCCCCCATGAGCCCGCGCAAGTTCTGGTTGCGAACCGCCAAGTACGGCGCGTGGACACTTCTGTCCTTGTGGACCGGATTTACCTTCGTCGGCTATTTCACGCCGATCAAGACCCTGTGGGTTTCGACCTGGAGTTTCTCGCTGGGGCCTTGGGAAACCTTCTGGATGTTCTTCTACGGCGCATTTACCTACCTGTTTGCCGGACACATGCGCGAGCAGGTTTGCAAGCACATGTGTCCCTATGCCCGCTTTCAGGGCGTCATGTTCGACCCCGATACGCTGACCATCACCTACGATACCGAGCGCGGGGAGCCCCGTGGCGCGAGAAAGAAAGGTGTCGACCCGAAGGCGATCGCCAAGGGTGACTGTGTCGATTGCGGCATATGCGTGCAGGTCTGTCCAACCGGAATCGACATCCGGGAGGGGCTTCAGTACGAATGCATCGGTTGCGCGGCATGCATTGACGCCTGCGACCAGGTTATGGAAAAGATGAATTATCCCAAGGGCCTGATTCGCTATTCGACAGAACATGCGATCGAACAGCACTGGGGATGGAAAGAGATTCTTGGCCATATCGTCCGGCCCAGGGTGGTGATCTATTCCCTGATTCTCGGCGCGATCTGCGTTGCATTCGTGTGGGGCATTGCTACCAAACCGGTACTGCGGGTCGATGTCATTCGCGACCGCGCCACTTTGGCACGCGAAGTGGAGGACGGACTGATCGAGAACGTCTACCGGTTGCACGTGATCAACGTATCGGAGACTCCCCACCGATATGCGATCAGCGTCACTGGCCTCCAAGGCATTGACTTGGCGGGTGAGCGGATCGTCGAAGTACCGGCCGCGGGTGCCAAGTCGATCTCCGTGCAAGTACGGGCACCGTCGGAATCAGGCAACAAGGGCTCCAACCAGATCTATTTCGATGTCAAGGCGCTCGCCGACGACAAAATTTCGGTGCATGAGAAAGCCAGCTTCCTGCGGCCATGAAAAATGAACTCACCAAAACCCCGGAATCCCGCCCCTGGTACCGGGAACCCTGGCCTTGGATTCTGGCTGCCGGTCCGTTCATCGTCATCATTGCCGGGGTATATACCGCCTGGTTGGCAATAAAAAGTAACGACGGCCTGGTCACTGAGGATTACTACAAGAAGGGCCTGGCGGCGAATCAGACCATTGCGCGGAATGAACTGGCAACCAGCCTGGGTCTGGTGGCGGGCGTGCGAATCGTGGGCGAGACGATGCATGTGCGTTTGCAGGCCGCAAAGCAGGATTTCGCCTTGCCCCCGACGCTGACCGTGACCATTTCTCATCCCACTCGGGCCGGGCTTGATCAGACGCGTGTCCTGCCGCGAGTCGCCAATGGATATTCGGGTGACGTCCGCCTGCCGGCATCAGGTCACTGGCTGGTACAGGTGGAGGATGAGTCCAGGTTGTGGCGACTGATGGGCAACGTGATTCTTCCCGCCAATGGCGAAGCACTGATCGGGGCGCAACCCCCTGCCGCAAAGCCGGAGCCGGCAGACATTCGGAACTGAATTCATCAACCTGAAGGAGGCAACAACATGGAAGCCATCAAGCTCTTGATCGGAAGCGACATCGGTCTGCTTAGCCTGTTCACGATCGGTTTTGTGATCGTGATGGCGTTTTATCTTGTCGGCTTCATCAAGAAGAACGCCGAAGAAGACGCACGCAAGGCACAATAGTCGCGCTCGCAGTTCAGATTCGGTTAGCCGGGGAGACGCAAATGCTGAAGGTTCTATTGGTGCTGTGGCCATCCTTCGTCGTGGCAGGTATCGCCGAAGGCGTGTTCTTCACTGTCATCGATCCACAGGAACTTTATTTCTTCGGCCAACCGGTCCATTTTTCCAAGCTGACCACCTACTCCATTGGCTTCCTGGGGTTCTGGCTGGTTTGCGCTGCATCCAGCCTGATGACGTGGTTCCTTCAACTCGGGCCGAGTGAAATCAACCGCCGCCGCGAGGGCGCAAGCTAGGAAGTGCCGTTACCGCTGGATTTGACTGGCGAAGCCAGGTCGACAATCCGACGGAACAGGCCTGCAAAATCGGCGTCGGCATCCGCAGCGAATCGCGGATCGCCGTTCGTGCCAAATGCGGCGCCGATTTCCACCCAGTCTTCACCGCTCAGATGTCGGCAGGCCAGGGGCAACAAGCTGGCTTCTTCCAGAGCCATGTGCGGCAGTATCCCCTCGGCGTAAGCAGCCACAGCCTTGTCGAATTCGACAAAACCGCCATCCTGGCCGGACTCGAATCGTTCAAGCGCCTGGTGCAGCTCAGTGACCAATCGGGCATCATCGACATGCTGGCGCATGAGTTCCGCAATGATCGGATCGGCGATCCGGGTACGCAACCGCAGCCTTTCGAACAAAAAGGCTTCTTCCTTGGGGTGGTGGCGCTTCTGCGGGAATTCGTCGAGGTAGGTGACGATGGCGCGCAACAAGCCGAAATCCGGTGCAAGCCGTCCACGGGCGTATTCGCCGACGAGGTACTGCATTCCCTGCACCACCACGGCAAGGGACCGATGCTCGTCGCAAATGATGCTCAGCGCCGAATTGAGCATGGCCCCCCTGTTGAAAAGGCGATCTCAGCGATACACCAGCACCGGAATCTTCGAGTGAGTTAGCACCTTCTGCGTTTCGGAACCCAACAACAGTCCGCTGATGCCACGCCGGCCATGGGACGCCATGAATATCAGATCTGCACCCACCTGCTCGGCTGCCGCGATGATGGCTTCATAGGGGATGTCGCTGACCGCGCTCACGGAGCCGCATTCGACGCCTTCGGCCTTGGCCAGCGCCTCGTTTGCGTCGAGGATCTCCTTGGCCTGCTGCTGGGCCATTTCGGCGAATTTGTCAGGGGTGGTCGGGTCGATCAAGGCGCCCTCGCCATAAAACGCCACCGGGTAATCGGGTTTGGCGAAGAAGAAACTGATCTTGGCCCGGGTTTCCTTGGCAAAGGCGATAGCCCTTTTAACCGTATCGGTCGAAAGTTGCGACCCGTCGGTGGGCACGAGAATATGTTTGAACATGGGATGATCCTTTGGTCGGGGAATTAAGCCTAGCCTACTAAAGAACGGGGAGATTGATCAAGGTCAACGGCGACGTAGGCGTCCGGTGATCGTCATGGAGCAGAATATCTCGAAACGCCGGATCGCAGGAATTTGCCACGACAGCAGGAAAGGATGCATCATGGCCTCGAACAAACAAAACAAGACCCCTGCCACGCCACAGGCAGCGTGGCGTGCGGTGAATCAGGCCGTGGAGGCCCGGATCGACCCAATTGGCATGGCAACGCCCTTGCTCCACGCGCAGTTGGCTTGGTTGTCCCATCCACAGGAAATGTCCGAGGCACTGGCTGGTTTCTCTTCGAGGATGTGGGACCTGCAAGTGCATTCCTGGCACCGCGCGCTTGGCATGCCAAGCAAGGACGTGGTGTCGCCGAATCCCGACGACACCCGTTTTTCCGATCCGATCTGGAACGATTCCGCGACGTGGGACATTGTCAAGGAGTGGTACCTGATGCTCACGCGGCAAGTGCAGGACATGCTCTATGACACGCCAGGCCTGTCGAATCGCGACCGTCGTCGCGCTGCGTTCTGGTGGCGGAAATGGCTGAACGCGGTGGCGCCGACCAATTTCCTGCTCTCCAATCCCTCCGCCATGCAAAAGGCGATGGAAACGCATGGCGAGAGCCTGCTCAAAGGTTTCAACAATTTCGTTACGGACTTCCAGGCCGGTGACGTGCAGATGGCTCGTCCAACCGACTTCTCGGTTGGCAAGGACCTGGCCACGACTCCAGGCAAGGTGGTCTTCCGCAACCGCTTGCTGGAGGTCATCCACTACACGCCGACCCGGGAGCAGCTTTACTCGACGCCGATCGTGATCGTGACGCCCTGGATCAACAAGTTCTACGTGCTCGACCTCAACCCGAAGAAGAGCATGGTGAAGTTTTTGGTGGACCAGGGTTTCGACGTGTACATCACCAGCTGGAAGAATCCGACCGCCGAGATGCGCGAGGTGACCTTCGACGACTACCTGATGGAAGGCGTTGGCCAGATCATCGAAACCGCACGAGGGATTTCGGGTTCCCCAAAAGTGCATGCGGTCGGTTATTGCATCGGCGGTGCAGCGGTCACTGCCTGGATGGCGTGGGCAAACGCGCGCTACGCGGCAAAAGAGGTTCCGGTAGCCACCGTCACGCTGCTTACCACCCTGGTCGATTATCACAAGCCGGGAGATATCGAAGTCTTCCTCGACGAAAACAGCATCAAGTGGCTGGAAAAGTCGATGGCCGAGAAAGGCTATCTCGATGGCAAGGAAATGGCATCGGCATTCCGCCTGCTGCGCTCGAACAGCCTGGTTTGGCATTATGTCGTGCGCGGCTACCTGTTTGGCGAAGCGCCTCCCGCCTTCGACGTGTTGTACTGGAACATGGATTCCACCCGCATGCCGGCCGCCATGCACAGCTGGTATTTGCGCAACTTCTACCTCGAGAACCTCCTGATCAAGAAGGATGCGCTGACGCTTGCCGGCGAAAAGATCGACCTCGGGCGAATTTCGCAACCCTTGTACGCCGTGTCGGCGGAAGACGACCACATCGCGCCCTGGCGGCAGACTTTCCGCATCAACAACTTTGTCGCCGGTCCGCGGCGCTATGTGCTATCGAGTTCGGGCCATATCCTCGGCATCGTGAATCCGGTGGTCAATCCACCGAAGCGTGAATACCATGTCGGCCAAGTGGAACGGCACGATACGCCCGACGAGTGGCGCGACCAGGCCGAGCATCGCCCGGGAAGCTGGTGGGAAGACTGGATGGCCTGGCTCAAGCCGCAATCGGGCCCCCTGGTCGCCGCAGTACCGGTGGCGACCAAAAAGTATCCTGCACTGGCGGATGCCCCTGGAACCTATGTCCTGGAGCCTTGATCGCAGTGCAGCATGCTGACCAGCCGTGCTGGTTCCGGTGGCCAGTTGGCTTCGAATCACCCCGCTAGCCCCGTGGCTACTGATCGCCAGGATGCTTGACCGCTGTCAATGCTCTGGTCTAATCGGCTCTACACAATCAGCACCTGTTCATCCGGAGCCATGCGCCAATGTCTACCACCCAGCCACTGTTCCAGCACCATAAACACTGCGATGAAATCTTCGCCGACGCCGAAGAGGCATGCGCCAAAGGCAATTGGTCAGCCGGTGAAAAAGCCTTTGCCGAATTTGCCGGCCAGCTGGAGACCCATTTCCTGAGCGAGGAGGAGGTTCTGTTTCCAGCCTTCGAATCGGCCACGGGAATGACTTCCGGACCGACGGAAGTCATGCGCGGAGAGCACCGTCAGATGCGCGACCTGCTGGCGCAGATGAAAGTGTCCCTCGACAATCGCGACGACGACGGTTTCAGTGGCAACGCGGAGACATTGTTGATCATGATGCAGCAGCACAACATGAAAGAGGAAAACATCCTCTACCCGATGTGCGACAACGCGCTTGGCGGGTCTGACGTCGGCACGTCGATTGCGTCGAGGCTGGCCGGGTCATGACCATTGTTATCGATGGGCGGGAACTGCAACCTCCCGAACCCATGGAGCGCACCCTGGCCGCCCTGGATAAGCTCGGCGAGGGTGAGGACATCCTGCTGCAACTCTATTGCCAGCCGCATCCACTCTTCAACATCCTGCGTAACAACGGTTACACCTGGACAGACAACCTGCTTGCGGACGGGACGCGCGAGATTCGCATACGCAAATCGCAGGCTTGAGTCGCGGGAACCCAGATGCATCCGAATCTCTCCTTCGAGCAGGCGCCGCCGATATCCGTTCCCTACCGTTTTCTGCTCGCCGCTCCCTGGTTCGGTGTGCTTGCCGGGATTCTCCTGGCCTGGGTTGGCGGCGATGTGCTCGGATCGCGTTGGACACCGGAAGCCCTGGCCCTGGTCCATCTGATTGCGGTTGGCTTCATGCTGCAGGCAATGAGTGGCGCGATGTTCCAGTTCATACCGGTGGCAGTTGGCGGCAATGTCTCGAGACCCCTGCTGGTGGCCAATGTGGTGCAGCCTCTGTTGCTGGTGGCCGCCTTGCTGCTGGTGGCCGGTTTCCTGTTTGGCGCCCCGGCCCTGCTGTCGGCCGCCGTACCGCTTTTCCTGGTCGGGGTTGGCGTGTTCGCAGTCGTGGTATTGCTTGCCCTGTGGCGCACGCCGGCTACCGGAATGACGATTTGGACCATGCGCCTCGCACTGGCCGGGCTGGTGGTTACGGTGTTGCTTGGCTCACTGCTCGCCGAGGCCCTGGCACGAGGCCTCGCGCTGCCCTTGATACCGCTGACCAACATCCATCTGGCGTGGGGGCTTGGCGCCTGGGCACTGATGCTGGTGGCCGCCGTGTCCTATTTTGTGGTGCCCATGTTCCAGCTGACCCATCCCTATCCGTTATGGTTTGCGCGGGGCTTCGGTCCGTTTCTGATGCTGCTGGTGCTGATCTGGTCCGGGCTTTGGTTGCGTGAAGATACAAGCTTGGCGCAGGCTTCCGGCGTGCTGCTGGCGACCGCGTGCGCAGCCTTCGGTGGCATCACCCTGTGGCTGCAATACACCCGGCGGCGCAAAATCGACGACGCCACATCGCTCAATTTTCGCGTGGCGATGATCGCTCTGCTGGTTTTTGCGGTGTCAGCGGCATTGATGGCGGTTCAGCCGCAATGGGCCGAAGATCCGCGTGCGACGGTATGGCTGGGCATGCTGGCGTTTCCCGGGGTGTTCGTGTCCACCATCTCGGGGATGACGTACAAGATCACCCCCTTCCTCAACTGGCTGCACCTGCAGCGGCTGGGGGCACCGATCGCCGCCGTGCCGAACATGAAGAAAATGATTCCGGCCGAGGCGATGACCGGCCAGTTCCGGCTGCATGTGCTGGCGTTGGGGCTACTGCTTGCCGCGGTATGGCTGCCGGCCCTGACGCGTCCCGCGGGCCTGGCGTTTGCCGTTTCCTGCGCCTGGCTAGGCGTGAATGTGATTCGTGCCCTGCAGAACTATCGTCGCTTCAGAGATCAAATTCGCGCAAGCGTTTTGCATCATTGATGGTGATCTGCTTGCCGCTCACCGCGATCAAGCCATTGGCCGTCAAATCGTGAAAAATCCGCGACAGGGTTTCCGGCGTCAGGTTCAGGCGCGATGCGATCACCTGCTTGGAAGTCGGCAGCGAAATGTCGAACGAGCCTTCGCAGGCTGCGTCGCTTTGCGGACAGTGCTGCAGCAGGTAGCCCACCACGCGCTGTGCCGACGAACGCAGAGAATAGGTTTCGACGTCCTGCACCAGCGAATGCAGCCGCATCGAAAGTCCGGCCAGCATGCGCCGGGCGAACAAGGGGTCCGTCTCCAGCAGATCGAATACCGGCCCGCTGCCGATGTGCAGCAGCAGGCTGTCGAGCAATGCCTCGGCGAACACGGGGCAGGGCAGGTCGAGGAACATCACGGCCTCGCCGAAACTTTGTCGCGGGCCGACGATCTGCACGACTTTTTCATTGCCCTGGGCCGAGGGGAAGGCGAGCTTGATCTGACCAAACACCACGACGAAGAATCCCTTGGCCGGGTCGCCCTTCTGGAACAACATGGTTCCCTTCGAAAGTCGGCGCTCGCGACACGCCGGTTCGAGCTTGGCCAACTGGGTCGGCGACAGCTCCTGGAACAGCGGCAGGCGCGAAAGGATCTGCGGAATGTCGAGGCGGGTCTCTTGCATTGTCAAACTCGTAAGTGGTCTGCGGTGGCCGCCAGCGGATGCGCATGGGTGCGGCGGCCTTGAATTTCCGGGCCAGCTTTTTCGCCGCGCCACATCGCGTGATGTTTCTTGGCGGCGCCGTCCAGGCGCTTTTGGCGATGGCCTTCTGGTCCTTGCAAATCGGGAGCCATTATGCCGGACTCTGGTCGCTGCCGGTGTGGCCCTTGCTCACCCAGATTCCGATGACCACCTGGCATGCCCTGGTGATGGGCTCGGGAGTCTTCCCCTGGTTCGTGTTCGGCTTCATCCTGACTGCGGGCCCGCGCTGGCAGGGGGCCGGTGACCTCGGGCAAAAGCAGTTTCTGCCCCCGTTCCTGCTTCTGGCGGGCGGCTGGGTGCTGGCCTGGCTGGCGTTGTTGCTGCCCGTGCTGCTTGTATTCGGCTTGGCGCTGGCCGCCATCGGCTGGGCTCTGGTGGCCCGCATCCTGACCCGGATCGCCCTTCTTCCGGCCCTAAGTCGGGAACATATCCGCTATGTGGCGCTGGCAGCGTGGTTGGGCGTGATCGGCCTGGCGTGCTATCTGTTGCTTGCGCTTGCGGGTGACCCGGCGTGGGGCCGGGTCGGCACGATGCTGACCCTCTGGGGCTTTCTGCTGCCGGTGTTTGCAACGGTTGCCCACCGCATGCTGCCGTTTTTCACCTCGGCGGTGATCCGAGGCTACGTCGTCCATCGGCCGGCGTGGGCGCTGCGTGTGCTGATAGCGGCAGGCCTGGGGCATGGCCTGCTGTCGCTTTTCGATTTCGCGCGCTGGCTCTGGCTGGTGGATCTGGCGGCCCTGGTCGCAAGCGGACACCTGAGCCGGATCTGGTGGCATCGCACCATCGGCGGCAATCGCATGGTGCTGGTGCTGCATCTGGCGTTTGCCTGGGTGCCGATCGCCTTCGCCCTGTTTGCCCTGCAGGACCTGCCGGGACTGCTTGCCCCCGGCGCCCTGGGGCAGGCGCCGCTGCATGCGCTGGTAATCGGCTTCTTCTCCTCCATGCTGATCGGCATGGTGTCGCGGGTTACCCTGGGGCATTCCGGGCGGCCGGTGGCGGCGGATGGTTCGATGTGGGCATCGTTTTGCATGATGCAGTTAGCCGCCGCGCTGCGGGTCATCGCCGAACTGCCGATGCAGGGATACGGGACGACGCTTCTGTGGCTATCGGCAATGACCTGGCTGCTCGGCTTCGGCGTCTGGGCCCTGGCCTACGCCCCGGTCCTGTGGCGGGCCCGCCTGGATGGCAAGCCGGGGTAATCATGTACATCGCCGTCAAGTACGTACATGTCATCAGCGTGGTGCTCAGCGTCAGCGGTTTCTTCCTGCGCGGCCTGCTGATGATGCGCGATTCGCCGATGCTCCGCGCCCGCTGGATCCGGGTGCTGCCCCATATCAACGATACCGTGCTGCTGGTTGCGGCGTTGACGCTGGCCGCGATGTCGGGCCAATACCCGTTTGTCGCCGATTGGGTAACGGCCAAGGTATTCGGCATCATAGCCTACATCATTCTTGGTGCCCTGGCCCTGCGCGATGCCAGCACACGCAGCATGCGAATAGCGTGCTGGTTTGCCTCGCTGGCGGTATTTGGCTGGATTGTGTCGGTGGCGCTGATGCGCCAGCCTTGGGGCTTCCTTAGGGCCGTGGTCTAGGCGATGCGACCGTCGGGCGGCGCCAGCAGGCCCTTCAGCTTGGGCAGGTCGAGGATGCGGACATGCTTCTGCTGCACCGAGATCAAGCCTTCTTCCTGGAAGCGCGAGAAGGCGCGGCTGACGGTTTCGAGCTTCAAGCCGAGGTAGGAGCCGATCTCTTCGCGGGTCATGCGCAGGTGGAACTCGGAATGCGAGTAACCGCGCGCAGCAAAGCGCTGCGACAGGTTCAAGAGGAAAGCGGCCAGACGTTCTTCGGCGCGCATGGTTCCGAGCAGCATCATCACGCCGTGGTCGCGCACGATCTCGCGGCTCATCACCTTGTGCAGGTGGTGCTGGAGGGAATGGATTTCGCTCGACAGCAATTCAAGTTCAGTGAAGGGGATCAGGCAGACTTCGCTGTCTTCAAGAGCAACCGCGTTGCAGGTGTGGTGCTCGGTGCTGATGCCGTCCATGCCGAGGATCTCGCCGGCCATCTGGAAGCCGGTGACCTGGTCGCGGCCATCCTCTGTCAGCACGTCGGTCTTGAAGAAGCCGGAACGGACCGCGAAGATCGACTCGAAGGCGTCGCCGGCACGATACAGGTGATGGCCGCGCTTGACCTTGCGCCCGCCGCCAATCAGGTTGTCGAGTCGCGCCATGTCGTGGTCGTCGAGGCCGAAGGGCAGGCACAGTTCACGCAGGTTGCACTGCGAGCACGCAACCTTCAATCCGGGCGTGATCAACGGCACTACATTTTGCTTGACATTGGCATGCATGCTGTCTGTCGCCCGCGTTAAGCGGCACCCCTTTGATCTGCGTCAATGCCACACATTCTCATTTGCGGCATTGTATAGGCTTGAAGGATAGGTGCCATCATTCCGCCGGCCCTGCCGCTACGATTTGCCGCTGCATCTGCCGCGTACCCGTCCTAAGGCAATGAAATATCAGGAAATAATTTTCGACCCGCAGGTCATCCGCAAGTTCGACGTCAACGGCCCGCGCTATACCTCGTATCCCACCGCGGATCGATTTGTTGAGGCGTTCGGGCCGGACGACTACATCCGCTGGCTGGGACGACGCACGGTGGGGGGCATAGGACGACCTTTATCATTATACGTCCATATACCCTTCTGCAATACCATCTGCTACTACTGCGCCTGCAACAAGATCATCACCAAGGATCACGGGCGCTCGGCCAAGTACATCAAGTACTTGGGCAAGGAAATCGCCATGCAGGAAGCGGCCCTCGACGGTGGTCGCGACGTGGTCCAGCTGCACTTCGGCGGCGGCACGCCGACCTTCCTCAGCGAAGAGGAAATGCAGCGCCTGATGGACATCATCAACAAGCATTTCCGCCTGCTGCCGGGTGGCGAGTACTCCATCGAAGTCGATCCGCGCAAGGTTGGCCGCGACAACGTCAAGCAGCTGGCGGCCTTGGGTTTCAACCGCATGAGCGTCGGTGTGCAGGATTTCTCGCCCGAGGTGCAGGTCGCGGTCAATCGCGTGCAGAGCCTCGACGAGACCCGACTGGTGATCGATTCCGCGCGCGAGTTTGGCTTCAAGGGAATTTCGGTCGACCTGATCTACGGCCTGCCCAAACAGAACGTGATCAGTTTCAACCATACTTTGGACGAGGTCATCAAGCTCGACCCCGACCGCCTCTCGATCTACAACTACGCGCACCTGCCCAGCCTGGCCAAGCCGCAACGGCGCATCAACGAGGCGGACCTGCCGACGCCCGACCAGCGCTTGCAGATCCTGCAACTCGCGATCCGTCGCCTGACCGATGCCGGTTACGTCTTCATCGGCATGGACCACTTCGCCAAGCCCAACGACGAGCTTGCCGTCGCCCAGCGCCAGGGGCGGCTGCACCGCAATTTCCAGGGCTACTCAACGCATGCCGAAGCCGACCTGATGGCCTTTGGTGTTTCCGCCATCGGCAAGGTCGGCCCCAGCTACTGCCAGAACGTGCGCACGCTGGACGAGTACTACGACAGCCTCGACCAGGGCGTGCTGCCGATCTTCCGCGGCATCGAGTTGAACGCCGACGATCTGCTCCGGCGCAGCATCATCCAGGCGCTGATGTGCCATTTCGAGCTGTCGATCGAGTCGATCGAGATCGCCCACCTGATCGACTTCAAGTCCTACTTCGCCTCCGAACTGGCCGATTTGCGCGAAATGGAAAAGGGCGGCCTGCTCACCATCGACGACCAGTGGATCACCGTCGAGCCGCGCGGCCGCCTGCTGGTGCGCGGCATCGCCATGGCCTTCGACAAGTACCTGCGCACCGACCGCGAGCGGGTGCGTTACTCCAAGGTCATCTGACCCCGGATCGGTGCCCTTCGGCGCCGTGGTGCCAGCGCCGACTTTCGAAACCAGCCCATGCCGGATAGCGGATTCCTCGCCGTGTTCCTCGTCGGCCTTCTCGGCGGCGTGCATTGCGCCGGCATGTGCGGCGGCGTCGTGTCGGCGCTGAGCCTGCAAGCCCCGCACGACAAGCGCGGGCCGGCCTGGTCGGTACACCTGGCCTACAACCTTGGCCGCATCAGCAGCTACGCCACGGCGGGGGCTCTGATGGGCGCGCTGGGCAGCCTGGGATTGCTGCTCAACAACGCGCTGCCAGTGCAGATGACGCTGTATGTCGTCGCCAATCTGATGATGATCGCGCTCGGCCTGTACCTGACCGGCATTACCGGTGCGCTGGCATTTACCGAGCGCATCGGGCATCGCCTGTGGCAGCGCGTGCAGCCGCTGACGCGTCGCTTCCTCCCGGTGCGCGGGCCGGCCCAGGCCTTCCCGCTGGGCATGCTGTGGGGCTGGCTACCCTGCGGCATGGTCTACAGCGTGCTGGCGATGGCACTGCTGACGGGCAGCGCCACGCGCGGCGCGGCGACCCTGCTCGCCTTCGGTCTCGGCACCCTGCCCAACCTGATGCTGGCCGGGCTGTTGCTGGTGCGCTTTCGCAATATCGCCCAGGCGCCGGCACTACGCATCGCTTCGGGCCTTGTGGTGCTTGCCTTCGGCGTCTATGGTCTGGCGAACGCCGCCAGCCTGGGGGGCCGCCTCTGGCAGGACGTGGTCTGAGTTGTTCAGAAGTTATGCGCAGCGGTATCCCCTGGGACGGTGCCGGTACTACGGCGTCAGCGCCATGCGGATGATCGGGCAGGGCATGTCTTGTCCGCCGCACTCGCAGCGATGTACCAGCTGGCGCAGCGCATCGGCCACCTTGCCCAGCTGTTCGATGCGCGCCTCGATGTTGCCGATCTTTTCGGCGGCCAGTTGCCGCGCCAAGCGGTGGTCGCGCGTGTCGTTCAGCGTCATCAGTTCGCCGATCTCCTCCAGGGTGAAGCCGACGCCCTGGGCACGTTTGATGAAGTTCAGGCGCTCCAGGTGCTGGCCGTCGTAGCGGCGGTAGCCGCCAGCGGCGGTGGGTTCGGCCAGCAAGCCGCGACGCTGGTAGTAGCGCACGGTTTCGACGCCGACCCCGGCCTGTTTGGCCAGGCTGCCGATCGTGAAACTTTCGCCGGAATTTTTCATCGGAAACCCCTTGACTCTGTACCAAGGTACGGAGTTTAGACTTCTCGCCATACGAGGAGTGAACGTTCATGACTACCGTCTCCGACACTGAGCTGCAATCCGTCGAACTGCCCCTGGCCGGCATGACCTGCGCCGCCTGCGCGGCACGCATCGAGAAGCAGCTCAACAAGCTGCCGGGCGTCGAGGCGGCGGTGAACTTCGCCACCGAGCGCGCGACGATACGTTATGCCACTACCGGCACCACGGCGGCGAAGCTGGTCGAAACCATCCGCAAGACGGGCTTCGAGGTGCCGCCGGCCACGCTCGACCTCGCCATCGGCGGCATGACCTGCGCCGCCTGCGCCACGCGCATCGAAAAACAGTTGAACAAGCTGGAGGGGGTCGAGGCGGCTGTGAACCTCGCCGCCGAGCGGGCGCACATCCGCTACGTGCCGGGCCTGGCCGATCCCGAGCGCCTGGTTGCCACCGTGGTCAAGACCGGCTTTACTGCCACGGTTTCCGGCGACGACACGCGCGCCGAGGAAAAGGCGCGCAAGCTTGCCGTCTATCGCGAGGAGCTGCGCCGCTTCTGGATCGCCGCCGCGCTGACGCTGCCGCTGGTGGCGCAGATGGCCTTCATGTTCGGTCCCTCGGGCGGCACAGGCGCCCATGCCGATGTCCTGCCGCGCTGGCTGCAACTGTTGCTGGCGACGCCGGTGCAGTTCTGGATCGGCTGGCGCTTCTACGTCGGCGGCTACAACGCGATCCGCGGCGGCGCCGGCAACATGGACGTGCTGGTGGCGCTCGGCACGACCATGGCCTGGGCCTTCAGCTTCGTGGTCACGGTGGCCGACTTGCACCACCAGCACGTGTACTACGAGGCATCGGCCACGGTGATCACCCTGGTGCTGCTGGGCAAGATCCTCGAAGCGCGCGCCAAGGCGAAAACCTCGGCCGCGATCGAGGCGCTGGCCCGCCTGCAGCCGCAGACCGCGCGCGTTGAGCGCCGCGTTGGTGACAAGCTCGAACTGGTCGACGTGCCGGTGGCGACGCTGATTCCCGGCGACATCTTCGTCGTCCGCGCCGGCGAGGCGGTGCCGGTGGATGGCGAAGTCATCGAGGGCAACTCGTCGGCCAACGAAGCGATGCTGACCGGCGAAAGCCTGCCGGTGGCCAAGGCCGCCGGCGACAAGCTGTTCGCCGCCACGATCAATGGCGACGGCCTGCTGCGCTGCCGCGCCACCGGTGTCGGCAGCCACACCCTGCTGGCCGGCATCATCCGGCTGGTGGAGCAGGCCCAGGGCTCGAAGGCGCCGGTGCAGCGCCTGGCCGACAAGATCGCAGCGATCTTCGTCCCCATCGTCACCGCGATCGCGCTGCTGACTTTCATTGCCTGGTGGGCGCTGGCCGGCGATTTCACCCAGGCGCTGGTGAATGCCGTGGCGGTGCTGGTGATTGCCTGCCCTTGCGCGCTCGGCCTGGCGACGCCGACCGCGATCATGGTCGGCACCGGGCAGGGCGCCCGCGCGGGTGTGTTGATCCGCAACGCCGAGGCGCTGGAGCGTGCGGAAAAACTCGGCGTGCTGGTGGTGGACAAGACCGGCACGCTGACCGAAGGGCGGCCGGTGGTGACCGAGCTTGTCACCGCAAAAGTCGGCGCTGGCGACGCCCCGCAGGAAGTCCCCTTGGGGGATACGGCGGCACTGCTGCGCCTGGCCGCCAGCCTCGAACAGGGCTCGACGCATCCGCTCGCTGCCGCCATCGTGGCGCGCGCCAAGGCCGATGGCCTGGCCCTGGCCGTACCGCAGGATTTGACCACCATCGCCGGCCGCGGCATCGAAGGCACGGTGGACGGCCGGCATGTCGCTGTCGGCGCCGTGGGCTGGATCGCGGAACGCGCGGGGCCGCTGGCGGCCGCTCAGACGCTGGCCGAATCCGGGCGCAGCGTGGTCGGCGTTGCCGTCGATGGCGCCTGGCTGGGCGCGATTGCGATTGCCGATCCGTTGCGCGCGAGTTCCGCCGCCGCCGTGCGCCGCCTGCAGGGGCTGGGCATCGAGGTGGTGATGCTGACCGGCGACAACGCCGCCACCGCGCGCGCCGTGGCGCAGCAGGCCGGCATTCTTCGCTTCGAAGCCGAAGTGCTGCCCGGCGACAAGGCCGCCACTGTGAGCACGCTCAAGGCCGCTGGGCGCCTGGTCGGCATGGCCGGCGACGGCATCAACGACGCGCCGGCGCTGGCCGCCGCCGATGTCAGCTTCGCCATGGCGGCCGGCTCGGACGTGGCGATGCAGGCCGCCGACGTGACGCTGATGCGCGACGACCTCGGCAGCGTCGCCGACGCGATCTCGCTGTCGCGCGCGACGCTGGCCAAGATCCGGCAGAATCTTTTCTTCGCCTTCATCTACAACGTGCTCGGCATCCCGCTGGCCGCGCTGGGCATGCTCAACCCGGTGATCGCCGGCGCGGCAATGGCAATGAGCTCGGTATCGGTGGTGAGCAATTCGCTGCTCTTGAAAAACTGGAACGCTAAAAAGGATTGAACATGGAAACAACGACGATCAAGGTCGACGGCATGTCCTGTGGCGGCTGCGTGAAAAGCGTGACCGGCGTGCTCACGGCGCTGGATGGCGTGGCCAAGGCCGAAGTGTCGCTGGAACAGAAGCAGGCGGTGGTCGAGTTCGACACTGGCAAGCTCAGTCGCGACCAGCTCAAGGCCGTGATCGAGGACGCCGGCTTCGAGGCCAGTTGAAGCGGCCGACAACAGTCGGCGCCAGCGGCACGGCGCCAGCGCAAATGTTCAGGCGGCGATCGGGGAATAGGCGGGGTTTTCGATCAGCTTCACGGCTTCGATGATGGCGTCGATCACCTGCGGGCGCGGAAAGCCCTCCCTCCAGGCCAGGGCGACACGACGCGAAGGCGCCGGGTCCTCGAAGGGAATCGCCGTGACCATGCCATTGCGATAGATCCCGCCCAATGCGCCGCCGGGCAGCACCGACACGCCGTAGCCCGAGGCGACCATGCAGCGCACGGTCTCGATCGAATGCCCTTCGTGCAGCGAGCTCTCGGCGTGGCTGATGTCGGGGCAGGCGTCGAGCACCTGCTCGCGGAAGCAATTGCCGGCCTTCAGCACCAACACGTTTTCGCCCCGCACCTCGTGGCTGGAAATCTTCTTGCGTTTCGTCCACGGGTGTCCTTTCGGCACGATGACCTGAAAGGGTTCGTCATACAGCGGGTGGACCTTCAGGCCCTTGATGTCGAAGGGCAGGGCGATGATGGCGGCATCGACCGTGCCGTACTTCAGGTTGTCGGTCAGCAGCGCCGTCATGCTCTCTTCGATGAAGAGGCGCGTGTTGGGCGTGGTCTTGCGCATCGCGCCAATCAGTTCCGGCAGCAGGTAGGGGCCGATGGTGTGGATCACGCCAAGGCGGAAGTCGCCGGTCAGCGGGTCCTTGCCCAGCTGGGCCACCTGTTCGATGCGGCGCGCCTCGTCGAGCGTCTTGCGCGCCTGGGCGACCACCTGCCAGCCAATGTCGGTCAGGGCGACATGGCTCTTGCCGCGCTCGATGAGGGTCACGCCGAGTTCGGCTTCCAGGTTTTGCAGCGCTACGCTCAGGGTGGGCTGGCTGATGTGGCAGCGCTCGGCGGCGCGACTGAACGAGCCTTCGTCGGCGAAGGCCACCAGATATCGCAATGCTGAAAATTTCATGTCTATACCTATAGCCCGTTTCTATGTGCTTTATAGCAAAAAACTAATTAAAAATCATTGAGTTAGGTCAACACCCGTAATTCTAGTATGGATATCTTGCTGGCTAACGCGCAAGCGAGCAATTTCTTCATCCAAAAGGTGCTACATCATGAAACAACTCAAAATCGTTGCCATCATCGCTTCGCTCGGCATTGGTGCCGGCTTTGCGGTCGCGCAGTCAAACGAGCCGATCCAGGTGATCAAGCCGCCGGCGCAGATCAACCTCGGCATGGTCGAACTCGGCAAGAAGCTCTATTTCGATCCGCGCCTGTCGAAGTCAGGCTTCATTTCCTGCAACAGCTGTCACAACCTGTCGATGGGCGGTACCGACAACATCCCGACCTCGATCGGCGACAAGTGGCAGCAAGGGCCGATCAATGCACCGACGGTGCTCAACTCCAGCCTGAACGTCGCCCAGTTCTGGGACGGTCGCGCGGCCGACCTCAAGGCGCAGGCCGGCGGCCCGATCGCCAATCCGGGCGAAATGGCGTTCAGCCACACCCTGGCGATCAATGTGCTCGAATCGATCCCGCAGTACGTGCGCGAATTCAAGCAGGTCTTCGGCAAGGACAAGGTCAGCATCGAAGAAGTTACCCTGGCCATCGCCGAGTTCGAGAAGACTTTGGTGACGCCGAATTCCCGCTTCGACCAGTGGCTGCTGGGCAAGGCGGACGCGCTGACCGCCGACGAGAAGGCCGGCTACAAGCTGTTCAAGGACAGCGGCTGCGTGGCCTGCCACAACGGTCCGGCCGTGGGCGGTGCCTCGTTCCAGAAGATGGGCCTCGTCACGCCGTACAAGGCCAACGACAAGGTTGAGGGCCGCAGCGCCGTGACCGGCAAGGACGCCGACCGCTTCAACTACAAGGTGCCGACCCTGCGCAACGTGGAGATGACCTATCCCTACTTCCACGACGGCGCGGCGAACACCCTGACGGAAGCGGTCGATGTCATGGGCCGCGTACAACTCGGCAAGAAGTTCAGCGCCGACGAGAACGCCAAGGTCGTTGCCTTCCTCAAGACCCTGACGGGTGACCAGCCGAACTTCGCGCTGCCGATCCTGCCGCCGTCCTCCGACAAGACGCCGCGTCCGACGCCCTTCGGCAAGTAAGACAGGCAGACCAAGAATGCGGGCGCCCCGAATCAGGGCGCCCGTTTTTTTCGCCGTGCCATCAGCGCCGACTTTTGTTCGGCGCCCGCCGCGGCTTGCCCTAGCCTGCTCGGCTCACTCCTCAAGCAGGCTGCGCAGCATCCACGCCGTTTTCTCGTGGACTTCAATCCGCTGCGTCAGCAGGTCGGCGGTGGGCTGGTCGTTGGCCTTGTCCACCAGCGGGAACAGCTTGCGCGCGGTGCGTGCCGTGGCTTCCTGCGCGGCGACCAGGTGGCGCACCATGTCCAGCGCCTTGGGTTGCCCGTCGATCTCCTTGATCGAAGCCAGCTTGACGAACTCCTTGTAGGTGCCCGGCGCCGGGTGGCCCAGCGAGCGGATGCGCTCGGCGATCAGGTCGAGCGCGTTCCACTGCTCGGTGTATTGCGTCATGAACATTACGTGCAGGGTGTTGAACATCGGCCCGGTGACGTTCCAGTGGAAGTTGTGCGTCATCAGGTAAAGCGTATAGCTGTCGGCGAGCAGGCCGGACAGGCCCTGCGCGATTTTGGCGCGATCCTTGTCGCTGATGCCGATGTCGGGTTTGGCGTTGACTTTGGCTTTCATGGCGGTTCTCCCCAGGTTGTTGATCAGGCTATGGCAGGTTCGGCCGACGGTGCCGGGGCCGAATGGCGGATCAGGTGGTCGAAGGCCGAGAGGCTGGCCTTGGCCCCTTCGCCCATGGCGATGATTATCTGCTTGTAGGGCGTGGTCGTCGCATCGCCGGCGGCAAAAATTCCCGGCACTGAGGTCTCGCCGCGCGCGTCGATCTCGATCTCGCCGCGCGGCGAAAGCGCCACCCTGCCCTTGAGCCAGTCGGTGTTGGGCAGCAGGCCGATCTGGACGAAGATGCCTTCCAGCTCGATGCGCCGGGTTTCGCCGCCGACGCGGTCCTTGTACGCGATGGCGGTCACCTTCTGGCCGTCGCCGATCACCTCGGTGGTCTGCGCATTCACATGCACCGTCACGTTGGGCAGGCTCTTCAGCTTGGCCTGCAACACCGCGTCGGCGCGCAGCGTGCTGTCGAATTCGAGCAGCGTGACATGGCCGACGATGCCGGCGAGATCGATCGCCGCCTCCACACCCGAGTTGCCGCCGCCGATCACCGCCACGCGCTTGCCCTTGAACAGGGGACCGTCGCAGTGCGGGCAGAAGCAGACGCCCTTGGCCTTGTACTCCTTCTCGCCGGGCACGTTCATCTCGCGCCAGCGCGCGCCGGTGGCGAGGATCAGGCTCCTGGCCTTGAGCGTGGCGCCGTTGGCGAGCGTGACCTGGTGCAGGCCGTCAGCGGACTTGTCGGCGGGCATCAAGGCCGCCGCGCGCTGCAAGTTCATGATGTCGACCTCGTATTCCTTGACGTGCTGTTCCAGCGCCATGGCCAGCTTGGGGCCTTCAGTGCGCTGCACCGAGATGAAGTTCTCGATGCCCAGGGTATCCAGCACCTGGCCGCCGAAGCGCTCGGCCACCACGCCGGTGCGGATGCCCTTGCGCGCGGCGTAGATCGCCGCCGCTGAGCCGGCCGGGCCGCCACCGACCACCAGCACGTCGTAGGCGTCCTTCGCGTTTAGCTTTTCGGCGTCACGGGCCGAGGCGCCGGTATCCACCTTGGCGAGGATTTCCTCGATGGTCATGCGCCCCTGGCCGAAGGCTTCCCCGTTCAGCATCACGGTCGGCACGGCCATGATCTGGCTTGCACTCACTTCCTCCTGGTACAAGGCGCCGACGATCATCACGCTCTCGATGCCGGGGTTCAACACGGCCATCAGGTTGAGCGCCTGCACCACGTCCGGGCAGTTGTGGCAGGACAGCGAGATGTAGGTTTCGAAACGCATGCTTCCAGACAAAGCCTTGATCTGTTCGATCACGGCCGCATCCACCTTGGGCGGGTGGCCACCGGTCTGCAATAGCGCCAGCACCAGGGAGGTGAACTCGTGGCCCATCGGGATGCCGGCGAAGCGGATGCGCGCCGCCTCGCCGGGGCGGCCGACGGAGAACGAGGGCTTGCGCGCATCGTTGCCATCGGTGCGCACGGCGACCTTGGGCGACAACTCGGCGATCTCGGTCAGCAGTTCGCGCATTTGGCGCGCGGCATCGCTGCCGTCGAGCGAGGCGACGAGTTCGATGGGGGCCTGAAGTTTTTCGAGGTAGGCCGCGAGTTGGGTCTTGATGGCGGTGTCGAGCATGGTTTTCTCCTTGGTGGGGATTGCACTGGCAAGGCCCGCCTGGTGGGTGGCCTTGCCGCTGCAATCCCGCCCCCGGGGTTGCTGGGGGCGGGTGTTGCGCCGTCATTCCGGCGAAGGCCGGAATCCAGGAATTCACCGCTGGATTCCGGGTCTAGCCCGGAATGACTGGCTTGTGGTTCAGATCTTGCCGACGAGATCCAGCGAGGGCGCCAGGGTGGCTTCGCCTTCCTTCCACTTGGCCGGGCAGACTTCGCCGGGGTGCTTGGCGACGTACTGCGCGGCGGTGACCTTGCGCAGCAGCTCGCTGGCGTCGCGGCCGATGCCGCCGGCGTTGATCTCGATGATCTGGATCTTGCCGGCCGGGTCCATGACGAAGGTGCCGCGCTCGGCCAGGCCGGCCGACTCGATCATCACGCCGAAGTTGCGGGTAATCGTTCCCGTCGGGTCGCCGATCATCGGGTAGTTGATCTTGCCGATGGTCTCGGAGGTGTCGTGCCAGGCCTTGTGCGTGAAATGCGTGTCGGTGGAGACGCCATATACTTCGACGCCCAGCTTCTGGAACTCGGGGTAGAGGTCGGCCATGTCGCCCAGCTCGGTCGGGCAGACGAAGGTGAAGTCGGCGGGGTAGAAAAAGACCACCGACCACTTGCCCTTGAGCGTGGCTTCGGTGACTTCGACGAACTTGCCGGCGTGGTAGGCGGTCGCCTTGAAGGGAAGGATTTCGGTGTTGATCAGGCTGGCGTTCATGGTGTGCTCCTTGGGGTGGTTGATGTGTTGTGCTGCGATGGAGGGGATATTAATGATGCCAATCGACATCGTCTAATTGATTGTTGAAATCGATTAAATAGGCGAGGGCTATCACGTCAGATGGATGGGATGCCATTGGCTATTTACGGGTGCCGCGTGGTCGGCGCCGAGTTTTGGGTGATGTGGCGGCTTGCGGCGATGTTGGAGATCACGTCAGGGCAGGAAAGTCGGTGCTGACGGGACGGTGACGTAGGGGGCCTGGCCGGTGATCGGCCTTATGTGGAGCTCCACATAAGGCCGATTATGCGGAATGCTCGATTATGAGGAATCGGATCTGCGGATACGCGCCGACCTGTGATGCGTCTGGGGTGGCGCGTATTCTGTGGTCCACATAATCACAGCGTCTTCAGGAAGGCGATCAGCGAGTCTGGCGC
>CAIVQO010000074.1 GCA_903908065.1 uncultured beta proteobacterium | reverse complement strand
GCCAACGGGCAGCGTACCCTGCTGGTCGATCTCGATCCGCAGGGCAACGCCACCATGGGTGCCGGCGTGGAAAAGCGCAACCTCCAGTCGTCGGTGTATCAGGTGCTGCTGCAGCTGGCCACGCTCGATCGGGCGCGCGTTACCTCGCCCTCCGGAAAGTTTGACGTGTTGCCGGCGAACCGCGACCTGGCTGGCGCCGAGGTGGAACTGGTCGATCTCGAGTTGCGCGAGATGCGGCTCAAGGCCGCGCTTGCCGCGCACCGTTCCGACTATGACTTTGTCCTGATCGACTGCCCGCCCTCGCTGTCGATGCTGACCCTCAACGGCCTCTGCGCCGCGCATGGCGTCATCATACCGATGCAATGTGAATACTATGCGCTGGAGGGGCTGTCGGACCTGGTTAACACCATCAAGAAGGTCCATGCCAACCTCAATCGCGAACTCAAGATCATCGGCCTGCTGCGTGTCATGTTCGACCCGCGCAGCACCCTGTCGAACCAGGTTTCGGCCCAGCTGGAGCAGCATTTCGGCGACAAGGTGTTCCGCACCTTGGTGCCGCGCAACGTGCGCCTGGCCGAAGCGCCGAGTTACGGCATCCCCGGCGTGCTGTTCGACAAGGGCGCCAAGGGGGCGCAGGCCTATCTGGCGTTCGCGGTCGAACTGATCGAACGCGTCAAGACATGGAAGGAAGCAGCATGAACCCACCCAAGCACAAAGGCCTCGGTCGCGGGCTGGACGCCTTGCTGGCGGCCAACAACGCGCCGGAAACGCAGCGCCAGGATTCGCTGGCTGTCGGCGCCTTGCAACCCGGCAAATACCAGCCGCGCACACGCATGGACCCGGGTTCGCTCGAGGAGCTCGCCGCGTCGATCAAGGCGCAGGGCCTGATCCAGCCGATCTCGGTGCGGCCGATCGGCAACGGCCGTTTCGAGATCATCGCCGGCGAACGCCGCTGGCGCGCGGCGCAGATCGCCGGCCTGAGCGAAGTGCCGGTGCTGGTACGCGACATTCCCGACGATGCGGCGTTGGCCATGTCCCTGATCGAGAACATCCAGCGCGAGGACCTCAATCCGCTCGAGGAGGCTGCCGGCATCCAGCGCCTGATCGATGAATTCACCATGACCCACCAGCAGGCGGCCGATGCGGTGGGGCGCTCGCGCTCCGCCGCCACCAACCTGCTGCGCCTGCTGCAACTGGCGAAGCCGGCGCAGGACATGCTGATGGCCGGCGACATCGAAATGGGCCATGCCCGTGCCTTGTTGCCCCTCTCCAAAGGCGAGCAGGGCAGGGTGGCGGCGCTGGTGGTGGAGAAGGGCTTTTCGGTGCGCGAGACAGAGCGCATGGTGGCGCGCGAACTGAATCCGCCGGCAAAGAAGTCCGGCGAAAAAAAGGCGGATCGCGATTTGCTGCGGCTGGAAGCCGAGCTCTCCGACCGCCTCGGGGCCACGGTGAAGATCAGCGCCAACCGCAAGGGCGCCGGCAGCCTGACCGTCCGCTTTGGCAGCCTCGACCAGCTTGACGGACTATTAGCCCGGTTTGCTTAGGCCTCATTAAAAGTCGGCGCCGGCGACACGGCGAACAAGCCTGTGTCAGTAAAAAATGGCGCGCTGCAACATAAATTTATTGACAACCTATGATCAATGCCCTATATTCACGGGCTTTTGGACGCGGCCCGGTCTTATAGATGTTTAGGGCAGTGTTCCATCAAAGCGTCGCAACCCTGCTGGCGGCCCTTGTGGCTGGAATTCTTGCGGGTTGGCAGGCAGCCGTATCAGCCGGTTTTGGCGGTGCAGCAATCGTCATACCGAACCTGATGTTCGCACTCAGTTTATGGGCTGCGGCCAAAGCCGGCAAAGCCTCGGTGGCGCGGTTTTTTGCTGGTGAGTTGATCAAGGTCGCGGCGACGCTGGCGTTGCTCGCGATAGTGGCGGGGGCGTTTCGGGAATTGAACTGGCTTGCATTGCTGGCTGGACTATTCCTGGCGCTGAAAGCGAATCTGTTTGTGATATTGATTAAGGCCTGATGACCATGGCAGCCCAAGGTCCAAACGCATCGGAATACATCGTTCACCACCTGACCCACCTGAAGAGCGCGACTCAAACCGCGCTGGTGGACTGGTCAGTATTCCATCTTGACACCCTCTTCTGGTCGATCACGCTCGGCCTGCTGACCGTCCTGATCCTGGCCAAGGCGGCGAGCAAGGCCACCTCCGGAGTTCCCGGCCGCTTCCAGGCTGCCGTCGAGATCCTGGTCGAGATGGTCGAATCGCAATCCAAGTCCATCGTACATGGCGATCGCAGCTTCATCGCCCCGCTGGCGCTGACGGTCTTCGTCTGGATCTTCTTCATGAACGCGATGGACCTGCTGCCGCTCGATGTGGTCCCCAATG
>CAIVQO010000073.1 GCA_903908065.1 uncultured beta proteobacterium | reverse complement strand
TCATCCCGCTCTTGAACTTGCCCAAGCCTTCCGCCGCGTTGCTCGCCTTTTCTACTGCGTAACCCGCCTTGCTCAGGATGTTCGAGATCGACAACAGGATCGTCGCCGAATCGTCCACCAACATGATTGTGCTCATCGCCTCATCCTCGGTAATTGCCGCATTCGGGGCGGAGCCCGTCCGAAATCCCGGCGCGGTATCCGCTTTTTTTCACACCGGCATCGTCTCAAAGCGGCAGGCGTTTGTTTATCCGTGAATTGCGCGACAAACTGCGGGATATACGTAGGTCGAACTCCGCTTGCGCAAACTACGTAGTTGCTTGAGGAGAAAAGCATTGCGCCCGCAACGCCTTGCGAAATCTGCCTTTGCGGGCGATCCCCGGGGTTCGGCGGCAGCGTGCCAGCAGGGCCGGCAGGCTTGTTTCGGCGATTTTTCTCCGTAATTTCCGCACTGGTCACGGCGGATTTAGCCGCTATGATTGCGACCTGAATAACCCTGCCGGGGAATTTTTCCCGGCGCTTTCCGGACACGGTTTCATGCTCCTGATCGTCGGTTACATCATCATCCTGCTGGCTTCGGTTGGCACCTACGCGGTGCACGGCAGCCTTGCCGCGCTGTGGATGCCCATGGAGTACGTGGCCATCCTCGGCCTGGCCCTCGGCGGCTTCATCGCCGGCAATGGCATCAAGGCGGTCAAGGCGACGATCGCCGCGCTGCCCAAGGTATTCAAGGGATCACACCTCAACAAGGCGCTGTACATGGATCTGCTGGCCATGTTGTTCGAGATCCTGAGCAAGGTGCGCAAGGAAGGCCTGATGTCGATCGAAAACGACATCGAGAATCCGGACCAGAGTCCGGTTTTCGCCAAGTACCCAACCATCGCGCATGACCACCACGTGATGGAATTCATTTGCGACTACCTGCGCATGATGGTGGGCGGGAACCTCAATGCGTTCGAAATCGAAAACCTGATGGACGTCGAAATCGAGACGCACCACCAGGAGGCCCATGTGCCGGTGCATGTCGTGACGCGCATGGCCGACGGCCTGCCGGCCTTCGGTATCGTGGTGGCGGTGATGGGTGTGGTCAATGTGATGGGTTCGGTCGGTGCGCCGCCGGCGGTGCTGGGCAAAATGATCGGCGGTGCCCTGGTCGGCACCTTCCTCGGCATCCTGGTTTCCTATGGCTTCATTTCCCCGGTGGCCGGCCAGCTGGAACAGAAGGTCGAAGAGGAAGGCAAGATCTACCAGGTGATCAAGACCGTGCTGCTCGCCAGCATGAACGGCTATGCGCCCCAGGTTGCGGTCGAATTCGGCCGCAAGGTGTTGTACTCCGGCGACCGGCCGCGTTTCATCGAGCTTGAGGAAGACCTGAAGGCGCGCAAGGGCAAATAGCCCCTCGCGTGCTCCGGGCTGAGTCATGAGCGACGATACCCAGCAACCCATAGTCGTCAAGAAGATCAAGAAGGGTGGCGGCGGCCACCATGGTGGCGCCTGGAAGATCGCCTACGCCGACTTCGTTACGGCCATGATGGCCTTCTTCATGCTGATGTGGCTGCTGGGGTCGACCACCCAGGCCGACCTCCAGGGCATTGCCGAGTTTTTCCAGAACCCGCTCAAGGTGGCCATGCCCGGGGGCGAAGGCTCCGGCGATTCTTCGTCGGTCATCAAGGGCGGCGGCAAGGACCTGACCGCCACGGTCGGGCAGGTCAAGGCCGGCGATATCGAAGCGCCGCGCAAGACGGTCAACCTGCAGAAACTGAAGGCCGAATATGAACGGATGGAGCGCCAGCGGCTGGAGGGGCTCAAGGCTGACCTGGAAAACATGATCGACGCCAACCCGACCCTGAAGCAGTTCAAGAATCAGCTGTTGCTGGACCTGACCAGCGAGGGACTGCGCATCCAGATCGTGGACGAGAAGAACCGGCCGATGTTCGACTCGGCCAGTTCGGAGGTCAAGCCTTACACCCGCGTGATCCTTCGCGAGATCGGCAAGCTGCTGAACAAGGTTGAAAACCGGGTGAGCCTGTCCGGCCACACCGATGCCCAACCCTTTGCCGGGGGCAACCGCGACTTCAGCAACTGGGAGCTATCCACCAACCGCGCCAACTCCTCACGCCGCGAGTTGATCGCCGGCGGAATGATCGACAACAAGGTGATGCGCGTGGTCGGGCTCGCGTCCACGGTGCTCTACGACAAGCAGGATCCCTACAACCCGATCAACCGCCGCATCAGCATCGTGATCATGAACAAGAAGACCGAAGAAGCGATACTTGCCGATGGCAAGAGCATCGAGGTCGAAGAGGCGGCTGACGTGGCAACCGCCACCCAGGCACCGACTGGCCCGAAGCAGTAAACCGGATTGCCGCGCCTCAGGCGATAGCCGCCGAGGCTTCCGGAGGCTTTGGCGTCATCTTGGATGCGGCGTCTCCGTGCACGATCTCGACCCTGGTCAGGAACTCGGCAACCTTCGGGAAGTTGCCCTTCAAGGCAACATCGGACGCGCGCCCGGCGGGCCCCTCCGGCAAGGCGGAGGCGCCGCGCTTGATCAACATCTGCACCATCTTGAACTCGCCTTTTTGCGCGGCGTGCATCAATGGCGTGAAGCCATCCGGGCCTGGCAGGTTGAGGTCGAAATCCATGGTCAGCAAGGTCTTGAAGTAGGAAAGGTTTCGCTTGGTGATGGCATCGATCATCATCTGCGTGGCTTCGGGATTTTCCTTGCTCTTCTTGGGCTCCAGACCGGTCGGCAGGGCCTTGGCGGTGTAATTGAGCACCGACAGCGCAACCATCGCGATCAGTGCGATCAGCATCGGTGTCTGGCTGATGCCCAGCGAGTGCGCCCACTGCTCCGGCAGGTTGGCGCCGATCGCCAGCAGGAAGTACAGCATGAAGAAGAAAAAGCGCACATACAGAAACAGGGCGAAAACCACCATCAGTCCCAGCATGGCCATCAGCAGGCCCTGTTCGACGCCAATTTTGTCGAGAAAGGCGGGCGGCAGGTTGGCGACCAATGCCATGGTCCCAACCAAGCCCAGCAGCGTCCATTCACGGATTTGCTTTTGTCTGACGATATCCATGGCCATCCTTCAAGTCATGTAATCACGCTTCAGCGGAGTCTAAAACAATCCGCAAGGAATGGCAGCCCCGCGGATTTGCGGTTTTGGGCCGATGCAAAATGAGTCGCTGCGATGGAATTCCCTTATCGCCATAAAGAGCATTTGATTGCAAAAAACCATTCTGAACCGGCTAGACTTCCATTTTTGTGCAGGGCGTCAATCCGTCACAGGATATGAAAGGGAGAAAAGGGATGAAGCAGAAATGGGTATATGCCTTCGAGGAAGGCGACGGCAAGAACAAGATGCTGCTGGGCGGCAAGGGGGCCAACCTCTGCGAGATGACCCAGATCGGCCTGAATGTGCCGCCCGGTTTCACCATCAGCACCGATGCCTGCCTTGCTTACCTCGAACACGACGAGTTGCCGGCAGGGGCGATGGACGAGATCCTGAAGTACATGAAGGATCTGGAAAAGAAGACCGGCAAGCAGTTCGGTGGCGCCGACAATCCGCTGCTGGTGTCGGTGCGCTCCGGCTCGTCGATGTCGATGCCGGGCATGATGGATACCATCCTCAACCTGGGCCTCAACAAGACCACGCTGAAGGGCCTGATCAAGCTGACCAACAATCCGCGTTTCGGCTATGACGCCTACCGGCGCTTCATCCAGCTCTTCGGCAAAATTGCGCTGGGCATCGACGACAAGCATTTCGACGACGCCATGGCGACGATGAAAAAGCGCGTCGGCGTATCGCAGGATGTCGATCTCAAGGCCGAGCACCTTGAGGAACTGGCCGAGGATTTCGCCAAGATCGTCGAGCACAATTCCGGGCGCCCCTTCCCCGAAGATCCCTACAAACAGCTGGAAATCGCGATCGGCGCAGTGTTCCGCTCCTGGAACGGCAAGCGCGCCATCGATTACCGCAAGCAGTTCAAGATCACCAAGGAGATGGCCAACGGTACCGCCGTCAATATCTGCACCATGGTGTTCGGCAACATGGGCAATGATTCCGGCACCGGAGTTGGCTTCACGCGCAATACGGGCACCGGCGAAAACATGATCTACGGCGAGTACCTGGTCAATGCCCAGGGCGAGGACGTGGTCGCCGGTATCCGCACGCCGAAGGCCATCGCCGAGATGGAGCAGGACATGCCGGAGATCTACCGGCAATTACTGGAACTGCACAACCGCCTGGAGTCGCACTACAAGGAAGTTCAGG
>CAIVQO010000072.1 GCA_903908065.1 uncultured beta proteobacterium | reverse complement strand
TTCCTGATCCTCGACATGCGCCGCATCCAGACCGTCGACGTCACCGCCGCGCACCTGCTGGAGCAGGTCAAGGACATGCTGGCGGAGCGCCACGGCTTCCTGATCTTCAGCCAGATCCCCGAGAGCCTTCCTTCCGGCCGCGACCTCAAGGAATATTTCGACCAGGTCGGACTGCTCCATCCGGAAAGCCCGGTGCGGGTCTTCCCCACCCAGGATGACGCGCTGGAATGGGTCGAAGACCGCATCATCCATGATGCCGAACTGACGCGCGACGAGGAAATCCCGCTCGAGCTCCATGAAGTCGAACTCTTCGCGGGCCGCAAGGAGCAAACCCTGGCGGCGCTAGAGCAGTGCATGGAAAAGCGACACGTGGCGGCCGGCGAAAGAATCTTTGCGCGGGGCGATGCCGGTGACGAGTTGTTCCTCATCCGGCGCGGCGCGGTGCGCATCGTGCTGCCGCTTTCGGATCGCCAGTCACACCATATCGGCACCTTCGGCCGCGGCGCCTTTTTCGGCGAGATGGCTTTCCTCGATGGCGAGGTGCGCTCGGCCAATGCCCTCGCCTTCGTCGACACCGAACTCTATGTGCTGTCGCGCAAGGCCTTCGACAAATTTGCCGATGAGCACAGGAAGCTCGGCCTGCGCCTGATGGAGGGCATTGCCAGCGTGCTGGCAAGCCGCCTGCGCTACACCAATGCCGAGTTGCGCGTGCTCGAATCCTGAACCGGCCGCGGCGCACCGCAAGGCGCCGCCGGGTATTCGCCTGCTGATCCTGTTTTCCTGGCTGCTGGCCGCCTCATCCCTGGCACGGGCGGACGCGACGGAACGCTGGAAATCGGTCGACTACCTGGTCGACGCCTTCATCGATATCGCCCTGGGTAACGAATACGAGGACAAGCCCGGCCAGTTGCGCAAATGGACCACACCGATCCGCTATGTGCTGATTCACCATGTCGGAGACCGCGACCTGCATGAGCGCCTGGTCGCAACGCAGATGAACCACCTGGCGGAACTCAGCGGACTCGACATCGGCCCTGCCGCCGACTCCGCAACAGCGAACTTCCTGATCGTCCTGAGCGGGGAGAGCCGACTCAGGGACGACCTGCAGCGTTACTTCGGCTGGAACTCCGCGACGCAGCGCGAAAAGTTCTTTCGCGAGACTGTCTGCCTCGGGGTGATGCGCGCCCGGCGCGGCCAACTCGTTCGCGGCGTGGTCATCATTCCGGTGGATCGTGCCCGGGCGCGCGGCAAGCTGGTCGCCTGCGTGGTCGAGGAACTGACCCAGCTGCTGGGCTTGCCGAACGACTCCGATCATGTGTTCCCGTCGATCTTCAATGACCGGTCTACCGACGAATTCCTCAGCCCGCTCGACATTGTGCTGCTGCGCATGCTCTACGACCCCCGCCTGAAGGCCGGCATGAACCCGGCAACCGTTCGCCCGCTGGCACGCCAGATCGCCACCGAGCTGATTCGCGCCGGCGGCATCGGACAGGCCGAACAGGCGGCGCATGGCGGCTTGTCGGCTTTCATTCCGTGAGCCCGGCATTGCGCGACAACCAACACGGACTATCCCGTCAAGGTAATATGCAAGCAGCCGCATAGCCCCCCCCCCCCCAGCAATCCACCATGTCATTTCTCAGCGACCTGTCCGCAAAATCGGTATCCCCCATCGATGTGGACGCCGACTTGATCGATCCGCGGCACGCCCCTCTGCTCAAGGCGCTGATCGCGGTCATGGTCGCCGGCTCGATCGCCCTGATCGCGTTTGTCCTTACCACGCCGACCGAGGAAAAATGGCGCCTGTTCCCGGCCTTCGGCACCGGATTGCTCGGTCTGGCGGTTCTTGCCGTTTACCATGGCAGCGGCACGATTTCGGCAATCCGCCTACTGATCGTTGGCGGCTGGACCCTGGTCACGGCAACCGCCTTCTTCGGCGAAGGCATGCGCTCGCCGATCCTGATGACCCATTCGGTGATCCTGATTTTCGCCGGCTGGATTCTCGGACCGCGCGTCTGCGCACAGCTCTTTGCCGCCAGCGCGATTGCCGTCATCGCCATGACGGTCAGCCACAATTCCGGCTGGATCGCGACCTCGAGACCCGCGGCGGATCGCCTTGTGGTCGTGGCACACCTGATCATCCTGTCGCTGAGCGTGGTGATGACGCTCTACCTGGTGCACCTGTTCCGCCAGCGCCACGCCGAACGCCAGCGCCTGGCCGACGACGTGAAGCGGCATCTGGATGCGGTGGAACGACGCGAGCGCTACCAAAGGGCGCTGCTCGACAACTTTCCCTTTGCGGTCTGGCTCAAGGATGACCAGGGGCGCTTCCTTGCCGTCAACCAGGCACTGGCCAACGCCGTCGGCAAGGCGACACCCGAGCAAGTCACCGGCATGACGATCTTCGACATTGCGCCGCCTGACCTTGCCGCCCGTCACGATGCCGAGGACCGCCAGGTGACGAAGGAAGGCAAGCCCCGTTCCTCGGAACAGGCCGCCCAGCTCGACGGCAAGGACTCCTGGTTCGAGTCCTATCGCGCCCCGGTGACCCTGGAAGGCAAGGTAATCGGCACCGTGGGCTTCGCCCGCGACATTACCGAGCGTCGCCTTGCCGACGCCGAACTCGAGCGCCACCGGCACCACCTGACCGGCCTGGTGGAAGAACGTACCGCCGCCTTGTCGATCGCCAAGGAAGCCGCCGAGGCCGCCAACCGCGCCAAGAGCACCTTCCTTGCCAACATGAGCCACGAGTTGCGCACGCCGTTGAATGCCATGATCGGCATGACTGCGCTGGCGCGCAGCCGCACCGCCGATCCCACCCAGGCGGACTACCTGAGCAAGGCGGACCGTGCTTCCTATCAGTTGCTGGGTATCATCGACGATATCCTCGACATCTCCCGGATCGAGGCCGAACGGCTCAACATCGACCATGTCGAGTTCCGCCTTGGGCAGGTTTTCGACGACCTGCTGGCCCTCAGCGAACTGCGCGCCCGCGAAAAGGGCTTGCGCCTCGAGAGTGCCGTGCCACCGGCACTGGCCACCATGGCAGTGCATGGCGATCCGATGCGATTAGGCCAGGTCCTGCTCAACCTGGTCAGCAATGCCATCAAGTTCACCGCTGAAGGTGCCGTCGGGATACGCGTCTTGCGCCTATGCGAGGATGATCGGCGGATCGAGCTGCGCTTCGAAATCGAGGATACGGGAATAGGCATTGCCGCAGCCGATCGCGACCGGATATTCCGCGCCTTCGAGCAGGCAGATGCCTCGATGACCCGAAAATACGGCGGCACGGGCCTCGGTCTGGCCATCAGCAAGCGCCTGGTTGAAGCCATGGGCGGCGAAATCGGGGTGAGCAGCGAACCGGGAAAAGGAAGTTGCTTCTGGTTCACCCTGAGCCTGGAAAAATCTCAGGGAGCCATCGCGGCGACCGCGCCCAGCGAAGCCGAAAAGCTCGCCCTCTGCGCCGATGCGAGGGTACTCCTGGTCGAGGACGACCCGATGAACCAGGCGGTAACGCGGGATGTGCTGGAAGGCTTCGGCATGCAGGTCGACCTGGCGGAAGACGGCCGGCAGGCGGTCGAACTGGCGGGCAGGTCAGGCTACGACCTGATATTGATGGATATCCAGATGCCCACCATGGATGGCCTCGAGGCAACCCGCCGCATCCGTGCGCTGCCCGATGGGGCCCGGCAGGTGATCATCGCGACCACCGCCAATGCCTATGATGATGACCGCAGGCGCTGCCTGGATGCCGGAATGGACGATTACCTGGCGAAGCCCCACACGCCGGAGCAGGTGCTCGAGGTCTGCGCACGCGGACTGGCGAAGCGCAGCGCGGCGGCGGCGGCCTGAATCACCCGGTCGCGACGGCGATCGGCACAATGAGGATTACAGGCGGGGCAGCCGCGGCCGAACAGCAGGCCGCCCTCAGATGATGCCAGCGGACCGAAGCCGGGCAATCGCCTCGTCGCTTCGTCCCAACTCATGCAGGATCGCATCGGTATCCTGCCCCAGCAAGGGCGGCGCGCTGCGGTAGGCGATTGGCGTTGCCGAATAGCGGATCGGGTTGGCCACCTGTGGCGCACTGCCACCCGCCGCGTGGGCCAAATCGAGATGCAGGCCGCGGTGCTGCACCTGCGGATCGGCAAACACGCCGGCCAGGTCATTGATCGGGCCGCAGGGTACGGCGGCGCTTTCCAGCAAGGCGATCCACTGTGCCGTGGTCTTCATGGCCGTGGCCTGGCGCAGCAGGGGCAACAGCTCGGCGCGATGCTTGACGCGCGCGGCATTGCTGGCGAAGCGCTCGTCACGTGCCCATTCGGCATGGCCGGCAAGCTCGCAAAAGCGCGCGAACTGGCCGTCATTGCCGATGGCCAGGATCATGTCGCCATCGGCGGTGGGGAAATCCTGGTAGGGCACGATGTTCGGATGGCCGTTACCCATGCGCTTGGGCGCCGTGCCCGAGACCAGGTAGTTCATGGCCTGGTTGGCGAGGCAGGCCACCTGCACGTCGAGCAGGGCGAGGTCGATGTGCTGGCCCTGCCCGGTCCTGTCCCGGTGCAGCAGCGCGGCAAGGATGGCGTTGCCGGCATACAGTCCGGTGAGGATGTCGGTCAGCGCGACGCCGACCTTCTGCGGCCCGGCGCCCTCCTCGCTATCGGCACGACCGGTGACGCTCATCAGGCCGCCCATGCCCTGGATCAGGAAGTCGTAGCCGGCGCGCGCGGCATAGGGCCCGTCCTGGCCGAAGCCGGTGATCGAGCAGTACACGAGCTTCGGATTGAGCGCGGCAAGGCTCGCGTAATCGAGACCGTAGGCCTTGAGCCCGCCGACCTTGAAGTTCTCCAGCACCACGTCGGCCCCCGCTGCCAGTTCGCGCAGGATGGCCTGGCCTTCGGGCTGCGTCATGTCCACCGTCAGGGAACGCTTGTTGCGGTTGGTGCACAGGAAGTAGGCGGCGTCCGTGGTCGCTTGGCCTGCACCGTCGGCCAGCCACGGTGGGCCCCAGCCGCGCGTGTCGTCGCCGCTGCCGGGCTTCTCGACCTTGATCACCTCGGCGCCGAGGTCACCCAGCAGTTGCGAGGCCCAGGGTCCGGCCAGCACTCGCGACAGGTCGAGGACCTTGAGACCGGCCAGCGCGGTGGCAGTCATCAGCCCGTCTTACCGAGCAGTTGCTCCTTGAGGTCGTCCTGCGCCGGCTTGTCGCCCAGCCAGATGCGCAGCAGGGCGCGATAGAAATCTTCGCCGGCAATGTCCGCGCCCTTTTGTGCACCGTTGAAGGTCAATCGCGTACCGGTCTCAGGCAGCCAGTCGAGGTGCACCACCGATTTCTCGGGCGCATTGCCGATCGTCAGCATGGTATTGCGGAACTGGTCGACCTTGGGCTGCAGCGTCTTCATTGCAGCTTCGTCATGGTTGTTCTTCAGCGCCTCGATCAAGGCATCGACGAACTGCTCGGCGGTCAGATCGCGCAGGGTGACGATGGCAATGCGCTTGGCGCCCTTGGAGTTCAGTGCCTCGGCGGCGGTGGCGGCCTTCTGCGGCAGATAGAGGCCGATCGCATAGACCTTGAAGAAGGCCCGCTTGCGCATGCCGGCGCCATTGATCACCGTATCGCCAGCACCGACTTTTGCCTTGTCGTCGAACTTCACGCCAGCGACTTCGAGCGCGGCGAGCGCAGGCAGGGAAAGTGCCAGCAACAGGATGGCAATCAGCTTATTCATGGCGATTCTCCGAGAATGGGACAGCGCGCCATCATATCCCAGCGAGGCTGCCGTCGAAGGTCCGTGCTATCGTTTGCGACCTGAATACCGGAGGATGCCATGCACGTGAAACCCGTCGCCGCCGCAATGCTGTTCGCCGCCAGCCTGGTACAGGCCGCCGAACAGGCCAGGGAAATCGGCTCCACCGCCGCCGATCGCGAAGCGGTGGCCGTCACGGTCTACAACGACGATCTGGCGCTGGTCAAGGAACGTCGCAAGCTCGACCTGCCCGCGGGCCTCGCGCGCCTCTCGCTGCGCGAAGTGGCGGCGCAGATGCGCCCTGAAACCGCCCTGCTGCGCGCCGTCAGCGGCCAACCCTTCAGCCTTATCGAGCAGAACTTCGATTTCGACCTGCTGACGCCGCAAAAGCTGCTGGAGAAATATGTCGGCCGCCAGGTCACGGTGATCCGTCCGCACCCGACCACCGATGCCGAGCGGCGCGAGTCTGCGACGGTGCTGGCCGCCGGACAAGGCACGGTATTGCGTTTTGCCGACCGCATCGAAACCGGTGTCCCCGGCCGCCTGGCCTTCGACAGCGTGCCCGCCAACCTGCGCGACCGGCCGACGCTCTCGGTGCTGCTCGATGCCCCCGGCGGCAGGCAGTCGGTGGAGCTGTCCTACCTGACCTCGGGCCTGGCCTGGAAGGCGGACTACGTGGCCAACCTGTCCACCGACGGCAAAAGCCTCGACCTCAACGGCTGGGTCACGCTTACCAATCGCAGCGGCGCCGGCTTCGACGACGCGACGCTGCAACTGGTGGCTGGCACGGTCAACCGGGTGCGATCGCCACAGCCGCAACTGGCCTATGCCATGGCACCCGCCGCCGCACGCGCCAAAGTGGGCGAAACGACCCAGGAAGCGCTGATGGACTATCACCTCTACAGCTTCGAGCGGCCGACCAGCATCGCCGACAACCAGACCAAGCAGCTGGCCCTGCTCTCCGCCGCCGCCGTTCCGGTGCGCCGCGAGTACCTGCTGGCCGGCAACGACTGGTACTACCGCGAACGCTACGGCCAGATCGGCCAGAAGCTGAAACCTGCCGTGTTCCTCGAGTTCGACAACAAGGGCGGGCAACTCGGCAAGCCGCTTCCGGCCGGCGTGGTGCGCGTCTATGCCCGGGACAGCAAAGGTGCCGCGCAGTTCGTCGGCGAGGACCGCATCGAGCACACCGCGAAGAACGAGAAGCTCAAACTGCGCCTAGGCGAGGCCTTCGACATCACCGCTGATCGCAAGCAGACCAATTACCGGCGCATTGCCGACAACCTCAGCGAATCCTCCTGGCGCATCGAATTGCGCAACGCCAAGGAGGAAGCCGTCACGGTGCGTGTGCAGGAGCCGCTGCCGGGAGACTGGGAAATGGTGTCCGAATCGCACAAGCACAGCAAGGAATCGGCACGCATCGCCGCGTGGAACATTTCGCTGGCGCCCGGCGACAAGGCGGTGCTGGAGTACACCGTGCGGGTCAAATGGTGAGCCGACCGCAGCCGTGAGCGCCACCTGTCCCTGGTGCGAAGCGCCGCGCGCCGACGGGCCGCGTTGCCCGCGCTGCGGTGCCGACTATGCCAAGGCCGCGGCGATCCGGAAGCACGGCCGCGCCGAGGTCGCCGCCCCTGTTGCGCCTGCCGCAGAAGTGGCCGAGGCGCAGATCTTCATCGCCGGAGACGCCGAGCTCGAAACCAGCGAGGTCATCGACGATCCGCACACCGAATTCTGGATGTGTGTCGCCGCGGTTCCGGCCATGCTGCTAATCGGCATCCTGTTCCAGCAGTTTGAGTGGGGGCGCTGGCTGCAGCGCCTGCTGTTGACCATGCCGGTACATGAACTCGGCCACGCGGTCACCGCCTGGCTCTGCGGCTTCGGCGCCATTCCCACAGTGTGGGTCACGATCACCATGGATGAGCGCGGCTTCGTCGCGCCGGCGGCGGTGTTCGCTGCAGTGGCCTGGATGCTGTATCGCGGCTGGCAGTTCGAAAGTCGTGCGCTCCTGACCGCAGGCGGCGTGCTGCTGCTGTTGCAGGCCATCCTTACCCTGGGCATCAAGGAACACACGGCGCGTTCGCTGATCACCTTCGGCGGCGACGGCGTCGGACTGGTGCTGGCGATCCTGCTGATGGGCAGCTTCTTCTTCGGCAAGGCGACCCAGCTCTACAAGGGCAGCCTGCGCTGGGGCTTCGTCGCCATCGGCGCCGGCGCCTTCGTGGACATCAACGCCACCTGGTGGCTGGCGCGCCGCGACCCGAGCGAAATTCCCTTCACCACCCGCGACAATGGCATGGAGTCCGACGCGCTGAAACTGGTCAATGAATTCGGCTGGACCGAGGCGGCGCTGGTCAACCGCCACATCGCCGCCTGCCTCCTCTGCATGGCGGCGCTGGCGCTGGTCTATGCCTGGGGCGTGCGGCAGGCCTGGTTGCGAACGCAGGCCAAACCCTAGGCGCGAACCTCTCCGTTACCCAAGACTATCCACTTCTGCGAGGTCAGCCCTTCGAGGCCGACCGGCCCACGGGCGTGGAACTTGTCGGTGGAGATGCCGATCTCGGCGCCGAGGCCGAACTCGAAACCGTCGGCAAAGCGCGTCGAGGCATTCACCATCACCGAGGCCGAATCCACCTCGCGCAGGAAGCGCATGGCGTGAGTGTAGTTCTCGGTGACAATGGACTCGGTGTGGGCCGAGGAATACCTGTTGATGTGGGCGATCGCCTCGTCCACGCCGGCGACGATCTTGACCGAGATGATCGCTGCCAGGTACTCGGTATGCCAATCCTCGTCGGTGGCGGCGATGGCCTGCGGCACCAGGGCGCGGGTTTCCGCGCAGCCGCGGATCTCGACACCCTTCGCCGTCAGCATGGCGCAAAGAGTCGGCGCCAGCGACACGGCGACCGGCCGCGCGATCAGCAAGGATTCGGCGGTATTGCAGGTGCCGAGGCGCTGGGTCTTGGCGTTTTCGAGGATGCGTAGCGCCTTGTCGGCATCGGCAAACTCGTCGACATAGACATGGCAATTGCCGTCGAGGTGCTTGATCACCGGCACCTTCGCGTCGCGCGAGACGCGCTCGATCAGCCCCTTGCCGCCGCGCGGCACGATGACGTCGACGTACTCCGGCATGGCCACGAGGTGGCTCACCGCCTCGCGGTCGGTGGTTTCCACCACCTGTACCGCTGTCTCGGGCAGGCCGGCGGCGGCCAGTCCCTCGCGCACGCAGGCGGCGATCGCCTGGTTGGCGCGCAGGGCCTCCTTGCCACCGCGCAGGATCGCGGCGTTGCCCGACTTGAGGCACAGCGCGGCAGCGTCGGCCGTGACATTGGGCCGCGCTTCGTAGATGATGCCGACCACGCCCAGCGGCACGCGCATGCGGCCGACCTGGATGCCGGAAGGACGGCGCTTCATGTCCGTGATCTCGCCGATCGGGTCGGGCAGCGCGGCGACCTGTTCGAGCCCCTCGGCCATGGCCTCGATGCTCTTCGCCGTCAGCGTCAGGCGATCGATCATCGCCGCCTCGAGGCCGTTGGCGCGCGCCTCGGCGACATCCGCCGCGTTGGCGTCCAGCAATTCGCTGCCGCGCCTGCGGATCGCCGAAGCCATTGCCAGCAGCGCCTGGTCCTTCTCCGCCGTGGCAGCACGCGCCATGGCCCGCGATGCCTCGCGCGCGTTGCGACCGAGTTGCTGCATGTAATTCAGTACGTCCATTATCGTGTTCCGGTTTGGGTCAGGCGCAGCGCCAGTTGCAGAAACTCGTCCCAGACGTCGCCACGCGCAAGGCCCTTGATCATGCGGTCTATCTTCGCCGCGTGCAAGAGCGCGCGCACCCGCACCGACATGGCGGCCAGCGCGCGCGCCTCGGTCGCCAGCGCCCACAGCACCAGCGGTGGCGCCGCGTCCTCGCCCTTGAGTCCCTCCAGCGTGCGCACGGCACGCAGGGTGTCGCGATTCTTCAGCGCCTCGCGCAGGTCGGCGACGTCATAACGGGCGACATTGAGCACAGCAGCCTCGACCTGCGCCAGGCTGATCTCGCCCTGGGGATGCAGCAGGCCCAGCTTCTGGATTTCCTGGTGGGCCGCCAGCAGGTTGCCTTCGACATGGGCAGCGATGAATTCCAGCGCCGGCCGCGGCGCGCTCTGCCCCTGGCGCGCCAGGCGCTCGGCGATCCATTGCGGCAGCCGCGCCAGGGGCGGGGCATTGCATTCGATGGCGACACCGGCATTCGCCAAGGCCGTGACCCAGGCTGCCTTCTTCGCCTGCCAATCGAGCTCCGGCAGGGTGATCAGGGTGACGACGCCCGGCCCCAGGGTGCCGACGTAGCGCTGCAGCGCCTCGCTGCCCTCGCGACCCGGCTTGCCCGACGGAATGCGCAGGTCGACCAGTTTGTTGCCGCCGAACAGCGACATGTTACCGGCGGCGAGAAACAGTTCGTCCCATTTGAAGGAGGTGCCGACGACGATGACTTCACGCTCCTCGAAGCCCTGCTTGCGCGCTGCGGCACGGATCGCGTCAGCGGCCTCGATAACCAACAACGGCTCGTCGCCGTGCAGGAGATAGAGCGGTGCCAGCGGCTTGTCGAGATGCGCCGCGAGCTGTTCCGGCCGCAGCTGCATGACGCTTACTCCACCTTGACCGGCTGCAACTTGGCTGCCGCCAGCCGGCGCATCAACTGCTGCACCAGGTCGCCCTGCATGTCGCGCAACAGCAGGAGTTCTTCCGATTCCTTGGACAGCACCAGATCGTCGCTGAACGTGATTTCGCGACGCAGGGTAATCGTGCTGGGCGGAATGTATTCAGTCGGCCCGACCGCAGGTACATCGCTGTACTTGGGCGCCGGGGCCGCCTGGGCCGGCGCCCGCCCGTGCACGCGGAAGCTGAAAGTCCGTACCAGCTGGTACTCGCGCGCTCGTCCGGCGGCGGTGAGCGAAAGGATGATCTTTTCGCTGCGGTCGCCGATCACGCTGAGCACCGCCTCGGCCTCAGTGGGATCCGCAACCACGCGCGTCCCTGGCGACTGCGCTTCGATGCTGCGCTTGAGCAGGGCGTGAAACTCGGAGGTCGGATCGAGGCCGAGCGCGATGGTGGCAAAGGGCAGTCGGTAGCCCGGGAGTTCCGCGCTGCCACGCAGCTTGAAGCCGCAGGCGGTAAGCAGGCCTGCGAGCGACAGGATGAGGACAAGTTTGGCGGCGCGCATGAATGCCTCCTGCAGGGCCGTCCCAAGGGAGGCATTCGCCCCCTCGGGGGGCAGCGAACGAATGTGAGCGTGGGGGCTCATGATTTTCTTCCCGGTTCGACTCAGACGACTATGTTAACCAGACGGCCGGGCACAACGACGACTTTCTTCGCCGGCTTGCCTTCCATGAACTTCTGCGCGGCGTCGGATGCCAGGGCGATCGCCTCGATCGCCGTCTTGTCGGCGCCGACTTTCACCAGAATGCTGCCGCGATGTTTGCCATTGACCTGCAACACCATTTCCTGCTCGTCTTGCGCCAGGGCCGCCGCGAGCGGCTCGGGCCAGGCTGCGGCGAGGATGTCCGCGCCATAGCCCAGTTCGGCCCACAAGGCGTGGCAGATGTGGGGCGAGATCGGCGACAGGACGCGCAGCAGGATGGAGAAGCCTTCCGCGAGCACAGGCGCCAGGTCGGCGCCTGCACTTTCCTTGTGCGCCTTTTCCAAGGCATTCAGCATCTTCATCGCAGCCGAGGCCACCGTATTAAATTGCAGCTTGCCGAGGTCGTAGTTGGCCTGCTTCAACAGCAAGTGGATCTCGCGCCGCAGGGCGGCGGGACCGGCCGCCAGCGTCGCCGGCATTGCGGCCTTGGGCTGCGAATGAATGGCAAAGCCGAAAGACCATACCCGCTTGAGGAAACGATATGCGCCTTCGACGCCCGAATCCGACCATTCCAGGGTCTGTTCCGGCGGCGAGGCGAACATCATGAAAAAGCGCGCGGTGTCGGCGCCATAGGTTTCGATCAATTCCTGCGGATCGACACCGTTGCGCTTGGATTTCGACATGGTGCCGACGCCGCCGTAATCCACCGGCCGACCATCGGCCTTGCTGGTGGCACCTGTCACATGGCCACCTTCGTCGCGCAGCAGGTCGACTTCGTCGGGCGCGTAATACTCGATGCCGCCCTTGTCGGTGCGGCGGCTGAAAATGTGGTTGAGCACCATGCCCTGGGTCAGCAGGTTGGCGAAGGGCTCGTCGTAATTGACGAGGCCGAGGTCGCGCATCACCTTGGTCCAGAAGCGCGAATACAGCAGGTGCAGGATGGCGTGCTCGATGCCGCCGATGTACTGGTCGGCGGGCATCCAGTGATTGCTGTCGGCGTCGACCATCGCGCTGTTGGCGGCGCGGGTCGCCGGATCAACGCAGTAGCGCGCGTAGTACCAGGACGAATCGACGAAGGTGTCCATGGTGTCGGTTTCGCGGCGGGCAGGTTTGCCGCACTTCGGACAGGCACAGTCGAGGAAATCGGCACGCTTGTTGAGCGGGTTGCCGGAGCCGTCGGGCACGCAGTCCTCAGGCAGCACCACGGGCAGTTGCTCGTCCGGCACCGGCACCGAACCGCAGGCCTCGCAATGGACAATAGGGATCGGGCAACCCCAGTAGCGCTGACGCGAAACGCCCCAGTCGCGCAGGCGGAACTGCACCTTCTTCTCACCCAAGCCCTTGGCAGCCAAGTCGGCGGCGATGGCGTCGACCGCGGCCTCGTATGCCAGCCCATCGTACTTGCCGGAATTGACGCAGCGACCGCGCTGCTTGTCGGCATACCATTCCTGCCAGGCGTCGAGCGAAAAGTCCTGGCCCTCGACCGCGATCACCTGCTCGATGGCAATGCCGTATTTCTTCGCAAAGGCGAAATCCCGTTCGTCATGGGCGGGGACGCCCATCACCGCGCCGTCGCCGTAACTCATCAGCACATAGTTGCCGACCCAGACTTCCACCTTGGCGCCGGTCAGCGGATGCTCCACGAAAATGCCGGTGGGCAGGCCCTTCTTTTCCATGGTCGCCATGTCGGCTTCCATGACCGAGCCATGCTTGCATTCGTCGATGAAGGCCGCGAGCTGCGGATTACTCTTGGCCGCATGGGTCGCCAGCGGATGCTCGGCGGCGACGGCACAGAAGCTCACGCCCATGATGGTGTCGGCGCGGGTGGTGAACACCCAGAGCTTTTCCTGGCGTCCGTCCAGCTCGTAGGGGAAGGCGAAGCGCACGCCGGTGCTCTTGCCGATCCAGTTGGCCTGCATCGTCTTGACCCGCTCCGGCCAGCCCGGAAGCGTGTCGAGTGCCGCAAGCAATTCATCGGCGTACTGGGTGATGGCCAGGTAATAGCCGGGGATTTCGCGCTTCTCGACCACGGCGCCGGTGCGCCAGCCGCGGCCTTCGATCACTTGTTCGTTGGCCAGCACGGTCTGGTCCACCGGGTCCCAGTTCACCACCTGGGTTTTCTTGTAGGCGATGCCCTTTTCCAGCATGCGCAGGAACAGCCACTGGTTCCACTTGTAGTACTCGGGGGCGCAGGTGGCCAGTTCGCGCTCCCAGTCGAGGGCGAAACCCAGCGACTGGAGCTGCTTTTTCATGTAGGCGATGTTGTCCCAGGTCCACTTCGCCGGCGGTACCTGGTTTTGCATCGCGGCGTTTTCGGCGGGCAGGCCGAACGCGTCCCACCCCATGGGCTGCAGCACGTTGTAGCCCTTCATCCGGTGTTGCCGGGAGAGCACATCGCCGATGGTATAGTTCCGCACGTGCCCCATGTGCAACTTGCCGGATGGATACGGGAACATGGACAGGCAATAGTACTTGGGGCGTGTCCCGTCTGCCGTGGCACGGAATGCCTTGGTGCTGTTCCAGTGGGCCTGCGCGGCCTGCTCGATTTCGGTCGGAAGGTATTTTTCCTGCATGGCCGGGGCGTCTTGATTCAATGCGGGCGAAGCGTGGAATTATACCCGGCCGCACTTTTCGAAAGGACTCGCATGCGTGCCCTGCACAGGCTTTTCGCGGTATTCGCCACTGGCATTCTGCTGCATTCCGCCACCGCGCTCGCCCTCGCTCCGGCGACCGTGGAGCTGGTCCAGGCGCCGGCCTGGCTGGAGCGCGACGGGCGCAGCCAGCCGCTGACGCCGGGCATGGAGTTGCGCAACGGCGACCTGGTGCGCACGGGCCCCGGGGCACGCGCCTACCTGATGCTGGCCGAAGGCAGCCGCGTCAAGCTCGGCGAGGCAGCGCGCTTCAATCTCCACAATCGCAGCCTGCATCCGGAACAGTCCTTTCGCGGCGCGCTCGACATCGTCGCCGGGGCATTCCGCTTCACCACCGGCAAACTGAAGAAGTCGGTGCCGCGCGACCTGGCGATACGGGTTGGCACCGCCACGATCGGCATCCGGGGTACCGACATCTGGGGCAAGACCGACCGTGATGGCGACCTCGTGGCGCTGATCGAAGGCCGCATCGAGATCACCCGCGCCGGACAGACGACCGAGATGTCCCAGGCCATGAGCTACTACGACGCGCCGCAGGGCAAGGACGCGACAGTGAAATCCCTCGACTTGGAAACCTTTGCCCGCCTGGTCCGGCAGACCGATATTGTGGCCGGCGACGGCGCCGCGACAATGCGCGGCACATGGAAAATCGTCGCCGGTGCGGCCGACGATCAGGCCTCAGCCTTGAAAATCTATGACGACGCGCGCAATGCCGGCTTTCCCGCGCGTATCCGGATGACGGCCGCGGCCGACGCCGGGCGCTACGAGGTGCTGGTCGGTGCTTACGCCACGGCCGCCGAAGCCGAAGTGGCTGCAGCCCGTCTCAAGGCCGCCACCGAACTCAAGCCGCGGGTCGCGCGCTAGGACGCGTCCTTGTATATCAGTCGGCCCAGCTGCGCTGCCGCCGCCGCATGACCGATTCCACCAGCGTCCACCCCCGTGCGCTGAGCGCCGAGGCTTCATGCATCACCTGCATCGATAGTGCCCAAGCTCGCGTCTGGGCCCGTGCCCACGGGCGCCAACCGAAGGAGGCGGCATCGGCACGGAGGGATTCCTCGGCGACCAGGCTTAACAGGCGATCGACCGCCAGCTTGAAATAGTCGGCCGAACCGCTGGGTGCCTGATGCGCCGCCCAGCGCTCGGCCTCGTACCATAAGGTTTCGGCACGACGCTCGCTGATGCCAGCCTTTCGCGCCAGCCAGGGCAGCAGTTTCGGGGTTCTGATCTTGTTCTTCATGATGGTTCTCCGTGGGTTGGCATCGACCGGCCTTGTGGGCCGGACGCGCCAGGTTTGCAGGCAACGTGTTGCATTGCAGCAACTGCATTCTACCTTTTGATGTGGGCCGGTAGCCCAAAGTTCAAGATTTTTTGCTGCATTGCAATATTTATCATTTCAGCGATTTACAGGCCCCAATCGGCGTTGTTAGCGCTTACTCAGGGAGGAGCCTCAAAGACCCCGCCGATATAATTGGGCGACCTGCCCCGGCTTCGCCCATGACCTCCCTGCTCGACCACCTCAATCCGCCGCAACTGGCAGCCGTTACCCTGCCCCCCCAGCACGCCCTGATCCTGGCCGGAGCCGGTTCAGGCAAGACGCGGGTATTGACCACCCGCATCGCCTGGCTGATTTCCACCGGCCAGGTTGCACCCAGCGGCATCCTGGCCGTGACCTTCACCAACAAGGCTGCGAAGGAAATGCTGACGCGGCTGGCGGCGATGCTGCCGATCAACGTCAAGGGCATGTGGATCGGCACCTTCCACGGCCTGTGCAACCGCCTGCTGCGTGCCCACCATCGCGATGCCGGGCTGCCGCAACTGTTCCAGATCCTCGACTCGGCCGACCAGCAGGCGGCCGTCAAACGCCTGCTCAAGACGCTCAACGTCGACGACGAAAAATACCCGCCGCGCGAGCTGTGCCATTTCATCAACGCGCAAAAGGAACAGGGCCTGCGTCCGGCGGCCGTCGAGGCCTGGGACGACTGGGCCCGCAAGCGCGTTGAGCTCTACGAAGCCTACGAAGCCCAGTGCCAGCGAGAAGGCGTGGTTGATTTCGCCGAGCTGCTGCTGCGCTGTTACGAACTGCTGGAACGCAACGAACCGCTGCGTCGGCACTACCAGGAGCGCTTCCGCCATGTGCTGGTGGATGAATTTCAGGACACGAACAAGCTGCAATACCGCTGGTTGAAGCTTTTGGCCGGCGACGGTGCGGCGATGTTTTGCGTCGGCGATGACGACCAATCCATCTACGCCTTTCGCGGTGCCGATGTCGGCAACATGCGCGACTTCGAACGCGAATTCCACGTCAGCAACCTGATCCGGCTGGAACAGAACTACCGCTCCCACGGCAACATCCTCGACGCCGCCAACGCCATCATCAAGAACAATCCCTCGCGCCTGGGCAAGAACCTGTGGACCGAGGCCGGCGCCGGCGAACCGATCCGCGTGCACGAGTCCTACTCGGACGGCGACGAGGCGCGCTTCATCGTCGAGGAGGTCAAAGCGCTCACGCGCGACGGCCACGCCCGCGCCGAGATTGCTCTGCTCTACCGCAGCAATGCGCAAAGCCGGGCCCTGGAACACGCCCTGTTCAACGCCGGCCTGCCCTACCGTGTGTACGGCGGCCTGCGCTTCTTCGAGCGTGCCGAAATCAAGCACGCGCTGGCCTACCTGCGCCTGATCGCCAACGCCAACGACGACACCGCATTTGCCCGCGTGGTGAATTTCCCCACACGTGGCATCGGCGCGCGCAGCCTGGAAAACCTGCAGGATGCCGCCAAGGCCCAGGGCAGCAGCCTGCATGCTGCGATCCCGCATGTGCCCGGCGCCGGCGGCACCAAGCTGGCCGCCTTCGCCAACCTGATCGCAAAACTTCGCGACGCCGCCCACCTGCCACTGCCAGAGCTGGTGGAACACGTGCTCGACCTGTCGGGCCTCGCCGAGCACTACCGCAATGAAAAGGAAGGCCAGGAGCGCCTCGCCAACCTCGATGAACTGGTCAACGCCGCCGCCAGCTTCATCGCCGAGGAAGGTACGCCAGGCGCGGAAGGCGAGCTGTCGGCCGATCTGGTCGCCTTCCTCGCGCACGCCTCGCTTGAAGCCGGCGAGCACCAGGCCGGCGAAGGCGACGACGCGCTGCAACTGATGACCGTGCATTCGGCGAAGGGCCTTGAATTCAACATGGTCTTCATCTGTGGCCTGGAAGAAGGCCTCTTCCCCCACGAAAACTCGCTGCTCGAGGACAAGGGCCTGGAAGAAGAACGGCGCCTGATGTACGTGGCCGTAACCCGCGCGCGCCAACGGCTCTATCTCTGCTTCGCGCAAACGCGGATGCTGCACGGGCAGACACGCTACAACCTGCCCTCGCGCTTCCTCGACGAAATTCCCGGCGACCTGGTCAAATGGCTGACGCCGCGCGCCGGCAAGAACGGCTTTCAGCTCGCGGACTCGGCGGCATTCGCCTACCACGCCACGCCAGACTTTGCTGCCGCGCCGCGCCGCAGCGAATCGCCGAGAGGCGGCGGCTTTCGCATCGGCCAGAGCGTGATGCACCCGAAATTCGGGCTCGGTGTCATCATCAATGCCGAGGGCGGCGGTTCCGACGCCCGCGTGCAGGTCAATTTCGGCGCCGCCGGCATCAAATGGCTGGCGCTATCCGTGGCGAAACTGGAGGCGGTCTGATGAGCAGCATCGAAACCAACGGCATACGCGTCAACTACCTTGTCGAGGGTAGCGGCCCCTGGGTCACGCTGTCGCATTCCCTGACCTGCGACCTGAGCATGTGGGACGGGCTCGCCGCCGCGCTGGCCCCGCATTTCACGGTGCTGCGTTACGACACGCGCGGCCACGGCCACACCAGCGCGCCGGAAGGCCCTTACAGCTTCGACCAGCTCACCGCCGACCTGCTTGGCTTGCTCGATGCGCTCAAGGTGGAGCGCACCCACTTCATCGGCTTGTCGATGGGCGGCATGATCGGCCAGCACCTGGCCCTGGCGGCGCCACAGCGACTGGACAAGCTGGTGATCGCCAACTCCACCAGCCGCATTCCGCCGGAAGCCGGCCCGCTATGGGACGAGCGCATCGCCATCGCCCGCAGCCAGGGTTGCTCCGGCCTGGTCGAAGGCACCTTGGGCCGATGGTTCACTCCGGCCTTCCGCACGGCCAATCCGGCGCAAACGGAACGCATCGGCAAGCTGATCGCCGATACGCCGCCCACCGGCTTCATTGGCTGCGCCAGCGCCATCCGCGCGCTCGACATCAGCGACCGGATTAAAGCCATCACGACCCCTACACTGGTGATCGCGGGAGCGGACGACCCCGGCACGCCCCCCGCAATGAGCGAAGTGATCGCCGGAAAGATTGCCGGCGCCCGCTTCGCCGTGATCCCTGCCGCATCGCACCTGTCCTGCATCGAGCAGCCGGCCAGCTTCCTCGCCCTGGTCGCCGATTTCCTCAGGCAGTAAGGCCGAAGTACTTGCCGATTTGCAGTTGCAGGCGGGCTTCGACTTCGGCGCCCGCCACGTCGCGCGTTTCGCGGTACAAAGCGCCGGCAATGCCCTCGAAGATCGTTACCAGATCCGGATCGAACAATTTGCCGGCCCCGTCGCGTATGCCGGCCATGGCCACATCGAAGGCCAGCGCATCCTTGTATGGCCGCTTCGACACCAGGGCATCGAATACGTCAACCACGGCAAAGATTCGCGCCAACAGCGGAATCTCGACGCCGGCGAGCCCCTTGGGATAGCCGCTGCCGTCATAGCGTTCGTGGTGAAACTCGACCACCTCGCGGGCGCGCAGCAGCCATTTCGACTTGGTCAGGATTTCGACACCCAGCGTGACATGGCGCTTCATCTGCTCGAATTCGCCGGCATCGAGCGGCCCCGCCTTGAGCAGGATCGCATCGCCAACGCCTATCTTGCCGACATCGTGCAGGAAAGCGCCTGCAATCAGGTCACGCATCTGCGTCGCGTCGATGCCGACCGCCTCGCCAAGGCGCACCGCATACAGCGCCACCCGATAGTTGTGCAGGTGGGTGCTTGAATCGCGGGTCGCGACCGCGGAACCCACCACCTCCATCAACTCGACATTGCCGGCCAACAGGTCGCGCGACTGGCGCAGCACGTTACGGTTGAGCGAGAGGATGATCGGGTAGAGGCAAAGCGTGGTCAGCGCCACCGCCGCCAGCGCCACCAGCAGCGTGGTCGCCAGATCTTCACGCAGGCGGGCCACGGTGTCCGGATCGACTAGGAAAGCGCCTTCGAAATAAGCCGCCGCCGGTCCCGAGTCCTCGCGCAAGGGCACCAGAACGCGCATCGCATTGCGGCCATCGGCGCTGAATTTGCGGAACTGGCGATCGAGATTGAGCGGGAAACTCAGGCTCTGCCGCTCGACTTCCGTCTGCAGCGCGGCATGCAAGGGATTCACCGCGCTCGCCAGCCTGCGCCGGCTGCCATCCTGGAACTCGCCGACAATGAAATGCTCCCAAACAACCTGGGCCGCCAACTGATCGAGGGCGCGACGCGCCGACTCGGGCTGTGTCAGCAAGGCCAGGTTGACGGCGCCGAAACGCTTCAGCTCCATGGTCGCCAACGTGACCAGCTGGCGATCGATCTTGCGCAGCCCGGCCCAGGAAACGACGACGCCAATCGCCAGCGAAATCACCACCCAGGCCGCCAGCAGGCGATACAGGACGATCCGATGAATGCTCGGCATGCGTGGGCCCTCCAGCCACGAGAATGGCTATGATACGCGCACACAAAACCGGAGAAATTGAGATGGATCTAGGAATTCGCGGACGCAGCGCCCTGGTCTGCGCATCGAGCAAGGGCCTCGGCCGCGGATGCGCCCTCGCCCTGGCGCGCGAGGGCGTGAACCTCACGCTGGTGGCGCGCGGAGTCGAGGCGCTGGAGCGCACGGCCGCTGAGATCCGCGCCGCAACCGGCGTCACCGTCACCACGGTAGCCGCCGACATCGTCACCGTCGCGGGACGTGCCGCAGCGCTGGCCGCCTGCCCGCAGCCAGACATCGTGGTCAACAATGCCGGCGGCCCGCCGCCCGGCGATTTCCGCAACTGGTCGCGCGATGACTGGCTGGCCGCGCTCGACGCCAACATGCTAGCGCCAATCGAGCTGATCAAGGCCACCGTCGATCACATGATCGCACGCAAGTTCGGCCGCATCGTCAATATCACCTCCGGCGCGGTAAAGATGCCGATCGACGTGCTGGGCCTGTCCAATGGCGCACGATCCGGCCTCACTGGCTTCGTCGCCGGCCTCGCACGAAAGACCGTGGTTCACAATGTGACGATCAACAACTTGCTGCCCGGCTTCTTCGACACCGACCGGATCGCTACCGTGATCGGCGGGCAGGCCAAAGCCCGCGGCGTGCCTTACGAGCAGGTCCTGGCGGAACGCGTGGCAACCATACCTGCCGGTCGCATCGGCAATCCGGAGGAGTTCGGTGCCGCCTGTGCCTGGCTTTGTTCCAGCCAGGCCGGATTCATTACCGGGCAGAACTGGTTGCTCGACGGCGGCGCCTACCCTGGAACTTTCTGAGCATCAACCTATCCTTCGGAGCAAATAATGTCGGCAACAAATCATCCCGTCGATCCCGGCGGGCTGCTGGAATATTCCGTGGTCTATACCGACCGCGCCCTGAATCACATGTCGCAAGCCTTCCAGGGCGTGATGCGCGACATCTCGGCCATCCTGTGCAGCGCTTATGCCGCCGATGCTGTCGCGGTAGTCCCCGGCGGCGGCACCTATGCCATGGAGGCCGTGGCGCGCCAGTTCGCCGATGATGCACCGTGCCTGATCCTGCGCAACGGCTGGTTCAGCTTCCGCTGGTCGCAGATCCTCGACATGGGCCGGATCACCACCAAGGCCAGCGTGCTCAAGGCCCGTCGCACCGCCGAGCATGCCCAGGCATCCTGGACGCCGGCACCGCTGCCGGAGGTGCTAGACGCAATACGCGCGCAGCGTCCGGCTGTGGTCTTCGCACCGCACGTGGAAACCGCATCCGGCATCGTCCTGCCCGATGACTATCTCCAGGCCGTGGGCGCCGCAACGCGCGAAGTGGGCGGGCTGTTCGTGCTCGATTGCATCGCGTCCGGTGCGTTGTGGGTCGATATGCGCGCAACGGGAGTCGATGTACTGATCAGCGCGCCGCAGAAGGGTTGGAGCGGGCATTCCTGCGCCGGGCTGGTGATGTTCGGCGAACGCGCCGTGGCGAGATTGGCCGGAACGACAAGCACCAGCTTCGCCTGCGACCTGAAGAAGTGGCGCCAGATCATGGAAAGTTATGAGGCCGGTGGCCATGCCTACCATGCAACGATGCCCACCGATGCCCTGCGCCGGGTACGCGATGCGATGCGCGAGACCGAGACCTTCGGCTTCGGTCTAGCCCGCGAACGCCAGGTGCAGCTTGGCCGCAAAGTGAGAGACATGGTTGCCGCGCGCGGATTCCCCAGCGTCGCCGCAGCGGGTTTCGAAGCCCCCGGCGTGGTGGTCAGCCACACGACGGATGCCGAAATCCAGTCGGCGAAGAAGTTCGTTGCGCAGGGCTTCCAGCTCGCCGCCGGGGTGCCGCTGCAATGCGACGAGGGAGCGGACTTCCGCAGCTTCCGCATCGGCCTGTTCGGCTTGGACAAGCTAGCCGACATAGACGGCACGGTAACTCGCCTGACGGGGGCCTTCGAGCGCCTGAGCTAAAGCACGGGCTGAGGACAGGCTTCACAGTCCGCCAGGTACGGCGCCGACGCGCCTGCAGGTCGCCTGTCGGCCTCTTGGAATACCGCCCCTCTGCCCTGCCGAGACTGCAGGGTCGCCCACATCCCGCACCGAAGTTCCGGGACCAGCGCTCGCCAACTATGATATCCACCGGGGCAGGCTTGACGCTGTCGTGAGGCTCGCCGATACTTGCCAAAACTTCAAATACAAACTATCCATCGCCGTGGCAACCAACCCGATTCAGGCTGCCGGCAAGGCCGTCGCCAATGGCCTAGTCGGCGACGGCCGCTCTGCCAAGGGCGTTCATCCGCTGGTGAGGATCGATTACCCGGTCCGCACGATTGCGTACGCCTTTACCGGGCTGATGATCCTGTCGGTTTTCCTCCGCCATCCGCCCGGTCTTGCGGTCTGGATACTGCTTGGCGCCTGGTCCCTGGGCTGGCCGCAGCTGGCCTACCGAATCGCCAGGCGCAATCCCGATTCCAAGCGCGCCGAACTGCGCAATCTTCAGCTCGACTCGGCCATGCTCGGGGTCTGGTCGGCACTGGTTGGATTCGACGCACTGGTTCTGGTGGTGATGTTCACCGCGATCAATGCCGCCCACCTCAGCACCAGCGGCGCACGCGCGGCGCTACTGGGCCTGGTGGGCTACGTTGGTGGCGCAGTCCTTGGCGGCCTGAGTACTGGCTTTACAGTGCACACCGACACGTCGGTGCTGACAACCCTGCTATCGGTGATCGGCATCATCTGCTACACGACGGTGTTCGGCATCCAGTCCAACATCGCCGTACGCAGCGTCATTGCCGCGCGGCGCGAACTCGAGGAGCGCAACCGTTTCATCGAGGAGCAAAGCCGCCAGCTCGACGAGGCGCGCAAGCAGGCGGAGATCGCACGCCGCGTCGCCGACAACGCGCGCGACCTCGCCGAACAGGCCAACCAGGCCAAGAGCGCCTTCCTTGCCAACATGAGCCACGAATTGCGCACGCCGCTCAACGCGGTGATCGGCTACAGCGAGATGATCGAAGAGGAGCTCGCCGACCAGGGCGGCGACCCCACGGTGCTGGCCGACGTCGGCAAGATCAAGGGAGCCGGCAAGCACCTGCTCGGCCTCATCAACGACCTGCTCGACCTGTCGAAGATCGAGGCCGGCAAGGTTGAACTGAATTATGAAAAGGTCGATGTCATGCAGTTGGTCGACCAGGTGTGCTCCACCGCACAGCCCCTGGCGAACACCAACCGCAATCGGCTCACGGTACATCCTGCCGCCGACCTCGGCAGCATCGACGCCGACATCACGCGCCTGCGCCAGGTGCTGTTCAACCTGGTCGCCAATGCCGCCAAATTCACCAGCGACGGCGCGATCCGCCTCGGCATACGGCGCGTGGCAGGCGATGACGGCCACGAGCGCATCCTCTTCGACGTCGTCGATACCGGCATCGGCATGAGCGAGGGCCAACTCGCCAAACTGTTCCAGCCCTTCGTCCAGGCCGACTCGGCGACCACCCGCAAGTACGGCGGTACCGGCCTCGGGCTCGCCATCAGCCGGCGCCTTTGCCGCCTCATGGGCGGCGATGTCACCGTCACCAGCGAATCGGGCAAGGGCAGCTGCTTTACCGCCTCGGTGATGACCTCGCGCCCGACCGAAACGCCGCCGAACGCCTGGGAGGAGCGCCGCGCCACCGCCCTTGGCACAGACGCGACCGGCTCCGTTCCGGCACCGCAAGAAGCACCGGCGTCCGCCGCCGAGCCCGTGGCGAACGCCGGCGACGCCAGCGACGAGCGCATCCGCGCCGTGGTGCAGGCGGCCCCCGTGTTCCTGTTGCTTTGGCGCGCCAGCGACGGCGAGATCCTGCTGGCCAATCCGCTGAGCGAAGAGCTATTCGGCTACCGGCCCGAGGAAGTCGTCGGGCAGACGCTGGAAAAACTCTATGGCGCACACAGCATCGACGGCACGGCCCTGTGGCAGCAGGTGGAGCAGCACGGCAGCGCGCGCAACCACAAGCTGCGCTTCCTGCGTGCCGACGGTACGGAGTTCTGGGGCAGCGTGTCGGCGCATTACCTCCAGTACGGCGGTCGCACCTGCCTGATCGCCGGGGTTGCCGACATCACCGACCTGTTCCTTGCCCAGCGTGCGACACAGGCTGCCAGCACCGCCAAGTCGAAGTTCCTCAGCAACATGAGCCACGCAATGCGCACGCCGCTGACCGACATCATCGGCTACGCGGAACTGCTGCAGGAAAGCGGCGGCGGCGCCGCGCTGCCGAGCGCCGAACTGGGCCGCATCCGCGATTCCGGCCTGCACCTGCTGACCATGATCGACACTGTGCTCGACTACTCACGCCTGGATACCGGCGACCTGCAGGTCGAACGCACGCCGGTGGAGGTCGCGCCCCTGATCGCCGAGGTGTTGACGGTCGCCGGCCCATTGGTCGAGCGCTCCAGCAACTGGCTGACCGTGCCCGAGATTCCCCAGCTTACGGTGTTGGCCGACCGCACGCGCCTGAAACAGGTGCTGCTCTGCCTGTTCAGCAACGCCGCCAAGTTCAGCGGACGCGACGAGGTCGCGCTGTTCGTCCGCCCGCACGACAACGAGCACCTGGACATCCAGGTGCGCGACCAGGGGCGCGGCATGAGCCCCGCCGAACTCGAACGCGCGCTGGAGCCCTTCGGTGCCGCCGACGGGCCGATCCCGCCCGCGGGCGGCACCGGCCTCAGCCTCGCGCTCAGCCGCGGCCTTTGCGAATGCATGGGCGGGCAGCTGATCATCGACACCGCGCCCGGCCGTGGTTCCCGCTTCACGGTCAGGCTCCGGCTGGCGCCTGCCGTCCCGGCAGAGGCGTCGTCATGAGCCAGGCCAAGGGGCGCATCCTCCTCGTCGAGGACAACGAACTCAACCGCGACATGCTGTCGCGCCGCCTGACACTGCGTGGTTTTGCCGTCAGCATCGCAGTCGATGGCCTACAGGCGGTGAGCAAGGCCGGCGAGGAAGTGCCCGACCTGATCCTGATGGACATCAGCCTTCCCGAATTGGATGGATGGGAAGCGACTCGTCGCATCAAGGCGGCGCCGACAACCGCCGCGATTCCGGTGATCGCCCTCACCGCACACGCCATGGCCGGCGACCGCGAACGTTCGCTCGAGGCCGGTTGCGACGATTTCGACACCAAGCCCGTCGAGCTGGATCGCCTGCTCGGCAAAATCAATGGCCTGCTTGCGGGGTCGGGAAAATGACGCCGCCGCGCAGGTCGATCGCGCTCCGCGGCCCGGCAAGACTGGAGTTCCTGCCGAGCTTGCTGGATGCAGTAAGCGAACTCTGCGATGCGGCGGATGCCGATCCGGCGATGCGGCACGACCTGCGCCTGGCGGTCGAAGAGGCTTGCGTGAATGTTATCCGCCACGCATACAGTGAAGATGATCCGGGCGAAATCGCGCTCGATGTCGAACTTTCCGCCTGGGAGGGTCGGCCGGCAATCCGCGTCGACATCCATGATCGCGGCCGCCCCTTCGATCCTCTGCGCCTGGCGACCCCGCAGGCTGGCACCGATGATGTGCAGGCCTTGCCCCTCGGCGGACTCGGCGTGCACCTGATGCGCCAGGTGACCGACGCACAGACCTACAGCCACGCCAAAGCGACCGGCAACCACCTGACCCTCGTGAAATTCCTCGCCACGCGAAAAGGAGAAACAGCTTGAACATCAGCATATCCCAGCAGGACCCGGTTACCCTTGTCGCCATCAGCGGCAGCGTCGACAGCCTCAGCGCCGAGAAGCTCACCGAGGCCTTCACCGGCGAACTGAATGCGGGTCGAGTGAAGCTGGTGGCCGATTTTTCCGCCGTCAGCTACACCAGCAGCGCCGGCCTGCGCTCCCTGCTCGGCGCGGTGAAGGACAGCCGGCGACTTGGCGGCGACCTGCGCATCGCCGCCGTCCAGCCCGACGTGCTGCGCGTCTTGTCCCTCTCCGGCTTCACCAGCATCATCAAGATCTACGACGATGTGGCTGCCGCTGCGGCCAGCTTCGGCACGGCGGCATGAACAGGAGGGCATGATGAACGCGACCGCCCACATGCCCGGCCAGCCGGCCGTCTCCCTGGTCATCGGCTCGGGCAGCGTCAAGTGCGCTGCCGCCATCGGCGTCGTCAAGGCGCTGGCGGAGGAAGGCATCGCCATCGAGCGCGTCGTCGGCTGCAGCGCCGGGGCAATCTTCGCGGCCGTGGTGGCGCTAGGCTATGACGCCAAGCAATGCATGGAGGTGACCAGCCGGCTCTGGACCAAGGAGCTCACCGCCAAGCGCAATACCATGGGCATGCTCAGCGCACTGGCGCCGCGCCTGTTCGGCTTTCGCGCAGATAGCTTCGGCCTGCGCGACGACCGCCCCAAGGACAGGCTGCTGCACCAATTCTTCGGCGACCGTCGCATCGAGGACACGCAGATCCCGCTGCACATTACTGCCACCGACTTTGCCGACGGCGAACTGGTCGACCTCCATCACGGCTCGATCGCCGACGCCATCCGCGCCAGCGTGGCCCTGCCCTTCGCTTTCGCACCGGTACGGATCGACGGCAAGCTGCTGGTCGACGGTTACCTCGCCGACCCGTTGCCGGTAAGCGTGGCGATCAAGCATGGCGCACGGGTGATCATTGCGGTCGGCTTCGAAAGCCCATATCAAGAACGGATAGGCAGCGCCGGGCGCTTTGCCTTCCAGCTCAGCGCGATCATGTCCAACAACCTGCTCAAGTCGCGCTTTTCCTTTCACAGCATTGCTCACCATTCGGAAGTGATTGCCATCATTCCCGAGTTCAGCCAACGCATTCGCTTGTTCGACACGGAAAAGGTGCCCTACATCGTCGAAGAAGGCGAAAAATGCACCCGGGCACAGATGCCCTACCTGCGCGAGCTGCTGGCCGCCGAGCAGGCGGCGGCCGGAACTGTTTCCGGCAGGCAGTGAACGCGCGCCTGTCAGCAACCGGCGCCCCGACAGAGCGTCCGCGCGTCGCCCTCGTGATCGGTTCGGGCGGACTCAAGTGCATTGCCGCCTTCGGCGCCATGAAGGTCCTGCAGCGGGAATCGATACCTATCGACATGGTCGTCGCCTGCAGCGGCGGGGCCTTCTGCGGAACATGGGCTGCCGACGGCGGCGGCGATGCGGATGCTGCCGCGTCATATTTCGAGAAGGCTTCGCACGGCATGTTCGGTCGCCTCTCGTATCGTGGACTGCTCGGCCTGCTACTGCCGAAGCTCTTCCGTTTCGACGAACTCCTCGGCATCCTCCACGACGCGGCCCTCAACCGCGGCATCCGCGACTTTGTGGGTGACCGCTGCTTCGAGGATCTCAAGCTGCCCCTGCATGTGGTCGCCACCGACTTCGACACCGGCGAAAAGCAGGTTTTCTCGTCCGGCCGCCTGTTCGACGCCATCCGCGCCACCGTTGCGATCCCCCTGGTCTTCCCGCCCTGGCCGATAGGCGGCCGCCAGATGGTGGACGGCGCCGCCTGCGACCCGCTGCCGATCGACATCGCGGTGCGCGAGGGGGCGGACATCATCATTGCCATGGGCTTCGAGGAGTCCCTGCAGTCCGGCTCGCGCTCCGGCATGGACCTGTTCCTGCGGCTGAAGACGATCGTGGTCAACCATCTGTATCGATCACAGTACGCGTTCTACAGTCTGTCGCACCACGCCGAGGTGGTTCCCATCATTCCGGAGATCCCCTTTCCCGTGGGACTTGGCGATGCGCACCTGATTCCGGAACTGGTGGACCTCGGCGCGCAAGCGACCGAACGCGAAATCGGATACCTGCGCCGACTGCTCGCCGCCGACGCGAAGACTGCCGCATGAGCCCGGACGGAAAAATTGCCAGGCTGCTGGTCGTAGACGACCTCGAGGTGAACCGCGACCTGCTTTCGCGCCGCGTGCGCCGACTGGGGCACGAAACGGGCTTCGCGGAAAACGGACGGGCAGCCCTGGAGCAGCTCCGCGCCAGCCATTGGGACATGGTCCTGCTCGACATCACCATGCCCGAGATGGACGGCTACGAAACCCTGCGCCGGATCAAGGAAGATCCGCAGCTGAACGAAATCCCGGTGGTTATGGTGTCTGCCATCGACGAGATCGAAAGCGTCGTGCGCTGCCTCGAACTTGGCGCCGACGACTACCTCAGCAAACCGTTCAATGCGGTGATCCTCCAGGCGCGCATCGAATCCTCGCTGAACAAGAAACGGCTTGCAGACCAGAAGCAAGCGACCTTGCAAGCGCTGTCGCGCGAGCTCGAGATCGGCCGTCGTATCCAGCAGGGCTTCCTGCCACGGCAACTGCCACTGATCCGGAACTGGAAAATTGCCGCGCTATGCCAGCCGGCGCGCCAGGTTGGCGGCGATTTCTACGACGCCCTGATCCTGCCGGGAGACCGACTGGCCATCGTCGTTGCCGATGTTTGCGACAAAGGTGTCGGTGCCGCGCTCTACATGGCCCTGTTCCGCAGTCTGCTGCGCGCCATGCTGATCCAGGTATCCGAAACCGAAGCCACCGCCGACACGCTGGGACGCGGCATCGCCTCCCTCAATGACTATATCGCCATCGAGCATGGGCAGGAAAACATGTTCGCCACCATGTTCGTTGGCATCCTCGACCCGGATTCCGGCCAGTTCAGCTACATCAATGCCGGACACGAACCTGCATTGCTGCACAAGCGCGCCAGCGGCAAGGTCGAGCGACTGCCCCCCACCGGACCGGCAGTGGGAATGATGCCTGGCTTGCGTCACACCATAGCTACAGCCCCCTTTTTGCCCGGCGACTGCCTGCTGGCGTTTACCGACGGCGTGTCAGAGGCGCTAGGCGACACCGATGCGCAGAGCGAGGCCGCATTGCTCGACCTCCTCGTGGCGGGTTCCGGCGAGCCTGACGCGCTGTTGGCATCGGTGCTCAGCCGTGCCACGGCCGGCATTGAAGGTCGTAGTCGCCATGACGACATCACCCTGCTCTCGCTCCAGCGCATGGCCTGAGGCAGCGCAAAGGGTCTGCGTGACCGGAAGCCATTTCGATTGTCATCCGCAACGGCAAATGCCGCAATCCGAAGCAAGCTGATCCTGGCCCTGGGCGTCGTCCTTGCCGGCCTGGCCGGACGCGCCATGATCGACAAGCTGCTGGCTCTGCGCGGCGGCGCCGAACTGGTGGCGCAATGGGCGCAGCTGACCAGCCTTGCCGACGTCATCTCCGGCGTCACGCTGGCCGGCATCGGCATCGGCCTGACCGGCCTGGTCGCCACCCGATCGCCGTCCGACCAGCGCCGACTTTTGGGCGAAGGCCTGCGCCTCGGCCTGATCGTGTCCGGGGGCTGCCTGGCGGCGTGCGCGCTGCTTCTCGCCCTAGGCCGGTTGCCCGTGCTGCCCGCGGCCCTGGCCTGGCTTGCCCTACCGGCCCTTGCCGCCGGCTGGCTGAGCGTGGCCCCCGGCCTGCTGTCCTTCTGGCTGCTAGGACGCGGCCAAGCGGGGCGCGCCATGCTGCTGGCCGGACTGGTGCTCGCCGTGCCGCTGGTGGCGCTGGCGCTGACAGCCACCGGCCGCGAACTGGAAGCGCTGCTGGCGGCACAGGCGGCGACGGGGCTTGCGATTACCCTGTTGATCCTGAATCGGGGGGGCACCTGGCTGGCTTGGCGCATGCCGCAACACGCACTGCGGCCCTTCGTTTATGCCGGACTGGCGATCGGCATTTTCAGCCCCCTGGCGACGGCCGTGGCCCGGCAACGGATCGGCGAGGCAGCGTCCTGGGAGACGGCCGGCGCCGTGCAGGCAATCTGGCGCAGCAGCGAGTGGATCACCGCCATCGCCGGCGGCCTGATGCAGGCCCATTACCTGCCGCGTCTGGCCGCTGCCCGCGAGGCCCTGCCGTTCCGGCGTGAGCTATGGGCCACCGCCCGAGGGGTCGTGGCGCCCGCCCTGCTTGCGCTTGGCCTGCTCTGGCTGCTGCTGCCGCAGGTGCTGGCCCTGCTCTACCGTGCCGACCTGCCGGCAAGCCGCGGCGATGCGCTGTACTTCCTGATGGGCGATGCCCTGCGCATGATCTCGTGGGTCTTCCTGTTCGGATTGTTCGCGCGTGGCGCAGGGCGGGCCGTAAGCCTGGGCGAATTCTTCTCATTACCGCTGTTTGCCGTACTGCTCTGGCTGCTGCCCGGCGCCATGACACTGACCGCAATAGGCCTGTGCTGGATGCTGGCCTATGTCGCCTACTGCGCCTTCAATGGCTTGGCGCTGGGCCATACCTGCAAGACTTCCGGCGGAAGCCCGCCGCAGGCCTAATTGAACAGCTGCACGATCAGGTACGCGACCGCCAGCGCCAGTGCCAGGCTGGACACCCCATAGAGCACCGGGCGGCTGATCCAGTGCAGGCGCCGGCGCAACCTTTTCCACGAAAGCTCGAACAGGCCGGCCTGGTTGCGCTCGGCCTGGCAAACGTGGCAAATGTAGGCGCCCGCCCGATTGCGATGCACGAACTCGCGCGGCAGCTTCTCGCTGCACATCGCACAGGCATAGCTTTCGCGACTGGGGCCCACGCGCTAGGTAACCGGCGAAGCGTGTCCGCGAAGCAAGGGGATCAGGCGCGCTTCTTCGCTGCCGCCTTGGCCCGCGCCTTGCGCGCCGCTTCGATCTCGTCGAACAGCGCGCCGAACTCCAGCGCCAGCTTGTGGCTGCGGTCGAGGTGGATCATCGGCTTCGCCTGCTGGTGCGATTCCTTGATCTTGACCGAGGACGAAAGGAAGGATGCCAGCACCGGCAAGCCCTCGCTGCGCAGTTCGGTCACCACCTGCTGCGGCAGACTGGCACGCGCCTGGAACTGGTTGATGACGATTCCTTCGATTTCGAGTCCGGCGTTGTGGTCGGCGCGGATCTCATTGACGTTGTCGAGCAGGCTGTAGAGGGCCTTGCGGGCGAATTCGTCGCAGTCGAAGGGGATCAGGCAGGCGTCGGCGGCAATCAGCGCCGAGCGCGTGTAGAAGTGCAGCGCCGGCGGCGTGTCGATCCAGATCTCGTCATAGCCTTCGAGCGCATCGAGCGCCTCGCGCAGCTTGTAGATCTTGTAGCGCGATTCGAGCTTGGCCTGCAATTCTTCGAGGGCCGGGCCGGACGGCAGGATGGAAAGGTTCTCGAAGGGCGTCGCGGCGATGAAGTCTTCGGTCGGCAGCGGGCGCAGCTTGAAACTCAGCATCTGTTCGAAGAATTCGTTGGCGGTAAGCTGCAGATCCTTGGCCGCCGCACCGAGCAGGTACTGGGTGGAATTGGCCTGCGGATCGAGGTCGATGACCAGGGTGCGAGCGCCCCGCGCCGCCGAAATCGCCGCCAGGTTGCAGGTGATGGTGCTCTTGCCGACGCCGCCTTTCTGATTGAAAACAACGCGCTTCATGATGCCCCTTTCAATGGAATGCGGCGGATTCTACCGGCGGCGGCCCTGTCGTGGATTTCCGTAATGGTGCTGTCAGCCTGGGCGGCCTATGATGCGCGGCTTACCAAGAAAAATGCCGGAGGATGACCATGTCTACCGAACAGGAAAACCTCTCCGCCGCCGCCCTCGAATACCACGAGTGGCCGACGCCCGGAAAAATCGCGGTGGTGCCGACCAAGGGCCTCACCAACCAGCGTGACCTCGCCCTGGCCTACTCGCCGGGCGTCGCCGCCGCCTGCAACGCCATCGTCGCCGACCCGGCGTCGGCCAGCCGCCTGACCTCGCGCGCCAACCTGGTCGGCGTGGTGACCAACGGCACCGCCGTGCTCGGCCTCGGCAACATCGGCCCGCTGGCCGGCAAGCCGGTGATGGAAGGCAAGGGCGTGCTGTTCAAGAAGTTCGCCGGGATCGACGTGTTCGACATCGAACTGGCCGAGAATGATCCGGACAAACTGGTGGACATGATCGCCGCCATGGAGCCCACCTTCGGTGGCATCAACCTGGAAGACATCAAGGCGCCGGAGTGCTTCTACGTCGAAGCCAAGCTGCGCGAACGCATGAAGATCCCGGTCTTCCACGACGACCAGCACGGCACCGCCATCGTGGTCGGCGCGGCGATCCTCAACGGCCTGAACCTGGTCGGCAAGAAGGTGGAAGACGTCAAGCTGGTCACCTCCGGTGCCGGTGCTGCCGCCCTGGCCTGCCTCGACCTGCTGGTGAACCTCGGCGTCAAGGTGGAGAACATCTGGGTCACCGACATCGAGGGCGTGGTCTATGTCGGGCGCGAAAAGCTGATGGACCCGATCAAGGATCGCTACGCCAAGAAGACCGATGCGCGCACGCTGGCCGAGATCATCGAAGGCGCCGATGTCTTCCTCGGCCTCTCCGCCGGCGGCGTGGTCAAGCCGGCGATGGTGGCGAAGATGGCGAAGAACCCGCTGATCCTGGCGCTGGCCAACCCGACGCCGGAAATCACGCCCGAAGAAGTCAAATCCGTGCGTGACGACGCGATCATCGCCACCGGACGGTCGGATTACCCGAACCAGGTCAACAACGTCCTGTGCTTCCCCTTCATCTTCCGTGGCGCGCTGGATGCCGGCGCCACTACCATCACCGAGCAGATGAAGCTCGCCGCGGTGCGCGCCATCGCCGAGCTGGCACAGGCGGAAGCCTCCGACGTGGTGGCCCAGGCCTACGGCGGCGAGAGCCTGGCCTTCGGCCGCGACTACCTGATCCCGCGCCCCTTCGACCCGCGCCTGATCGTCAAGATCGCGCCGGCGGTGGCCAAGGCGGCGGCCGACTCCGGCGTGGCGACACGCCCGATCGCCGACTTCGATGCCTACCGCAACAAGCTCGACAGCTTCGTCTATCACTCCGGCTTCGTCATGAAGCCTGTGTTTGCCGCCGCCAAGAAAGCGCCGCGCCGGGTGATCTACTGCGAGGGCGAGGATGAGCGCGTGCTGCGCGCGGTGCAGGCGGTACTCGACGAGGGCCTGGCCCAGCCGGTGCTGATCGGCCGCCCCGAAGTGATCGGCATGCGCATCGAAAAATCCGGTCTGCGCCTGCAGGCGGGACGCGACTTCGAGGTAGTCAACCCGGATTCCGATCCGCGTTACAAGGAACTGTGGCAGGACTACCACGGCATCATGGGGCGCCAGGGCGTCACGCCGGGCATTGCCAAGCAGGCCCTGCGCTCGGACAACACCCTGATCGGCGCCATGCTGCTGCGTCGCGGCTATGTCGACGCCATGCTTTGCGGCGTGGTCGGGCGCCACGCCCAGCACCTCAAGCACGTCAGCGACGTGATCGGGCTGGAGGAGGACGCCCACTGCTTCGCGGCGATGAACATGCTGCTGCTGGCCAAGCACACGCTCTTCGTCTGCGACACTTATGTCAATGACAACCCCTCGCCCGAGCAGGTCGCCGAGATCGCCCTGATGGCGGCCAAGGAGGTGAAGCGCTTTGGCGTCGAGCCCAAGGCGGCGCTGCTTTCGCACTCGAATTTCGGCAGCGTGCGTTCGGAGTCGGCACTGAAGATGGCGACGGCGCGTGCCCTGATCGAGGAAACCGCGCCCTGGCTGGAAGTCGACGGCGAGATGCACGGCGACGCCGCGCTGTCGCAGGAGATCCGCGAAAAGCTCTACCCCGATTCGCGGCTCAAGGGCGAAGCCAACCTGCTGATCATGCCCAACGTCGACGCTGCCAACATCGCCTTCAACCTGATCAAGGCCACCTCCGGCGACGGCATCACGGTCGGCCCGGTGCTGCTGGGGGCCGCCAAGCCGGTGCACATCCTCACCGCCACGGCCACCGTGCGCCGCCTGGTGAACATGACGGCGCTGGCGGTGGTCGACGCCAACCACCTGCGGGAAAAGTCGGGCGGATAAGCAAAGCACGGCGAATTCGCCGTGCCGCCAGCGCCGACTTTCAGGCCGCTGCTGCGGCGCCGGTTGAAATTTCCTCCCGCTCGGGGTAGCGTGCGTCCCTTCACGTTCCGTACATTGAAGGAGACAGCATGAGCCACGCGATCCGCTTCCACACGCCGGGAGGCCCGGAGGTCCTGCGCTGGGAGGAAGTCGATGTCGGCGCTCCGGCGCCCAACGAGGCGCGCGTGCGCCACCACGCCGTCGGCCTCAACTACATCGACATCTACCATCGTACGGGAGCCTACCCGCTGCCCATGCCCTCCGGCATCGGCCTCGAAGGCGCCGGCGTGGTCGAGGCGGTGGGCAGCGGCGTCACCGAGCTGAAACCCGGCGACCGCGTCGCCTATGCCGGCGGCCCGATCGGCGCCTATGCCGAAGTGCGCAACATCCCGGCCGACCGTCTGGTCACACTGCCCGGGGCGATCGACTTCAAGACCGGCGCGGCGATGATGCTGCAAGGCATGACCGCACAATACCTGCTGCGCCGTACCTGCCCGGTAAAGGCCGGCGACACGATCCTGATCCACGCCGCCGCCGGCGGTGTCGGCCTGATCGTCTGCCAGTGGGCGCGGGCGCTGGGCGTCACCGTGATCGGCACGGTCAGCTCCGACGAAAAGGCCGAATTGGCCCGCGCGCACGGCTGCGACCACACCATTATCTACACGCGCGAAAATTTCACCCAACGGGTCAAGGACATCACCGGGGGCAAGGGCGTGCGCGTGGTCTACGACTCGATCGGCAAGGACACCTTCATGGGCTCGCTGGAGTGCCTGCAACCGATGGGCATGATGGTGCTGTTCGGCGCCGCCTCGGGCCCGGTGCCGGCCTTCGACCTCGGATTGCTGGCCAAGATGGGCTCGCTGTTCATCACCCGGCCGACGCTGTTCACCTACATCGCACAGCGCGGCGACCTGCTGGCGATTTCGGGAGAACTGTTCGACGCCGTCACGTCGGGCAAGGTCAAGATCGGAGTCAATCAGACGTATGCGCTGAAGGACGCCGCCCAGGCACAGATCGACCTCGTCGCACGCAAGACCACCGGCTCGTCCATCCTGCTGCCCTGAACCTCATCACGCCGGCGGGGAATACATCGGATATAGGATGTCTTCCTCGCGCTTGATGCGCGCGACCTGGGCTTCGCCGATCGCCTTGAGGTCGGTCGAGAAGGCAGGCGCCAGTTCGGGATGGCTGGCGATCGCCTTGTACTTGCCGAGGAAGTCTACCACCACGCGACCGATGGCGTCCATCTCGTGACGGAAGCCATGCATCATTTCGTGGCTTACCGGATCGTCCTTCAGCACATGTTCCAGATACACGTAGAGCCGGACGTTTTCCTTCAGCAGGTGGTCCATCAGCAGGGTCTGGAACTGCCCAAGCTGCTGCTGAACCGATGCCAGGTTACCAGCCAGGCTTGAGGCCGCGATCGACTGGAAGCCAGCCAGCAGGCGCCGATGGTCGTCCTTGAGCGACACGATCAGCCCCGCGTCGTGACTGATGGTGGTACCGGGCGCGCTGCTGGCCGGCATTCTTTGCGCCGGCATTGGCGACGGCGGGCTGGCCGCGTAGGCAGTCTTTTTCTTGCCAAACAACAGATCGAACAGGAACATGGCCACCCTCCCGGCTGAGAATTCCAAAAACATAAAGCGTATTCCCGGGGATGGCCGGCTGTAATTGGTCTGCATCAGGATATTCCGGGTGGGAGATCGCAGCCCGGTGATAAAGTTCACACTCATGGAAACATTTCTGATCGCCAACCCCAAGGGAGGGGTCGGCAAATCCACCCTGGCAACCAATCTTGCCGGGCACTTTGCCCGCCAGGGCCGGCGCGTGATGCTGGGCGACATCGACCGCCAGCAATCTTCGCGCGAATGGCTCAAGCTGCGCTCCCCGGCGCTGCCGCACATTGCCAGCTGGGACCTCGAATCCGACCAGCCGGCACGCCCACCGAAGGACACCACCCATGTCGTGCTCGACACGCCCGCCGGCTTGCACGGCAAGAAGCTCGGCCACGTGCTGAAGCTCGTCCGACGCGTGATCGTTCCGCTGCAGCCCTCGATTTTCGACATCCTGGCGACACGGCAATTCCTTGATCGCTTGTTCGAGGAAAAGGAAATCCGCAAGCACGAAGCCTACGTCGCCATCGTCGCCATGCGGGTCGATGCGCGCACCCGTGCCGCGGCTGAACTCGAGCGATTCCTCGAGGGAACGGGGCTGCCAGTGGTAGCGCATCTGCGCGACACCCAGGTGTATGTGCAGGCCGCCGCCCATGGCATGAGCATCTTCGACCTGCCACCCGGCCGCGCCGCCCAGGATGTGGAACAGTGGCGGCCCCTGCTGGATTGGGCCGAGCCCCGCGCCTGAGCTGCGAAACCGCCTGGATGCAGTCCGGCCGGCCGGCACGCCTTGGTCCGCGCCGCGACTTCAGCGCCGGTCAGCGGAGTTCAGCTGCCGGCGTTGATCTCAAGGATGCCGATCAGGACTGCGATGTCGGTCGCCGCGCCCTCGGTGAAGCCGTTGCGCGTGCCGCCCCGATTGTCGTTCAACAGATCGACCAAAAAGGCGCGGGTCAATGATGGATCGTTGGCGCGCCACAGTGTCTGCAGGAAATCCGTGATGCGCGGAAAATCCAGCAGGGAACTCAGACTGGCATTGACGTCACGGTCCCAGGCCGGCAGTTCGACGTTCAGTCGCTCATTGAGCTGAAGCGCAAGGGAAGCGAATGCCTTGCGCTCGTCATTGGCGCGCAGGTAGTCGAAGGCGGCAAACCATGCGCAAACATCGAAACTGGGAAATTCCGGCAACAGTCGATTGATCTCGTCGGCATGCGCCCCGTCGAGACCCAGGGAAGCAGCAAGCGTTGTTGGCAACAACTCTTCCTTTGCTGGCTGACGCTGGGGTTTCTCTGCCTGGGCGGATTTGACCGGGGAGGGTAGCAGCGGCTCCGATCCTGTGCCCGGCGCAGAGACAGGCGCCGGCGTCAAAGGAGCCGGGGCCGACGTTGTCGGTAGGGGTGGGCGCGTGGCCGCCGTTATCGCAGCCGGGGCGGGAATGGGAGCTTCTGCCTTGGCCGCTTGCGGCACGACTGATGGCTTCTTTACAGCAGGCTGGCCAGAGACGGGCTTGGGCGGCTCGGTCGGCGCCGTCTCTACAGAAGCCTGCGCCACCCTGAGGGGCTCGGGCGCCCTCGGTGCGGATGTTTGTGGTCGCGAGTTCAGCTCCCCTTCGTCCGGAGAGCTACCGATGGCCGGTCGGCGTCCGCCGGCGAGGCGATCATGGAGTATCAACAGCCCGGCGCCCGTGGCGCCGCTCGCCATCACCACCAGCAACAGGTCCCACAGGCCCAGGCTCTGCGCCAGCTTTCTGTCGGTCGCCTCCATCCGCAGCTGGGTGTCGCGCAAACCTTTGGTATTCCGCTCCTGGGCCGCCTCGATTTCGGTGAAGCGGCGCCGGGTATCGGCCAATGCCTCGTTGGCGGTACGCAGGCTCTGATCGATCCGTGCCTCGATCTCCTTCTGTTCTTCGAGCATGCCCTCCATGCGTTTGACCGTAGCCAGCGCCTCACCGGAAGCGAGGTACTTCTGGTCGCTCAGGCCACCTCCGCCGATCACCAGGCGATCGCGGGCAACCGGACGCGGCGACGAGCTGGCCGCCGGCTGGCGCGGCTCACTGACAGGTTTGGGGGCGACCGGCGGCAGTCCATCAGGGATACGCAGCTCGGTACCGGGAGAAAGGCCTACCGCGCCCGGATTCCGCACCGCGCCGAACACGTCCGGATTCGCCGCCGCCATCAGCTGGCGATATTCGTCGCGCTTTCTGCGGTCGAAGGGATAGCGCTGGCGTGCAATGACGTTCAGCGTTGTCTGCGCAGACAGGATCTCCGTGCGGGTGACGACCACGGCTTTGGGGAGGGACGTTACCGGCGCCGTTGCGCGGAGGTTTGCGCCGCTTGCCGCGACGACATCGGCAGGCGCAGGTTTCACCACTGGTGTCGCTGGCGACGGCGCGTCGGCCAGCAACAGGAAATCGCGAACCACGACATCGCTGCAACCGACGCTGAGCCGGAATTCGACAATGGGTTCGGCGACGCCGCGCGAGGCAACCACCAATATGCGCGGCCGCCCCCGGGTCTCGACCAGCACCCGCGCATCATGCGGATAGAACTGCGCATCGGCACCGGCTTCAAGCGCCTGGATGCGCACGCAGCCCGCTTGCGGCGGCAATTCACCTTCACCCAGTTGCAACGGAATCTCGATCCGCAAGGGAGCGCCGATTACCGGCATCCGCATCGCCTGGCCGATCCCCAATGCCCAGGCATCGACACCACCCGCCACGGCCAGGATCAGCGCGAGCAACAGCCACGACGGCGCACGACGCATCGCCAGGGCAGGGCGCCCGCGAGATCGCCGGAATTCAAAAAGGACTTTGTTGAGCGACACTTTCCTGCTGATGATCGGGATGCGGTTCGACTAGCTAATTTGGATATCCTCCCCGAACTGGCGTGCGGCCGTCTGTCGGATACCTGAGTATGACCTCCATGGCGCAAGCCATGACGGATTGCTCAAGTTTAGGTACGGCAGCGGACCCTGCCGAGTCCTGCAAATAATTGAAACTTCATGGTTCACTTTTGCTGTCGGATTGCGGGGCGACGCCGGTCCCGCAAGAATCTGAGAACACCGGGCCGAGAATGCAACGCGATCCATGCCAGGTGAATAGCGGCCTGGTCGCGCCTCGTAACCGATGGCGCCCGCCGCGCGGTTTTCAATCCAGCGGCCAATCCACGCTCCGCTTCATCAGTGAAGGCAAGCATCGTTTCGCCATGAATCCCGTTACCTTCGAATTGGCGATTGGCCTCGACGGCAATGCACGCCCGGGTCAGGGTGTGTTGGCCGCCTACGTCCCGGCATCGGATTTCGGCGTACCCGTATGCCTGCTGTCCACCGATCCACGACACGAGCCGGAAACCAGCATCGAGGAAATCACGCCGGCATTGCTGGCGCATATCCGCGACAGCGTCGATGACAACGAACCGCTCTGGTGCTGGTGCATCATCGATTCGCGCGGATGCTTTCGCGAGGTGCTGCCCAAGTGGCAACCGCACGGCTTTCCGACGGTCAGCTTCCAGAGTTTCGCCGGCGGACTCAACATCGAAGCCTTCCTCGGCGTGACCGGACCGGCAGGTGAAGCGGCGATGGAACTGCTGTCCAAGATGCTGGACATACCGGGTACTGAAAGCGAGTCGCCGAGCGAGCGGGAGTTCCTGGAAAAGGTCGAGGTACATGGCAACCTGCCGGCACCGGGGAATATCTTCCGCAAGGTCGATGCAGCAGTCGCCAAGGGGGATGTCCGGCTCGTCGCCGCCGCAATCCAGCCCGACCCGGTGCTCTCGCTGTCGCTGATCAACTCCGCCAACGCTGCGCGTTTCGCCAACGCAGGCCGGACCGCATCGGTGCCGGAATCGGTGATGCGCCTGGGCACCTCATTCGTCAGGCGCATCGTCTTCGTTGCGGAAATGATGGGGCGCTATCAAAGCGGTGCCTGCGCCACTTTCGACTATCGCAAGTTCTGGCTCAATTCGCTTGCCAGCGGCGCAGCGATGCGTGCCCTGATGCCCGATTACGGCATTCCGGAACAATTTGCCGACGATGCCTTTACCACCGGGTTGGTCGGCGGCATAGGCTGGCTGGCCGTGGCGGAGACCTTTCCCTCGCTGATGAAGGCCTACGTCGCCCGCTGCAAGGATGCCGACCCGATTACCAAGGCTCGCGCCCAGCGCGAACTGTTTCCCTGCCAGATCCGCAAGGTGTCGGAACGCTACCTGGAGCGCTACGCCTTCCCGGCGCAAGTCCTTCAGGCCGTCGCCGGCGATGTATCCGGCGGCCGTGCCTGGTACGACTGCCTGGCCCAGGCAGTCCGCGTGGCCCAAGCGCTGGAGCCCTTCGAGTGCATCGCGACGCCGACCAACATTCCCGTTCCGGATGCCTGCCGCACCGAATGGGAAGGCTGGCATCGGGCCTTGTCGGTCATTCCCTGATATTGATCTGATACCGGGGTTTCAGTAAATCGCGGCCCTTGCCGCACTGGACCCGATGCCGAACAATCCGCGCAAACTCATTGAGGGCACTCTCGTGAAACAGGTCCGCTCAGGCATCCACCCCACCATAGGGCGCGTCGCGCTAAGCGCCTTCCTGTCGGCCACAATCGGTGCGGTTTCGCCGGTACAGGCGATGGGACTGGGACAGCCTGTTTCCAACCCTGTCGTCGGACAGCCGCTCAAGCTTGAGATCCCGCTGCTGCTCGCCCAGGGCGAGGCGGCACCGGCGGCTGCCTGCGTGAGGCTTGCGCAGTCCGGGCAAGGTTCCGATCCACAGTTTTTCCCGCGCAATGCACGCGTGACGGTTCTATCGGGAAGCCGTCCGCATGTGCGCATCGTCAGTTCCGAAGCTGTCACCGAGCCCATGCTGGAATTCAGGCTGATGCTCGGTTGCGACACCATCGTTGCGCGGGATTTTCTCCTTCTTGCCGATCGGTCGGAGTCCTTGCCGACCGCGGCGCCAACGCTGCCGGCGGCGAAGCGGGCACGAAACGACATCAGCGTCGAAGCGGCTCCCGCACAGCCAAGGCGTAGCATGCTAGCACCCTCCGCATCCGGCGACGGGCAGCGCCTGCTGTTGCCGGCAGCCACCAACCTGAACCTCATGGCGCGCCAACTCTTTCCGGACAGTCGCGAGCGCCGCGACGAATACCGGCGCCGAATCGCGGAAGCCAATCCGATGCTGTTTTCCGGAGCCGCACACATCGGCGCCGTCCATCTCCCCGCGGGTACGTCCTTGCTGATGCCGGTTGCGGCGCCGATGCCCGCCGGCGAACATACCGTCGCCCCCCAACCCCGCCGCGCACCCGGCCTGGTCAAGGTGGCGGCTGCACCCGATGCGCCGGCGATCGCCGCGGCCACCCCTCGAGCCGCCAAGCCCGATCACCTCGTGGTGGGCGTCGCCGGCGCGCCCGATATGCGCCCCCCACCGGCTATGACGCCACGTGAAATTTCCGGTGCGATAGAGCGGATCGAGCGCATGGTCGAGGACCAGGGGCGTACCGAAGTGCAACTGGTCGGTGGCCTGGATACGGTGAACGCGGCATTCGTCGAAATGAAGGACTTCGTGCAGATGCTGGATACCGACCAGCGTCAATTGCAGCGCGCCCACAAGGCGCTCGAACGTCGGGTTGCCGACCTGCCAGAGCAAAAGTCGCTCGGCACGCTGGATTTGGTGGCCTTGATTCTGGCCGCCGGCGGCGTCGGCGCCGCCCTGATCATGCTCAGCCATCGCATGCAGATGCGTCGCCTGGCGGCCTTGTCTGTCCCGGAAGCCGCCCCGGTGGCAAGCCCGCGGATTGTGGCAAAGCCTTCCCTCAGTTTCGTCTGATCTGCCGCGTTGCCGTCGCCGCCCGCGACAAGCGCACACGACCGGCAGCTCCAACTTAGGGGCCGTCAATACCTCCGCCAGCGTGACTGATGGTCTTCGATCAGGTGCAAGGCCTTGTCGAAGTCGAAGCTCTCGATCGCCGCCACCACATCGTCCTCACGCTCTCCCAGGGCCGCACGGATCAGGTCCCTCGATTCGATGCACAGTCGCAGCGCACGATAGTCGGCCTGCATGAGCAGGTTGCAAAGGTAGGTCATCGTGGCGTTGATCTTCATCGAGTCGGGCGCTGCCTCGCCCTCCGCACGCAATGCCTGCGGGGGAATCGGCAGTCGCAGGCTGACCCAGAACAGGCTTCCGTTGTCCGGCCGGCTGTTGAAGCCGATGTCACCGCCCATCAGCTGCGCAAGCAGCTTGCAAAGCGCCAAACCAACTCCGGCGCCGCCGAAGCGGCGGGTACTCGATGCATCCTCCTGCTCGAAAATCTGAAACAGGTGTTGCTGAGCCTCAAGACCTATCCCGACCCCGCTGTCCTCGACCTCGAACAACAGGTCGGCGCAAGCAGATGCCTGCTTGACCAGCCCCATGCGCAGGACAATCTCACCCTGGTGAGAAAACTTGACGGCGTTACCCACCAGATTGCGCAGTACCTGCCCCAGCCGGATCGGATCGCCGATCAAGCGGGGCGGGACGAGAGGATCGAGCTTGAGGGTCAGGCTCAGGCCCTTGGCAGCCAAGGCAGGTAGGAAGTGGGCCTTGATCCCTATCAACAGGTTCTGCGGCGAAAAATCGACCGCCTCGACCTGCAGCTTGCCGGCATCGATATCCGCGGTATCGAGCATCTCGGTCAGTAGCGCCAGCAGCCGGTTACCTGCGCGCTCCATCTGTTCGACTGCATTGCGTGCGGCGGGATCCATCCCGTGCCGGCGCGCAATGAAGCCGAAGCCGAGGATTGCATTCAGCGGCGTACGCAATTCGTGGGACAGATTGGCAAGGATGGTGCTCTTGGCCAGGCGGGCTGATTCCGCCTGGATAAGCGCATCGCGCAAGTTGCGGGAGGCGTCCGCGCGCTCTGCGTCCGAGGCCTCGAGCATTTGCCGATGGAGCGCCTCCAGTTGCCGGAAGGACGCGCTCAAGCGTTCATGTTCGTCGACCAGTCGGCCCAGGTCGGCGGCATAGGCTGCCAGCTGGGCCTCAAGATCGTCATGATGCGCGGTGGCCATCTCGTGGCTCGCTCAGGAAGCCTCGACGGTATCCGGCAGGTAGATGGTGACTGTCATCCCTTTGCCGGCTTCGCTGCCGAAGGTCGTGCACCCGCCGTGATGCTCGATGATTTCCTTGACGATCGCCAGGCCCAGACCGGTGCCCGGTATCTTGCCCGACTTGTCGACGCGGTAGAAGCGCTCGCCCAGATGCACGATGTCGTCCCTGGCCATGCCGATTCCATGATCGGTGACCGAGATGGTGATCTGGCGTGCGCCGTCATTGCCGCCCCTGGCGAGTCGTATTTCAACGCTGCCCCCCGCCGGCGAGTACTTGTAGGCATTGGAAACGACGTTGCCGATCGCCTGCATCAACTTCGTCCGGTCACCTCGAAGCCAGATTTCGCCTGGCTCGCTGAGGATCTCCGGTGCATCTCGCCCAGGCGGCGGCGCCCAACCGGCAACCACGTTCTCGATCAGTTGGTGCAACTCCAGTTTTTCGATGACGAACTCCTGTTCGCCGCGCGCCTCGATGCGGGCCAGATCGAGGAGTTCATTGATGATCGAGACCAGCAGTTCGGACTGGCGATGGATGGTTTCCAGCAGTTCGCGCCGCTGCTCTTCGGGAAAGTCCATGGCGAGGATGACTTCGCTATAGCCAAGGATGCTGGCCATGGGCGTGCGCAGTTCGTGGGCAGCATGCGAAAGGAACTCGCTTTTCATCCTGTCGATCTCGGTTTCCTGGGTGACGTCGCGGCAGTAGAGGATCTGGGTCACGTCCTCTCCGGCGGAAAGCCGCAAGCGAAACGCCAGAATGCGATTCAGCGGTGGCGCGAGTTCACATACGATGCGCTGGCCTTCATCTTCTTCGGCGTGTTGCCAAATCCCCCCCAGGCCGCGCCGTAGCTGCGACGCGCGCAGAGCGTCGATCCCGGGGAAGCTTGCCGTGTCTGCGCAAAGCCGGGAAATCCGCTCCGAGAATGCGGCGGCTCCGAGCCCCAGCCACTCCTCGGCGATCGTGCTGGTCATGCGCAGGAAGGCCGTGTTCACGAAGCGGATGTTCTGGCGTCCGTCGAACAGGATGAAGCCATCCGGGCTCAGGGCGAAGATTGCATTCAGTTGCGCATTGTGGTCATGCGCCTGCTTGCGGCCCGCCTCCCGCGCAGCCACAAGTTCGGACAAGGTCTCCGAAAGGGAGGCAATGTCGTCGCCCGCATCTGCCGACTCGCCGGCCCGATCGGGGCGCATGCCGATCACTGCCGCGCGCAGCGAAGCCACGGCATGCCGGCGTGCCTCCAGTTCCTTGCGCAGGCTGTTCGCGGTACGTTGCAGCACTTCGAACGGGCCGCGAAACTCGAGCGGCAGGTCATCGATCCGAACCGCGCCTGCCGCTTCACTTTCGCTGTTCAGGTTCTGCTCGAGCTGTCGCGCACGATCCAGCTTGCCCAGCCAGCCGCGGAGCGGAAACCAGATCAGGCCGAGGCCTCCGAGCAGGCTGGCCAGGGCGATGCCGAGCGCAATTTTCGTGAAGTCCCAGAGGCTGGCGGCGATGCGATCGGCGGCAAAGCTCAAGCGCAGGACGCCGTAATCGGTGCCGCCCGCGGAAATGCTGCGATTGATGTCCGATAGCTGACCGGCGATTGTGTGGCGCAGCCAGACCGGCGGCTGTCGCTCGACCACGGCCGTATTGGCGCTGCGCAACACGGTGCCCTTCATGTCGATGAAGATGGCGGCATCGAACTGGGAGCGGAGGATGGACTTGTCCAGGGTCCGCGTGATGGTGTCGTAGTCACCGATCACCGCGCTTTCCGTGATGGTCTGCGCCGCCAATTCAGCGAGCATCGTCGCGGATTCGAAGGCATCCTGCGTTTCCGATTCGAGCTCATATTTAAAGAAGACGCCCAATCCGCCGCCCACGAACAGCAGCAGGGTTGCCGAATAAAGGGCGAACACCCGCGCCAGCAGGGACTGCGGAAAAATTCGTGGGGCGAACATCCAGGGCAGCTTAACGCACGCTCAAGGGGGCCGTCTGGTAGAACCGACGGTAGCTTTCATAGTCGGCAGCGGTTGACGGGAGAAAATAGGCTTGCGGATCGAGGCCCACTTCGTCCGAGGATTTCCTCAGGATCGCCTTGCCGACCGGATCGCGATGCATGCCGATGAAAGCCGAAGCGACCGCTTTGACGTCGGCCTCGGGAACCTTGCTGGAAGCCATCAGTGCAAGGTCATGGAAACCCTCGGAAGTCCACAGGACGCGGAATCTCTTGCCGGTTTTTGCCGCATGTCCTTCCACCAGGGCGGAGTTGGCGCCCATGGCCTTGCTCTTGCCGGCGAACAGCTGAGCAAACGCGGCATTGTGATTGCCGGCGAAAACGGCCTTGACGTCGATGCCGCGTGTCAGCAGATGTCCGTAGCTGACCCGGTAGGCGACGAACGCCTCCGGACCGGGGAATACCACCTCCTGACCGGCAAGCTGCTCGAGGCTGGTGATATCGGACTCGGCCGCAGCGACGATCTGGGAATGAATCGGCGGCGTCCAGCGCCGGGCGAAGACTTTCCAGCCAAGCTTTTCGCGCTCCGGACTGAACAGGTGATTGGAAAATACGAAATCGATTTCGCCGGCCAGAACGTAGGCAGTCGTGTCGGCCGAGGTTCTGCCGATCTTGAGCTCCAGATTCACACCGCTGCGCTCGCTCACATACCGGATGATCGGATTCCAATACGCCGCCGTCTTCGGAATATCCCATTGATTGACGGGCGAAAAGCGGTACGTTGGGGCCGCCTGGGCGGAGAGCAGCGGCGTAACGCAAACAAGGAGCGCAAGGATCGTCCGGAAATTCATCATGAGCCAGCCATTTTCGGCATCAAAAAAATGGAATCTAACGTCCCTACCCCAAATCAGGGCATCTGCGGGGGATCTGAAACTTCGAATTCACTTTTACCTAAGCACTGATCGCTGCATTGGGTTGCCCAAGAGCGTCGAGGGCAGCCGTCGCGGCGGAAAAGTCAAAGCGCCGCAGATGCCCGGCGGTGGACTCCAGGGCCGCGCGCTGCGCCGCCGGAAACCCCTCGGGCAAGCGAGCGATCAGCTCTTCCGCCATCACCAGGGCGGCACCGTCGTATGCGTTCAACAGTCCGCGCAGCCGGTCCAGCTGCGCGGCGAAGTTTGCTTCACCGCCGACACTGTCGGCCTTCGCCGGGTTCGAGTTCAGCCATTGGTCGATCGCCTGAAGTGCAGCCAGGATTTCCCGGCGAAGGTCGGCGACAAGCACCTCCGGCGGCATCTCCTTGCGGCGCCAGATGGCCTCGGCCTCGGCCGCCAGCGCGTGCAGGCGACGGGCGCCAACCTGCCCCCCCATGCCTTTCAACGCATGCGCGAGCTTGAATGCGGACTCGTGGTCGAAGGCCGAAACGGCGGCGTCAAGCCTGGCGATCGCATCGCGATTGTGTTGCGCCGCCTGGGCAAGGATGCGAGCCATCACCGCCCTGTCGCCGCGCGTCGCGGCCGCCAAGGGCGCAGGATCAAAGGTAACCAGGATGGCGGCATCCCCGCGGGTACCGGCCGTCGATGCGGTGGCGGCCTCGTCGCTGCTGCCGCCACCCATCCAGTGTGAAAGCTTCGCATACAGCCCATCCAGGGTTACCGGCTTCGACATGAAGTCGTTCATCCCGGCGGCCAGGCACGCCTCCCTGTCTTCGGCGAATGCATTGGCGGTCATCGCGACGATGGGCACCGTGGTCCAGCCCGGCATCTTGCGCAGGCGACGTGTGGCCTCGAGTCCGTCCATCCTCGGCATCTGCATGTCCATCAGGACCAGGTCGTAGGTTCGCGCCCCAGCCAGAGCCAGGGCATGGAGGCCGTCATCCGCCATATCGACGACCAGTCCGCTGCCACGGAGCATTTCGACGATGACATCGCGGTTGACCGGGTTGTCCTCGGCACACAGCACACGGCGCCCCACCACCTTGCGGTACAGCGTCGCCAGTTCGGCGTCGACGTTATCAATGCCGGGCATCTCCCTTGGCGCCGAGATGTTCAGGTTGACGAATGCATCGTAGATGGTCGATGCCGTCACAGGCTTTGGCAGCACCCGCGCAAAGCCGGCCTCCAAGGCCTCATGGCGCAGTGAGCTTTCATCATAGGCGGTGACCAGCAGCGCCGAAGGGGACTGCGTCAGATGCAGCTCGGAGAGCCGCTTCAGCGTTGCAATGCCATCCATTCCAGGCATCTTCCAGTCCATCAGCACGAGCTCGAACGGGTCTCCGGCCAGGTCCGACGATTTGAGCTTCGCCAAGGCCTCCGCACCGCTAGATGCGGCGACGACACGCATCGAAAGGCTATGCACCATGGCCACCAAGGCGTCCCGCGACTCCTCGAGATCATCCACGACGAGAACATGCCTCGAGGCCGGAAAGTCCTGTGCGGTCCTCGCCTGCGCGGGCTGGTCGGGGGCATATTTCAACCGGGCGGTGAACCAGAAGGTGCTGCCCTTGCCCGGCATGCTTTCCACCCCAACCTCGCCGCCCATCATCACCACCAATTGCCGGGTGATCGCCAGACCCAGTCCGGATCCGCCATAGAGGCGCGTGGTCGAGCTGTCGGCCTGCTGGAAGGCATTGAACAAACTTGCCATCTGCTCTCTGCTCAGGCCGATCCCGGTGTCGCTGACCTCGCAGCGCATAAGCACCTCGTCGCCATCCTCCTGTTCGCGCTTGATGCGAACCACGATGGCCCCTTGCTCGGTAAATTTCACTGCATTGCCGAGAAAGTTCAGCAATGCCTGCGATATGCGTAAGGGATCGCCCAGCAAGGGCCGCGAAAGCTTGGGATCGATATCGAAGACGATCTCCAGGTGTTTCTCGCGCGCGCGTTCCGCAACATTGGTGAAGACCCGCCCGACCAGCAGGCGATCGATCTGAAATTCCGCCTCCTCGAGCACCAGCTTCCCCGACTCGATGCGCGAAATATCCAGGATGTCGTTGATGACGCCCAGCAGGTGGGTGGCGGAGCTCTCGATCTTGTCGAGCTTGTCCCGCGTCCAGTCGTCGTTTGCACCGCGGCGGATCAGGACCTGGGTCAGTCCCACGATGGCATTCATCGGCGTGCGTATCTCGTGGCTCATGTTGGCCAGGAAGGCGCTCTTGGCCCGCGCAACCCGCTCGGTTTCATCGAGAAGGCGTTCCAAAGCGCTGTTGACCGTCTGGGCCATCTCCTCCCGTCGGCGCTGCTGTCGCCGATAGAGCGTCAACATCACCGCCGAGGCAACGATGCCGGCCAGAGCCAGCATGCCGCAGATCAGCGCCAGGCGGTTGATCGGCTGCATCAGTTCGGAGGTTTCGACCTTCGCCGAAACCATCCACGACGTGCCGGGGACGCGATGGATCGCCGCGATCACTTCGCGCTGGCGATAGTCGGTGCCGGCGTACACGCCGTCGCCCGAGCGCAAGGCCTGGGCGGCCGGGAGTTGCAGGTCCCTGGCGCCGAAGCGGGAAAACCGGCCGCTTTCATTCCGGTTCAATATCAGGACGCTGTCGCCCTCGGCCCGCAAGAGCAGCAATTCACCGGTGCGACTCGGGTTGGGCCAACGGGCAAGCATGGGCATCAAATCGTCTTCAGCCGCAGCCACGGACACCAGTGCAAGCGGCGCCTCGGCACCGCTGTCGTAGATTCGGCGCACGAATGCCATGTACGCCAGGCCATCGCCGCCGATGTGCAAGTCCAGCACCCCGGGTTTGCCGGTGCGGATGGCTTCCTCGACCACGGGGGCAATCTCCGCACCGAGGTAGGAGGTGGGTCCGCTGGAGAACAGGGATCTACCTTTGTGGTCCACGACTTCGATACTCTTCAGCTTGTTCAATGCCCGAGTGCGCTCCAGCCAGTGGTGTATCCGCAAATCGTCATACCAGGCCGCCAGGCGGCTGTTCCATCCGCCCGAGCTGCCGATGCGCGCGGGCGCGAGCAATTCGGCGAACACCGGATTGAGCGCCATGCTTTCGTTGTCCCGATGCTTTTCAATCAGCCATTGGGAGAGCTGGGAAGCCTTGAGTTCCGAAATGGAATTCAGCCGCTCACGCTCGCCTTCGATGGTGGCATCTGCCTGGAACTTGAAGGCGATGTAGCCGATCCCGCAAAAAAACAGGACGAAGCCGACAAATGCAGCCTTTGCGCGCCAGGGCCGCGACCGCTCGATGGCCGGCGCTGCGGGCAGCGACACCGAAGACGATACCGCCGAGGCGCTCATTTCGCGTTGTTGAAGAAATCCGGAAAGTAGCGTCGAATGCCGGGGTAGTACTTGTTAACCAGCTTGTCATAGCTGCCGTCGGCACGAATCTGGCGCAGGTAGGCATCGAACGCCGCGCGCAGTTCGGGCGACTCCCGGGGAAAGGCCGCGGCAAGGTCCTGATTTTCCGAGATCGGCCCGATCACCTTGATTCTGCCGGCCCAGCGCTGGAGGTCGATCACGGCATCCGGCACGTCGAGCAGCGTGAATTCGGCATCGCCACGCAGCAGCGCGGGAACCATTTCGTCGAGGTTGGTGCTCTGGGTGTAGGCGCGCAGATCGATGCCCTTGCCCTTGAGCCCATAGTTTGACGGGTCCAGGCAGGTCCGCTCCATGACCAGCAGACTGTGGCGACCAAGGACGGCACGCGTGTCGGCAATCTCGGCACCGATGTCGCTGCGCGACCGCACCGGCTTGTGCGCCGACTCGCTGCGCGCCACCAGCAAGACCTGCGAGGGAAAGGTCGGCGCCGAATACAACAGCAACTTCTCGCGCCATGGCAGGACGGTGAATCCGGTGGCAATCATGTCGCCCAGCACCGGATGGTTGCCGGCAAGCAGGACCTCGTCCCCCTTGCGCACGACATCCCGCCCCAACAGATCGCGCATGACATTGTAGAAGTCGGTGAAAACGAGCTGGTACTTGACGCCGATATGCCGGGCGAATCCCTGCACCAGTTCGACGTCGAAGCCCTTGCCGTCGGCGGTGACGAAGTTCGCATAGCGGATGCCGAGATGACGCAACTCACCCTTGGCCCGGATCTCCTTCAGATCGGCAAATGCCGGCGCCGCAAAGCAGGCCAGCATGACGAGGAGCAGGCGTAGGAAGCGGGGGCTCATGGCTAGATACCTTTGCCGTCGGCGTCGCGAAACATGTTTGCTATTTCCCGAAAACGTTCATGGATGTCGAGGAAGATGTCCAGAATGCGCGGATCGAAGTCGCTGCCGCGCCCTTCGCGCAGGATTCCGACGGCACGTTCGTGGGGAATGCCCGCCTTGTAGGGTCGCGAACTAATCAGCGCGTCATAGACATCGGCGATCGCCATCAGGCGGGCGGAAAGTGGAATCCGCTCCCCCTTGAGGCCCAGCGGATAGCCATTGCCGTTCCACCGCTCGTGGTGGCAATAGGCGATATTGCGGGCATGGGCAAGGAAGGAGTCGGGGGTTCCCAGGATGGCCTCGGCATTGGCGATCGCGTCCCGGCCATGGGTCGAGTGCGTCTTCATGATCTCGAATTCCTCGGCGGTAAGGCGGCCGGGTTTGAGCAGGATCGCATCGGGAATGGCCACCTTGCCTATGTCGTGCAGTGCCGCGGAGCGAAACAAGGTATTGATCGTCGCCTCGTCCAGCGCGGTGGAAAAATCGGGATGGGCGCGAGCGGCACGCGAAAGCTCGCGAACATAGTGCTGGGTCCGGTGGATATGGTGGCCGGTATCGTTGTCGCGAGTTTCCAGCAGTGCGGACAGTGCCTGCACCGTCGCTTCCTGGGTGCGCTCAAGCTCGTTGTTCTTGCGCGCCAGTTCGGCGGTGCGTTGGTTGACGCGGTCGTCCAGCCAGTCGTTCATCCCCTGGATGATGCGCATCGCACGACTGAGCCGGACATGGTGCTGGACCCGCGCCTGCACTACCGGCACCGAGAAAGGCTTGGTGATGTAATCGACGGCTCCCGCCGCCAGCCCGGCTTCTTCATCGGCATTCGAATCCAGAGAGGTCAAAAAGACGATGGGCACTTCCGCCAATTCGGGCCTCGCCCGCAGCATGCGGCAGGTCTCGATGCCGTCGGGGGCCGGCATCACCACGTCAAGCAAAATCAGGTCGGCGGGCCGCTCGGCATCCAGGTAACTCATCAATCCCCTGGCGTCGATGAAGGGATGCACGGAATAGTCGGCCGACAAGAACTCGACCAGGAACTGGAGGTTCTCTGGCTGGTCATCGACCACCAGCACGTCTGCCTTATCGGCTATCAGCAGTTCGCGCATGATGTGTCGTCCGGCCGGCGGATCGTGGCTCGTCGAAATTCATAAGGCGGCGGAAACGCTCGCAGCAAATTTCCGTACGGGATTCAAGGCGGTTTATCAGCCTCCACCCTTCAGGGGCCGAATCTGGCCCGTATTCTGTCCAGCGCGCCGGCCCCGGTCAAAACGTCCCCAAAAGTGATACTGTAGGTATCATTAAATTGCCTGCGATCAGGCATGGGTCGCAATCCGTATATATGGTCGACAACTACTGCACTACGCGCGAAGCCGCCGAGATCCTCGGGGTCTCCTTGCGCACGGCCCAGCAATGGGTGGAAAAGGGTTACCTCCAGGCCTGGAAAACTCATGGCGGACACCGTCGCATCACTCGCAGCTCCATCGATGCGGCACTGGCCGAGAAGCGGCGCAATGCAAACTCCGCCCCCCCGGCCTACGCCCTGCCGATTCTGATCATCGAGGACGACGCCGCCTTGCTCAAGCTCTACCTCGCGCAGATGTCGCGCTGGCCGTTTGCCACCAGCATTTACACGGCGCCGAACGGTTTCGAGGGCCTGGTGATGGTTGGGGAAAGCCGGCCCGCGCTGGTGATCTGCGACTTGCGTTTGCCGGGAGTCAATGGTTTCCAGATCGTGCGCTGGCTCTCCGAAATCGAACGCTATCGTAATGTCCGCATCGTGGTGGTCAGCGGCCTGCCGCTGGGCGAGATCGATGCCCACGGCGGCGTACCCGGCAAGGTCGAGCTGATGTCGAAGCCGATCGACTTTTCCAGGCTGAAAGCGATTGCCCATGAAATCTGGAGTGAATACACCGCAACATCGGGCGACAAGGATCTGGTCGACGATGCGGTGATTCCGATCCATGAGTTTGCGGGCGGGGCGCTGGTCTAGCGAGCGCATTTCCTGCGTCGTCCGCCGCTGACGGGGCCGTGCAGGCGTCGAAATTCGAACGCGCAAGTAAAATCATCCGCTTATGTCCGCCCCCTCCCCCGGCTTCGTCCACCTCCGCCTGCACAGCGAATATTCGATCACCGATGGCCTGACGCGCATCGATGAAGCAATTGCGCAGGCGGCTGCCGACGGCCAGCCGGCGCTGGCGTTGACCGACCTCGCCAACCTATTCGGCATGGTGAAGTTCTACACCGCGGCGCGCGGCGCCGGGGTCAAACCCATCGTTGGCTGCGATGTCTGGGTCGGTGACGACGAAGGGAGTGGCGCCGACCTTCCGGCGCGGATGCTGTTGCTGGTGAAAAGTCGCGCCGGCTACCTGCGTCTGTGCGAGCTCCTCTCGGCCGCTTATCTCGCCCCGCGCCGCCATGGTCGCGCCGAAATCACCCGCAGCCAGCTGGCGACGGGGGACAACTCGGGCCTGATCGCGCTCTCGGGCGGACCGCTGGGCGACATCGGCCAGATGCTGGCTGCCGGCAAGATCGACCAGGCCGACGTGCGCGCCCAGGTCTGGGCCGGCATCTTTCCCGGCAGCTACTATGTCGAAGTGCAACGCCCCAGCGGCGGCGATGCCCTTGCCGCCGAGGAGGTGCTGGTCGCCGCCAGCGCCGATCTCGCCGCGCGTCTGGGCCTGCCCCTGGTCGCCACGCACCCGGTACAGTTCATCGCTCCGGACGACTTCAAGGCGCACGAGGCACGCGTCTGCATCGCCGAAGGCTATGTGCTGGGCGACAAACGGCGGCCACAAGGCTTCAGCGCCGGCCAGTATTTCAAGACCCGCGCCGAAATGGCCGACCTGTTCGCCGACCTGCCAGAGGCGCTGGCGAACTCGGTGGAGATTGCGCGCCGCTGCAACCTGAGCGTCGAGCTCGGCAAGAACCGCCTGCCGGATTTCCCGACGCCGAATGGCGAAACAATCGACGACTTCCTTGCCAGCGAGTCGCGCGCCGGACTGGAAAAGCGCCTGCAGCAGCTTTATCCGGATGCGGCCGAGCGTGAAAGTCGGCGCCCGCAGTACGCCGAGCGCCTCGAATTCGAAATCAAGACCATCCAACAGATGGGCTTTCCCGGCTACTTCCTGATCGTCGCCGACTTCATCCAGTGGGCCAAGAACAACGGCGTGCCGGTCGGCCCGGGACGCGGCTCGGGCGCCGGGTCGCTGGTGGCCTATTCGCTGCTGATCACCGACCTCGACCCGCTGCGCTACGAACTGCTGTTCGAGCGCTTCCTCAATCCCGAACGGGTCTCGATGCCGGACTTCGACATCGACTTCTGCCAGGAAGGGCGCGACCGCGTCATCGACTACGTGAAGAAGAAGTACGGCGCCCACGCCGTATCGCAGATCGCCACCTTCGGCACCATGGCGGCCAAGGCCGTGATCCGCGACGTCGGCCGCGTGCTTGACCTCGGCTTCAATTTCGTGGACCAGTTCGCCAAGCTGATTCCCAACGAACTCGGCATCACGCTCAAGGATGCGCTGGAGAAGGAACCCGCGATTCGCGGCCGCATCGACAACGAGGAAGAAGTCGCCGAGCTGTGGTCGCTGGCGCTGAAGCTCGAAGGCCTGACACGCAATGTCGGCATGCATGCCGGCGGCGTGCTGATTGCGCCGGGCAAGCTGACCGACTTCTGCCCGCTGTATGCGGCAGCGGGCGCCGACTCGGTGGTTTCGCAGTTCGACAAGGACGACGTCGAAAAGGCGGGCCTGGTCAAGTTCGACTTCCTCGGCCTGCGCACGCTGACCATCCTCGACGAGGCGGTGCGCCTGGTGAAGGAGGTCGAGGGCGTGGACATCGACCTCGCATCCCTGCCGCTCGACGACCGCGCCACCTATGACGCTGTGTTCAAGACGGCCAACACCACGGCGGTGTTCCAGTTCGAATCCGGCGGCATGAAGGACACCCTGGTGCAGGCCAAGCCCGACCGCCTGGAAGACCTGATCGCGCTGAACGCGTTGTACCGGCCGGGGCCGATGGACTTCATCCCGACCTTCATTGCGCGCAAGCATGGGCGCGAGCGGGTGGTCTACCCGCATCCGAGCCTGGAACCGGTGCTGGCCAACACCTACGGCATCATGGTGTACCAGGAGCAGGTGATGCAGACGGCGCAGGTGGCGGCCAAGTACAGCCTCGGCGGCGCCGACCTGCTGCGCCGCGCGATGGGCAAGAAGAAGCCCGAGGAGATGGCCAAGGAGCGCGTCAAGTTCGTCGCCGGCGCCGAGCAGAACGGCATCGACGAGCGCCTCGCCAACGAAATCTTCGACACCATGGAGAAGTTCGCCGGCTACGGTTTCAACAAGTCGCACGCCGCCGCCTACTCGCTGGTCGCCTATCACACGGGCTGGCTCAAGCAGCACCATCCCGCCGCCTTCGCTGCGGCGACGCTGTCTTCGGAAATGGCCAACACCGACAAGGTGCAGTTCTTCTGGAAGGATGCGACCGACAACGGCCTGACTTTCCTGCCGCCCGATATCAACCACAGCGGCATCCGCTTCCGGCCGACCGATGCCAGGACCATCCGCTACGGCCTGGGCGCGATCAAGGGCACAGGCGAGGCCGCGCTTTCGGTGATTATCAGATCCCGCGACAGCGGCGGCCCCTTTACCGACCTCTTCGACTTCTGCCGCCGCATCGACAAGCGGGTGGTCAATCGCCGCGTGATCGAGGCGCTGATCCGCGCCGGTGCCTTCGACGCCATCGACGACCACCGCGCCAAGCTGCTGGCCTCCACCGGCGTGGCGCTCGAGGCGGCCGAACAGGCCGAACGCAATGCCATGCAGGGCGGCCTGTTCGACCTGGGCGACGGTGCCCGCGACGACACCGCGCACTATGTCGAGGTACCGCGCTGGAGCGAGCGCGATCAGCTGATGAACGAAAAGCCGGCGCTCGGCTTCTTCTTCTCCGGCCATCCCTACCGCGCCCACGCCAGGGAACTTGCCTCCTTCGTCAAGCGCCGCCTCGGCCAGCTCGAAGCGCAACGCGAGCCGGTGTTGCTGGCGGGCGTGGTGATGTCCACCCGTACGCAGATGACGCGCCGGGGCAAGATGGCGGTGGTCCAGCTCGACGATGGCACGACGCAACTCGAAATCACCGTGTTCAACGAACTGTGGGAAGCCGAGCGCGCCAAGATCAAGGAAGACGAGTTGCTGCTGGTCGAGGGCAAGGTCCAGCGCGACGACTTCAGCGGCGGCCTGCGGGTATCGGCCGACAAGCTCTATACCCTGGCCGAGGCGCGCGGACGTTATGCGCGCGGCCTCCATCTGACGATGAACGGCGGGTCCGACGCGAGGCGCCTGCAAGCCCTGCTGGCGCCCTTCCGCAATGGGCCCTGCCCGGTGCGCCTGTCCTACCGCAATGGCGACGCGATGGCCGAATTGCCGCTGCCGGAAAGCTGGCGCGTGCGACTCGACGATGCCCTGCTCGCTGGCCTTGCCGACTGGCTGAAACCGGAAAACGTAAAGGTGCTGTATCCATGATCACGCTGATCGACGACGCGCTGCTCGACGAGGTTTGCGCCGAGGCTGCCGCCAGTCCGCGCCGGCGCAAGAACCGCAACTTCCATCCGCGCGACGACCACCCCGGGCACCGCCTGCTCAACGCCCTGATGGCCGACAGCTACATCCCGCCGCACCGCCACCTCGACCCGAACAAGGACGAGACCTATGTCGTCCTGCGCGGCATGATTGGCCTGGTCCTGTTCGACGATTCCGGCAAGGTGGTTCGGATCGCAAAAGTCGGCGCTGGTGGTGCGGCGATTGGTGTTGATGTGGGCTACGGCCAATGGCATACAGCCGTCGCATTGGCGGACAACTCAGTATTCCTGGAAGCCAAGGCCGGCCCCTACCTGCCGCTCAGCCTGGACGAAAAAGCCACCTGGGCGCCGGGCGAGAACACGCCCGAGGCCGCGGCCTATCTTGGGCGCCTCAGAGCACTGTTTGCCTGATTCCGCTTAGGAAACGATGTAGGCACCCGCCCCGGTCGATAGCAGCCTGCCGTCGGCACCGAGGAATTCCATGCGCGTGGTGGCGACGCGCGAACCGAGGCGCAGAACTTCGGCATTGAGGACGAAGCGGTCACCGATGCCGGGACGCAGGTAGTCGACGCGCAAGTCGATGGTGCCCAGCTTGCCGAAGCGATGCAGGCGCTGCGCGGGCGCCTCGTCAAGATGCCGCGCGCCGATCGCCGCCATGACGGCGAGCCCGCCCATGGCATCAATGCAGGCACTGATGACACCTCCGTGCAGGCGGTTGGGGCTGCCGACCAGTTCCGGCCGCATGACAATGGCACCAGATACGCGCTCCGGCGTGATCGAGGTGATCTTCAGCCCGAGCACCTGGTTGAACGTGATCATTTCCTCGAAAATATGCCGGAGACCGGCGACAAATTCAGGCTCGAACTCGGTTACCGGTTCGACGGCATGCTTCTTCATGGATGGAAAACCTAGGCGGAGGGAGGAATCAGCAACTCGCGCGCCCGCGCCAGCACGGTTTCGGGAAAAGGCCGCGATTTGCGTGTTTGCGGATCAAGGCAAACCACGGTGAAATCACAGTTCGAGCAAATCTCGCCGCTCTCGGCATTGGAAAGAACATGGCGAAAACGCAAGACCTTCTCGCGCGCTTCAAGAACGCCGCTGCGGACGGCGACGACGTCGCCGGGGAACAATTCCCGGTTGTAACTGATGTTCTGTTGAACTGCAGCCAATCTGAGCTCGCCGCTGCGCAGCAGCGACGGTGTCAATCCGATGGCTGAATAGAATTGCCAGCAAGCGGCGTCGTGAAACTCCATGTAGGCGCGCACATTGATGTGTCCCATGTGATCGCGCTGCCACTCGTGGACCGCCCCACGCGCGGTTTCAATCACGGAAGTTCCATCCATCCTCCACGCCGATTGCTTCCATGCGGTATGGATTACTTCTGTGCGTCGGCGAGATCCTTGTCGCTGACTTTGCCGCTCTGGTGCAACCACAACAGGATGGCCAGGGGCTTCGGAATGTTGCGGCCGGACTCATAACGCGAACCGCCGGACTGCGTCACGCCGTAGCGGGTCCAGAAATCCTTCTGATTCAGGTTGAGTTTCTTGCGTGCGGTAGCGATGTCGGAAAAATCGAGCTTCTTCTTTCTTGCCATGGTTTACTCCTTTAAGGGGGGGATGAAACAGTTCGGGAGCATACCGCCATTTATGCCGAATGGGGTAGTCATGCCGCAGAATTTTTTTTACATGCCGATAGCCTGCAATGCCTGCGATGCAATCAGGGAGATTTCCTTCAGTCCCGCGGCTTCGGCAATTTCCAGCGCCCTCGCGTAAGCCAAGCGGGCGTCATTGCCGCCCGATGCCGGAGTCGACGCAAGCCGACGGCGGATATCGCCGATCAGCAACCAGTCGCGCGCGATTTTCTCCGGCAGCGCCAGACGCCGATCGATGTCGAGCGCGGCCTGCGCCGCCGCCAGGGCCGAGGCATCGCCGCCGGCCAGGCGCGCGGCGGCCAGCAGGCGCCAGGCATTCGCCGTTTCGAGCGGCTCGTCGCGCTCGCGCAGCAAGCCCAGTCCGCGCTCGGCGTGAGCCCGGGCGGCATTTGAATCGCCACGTCTCAGGCTGGCATGCCCGCGCAGGATCTCCAGGCTGGCGGCTGCCGTGCACTCGGCACCGCAACGGCCGGCAGCCAGTTCGAGAACCTGGCCGGCGTCGGCGGCACGATCCAGGGCCAGCAAGACCTGGCCCCGCAGCAACAGCACATCCAGCTCCCGGGCCGATCCTTTCGGAATGCCATCGAGCATATCCAGCGCTGCAGCCGCTCGTCCCTGCGCAAGCCTGACGCGAACCAAGTGCAGGCGATTGCGCGTACTCCCCGCCGCGTCATCGATGCTGGCAAAGCGCTGCATCGCCTCGGCAAAACGCCGTTCGGCCACCGCCAGGTCGCCGCGCTGGTAGCGCTTGGCGCCATCGCTCTCGGCTTCCAGCGCAGCTTTCAGCAGCGGCGGATCGACAGGCCTCGGCTCGGAAGCGCATGCCGCCAGCACACACAGAAACGGCAAATACCACTTAGCGCCCACGGGAGGCCTCCCCGCGCAGATCGCTGTCCGCCTTGAGTGTCGCCGGTCCCGGAGCATCCACCAGGTTGCGGATCGGCCAGGCCTGCTTGGCGCCACCCACGATCTCGCGCACGTCGGCGGCCACCGCACTGCCGTCGCGCAATACCGGCGGGACGCTGGTCTCCGCCTCGGCAGTGATCTTCTCGACATGGTCGAGTACCTGGCGGGTTCGGTCGAGCATGGCTGGCAGGCGCTGGTTGGCGGCTTCCAGCGTCTGTCCGAGATGCTGGAGGTCTTCCTCGGCCTTGTTCAACACACGCACCGCCGAGGTACCGATGCCATCCACCTGACGGTTGCCGTTGGCCAGCAGGACATTCAGCGCCTCGGAACTCGAGCGCAGCTGAGCCAAGGTGCCGGGCAGTCCCTTCTGCGGATCGGCGAGCGTGCCGGTGATCGCCTTGATGTCCTTGAGGATGGGCACGAATTCGTCGCGCACCTGATTGGCTAGCGCACCCAGTCCATCGGCGCGGGTGAAGGCTAGGCGCGCCTGCGCCGCGGCCAGCCGGGTCTTGTCCGGACCCGGCACGATTTCCAGCGTCGGCGACCCCACCAGGCCTTCCTTGCGCAATTCGACGCGGGCGTCATGGGTGACGAAGCGCATGTGGTCGGCATCGACTTCGATGGCCACGGCCACCGAACCATCGTCGCGCAGGCTGACCTGCGACACCGAACCGACGCGGAAGCCGGCAATGCGGACGGCCTGGCCCTTGGTTATGTCCTGGGCGCTGTCGGTGACGAAGCCATAGCTCACGGTCTGGCGCAACAGGCCCTGGCGCACGAAAATCGCCGCCACCACGGTCAGCGTCAGCAAGGTCGCGAGGATCAGGAAGCGGCGCGTACTGCGACGCAAGGCCGTCGCGTCGGCGTCATATTGGGTCAGCAGGGACATGCATCCTCCGCGAAATGGGCCAGGCTGCGACACTGCGGCAGTTCAGGCAGCTCGTGAGTATCAAGGTCGACGAACAGCGCGGTGCGAAACGGGTGCCGGCGATGATATGCCGCCTGCACGCTAATCAGGGCCTCGGCCTCGCGCCGGGTCAGACCGGCAAACAGGCGATCGATCACCAGCAGTTCGGGCGGGCGGAGCATCCAGCGCGCCAGCCCGATGGCCCAGCGCTCCATGCGCGGCAGGCGCATCGGCTGTTCGCTGCCCAGCAGCTCGATGCGCTGCGCCGACACGCCGCACAGCTGCAATGCCATTTCCATCTCCCGCTCGTCGTCGCGGGCATCGACCATGTCCTGGCCGTACCGCAGGGCCAGGGCCAGGCTTTCGGCCACCGTCATGGCGCCGGGCAGGCTACCGGCCGCGGTCAGGATGCCAACCCCGGGGCAAGCCTCCAGTCCGGCCACCACACGCCGTGCCGCAGCGACATCCTCCACCACCAGGCGATGTCGACCGCCCTGGTCGAGCGGCAAATCCAGGCAAACTGTATCGCCCCGTATAAGCAGCAGGTGGCGCGCCTCGATCGCCACCTCAAGCGTCGCGGTCGCCGTCATGCCCATGCCATCGCCCAGACCAGGGCCGCAAAGGCGACGTCAATGACGAATACGGCAACCAGTCCGGCACCGACTGAAGTGATCGCGGCATCGGAGATGGCTTGCGCCGAAGCTTCGCCGCTGCTGCCCCGCTGGCAGGCGATGATGCCGATCGCGGCGCCGGTGAGCGCGCCCTTGGCCAGGCTCAGCAAGGCCAGCCAGGGATTGGCCAGATCGAGGAAACGGCCGGCGGCATCGAGCAGGGGGCGGCCATCGATCAAGGCGGTGGCCAGCCAGCCGCTGGCGAGCGCGGCGGCCTGAAAGCAGGCCGTCACCGCCGGCAAGGCGATGGCCAGGCCAAAGATTCGTGGCAACAGCAGGAAATCGGCCGGCGGCACGCCGAGGCGGCGCAGCGCGGTGAACTCGTCATGCAGGTTCATCACCGCCAGTTCGGAGGCGATGCCGGCGCTGCTGCGCGCCACCACCACCAGAGCGGAGAGCAAGGGCGCCAGCTCGAAGAACAGGCCGAGGAAGAGCAGGCGCTGGGTGAGATCGGCTTCGGCACCGATCAAGGCAGCCAACTGGATGCTCACGCCGGCGCCGGTGAGCACCGCCAGCACCATGATGATGGGCAGCGCGGCGACGCCGGCGACATGGACCTGGCGTTGCAGCTGAGCCCGCAGCAGGGGCCGCCGGAGTTCGCCATGGCGCGCCGTGGCGAGCCGCAGCAAGGCCAGGTAGGCAGCCAATCCCGATCGCGCCACGGCGCTCATGCCCCCGCTCCCGCGGCGACCTGGGCTGGCGGCGTCCAGCCCCAGAGGCGCGGCTTGGCGGCGTCCGCGGCAGGCAGTTCGACCAACCCGCCGCCAAAACCCACCGCTGCCGCCACGGCTTCCGAGCAGAGCACCGGATGGCCGCTGTCCTTGGTCAGGCTTTCCAGCCGCGCCGCAATGCCTATGACATCGCCTATGACGGAGAACTCGCGCCGCCGGTCGGATCCGACATAGCCGGCCAGCACCTCGCCGCTATGGATGCCGATCCCGATCTGGATCGGCTCGCCACCGTCGGCCACCAGCTCGCGGTTCAGCCGCTCGACGCGCAGCAGCAGATCTTGTGCCGCCTCGAGGGCATTGCGCTGCGGCGCGTCGAGCGGTTGCGGCAGGCCAAAGGTCGCTGTCAGGCCGTCGCCGACGTACTTGTCCACGGCGCCGCTGCTGTTCTGTATCGCCAGGCTGGCGGTCTGGTGGAAGCGGTTCAACAGGCCGATGGTGGCCTGCGGCGTCGATCGCGCAGCGCGCGCGGCGAAGCCGCGGATTCCCACCACCATCAGCGTCACCGCTTGCCGCTTGCCGCTCTCTTCGAGTTGCAGCTCGCCGCCGATCAGCGCCCGCATCACCTGTGGACTCACATGACCGGCAAACATCCCCAGCAGCATGCGGCGTTCGCGGAAATGCCTAATGAATTCCCAGGCCAGGCGTGCAACATAGGCCAGCACGCTGACCAGCACGATGTTCGCCACGCGCAGGTAATCGCCCTGCCACAGGGCATAGGTCGACAGGCCCAACAGGCTGCCCAGGGCGAGCAACAGGAGCAGGCCCTTGGCCCAGCCGCCGCGCCCGAACCAGAACAGGGTGCCGATCGCGGCGAGCAACAGGGACAGGTTTTCCGGCGCGCGCTCGATCAACCCGCGCGCAAGCAGGGAACGCAGGGCCTGGATATGCACCACCGCCGCCGGCTCGGTGCGGCTGCCGGGTTCCCAACCGGCCAGCGAAACCGGCAGGCGGTGACGGGATTCGGTGGGCAGCAGGCTCGCCACCACCACCGCGCGCCCCTTGACCAGGGCACGCAGCTTGTCGTTCTCGCCGCGATGGATCCAGCCCAGCACGGTGAGAAGCGGCGTGTATTCGACGCTGCCGCCGACGCTGTAATCGATCATGCCGGTGGGCGAACCCTGGCGCCCCAGGCGCTTGGCCATGGCCAGCGCCAGCGGATCGCGCTTGTCGTCGGATTGGCAACGGCGCTGGTTGATCCGCCGCACCACGCCGTCGGTGTCCTCGCAAATCGCCAGCGAGGCGAGCTCCTTTTCGCCGATGACCGCCAACAGTTCGGGCGCGATCGGCCGCAGGCGGGTGCCGATGCCCGGCGGCTGGCCCACCACCAGCGGCGCCGCACTCTTGAGCCGGGCAATGCCCGAAATCAGGCTGGCGTCGATGTCCTTCACCAGGAAGTCGTACGAGCGGACCGGCAGGGGTGTGGCCACGCCGACCACGGTCGGCTCGGCCGCCGAAAGCCCGGCGAACAGGAGGCCAAGATGGGCATGCCAGAGCGCGGCCGGTTCCGGGATCGCGACATAGGCCGCCTCGTCGATGCCTATGACAACCACATCCTGCGCCAGCGGCGTCGGCGAGTGCGCACGCAACCAGGAAATCTGCGCATCGTAGAAGGCCTGGTCGGCGAAACGCAGGGCGCGCGTTCCCATCAGGGTCCAGCCGACGGCACACACCAGCAGGAAGCCGATCACGATGTCGCGAGGAATGCGGGTCATGTTTTGATTATGGCATGGCCGTCTGCGGCGAAAGTCGGCGCTGGCGGCACGGCAATCGGCGATCGCCAAGAAAAAACGGGCGCCGCATGGGCGCCCGTCGAGTTGCCGCGGGAGGGGAGGACTCCGGCGGCAGCTCCCTCCTGGCGGAGGGAGCGGGGAGGCAACTCAGCTCAGTTGTGGTAGGCCGATTCGCCGTGCGAGGTGATGTCGAGGCCCTCGCGCTCCTCGTCTTCCGGTACCCGCAGGCCGACGAAGATATCCACGATCTTGTAGCAGATGAAGGCCACCACGCCGGACCAGACCAGGGTCACGCCGACACCGGTGGCCTGGATCATTACCTGGCCCATGATGTCGTAGTTGTCCGCGACCTTGTTCGCGACGTAGTCGTAGATCCCCGTGCCGCCCAGACTGGGCGCGGCAAACACGCCGGTGAGGATGGCGCCGAGGATGCCGCCGACGCCATGCACGCCGAACACGTCGAGCGAGTCGTCAGCACCGAGCAGCTTCTTCAGGCCATTCACGCCCCAGAGGCAGATCACGCCAGCCGCAAGGCCGATCACCAGGGCGCCGATCACGCCGACGAAACCGGCCGCCGGGGTGATCGCGACCAGGCCGGCCACGGCACCGGACGCAGCACCCAACATCGAGGGCTTGCCCTTGATCAGCCATTCCGCCACCATCCAGGAAGTCGCCGCGGTCGCGGTGGCCAGCCAGGTATTGACGAAGGCGAGGCCGGCCGTGCCGTTGGCTTCGAGCGCCGAGCCGGCGTTGAAACCGAACCAGCCGAACCACAGCAGCGAAGCGCCGATCATGGTGAAGGTCAGCGAGTGCGGTGCCATCGAATCCTTGCCGTAGCCGACGCGCTTGCCGACCATGTAGGCGCCAATCAGGCCGGCGATCGCGGCATTGATGTGCACCACGGTGCCGCCGGCGAAATCGAGCGCACCCTTCTGGAACAGGTAGCCGGCCGTGGCGCCCGCCTTTTCCGCGGCTTCCGCCGTGGTGTAGGCATCGGGGCCGGCCCAGTACCAGACCATGTGGGTCATCGGCAGGTAGCTGAAGCTGAACCACAGCACCATGAACAGCAGGACCGCGGAGAACTTGATGCGCTCGGCGAAGGCGCCGACGATCAGGCCGCAGGTAATCGCCGCGAAGGCACCCTGGAAGGCGACGAAGATGAACTCGGAGACCACCACGCCCTTGCTGAAGGTGGCACCCACCGAATCCGGCGTGATGCCCTTCAGGAACAGCTTGTCGAGGCTGCCGAAGAAGGCATTGCCCTCGGTGAAGGCCACGCTGTAGCCGTAGATGGCCCACAGCACGCTGATCACCGAGAACACCACGAACACCTGCATCAGCACCGAGAGCATGTTCTTGCTGCGTACCAGGCCGCCGTAGAACAGCGCCAGGCCGGGGATGCTCATCAGGATGACGAAAGCCGTGGCGACCATCAACCAGGCGTTGTCGCCCTTGTTGGGCACGGGCGCCGGCGCGGCAGCCGGCGTTGCCGCCGCTGCCTCGGGTGCGGCGGCGGGAGCGGCAGCGGCCGGAGCAGCTGCAGCGGGCGCCACCACCGCGGCAGGCGCGGCGGGCTTGTCGTCGGCGGCCCAGGCACTGGCCGCGCCGCCGGAAATGCCAATGGCAAGAGCCATCAGCAGGCTTGCGAATATGCGGTTCATTTTAGCTCTCCCTTACAGGGCTTCCTCACCGGTTTCGCCGGTGCGGATGCGGATGACTTGTTCGACGTCGAAGACGAAGATCTTGCCGTCACCGATCTTGCCGGTGCTGGCGGACTTCTCTATGGTTTCGATGACCTGGTCGAGCAGGTCGTCGCGGATGGCGGCTTCGACCTTGACCTTGGGCAGAAAATCGACGACGTATTCGGCGCCGCGATAGAGCTCGGTGTGACCTTTCTGCCGGCCGAACCCCTTGACCTCGGTGACGGTGATCCCCTGCACGCCAACTGCGGCGAGGGCCTCGCGCACCTCGTCAAGCTTGAACGGCTTGATGATGGCGGTTACGAGTTTCATGATGAGTTCCTTTATTCCAGAGTGAGGTTTGGGTAAATCCTTGAACTCTCCCGCCGCCGCCGGCCGGGTCGCCGGCGGGAGTGATTCAGATGCTTAGAACGTCTTCTTGAAGCTCAGCACCAGGGTGTCCTTGGCCACGTCCTTGAAGCCCGTCGTGCCGCGGTTGGTGCCCCAGCAGTAGGCGGAAGCGTTGGCGGCGGGCAGCGGATTGCCGCAGGAGCCGCTGGCATCCGTCGCCGAATAGGTCAGGCCGATCACGCCGAAGCCGACATCCTTGGTCACGCCGATGTTCCAGTCGTTGTAGCTCGGGCTGGCGGTGGCGGCGACGGCATTGACGTTCTTCACCTTCTGGTGGCCATAGTGGCCGCTCAGGCCCCAGCCGTTGCCGAGGTCGTAGGACGCATTGAGCTCGAGGTAGTCGGAACCGCGGGTGCTGGTGTTGCCGTTGTTACCCAGCCAGCCGATGAAGCCGTCGGATACGACGCGCGAATACTTCATGGTCACCCACTTGTAGCCGAGCGCGCCATACACCTCGTTGGTGTTCGGATTCACGTTGGTGCCGGGAATCGCATTGCCCTTGCCGGGATAGGTGTAGGCAATGGCGCCGATGTCATAGGTCCAGTCACCGCCACCGAAGCTGTTCTTGTAGCCGCCGTAGTAATCGATCTCGGTGGTGCCGCTGCCATAGGCATCCTTGACCCAGGTGATAGTCGACGCCCAGACGCCGGCGTACAGGCCGCTCGCATGGGAGTAATCGACACCGCCCTGCAGGGCCGCCCCGCCGCGGGTCTGGCTGACACCGCGGAACAGGTAGTCGGAGACGACGCCGACGTTCGGCGTGAAGGTATGCGGGCTGGCCGGCGCGGCGGCGGCCTGGGCCATGACGACGGAGGGGAGGGCGAAGGTTCCGGCGATAGCGGCGGCAATTATGGTCTTGCGCATGATGAAGCTCCTGGGTTGAATTTTGGAAAACTACGGGCGAAACAATGCGAAGACCGTGCCAAACAAAATTTCCATTTGCTTTCAGCGGATTGCATGGGGTTGGTGGGTTCGCCTGCATTGCGTCGCACCAAAGCAGGCACCAAACCCGCGCATTGCGCACCACTCTGGTGCCAGCCGCAGGCACGGTCCGGGCGCCTTGCAGTGCTGTGCTAGACTTTTTGCCATTCCTGCACCGCTTCCCGACCCATGCTCAATCCCAAACTGCTCGACGAAATGTCGTCCCGGATGTCTTCCCTGCTCGCCAATACCCCTGCCGGCGAAGTCGAGAAAAACCTGCGTGCCGCGCTCGCCAGCGTGTTCGCCAAACTTGACCTGGTGACGCGCGAGGAATTCGACGTGCAGCGCGAAGTGCTGGCCCGCACCCGGGCCAAGCTGCAGGCGCTGGAAGCGCGCGTCGCCGAACTGGAAGCCGCCAGAGCAACCAAGCCGTCAGGCAGCGCCTGAGCGCTCCATGGCCCTCGCCGTCCTGCGCTCGCGAGGGCTGGAGGGGCTTTCGGCACCGGAAGTCACGGTCGAGGTTCATCTTGCCCCCGGCTTGCCGGCCTTCACCCTGGTCGGCCTGCCCGACACCGAAGTTCGCGAGGCGCGCGACCGGGTGCGCGCGGCGATCCAGAACTGCGGCTTTGAATTCCCCCAGCGCCGCATCACGGTCAACCTGGCCCCGGCCGACCTGCCCAAGGAATCCGGTCGCTTCGACCTGCCGATCGCACTCGGCATCCTGATCGCCTCCGGGCAACTCCAGGCCCCGACGCTGGACCAGCATGAATTCGCCGGCGAACTGGCGCTATCGGGCGAGCTGCGCGCCGTGCGCGGCACCCTGGCGATGTGCGCCGCGATGCAGGGCGATGCGGCGGATGCCGCGGCGCGGGCCTTTGTCCTGCCCGCCGAGAGCGCTCCCGAAGCCGCGCTGATTGCGGGCATGCGCGTGCTGCCGGCCGCCAGCCTGTTGCAGGTGTGCGCCCACCTCGCCGGCCGCGAAGCCCTGGCGGCGTTTGCCGTGTCGCCGGCGCCGACTTTTGCCAGCTATCCCGACCTGGTCGAGGTCAAGGGTCAGGCTCCGACCAAGCGCGCGCTCGAAATCGCGGCGGCCGGCGGCCACAGCCTGTTGCTCAGCGGCCCGCCCGGTGCTGGCAAATCGATGCTGGCCCAGCGCCTGCCCGGCATCCTGCCGCCGATGAGCGGCGCAGAAGCCCTGTCTGCCGCCGCCATCCAGTCGCTGGCGGGATATTTCCGACTGGACCGTTTCGGCCGGCGCGAAGTGCGTTCCCCGCATCACACCGCCTCGGCACCGGCCCTGGTCGGCGGCGGCAATCCGCCGCGCCCCGGCGAGATCTCGCTGGCGCACCAAGGCGTCCTCTTCCTCGACGAATTGCCCGAGTTCCAGCGCGGCGTGCTGGAAGCCCTGCGCGAGCCCATGGAAACCGGCCACATCCACGTCGCCCGCGCCGGCCGCCGTACCGAGTTTCCGGCGCGCTTCCAACTGGTGGCGGCGATGAATCCCTGCCCCTGCGGCTGGCAGGGACATGCCTCCGGCAAGTGCCGCTGCACGCCCGACCAGGTGGTGCGCTATCGCGGCAAGCTTTCCGGCCCGCTGCTCGACCGCATCGACCTGATGCTCGACGTGCCGGCGGTGAGCGAGGCCGAGATCAGCGCACGCGGCGACGGCGAACGCTCGGCGACCATCCGCGCCCGCGTGATTGCCGCACGGGAACGGCAAATGGCGCGCCAGGGCAAGCCCAATGCGCAACTGACGCCGGAAGAGATCGACGCCCACTGCCAGCCGGACGCAGAGGGCGCCGCGCTGCTCAAGCGCGCAATGCAGCAACTGGGACTCAGCGCGCGGGCTTATCATCGCATCCTCAAGGTGGCGCGCAGTATTGCCGACCTGGCCGATGTCGCCGACGGCGCTCCGCTGGCCGCCGCCCACGTCGCCGAGGCCGTGCATTACCGGCGCGGCCTGGTTCACTGAGGAGAGGGATTTGCCCAAGTCATCGCCCGTCGCCGCGCTCACCACTGCGCAACTGCAGGGCATCCTCGGCATTGCCGACGATGCCGTGGTCTGCTTCGACGAGAGGCAGCACATCCTGCTGTTCAACCGCGGCGCGGAAACCATCTTTGGCTGGAGCCGCGAGGAAGCCACCGGCCAGATGATCGACCTCCTGCTGCCGCCGCACGTGCGTGCCGGGCATTCCAAGCTGGTGGAGGACTTCGGCCGTACCGGAAACGTCGCGCGGCGCATGGGCGAGCGCCGTGCCATCAGCGGCATGCGCAAGAACGGCGAGGAGTTCCCCGCCGAGGCCTCGATTTCGCGGCTGGAGGCCGAAGGCCGGGTGATCTACACGGTGATCCTGCGCGACATCACGGCGCAGGTGGCGCACGAACGCGAACTGAAGACGGCAAAAGAGCGCGCCGAGGCCGCGATGCAGGCCAAGAGCATGTTCCTCGCCAACATGAGCCACGAGATCCGCACGCCGCTGAATGCCGTGATCGGCATGACCAGCCTGCTGCTCAACACCCGCATCGACGACGAACAGCGCGATTACGCCGAGACCGTGCGCGCCAGCAGCGAAGCCCTGCTGACGATCATCAACGACATCCTCGACTATTCCAAGATCGAAGTCGGCAAGCTCGAAATCGAACGCTATCCCTTCGACCTGCGCCGCTGCCTCGAAGAAGCCATGGACCTGATCAGCGCCGAGGCGGGCGAAAAGAACATCAACCTCGCCTACTTCATCGACGACAGCGTGCCGGCCTCGCTGGTCGGCGACGTCGCCCGCCTGCGCCAGATCCTCGCCAACCTGCTGTCGAACGCGATCAAGTTCACCCATCGCGGCGAGGTAGTGATCAACGTTTCCGCCGCGCCGCGTGCGGACGAGCATCACGACACCCTGTTCGCCGTGCGCGACACCGGCATCGGCATCCCCGAGGACAAACTGGACATGTTGTTCCAGTCCTTCAGCCAGGTCGATGCCTCGACCACGCGCAAGTACGGCGGCACCGGCCTCGGCCTGGCCATCAGCAAACGCCTGGCCGAAATGATGGGCGGCACCATGTGGGTGGAAAGCACCGTCGGCACCGGCTCCACCTTCTCCTTCACCATCGCCGCCGAAGCCGCCGGCCCGCAGCTGGCCAACAGCTACCTCAAGGAATATTCCTCGGCGCTGTCCGGCCGGCGCGTGCTGATCGTCGATGACAACAGCACCAACCGCCGCATCCTGGTCAAGCAGGCCCTGATCTGGGGCATGCTGCCCTCGGCCGCCGCGTCCGGCATCGAGGCGCTGGATTTCATCCGCCATGGCCATGCCTTCGACGTTGGCATCCTCGACATGAGCATGCCGGAAATGGATGGCCTGGCGCTGGCGCTCGAGATCCGCAAGCACCGCGACGCACTGGCCCTGCCGCTGATCATGCTGACCTCGGTGACCCACCAGCGCAACCGCGATTCGTCGATGGACACGGCGGCCTTTTCCGCCTACCTCAACAAGCCGATCAAGCCCGCCGCGCTGCTCGACTCGCTGCTGCACGCCACCTGCCTGGACACGGAGCGTTCCCAGCCACTGCCGCCGGTACAGGTGCCGGCCAACCTGGCCGACAAGCTGCCGCTGAAGATCCTCGTTGCCGAGGACAACACCGTGAACCAGAAGGTGGTGCAGCAGTTGCTGGCCCACCTCGGCTACCGCGCCGACCTGGTGGCGAGTGGCGTCGAAGTCCTCGATGCCCTCGAGCGGCAAAGCTACGACGTGGTGCTGATGGATGTGCAGATGCCCGAGATGGACGGCCTCGAAGCCACCCGCCGCCTGCGCTCGCGCTACGGCAAGGAAGGGCCGCGGGTCATCGCCATGACCGCCAACGCGATGCCCGGCGACCGTGAAAAATGCCTCGCCGCCGGGGTCGACGCCTACGTTTCCAAGCCCGTGGAACTCAACGACATCCGCGCCGTATTGCTGGCCGTGGGGTCGGCGCCGCCGCCGGCACCGGAAACGGCAGCGGTCGGCCCGGAGTCGGTACCGGTAATCGACCCGCGCCGCATCGCCCAGCTGCTCGAACTGCAGGACGAGCGCAAGCCGACGCTTGTAGCCGACGTGGTCGACCTGTTCTTCATCGACTCGCCGCAGCATCTGGAAAAGCTTGCTGCCGCGATCGCCGCCGGTGAAGCGGAACTGCTCGCCAACAAGGCCCACCGCTACCTTTCCAGCATCGAAAACCTTGGTGCGCGACGCATGCGCACGCACTGCATGGAACTCGAACGCATCGGCCGTGCCGGCGGCGTCGCCGGCGCCGACGAGGCCCTCGCGGCCCTGCGCGCCGAGTACGAAGTGGCCCGCCGCGAGCTGGCCGCGATCGTCGCCCAGTCCGGCCCCGCCACCGGCTGAGCCGGTGGCGTTTCCCCGAATCCACACCATCACCGCATCCCATTGCCATGAGCCTCGACTACCGCATCGTTCCCGTCACCCCCTTCGAACAGAACTGCAGCCTGGTCTGGTGTACCGAGACCATGCAAGGCGCCCTGGTCGACCCCGGCGGCGACATCGAGCGGCTGATCGCCACCGCCGCCAGCCTGGGCGTCAGGCTCGAGAAGCTGCTGCTGACCCACGGCCACATCGACCACGCCGGTGGCGCCGGCAGCCTGGCGCAGCAGCTGCGCCTGCCGATCGAAGGTCCGCAGCGCGAAGAAAGCTTCTGGATCGACCAATTGCCCCAGCAAAGCCGCAGCTTCGGCTTCCCGCCGGCACAGGCCTTCAGCCCCGACCGCTGGCTAGAGGATGGCGACACCGTCACCGTCGGCAAGCAGACGCTCGCTGTGATCCATACGCCCGGCCACACGCCGGGCCATGTGGTGTTCTTCCATGCGCCGACGAAGCTGGCCATTGTCGGCGACGTGCTGTTCGCCGGCAGCATCGGCCGCACCGACTTTCCGCGCGGCAACCATGCGGCACTGATTTCATCCATCCGAGATAAACTCTGGCCGCTCGGCGACGATGTCGATTTCATCCCCGGCCACGGCCCGATGTCGACTTTCGGCGAAGAGCGTCGCTACAACCCCTTCGTTGGAGAGCGCGCATGAGCCACACCTGGAAGTTCTTCCTCGCCGGCGGCTTCGACCAGGTACGCATCGACACGGCCGCCGACCTGGTCAACCTCAGGAACCTCGACCAGAAACTCTGGGTGGCCTTGTCCTGCCCCACCACCGGGGTCGAATTCGACGCCCGCACGCTGGCGCTGCTGGACAGCGACAACGACGGCCACATCCGCGCCCCCGAGCTGCTGGCGGCCATCGACTGGGCCGCCGCGCGCCTCAATGACAGCAAGGTGTTCGAGCAAAAGCTCGGCGGCGTGCCGCTGGGCGCGATCAAGGACGAGGCCATCGCTGCGGTGGCGCGCGGCCTGCTGAAGGATGGTGAAACCCTGGTCACCGTGGAGGCCGCCAGCGCCGCCGAAGCCGAGTATTCGGCACGCGCGCTCGCCGCCTGGGAAGCCGGCGGTGCCGCCGCGCGGCCGCTGGGCGACGCCACCGAGGCCGCCTGTGGCGCGCTCGCAGCGGTGAAGGAAAAGCTCGACGACTTCTTTGTCCGCTGTCGCCTGGCCGCCTTCGATGCCCGTGCCGAAGACGCAATGAACGCCTCGGACGACAGCCTCAAGGCGCTGGGCGGCGCGGCCCTCAACAACGGGCATGCCGAGATTGCCGCGCTGCCGCTGGCAAAAGTCGGCGCTGGCGCCACGGTGCCGCTGGGCGCCGGCATCGATTCCGGCATCAACCCGGCATGGGCCGAACGCATCGGCACCTTCCGCGAGGCCGTAGTGGTGCCCCTGCTCGGCGCGCGGCCCGGCCTCAGCGAAAGCGACTGGCTCGCGGTGCAGGACCAGCTGGCGGTATACGGCGCCTGGCAGGCCGCCAAGCCCGCCGGACTGCCGCCGGAGGCCGAGGCGGTGCGCGATCTTGAACGGCTGGCGCGTTACGTGCGCGACCTGCTGACCCTGGCCAACAACTTCGTTGCTTTCCGCGATTTCTACACGCGCCAGGGCAAGGCCACCTTCCAGATCGGTACCCTGTATCTCGACGGCCGCGCTGCCGAGCTGGTGATCTCGGTCAACGACGCGGGCAAGCATGCGGCGTTGGCCGGCCTCTCACGCATCTGCCTGGTGTATTGCGACTGCGTTCGTCCTGGCGCCAAACAGACCATCGCCGCCGCGTTCACCGCCGGCGATTCCGACCAGCTGATGGTCGGGCGCAATGGCGTGTTCTACGACCGACAGGGGCGCGACTGGGACGCCACCATCACCAAGATCGTGGACCACCCCATCAGTCTGCGCCAGGCTTTCTGGTCACCCTACAAAAAGCTCGCTCGCATGGTCGCCGAGCAGTTGCAGAAACTTGCCGCAAGCAAGGCCAGCGCCGTCGAAGGCAAGCTCGCCGAAGCCGCCACCTCGGCGGTGAAGAAAGTGGAGGCGCCTGCCGCCAAGCCGCCCGCGCAACAGGCCTTCGATGTCGGCAAGTTCGCCGGCATCTTTGCCGCCATCGGCCTTGCCGTCGGCGCCCTCGGCACGGCGGCGGCGTCGGTGGTCACCGGCATGCTCGGCCTCAAGTGGTGGCAGATGCCGCTGGTCGTGGTCGGCCTGATGCTGCTGATTTCCGGTCCTTCGGTGATCGTCGCCTGGTTCAAGCTGCACAGCCGCACGCTGGGCCCGATCCTCGACGCCAATGGCTGGGCGGTGAATGCGCGCGCCCGCATCAACATCCCCTTCGGTACCTCGCTGACCCAGATGGCGAAACTGCCCGAGGGCGCCGAACGCTCACTAACCGACCCCTACGCCGAGAAACAAAGGCCGTGGAAGACCTACGGCTTCATCGCCCTCGCGATCTTCATCGCGCTGGCGTGGTGGACGCGATAGTCACCGAATTGCCCGATAGGACTGCTTGAAGCTGGCTGCAGTATCCGCCGGTAACGTCCAGTGAAGAGGCTGCAACAGGGCACAAATCCCTGCGGGCTTTCTCGCGAAGGGGGAAATGTCGGCGATTCGCTAGACGGTTTCACCCAGTCGCAACGAACGAGTATGGCAGAATTCCAACGTGCCGCCACTCGTCGTACCCTCCGTTCTCCGGCACTGCAATGACCGTCCGCAACCTCGATTTCCTGTTCCGTCCGCGCTCCGTCGCCATCGTTGCCGAGGGCCACCAGCCAGGCTGCTATGCCGACGTGGTGGAGCGCAACCTTGCCGGCGGCGGCTACAAGGGGCCGATCCTGCACGCCCGGGCGAAGAAACATTCGCTGTTCGGCATCGGCGGCCACATGCATGTCTCCGAACTGGAAACGGTTCCCGACCTGGCGATCGTCTGCGCGCCGCTGCGCGACATTGCCGAGATCGTCGGCGAACTCGGCGAGCGCGGCACGCGCGCCGTGATCATCGGACCCTCGCTGCACGAAAAGTTGAACGAGGCGCAGATCGCCGAGGCACGCAAGGCCATCCTCGATGCAGCCCGGCCGCGGCTGGTGCGCGTGCTGGGCCCGAGCAGCGGCGGCCTGGTGGTGCCAGGCTGCGGCCTCAATGCCAGCGTCGCGCCGGTGATGGCAAAGCGCGGCCGCGTGGCGCTGGTGGTGCAATCGGCGGCAATTGCGGCGGCGGCGCTCGACCGTGCGGCGGGCAAGGGCATCGGCTTTTCGGCCGTGGTACACCTCGGCGCCGGGATGGACATTGACCTCGCCGACGTGCTCGACTGGCTGGCCGAGGACCCGGATACCGAGGCCATCCTGGTGCAGTTCGAGACGGTGCCGGCAGCGCGCAAGTTCATGTCGGCGGCACGCGCGGCGGCGCGCAACAAGCCGATCGTGGCGATGCGCGGCGCGCGCCTCGATGCCGGCGACAGGGCCCTGCCCTTCCGTGGCGACGACGTTTACGAGTCGGCGCTGCGCCGCGCCGGCTGGATCCGCATCGACACCCTGGAAGACCTGTTCGACGCCGCCGAGGCCATGGCGCGGGTACGCCCACTGCGCGGCGAGCGGCTGGCGATCGTAGGCAACGGCCAGGGCCTGGGCCGCATCGCCGCCGGTACGCTGCTGAAGCACGGCGGACGCCTGGCGCGGTTTGCGCCCGAAACTGCCGCGCTGCTTGCCGGCCTGATGCGCACCGGGACCGCCCCGGCCAATCCGCTGGCCCTGCCGCCCGACCTCAGTCCGGAGAGCTGGACTGCCGCGCTCGATGCGCTGGTTGCCGACAAGGATGTCGACGCGGTGCTGACGGTGTATTCGCCCTCGCCCTTCGCCAATGGCAACGAGGTCGCGGATGCGATCGGCGCCGCGGCGAAGAAAACCGCGAAGAACATTTTCAGCTGCTGGGTCGGCGGCAGCGCCATGCAGCAGGCGCAGCAGGTGGCGGCAGCTCAGGGCGTACTGGCCCACGACTCGCCGGAAAAGGCGATCGGCATCTTCCTCGGCATCGTCAACTATGAGCGCAACCGCGAACTGCTGTTGCAGATGCCGCCCTCGGTGGCCGAGGAATTCGTGCCCAACCTGGAGCGTGCGCGTGATGCCGTGCACGAAGCGCTGGAGGCCGGCGCCCAGCTGTTGCCGCCGCGCGCGGCGCGGCAACTGCTGCTGGCGTATGGCATCGAGGCCGAAGACTCGACGGCGGCTGTGAACATCGACGCTGCGATCGCCACCGCCGACGAGATCGGCTACCCGGTGGACCTGGCGCTGAACCTGGCCAATGACGTGGACCACGCCCTGGTGGCACGCGAACTGCGCTCGCCGGAGGACATCCGCATCGCCACGCGCGGCCTGCGTGCCCGCTCGCGCAAGGATTTCCCGGGTGTCCGCGTCAGCGGTTACCGCCTGCGGCCAAGCGCAGCGCGTAGCGGCCTGCCGCCCCTGCGCCTGGGCGTCACCGACGATGCCGTATTCGGCCCGGTGATCTACCTTGGCGAGGCCGGCGCCGGCGAACGGCGCACCGTAGTCGCCCTGCCGCCGCTGAACCGACGCCTGGCGATGGACCTGGTGACGCGCGGCGGCTTCGCCCGCGACGCCTCCGAGGACGAACGCGAGGCGCTCGAAACCGAGCTGGCGACGACGCTGCTGCGGCTGTCGCAGTTGCTGACCGACATCGACGAAGTCACCGCCATCGAACTCGACCCGATCCATGTCGAAACCAGCGGCGTGGTGGCACGCGAGCGCCGCATCCACGTCGAACGCCGCGGGCGCCGCCTCGGCTTCCGCCGCTTCGCCATCCGCCCCTACCCCAAGGAACTCGAACAGCATATCGACTGGCAGGGGCGCAAGCTGTTGATCCGGCCGATCCGGCCGGAGGACGAAACCACGCTGGCCGACCTGATCGCCTCGCTCGACCCGGAAGATTCGCGCATGCGCTTCTTCGGCACCATGCGCAAATTGCCGCGTTCGCAGCTGGCACGCTTCACCCAAATCGACTACGACCGTGAGATCGCGCTGGTGGCGATCGAGCGCGACGCCGAAGGCGTCGAACGTTCGCTGGGCGAAGCGCGCATGGTGGCCGACCCGGACAACGCGGTGGCCGAGTTCGCGATACTGGTCGCCTCCGACGTCAAGGGCGGCGGCCTCGGACGGCGCCTGATGGAGAGCCTGGTGGACTGCGCGCGCAACCGCGGCATCGGCATGCTGCGCGGCGAGACCCTGGCGGAAAACACGCGCATGCAGGACCTGGCGCGCAAGCTCGGCTTCGAGCTGAAGACCGGCCCCGGCGTGGTCGAGATGCGCCTGTCGCTGCACCCGCCGGCGCCGCAAAAAGCCGCCAACTGAAATCTCAGCCGGGGACGCCCCCGGTGTACATGCGGATGCGGCCGACGAAGGCGATCGCCAGCAGCGTCGCGGCAGCGGCCAGCCAGCCGACATGGTTGTAGCCGCTGACGCGCCCGGTGGCGTCGACGGCGATCATCGCGCCGCCCAGCCAGGAAGCGAAACCGGAACCCAGCTGCTGCACGGCGCCGTTCATCGACAGGAAGGTGCCGCGCAGGCGCGGCTGCACCGCCGAGGTCACCACGGCCATCGCCGGCACCATGCGCCCCGGCACCAGGATGAAGAACACGGTGGACCAGAAGATCAGCAGCCACAATGGCACCGGCCACAGGTGGGTGATCACCAGCAACGGCAACAGCGAACCGAACGCCACCAGGCGATAGACGCGAATCTTGCCGTGGCGGTCGGCGAGGCGTCCGATCAGGCGCGAGGTGAAGAAGGTCGCGGCGCCGCCGAACAGGTAGATCAGGGGAATGTCCTCGATGCGGATGTTCGCGTTCGAGGTGATGTAGATGGTGATGTAAGGGATCACCGAGAATCCCGAGATCATGATCAAGCCCATGAAGAGGAAGGCGCGGCGGTGGTTGGCGTCGCGCAGCACCTCGAACATCGCACTGAAGGGATGGGCGCGTTCCTCCTCGTTCACATCCGACGAGGGCAGGTGGCCGCGCAATTCGGGCAGCATCTTCCATCCCAGCGCGAGCAGGCCGCAGGACAGCAGGGCGATGAAATAGAAGGGGAAGCGCCAGCCGAAATGGTTGGCCAAGTAGAGCGAAAGCGGCACGCCGGCCACGGTGGAGAGCGAAAACGCCGACATGATGGTGCCGCTGGCGCGACCACGCCGCTCGAAAGGAATCAGGTCGCCGACCATGGTCTGCACCATCGAGCCGAGCACGCCGCCGAAGGCGCCGGCGGTGCCGCGCGCCGCCAGCAGGGTCCAGTAGCCGGGCGCCAGGCCGCAGGCCAGGGTGGCCACGGCGAACAGGCCGAACATGGTCAGCAGCAGGCGCTTGCGCTCGAAGCGGTCGACGAACATCGCTGCCAGCAGGCCGGTGAAGGCCGCCGAGAAGGTGTAGGACGAGACCAGCAGGCCGAACTCGTGGGTGCCGACGCCGAGTTCCCGCATCAGCATCGGGCCCAGCGGCATCATGATCATGAAATCGAGGATGTGCGCGAACTGGATGCCGGCCAGGGTCAGCAGCAGCAGGCGTTCGCGGCGCGGGTCGAGGGGCGTGGTGGTGGTCATGGCATTCGGAAGTCGGCGCTGATGCTACGGCGATTCAGGCGACCTGCAGTGCGTCGGCCGCCTGCAGGCGCGCGCGCCACCACTTCAGCGCCTCGCCCTGTTCGCCCTCGGCGCTCCAGGCCAGCCACAGCGGCTCGGCGGCCCGCGCCTCGGCGACGGCCAGCTCGACCAGTTCGCGCTTCTTCAGCGCCGCATCGATGCGACAGCGCGGCAGGAAGCCATAGCCCAGGCCGGCAATTTGCAGCGCAATCTTGGCCTCGATGTTGGCCACGGTGATGCGCGAACGGCCCGAGACCAGGCCAATGCTGCGCGCCGGCAGCAGGCGCGCCGAATCGGCGACGACGATGGCGGTATGGGCCAGCAGGTCTTCTTCGGTGAGCGGGCGATCGAGGCGGGCCAGCGGGTGGCCGGGGGCGACGCAGAACACGAACTCGATCGCGCGCAGGCGCCTGGCGTGCTGGGCGAATCCCGGCGGCGGATCGCCGACTGCCAGCACGATCTCGGCGCGCCCTTCGCGCAGCGCCTCCCAGGCGCCCGTCATTACCTCGGTGCAGATGCGCAGGCGGGTGCCGCAGTCCAGCGCCTCGAAATCGCGGATGTGCCCGACCAGCGCCGTCACCGGCAAGAGCGAGTCATGCACCAGGCGCAGCTCGGATTCGTAACCGGTGGCGATGCGGCGCAAGCGCGACTCGAGGTCGGCCGCCGAACGCAGCAGCCAGCGGCCTTCGGCCAGCAGTTCGCGCCCGGCCGGGGTCAGGCTGACGCGCGGCCCACGGCGGGCGAAGAGGTCGAAGCCGAGTTGCTCCTCCAGCTTGGCCACCGTGTAGGAAATGGTCGACGGCACCTTGTGCAGGGCCTCGGCGGCGGCGGCAAAGGACCCGCCACGATCGATGGCATCGATGATTTCGATGGCGTCGAGGCTCAGTTTGAGCATGTCGACAGGGGATACATTCGAAAAATTCGATCCAAGGCAGGGAAAAGTCTCACGGCTAGAAGCCTTTAAATACTTGATACTGCACCTTACCTGAACATTCTACTCAACTTTCAGGCAGTGAAAGTTGGGCAGTTTTAGCAAATTAACCATCAGCTTTATCGAAGCTAATCCACGGAGGTCTTACCATGTCGCACACCGTCGTTGTCTATCACAGTGGCTACGGCCACACCCGCAAGCAGGCCGAAGCCGTCGCCAAGGGCGCCGCAGGCATTGCCGGCGCCAGCGCCGAGCTGGTCGAGATCAATGCCGAGGGCCAGCTGGCCGATGGCGCCTGGGAAAAGCTCGACGCCGCCGATGCGATCGTCTTCGGCACGCCCACCTACATGGGCGGCCCGTCGTGGCAGTTCAAGCGATTCGCCGATGCCAGCTCCAAGGCCTGGTTCACTTCAAAGTGGAAGAACAAGATCGCCGCCGGCTTCACCAATTCGGCATCGATGAACGGCGACAAGGTGCAAACCCTGAACTACCTTTTTGCGCTCTCGATGCAGCAGGGCATGGTCTGGGTCGGCACCGGCATGATGCCGGCCAACAGCAAGGCGGCGCAGCGCAACGACGTCAACTGGCTGGGCGCCTTCTCCGGCGCCATGGCGCAGTCGCCGTCCGACTCCAGCCCCGAGGAAGGCCCGTTGCCCGGCGACCTGGAAACCGCGCGCCTGTTCGGCCAACGCGTGGCCGAAACCGCTGCGCGCTGGAATCGCTGAAACACGCCTACCCGACGCCGAAGGAGAGCCCGATGCTGGAACTACGCCATGCCAATGACCGCGGCCATGCCGATTTCGGCTGGCTAGATTCGCGTCACACGTTTTCCTTCGGCGACTACTTTGATCCGGCGCAGGTCGGCTTCTCCGACCTGCTGGTGATCAATGACGATCGCGTGGCGCCGGGCATGGGCTTTCCCACCCATCCGCATCGCGACATGGAGATCTTCAGCTACGTGCTGGAGGGCGCCCTGGAGCACAAGGATTCGATGGGCACCGGCTCGGTGATCCGTCGCGGCGACGTGCAGATGATGAGCGCCGGACGCGGCATTCGCCATAGCGAGTTCAACGGGTCGCACAGCGAGCCGGTACATTTCCTCCAGATCTGGATCGCGCCGGATCGGCAGGGCGTGGCGCCGCGCTACCAGCAGAAGCATTTCCCGGATGCCGAAAAGCGTGGCCGCCTGCGCCTGGTCATCGCCCCAGACGCCGTAGATGGTGCGCTGGGCGTGTATCAGGACGCCCGCGTGTATGCCGGCCTGTTCGATGGCACGGAGCGCGCCGACTACCTCGTCGATCCCGGTCGCCACACCTACCTGCATGTCGCGCGCGGCCGCCTGTCGGTGAATGGCACGCCGCTGGCCGCGGGCGACGGGGCACGGGTGCGCACGCCCGGAACACTGGCGCTGGAGCGCGGCGAGACCGCCGAAGTCCTGCTCTTCGACTTGCGCGCCCGGGAACGGCCGGGCCGCTGAGGCCTCCCCAAAAGTCGGCGATGAACGCACGGCGCCGACCTCTCCCGCATGTCATTTGCCGCGCACCGTGACGGATTGCCGGCCAGCGCCGTGACGAAAGTCACTCGCGAACACAGGTCCCTTTGACCGACCGCGCATCATTCACATATAAAGCACTCATCGGTTCTGAAACAAGGCAAACCCGCCGAAAGGTGGAGACGCAAAATCACCGGCCTACCGGAGCGCGCAATCGGGCGCCTCCCACGGCGGCGGGATCACCAGGAGATCGTCATGAATTTCGAACTGCCCGCCACGGGGCGCGACCAGGCGCCCGCCTTCCTTGCGGCACGGGAATGCCGCGACTGGCTGCACCAAGTTCCCCTCGCCAACCCGACCCAGGCCCAAGGCATCGTCCTTCGCCAGCTGGGCCTGCTGCACCATTTCGACCTGCCGGTCGCCGAGCGCCTGGCGATCCTCGAGGAATTGCGCGGCTCGGTCTGTCGCCTGCAGGAGGACGCCGCCAAGGCGTTCGCCGCGCGTCCGCTACCGCTCGCCCCGGCGGAACAGCATGTGCTGGAAACCTCGCTCGAGGTCTGGAACCTCCTCGCGCTGGGCTACCTGCGCTGCTTCTCCACCGCCGCCGATGGCCGCGGCAAGGAGGCAGCGGCATTGCAGGCCCTGCTCGCCCAGCGCACGCTCTCGGTGTTCGCCGATTGGCAGGTGGATCTTTGCCGCGGCGAACAACTACCCGACGGCGGCTACTGGCTCAAGCTGCACCGCATCCTCGCCGCCGCCGAAACCCTGGGCGTGGCCAGCCTGACGGTCGATGACCCGGTGCGCCACGGCCAGCTGCCGACCAGCGCGCTTGCCGCCTATGCCGAATGCAATCTGCTGAGCAGCGCCAACCTGTTCGAACTTTCCGCCCGCCACCTGGCCTGGGTGGCGCGCTGGGCACGCCGCTGGGGCGGCAAGCTGGAACTACTGCAGGCGCCCCCGGAAGACATTCGCAACCGGGCGCAGCCCTTGTGGGTCGATCTCGAATCGGACCGGCCAGCGAGCTACCTGCCGCACCCGACGCCGGGCGGTCGCTGGCTGGAAACCACTGAGTTGCGCAAGAGCCTGCAGTCGCGCATCAGCCTGCTGGACCAGGGCCATGCGCCGGCAACCCTGCAGCTCGGCGACGACGTCACCCAACCGGCCGCCGCGCATCTCTTGCGCCGCGTGCTGCAACGCTGGTGCCAGGGCGGCACGCTGCGCGGCGAGACGCGCCGCTCCGCCCACGGCAGCTGCCAGGTGCTGGTCGGTTTCGATGCGGTGCATTGCCAGCTGAGCGGTGGCAAGCCCTTCCGTCCGCCGCGCCGCGATGCCGCCGCGCTGCGCCGCGAACGCGAGGAATTCGAGACCTTCGGCGACCGCCGCTTGCTCGCGCACCAGAGCGCAAGCGACGATGTCACCGGGATGGAAAGCTGGTCGGTGATCGATGACTGGCAGTTGCTCAACGAGTCCGCCGGCGGCATGCGCCTCTCGCGCGGGATCGACAAGGGAGCGAGGATCGGCGCCGGACAGTTGCTGGCCACGCGAACGGCGGATGGCCCGTGGTTTTCGCTGGCCGTGGTGCGTTGGGCGCTGCGTGAGGGGAAGGATACGCTGACCGCCGGCATCCAGCTCTTGCCTGGCGAGCCCAAGGCCGTGACGGTGCGCCTGTGCAATCCCGACGGGAGCAGCAGCGACTGGCGCCAGGCCTTCCTCCTGCCGGAAATCCCTGCGCTGCGGATACCGGCCAGCTTGCTGCTGCGCTCCGGCAGTTTTCGTCTTGATCGCCGCATCGAGGTCATGGTCGGGCAGCAGATTCAGGCCATGACGCTGTACCGCATCCTCGATCACGGCAGCGAGTTCGAGCGCTGCATCATGCGGATTCCCGATTGAGGGATTGCGGGCGCATTCGCCCTCGACTTTTTCGCCCGCCGGTCTACACTGAAAGTGCTGGCGCCGCTACCGCGGCTGCATGACGCAAGCGTGGCGGGGAGTGGCGCCGGCCTCGAATCAGGAGGCTGATCGTGGCGCCGGTGCCGTATTGGCGGGTTTTGCTGTTCAGCGTATTGCTGGGCAGCGCCTCGGCTTTGCATGCCGACAGCGAGGCGCATTGGAAAACCCCTGATCGCCTTGTGGATGCCTTCGTCGAGCTGGCCCTCCGCAGCGAATACTCCAGCCGCGAAACCCCGGTGCGCAAGTGGGTTTCCCCGATTCGCTATCACGTGGTGCATCGCGTCGGCGATGCGGGCTTGCACGAGGAGCTGGTCGCCACCCATCTCTGGCACGTGGCGCAGATCACCGACCTCGACATCGCACCGGCGGCAACGCCGGGCGAGGCCAACTTCGTGATCGTGATGAGCAGCGACGAGCGGCTCGACGCGGACCTTCAGGCGTTCGCCGGCAACGACAGCGACGGCCGACGCGAACGGTTTTTCCGCGACAGCATGTGCCTCGCCAGCCTGCGCGCGGACCGCAGCGGCGCCATCGTTCGTGCCACGGCACTGATACCCGTCGATCGTGCCCGCAGCCGGGGCGAACTGGTCGCCTGCGTGGTCGAGGAACTAACCCACATGCTCGGCATATCGAACGACACCGAACGTCCCTTGCCGTCGATCTTCCATCACGGCACGGTACGCAGCTACCTGACCGGCCTCGACTACCTCGTGCTGAAAATGCTCTACGACCCGCGCGTCAGGCCGGGGATGAAGGGGCCGGCCCTGCGCCCGCTGCTCCAGCGCATTGCCGCCGACCTCGAGCACTCCCGCCTAGTCGAACTGGCAGACCGGCTGGCCGCCGAAAATGGCCTGGCTGGCGCAAACCCCTGACGCGGATGGCGTGAAAAGTCGGCGCCGGCGCAACGGCGACGCTGCATCGTCGAATCAAAGATCGAGGCCGCGCGGCTTGCGTCCGGCGCGGGCGAAGGCACGGTCGAACAGCGCATTCGGCAACAGCCGCAGCAGTTTGCCGACCACGCCCATCTGCCAGGGAATCACCGTATAGCTGGAGCCGCGCTCGATGGCACGGGCGAAGCGCCAGGCAGCCTCGTCGGCGGGCATCAGGAAGGGCATCGGATAGTCGTTGACGGCGGTCATCGGCGTCGCGATGTAACCCGGCGCAATGGTGACGACCTTGACGCCGCTGCCGCGCAATTCGACGCGCAGCGATTCAAGGTAGGTGATGGTCGCCGACTTCGAGGCGCAATAGGCGCCGGCTCCGGGCAGGCCGCGAATGCCCGCCACCGAGGCGATGCCGGCCAGGCGGCCGCTGCCGCGCACTCGCATGGCGGCGACGAAGGGCTGGAAAGTCTGCGCCATGCCCAGCACATTGGTTTCGAAAATGCGGCGAAAGGCGTGCAGGTCGCCCGCCTCGTGCGCCAGCGTGCCAGCGGAAATGCCGGCATTGGCTATCACGATGTCGGGGCAGCCGCCGGCGATGAAGTCCTGCGCTGCGGCCTGCAGCGCGGCACCATCGGCGACATCCAGCACATAGCACTGATGGCGGCCGGGAATCGAGGCGAGAATCGCGACCAGCCTGGCTTCACGCCGCGCCACCAGACCCAGCGTGGCGCCTTGCGCCGCATAGTGGCGGGCCAGTGCCTCGCCGATGCCGCTCGAGGCACCGGTAAGAAAGACGCGCACTATTTCCCGCCGCGCTCGGCGCGGGCGCGATCGATCAGGCGATCGACCAGGGTCAGCAGGTCTTCGTACTTTTCGGGGGTGATGGCCTGGTACCGGCCATCGACCACCATGGCGGGAACGCCGTTGAGCCCCGCGCGCGTGGTCAGCTCGCGCGCCTGCTGCACGCGGCTATGGACTCCGAAGGAGCCCCAGGCTTCGGCGAAGGCCTTGGCATCGACACCCTTGCCGGCCACCCATTCGAACAGCGTCTTCTGGTCATGCAGGCGCTTGCGCTCGACATGGATGGCAAAAAACACGTCCGCATGCAGTCGCTCGAGGAGGTTCATCGCTTCGAGCGTGTAGTACAGGCGCGCGCCCGGCGTCCATTTGCCATCCGGAAACACCACCGGCACGCGCCGGAAATTCACGCTGGGCGGCAACTTGCCCGCCCAGCGAGGAATCACCGATTCGAGATTGAAGCAATGGGGGCAGCCGTACCAGAAGAACTCGGTCACCTCGACCTTGTTGCGATCGGGTGCAAGCGGCGGATCGATGTCGCGATAGTCCTGCCCCGGCTTCAAATCCGCCGCACCCGCCATCAGGCAGGCGCAGGACAGCAACAGCGCGATACCGATGCGCCGGATCATCCGGCTATTCCTTCTGCTTGACGACCGAGGCCTGCACACCGTTCTGCGCCAGCAGGGCGCGGGCGCGGTTCATTTCGTCGGGGTCGCGGAAGGGCCCGACGCGCACGCGATGCATCGTACCCTTGTCCGGAATATTCACTTCCTGGACGCTGGCATACAGCCCCGTCAGCGCCAGCTTGGCCTTGAGGTTGTCGGCGTCGGCAGCCTTCTGGAACGAACCGACCTGGAGGTAGAACACATCGTTAAGCTGCGGCTTGGCATCGACGACGGGAGCGCCGGCCGCAGGGGCCGCCCCGGCGGCCGGCGCCGCGGCAGGTGGGGTGGTGCCGGCCGCAGGGGCCGGAGTCGGTGCGCCCACCGGCGGCATGCCGCCCTGCGGCTGCTTGCCTTCGAGGATGTTGTAGAAGTCGAAGCGGCGCTCGGCCGGCTTGTCGCCCGGCTTGCCCGGCAGCGGCGCAGGCGCGGCGGCGCCATTGCCGGCCGCCGGCTTTTCGGCCTTGGGCGCACCTTCGTACTTGTTCTGGAAGGGCAGCGGCGACTTGTTGAGGTACCAGACCACGCCGAACGCGATCAGGATGCCGATCACCAGGCCGATGAAGATGCCGAGCAGGGTGCCGCCGCCGCTCTTCTTCTTGCGCGGCACATCACCGCGCACAGCGACCTTGCCTGTCTTGTCAAATTTGCTCATGCCATTCCCGTCACATGCTCATCGGTTGCGAAACGCCCAGCAGTGCCAGTCCGTTCCTCAGCACCTGGCGCGTGGCCAGCGCCAGCGCCAGGCGCGCCTGGCGCATGACCATGTCGTCAACCAGTACGCGCTCGGCGTTGTACCAGCTGTGGAAATCGCCGGCCAAATCCTTGAGGTAGAAGGCCAGCGTGTGCGGCGCGTAGTCGCGCGCCGCGGCCTGCACCAGCTCGGGGAACTCGGCCAGCCTCGCGCACAGCGCGAACTCGCGCTCGTGCTGCAGGGCGGCGAGGTCCGCCTTGGCCAGTGTCGACTCGTCGCCATCCCACTGCGCCAGCACCGAACAGATGCGGGCATGGGCGTACTGCACGTAGTACACCGGGTTGTCGTTGCTCTGCGACTTGGCCAGGTCGAGGTCGAAGTCCAGCGCCTGGTCGCACTTGCGCAGCATGTAGAAGAAGCGGCAGGCGTCGTTGCCGACTTCTTCGCGCAGCTGGCGCAGGGTCACGTACTCGCCGGAGCGCGTGGACATCGAGACCTTCTGCCCGTCGCGGAATAGGCTGACGAACTGCACCAGGGTCACGTCGAGCTTGCCGGCGTCGGCGCCCGAGGCTTGCAAGGCGCCGCGAACGCGCGGAATGTAGCCGTGGTGATCGGCACCCCAGACGTCGATCACCTTGTCGAAGCCGCGCTCGAACTTATTCAGGTGGTAGGCGATGTCGGAGGCGAAGTAGGTATAGATGCCGTTCTCGCGCTGCACGACGCGGTCCTTCTCGTCGCCAAAGGCGGTGGACTGGAACCACTTGGCGCCGTCCTGGGTGTAGATGTGGCCGGCCTTCTCCAGCTTCTCGACGGCGCGCGCCACCATGCCCGTATCGTAGAGGCTGCGCTCGGAGAACCAGACGTCGAAATGCACGCCGAACTCTTCCAGGTCGGCGCGGCAATCGGCGAGCTGCTCGGACAGCACATGGCTGTGCACATATGACCAGTCCTCGCCCAGCAAATCCTTGCCGGCCAGGATGAAACCGTCGAGGCGGGCCTCGATGTCGTCGGTCTCGGGCACGCAGGCCAGCACCGCCTCGGCCGGGTGCACGTAGCGGTCGCCGTGCGCCTGCCTGATCTGTTCCGCCATCTCGCGCACGTAGCCGCCCTGGTAGGCATTGGGTGGAAAGGGCAGCGGCTCGCCGAACAAATCGAGGTAGCGCAACCAGGCCGAGACGGCCAGGATGTCCATCTGGCGCCCGGCGTCATTGACGTAATACTCGCGCGTCACCTCGTAGCCGGCAAAGGCCAGCAGCGAGGCCAGGCTGGCACCGTAGGCGGCGCCGCGACCGTGGCCGACATGCAGCGGGCCGGTGGGATTGGCAGAGACGAATTCGACCTGCAGGCGGCGGCCGACGCGTTCGCTCTTCGCCGCGCCACGTCCGTAATCCCCGCCGGCAGCCAGCACGGTCGCCACCACGGCGCTGCGCGCAGCGGGCGTCAGGGTGAAATTGATGAAGCCGGCACCGGCGATCTCGACCTTGGCCACGAAAGGCGAGGCGGGGAGTTCGCGCACCAGCCGCTCGGCGATCTGGCGCGGATTGGTCTTCAGCTCGCGTGCCAGCTGCATCGCCAGGTTGCTGGCGAAATCGCCGTGGCTGGCCTGCTTGGGGCGTTCGAGAAGGATGTCGGGCAGGCCCTGGGAGGGTGCCACGCTGGCCAGCGCCGTGCGCAACAGGCCGGCAAGGTGCTGGCGGGCGTCGAAGGCGTGTGCGGGATTTGCGCTGCTTGCAGCCATGTCGGTATTACGCGGAGCTTTCGATGGACCGTGAATTATACTTGCCCGCTTGCAGCCGCTGCGCCCGGCATGAGCCACGCCGGCGCCGGCCTTTCCAACATCTGCATCTTCGTCGTCCCCATTCCGTGCGCATCTTCCGCCTGTTCCGCATCGCCCGCGTCGCCTATCGCCATGGCCTTGACCGCCTGATCCTCGACCACGAACTGGAACAGGGCTTCGGCGCACGCCTGCTGGGGGCCGTGCAGGGCCTGCTGTTCTGGCGCGACCTCTCGGCGCCGCGCGCGGTGAGGCTGCGCCAGGCCCTGGAGGATCTGGGGCCGATTTTCGTCAAGTTCGGCCAGGTGCTTTCCACCCGTCGCGACCTGCTGCCGCTGGATGTCGCCGACGAACTGGCGCGCCTGCAGGATCGGGTGCCGCCCTTCCCCACCGAACAGGCGATCGCACAGCTGGAACAGGCTTACGGCAAGCCGGTGGACCAGGTCTTCGCCCGTTTCGACCGCAGCCCGGTCGCCTCCGCCTCGGTGGCGCAGGTGCATTTCGCCGAGTTGCCGGATGGCCGCGAAGTCGCGGTGAAGATCCTGCGCCCCGGCATCCAGCCGGTGATCGAGCACGACATCGCGCTGCTCCAGGTGGCCGCCAACCTGCTTGAAAAAATGTGGGCCGACGGCCGCCGCCTGAAGCCGCGCGAAGTGGTGGCCGAGTTCGACAAATACCTGCATTACGAGCTGGACCTGATGCGGGAGGCGGCCAATTGTTCGCAACTGCGCCGCAACTTCGCCGACTCCGACCTGCTGATGCTGCCCGAGGTTCACTGGGACTGGTGCACCGAGAGCGTGATGGTCATGGAGCGCATGCACGGCACGCCGATCTCGCGGGTCGACGACCTGCGCAACAAGGGCGTGGATATCCCGCAGCTGGCTCGGGCCGGGGTCGAGATCTTCTTCACCCAGGTGTTCCGCGACGGGTTCTTCCATGCCGACATGCATCCGGGCAACATCTTCGTGTGCACCGAGGGCCCGCGCAAGGGCCAATACATCGCACTCGACTTCGGCATCGTCGGCACCTTGTCCGACATCGACAAGAACTACCTGGCGCAGAATTTCCTCGCCTTCTTCCGCCGCGACTACAAGCGCGTCGCCGAGGCGCACATCGAATCGGGCTGGGCGCCCAAGGACACGCGCGTCGATGAATTCGAAGCGGCGATCCGCGCCGTCTGCGAGCCTTTCTTCGACCGCCCGCTGAAGGAAATCTCGCTCGGCCGCGTGCTGCTGCGCCTGTTCCAGACCTCGCGCCAGTTCAACGTCGAGATCCAGCCGCAGCTGGTGCTGCTGCAAAAGACCCTGCTCAATGTCGAGGGCCTCGGCCGCGAACTCGATCCCGACCTCGACCTGTGGCAGACCGCCTTCCCCTACCTCGAACGCTGGATGAGCGAACAGCTGGGCCTCTTGGCACTGGAAGCCAACCTGAAGCGCGAAGCCGCGCAATGGGCGCGCCTGCTGCCAACCCTGCCGCGCCTGGTGCACCAGGCACTGACCGCCACTGCCATGCCGCCGCCCAAGCCCGAACTGGAAAACCTCGCCGCCGAGGTGCGCGCCCTGCGCCACATGCTCTGGCTGGCCCTGGCGGTCGCGGTGTTCGCCCTTGGCTTCGCCATTCAGGTCACCTGAACCGGGCTCAACCCGCGACGAAGCCTTGCCGCACCGGGCCTCGAATTCTTTGGCATGAGCAACAGCGACGAGTCCGGCCCGATCCAGACGGCCCTTGCCTTTCTGCAGCAGGGTAATGTCGATCTCGCCGAGATGACTTGCCGTGCGCACCTGGCTTCGGCGCCACAGGATATTGACGCATTGCAGCTGCTGGGAGCGCTGCTTGCCGGCCGAAACAAGCAGCGCGAGGCTATTGCCTGTTTCGGGAAGGTAATAGACATCGCGCCCAACCATGCGGCAGCGCGGGAAACGCTGCGGAACCTGATCGGTCAATTTTCCCGTTCACAACTTTCGATTGCAGTACGTTGTCGGAATGAAGGGCGGCTCGACGACGCCGAAGCGATTTGCGATGCGATCCTGGAATTCGATCGCACCTGTTTCGACGCGATCTTCCTGGCGGGCTCACTCGCCGCGCAGAAGAAACGCTTTGCCCGTGCGCTGGAACTTCTGCAAGTGGCCATCGACCTCCGACCGGATCACGTCGAGGCAAACATCAATAAAGGGAAGGTGCTGCAGGAACTTGGCCGCTGCGAAGCAGCAGTGGCATCTTATGACGTGGCGATTTCACTGGGATGCGGCAGCTTCGACGTGCATTTCAGCCGAGGCACGGTGCTAGACAGCCTAGGGCGATACGAATCCGCGCTGGCAAGCTACGACGCAGCCATTGCCTTGAAGCCGGAACATGCCCAGGCTCACTCTGACCAAGGCAGGATGCTCGCTGCCCTGGTGCGATTCGATGCGGCGCTGGAAAGTTACGATCGCGCCATTGCCCTCGCCCCCGAGAACGCCCAGTTCCGTGTCAATAAAGCCCTGGCACTGCTGACCGTGGGAGATCTTGCGAACGGCTGGCGCCAACTCGAATGGCGTTGGAAAACCGGGGCACTGATGTCAAAGTTGCGCCATCTCGACCGACCACTTTGGCTTGGCTCGGAGCCGATCGAAGGCAAGACGCTTCTGTTGCATGGCGAACAGGGACTGGGCGACACGATCCAGTTCTGTCGTTTTGCCGGCGAAGCGGCAAAACGCGGCGCGAAAGTCCTGCTGGAAGTCCCCACGCCATTGCTCGGCTTGCTGCAGGGAGTCAACGGGGTCGACGTTTTGCTGCCCTGGGGAAGCCAATTGCCCGATTTCGACCTGCATTGCCCGTTGCTTTCACTACCGCTGGGTTTGGATATCGACCTCGCCACGATACCTGCGCCGCAGGCCTATCTGCATGCCAACCCCAGCGACATTGCGACCTGGGCGCAAAAGCTCGGCGTCCGCTCGAAGCCCAGGGTAGGCATCGCCTGGAGCGGAAACCCGAAGCACGGCAACGACCGCGATCGCAGCATCGCGCTGTCAAGACTGCTGCAACATCTGCCCTCCGGTTGCGATTACGTCAGCCTGCAGAAGGAAGTGCGCGCCAGCGACCTGGACGCGCTCGGCAGCGACACGCGGCTGCGGCATTTCGGCGACGAACTGCAGACCTTCGCCGCAACGGCAGCCTTGTGTTCGCTGATGGATGTCGTAGTCACCGTAGATACCAGCGTCGCCCATCTGGCAGGAGCAATCGGCAAACAAACCTGGATTCTTTTGCCCTTCTCCCCGGATTGGCGCTGGTTGCTGAACCGGCGGGACAGCCCCTGGTATCCCTCCGTGACGCTCTACCGCCAGGGACCGCGCCGCGAATGGAGCAGCGTGCTCGACGAGGTACGCAGAGACCTGCTCAAGCTCCTGCCGGATTTATACTCCGCAGCCTGATCCCTGATCCCGGGTACCCGCCATGCTGCTCTGGTTCGTCATCCTCTATCTCATGGTCTCAGTCGGCATCGGCCTGTATGCCGCGACTCGCGTCCATAACGCCAAGGATTTCGCCGTCGCCGGGCGCAGCCTGCCGCTGCCGGTGGTCACTGCCACGGTGTTCGCCACCTGGTTCGGTGCCGAAGCGGTGTTCGGCGTCTCTGCCACCTTCGTCAAGGACGGCCTCGGCGGCGTGGTGGCCGACCCCTTCGGTTCGTCGATGTGCCTGATCATCGCCGGCCTGCTGTTCTCGCGCTACCTCTACAAGCTCAACATCATCACCCTCGGCGATTTCTACCGCATGCGCTACAACCGCACGGTGGAAGTGTTGACCACCCTCTGCATCGTGCTCTCCTACCTCGGCTGGGTGGCGGCGCAGATCAAGGCCCTGGGGCTGATCTTCTATGTCGTCACCGACGGCGCCGTGTCGCAGGAAGCCGGCATGATCCTCGGCGCGGCCATCGTGCTGAGCTACACCATCTTCGGCGGCATGTTCTCGGTGGCCATCCTCGATTTCGTGCAGATGGCGGTGTCGATGGGCGGTCTGTTGTTCATCGCCTGGACCGTGAGCGGAAAAGTCGGCGGTGGCGCCACGGCGGTGATCGACCATGCCAGCGCCGCCGGCAAGCTGAAATTCTTTCCCGACCCCGACCCCTGGCTGTGGCTGACCTTCATCGGCACCTGGATGACCATGATGCTGGGTTCGATCCCGCAGCAGGACGTGTTCCAGCGCGTGACCTCGGCCAAGAGCGCCAGCATCGCGCTGTGGGGCTCCATCCTCGGCGCCTCGATCTACTTCTGCTTCACCTTCGTGCCAATGTTCATCGCCTACTCGGCGACGCTGATCGATCCGGCCATGTTCGGCGAACTGCTGCAAAAGGACAGCCAGCTGGTGCTGCCAACGCTGGTGCTGCAGCACACGCCGGTGTTCGCCCAGGTGCTGTTCTTCGGTGCGGTGCTGTCGGCGATCATGAGCTGTTCCTCGGCGACCCTGCTGGCGCCCTCGGTCTCGTTCGCCGAAAACGTGGTCAAGGGCTTCTATCCGAACATGGGCGACAAGACCTTCCTGCGCGTGATGCGCGGCTGCCTGGTCGGCTTTGCATGCATGGTGCTGGTGGTGGCGCTGAAGTCGGAGGCCTCGATCTTCAAGATGGTGGAAAACGCCTACAAGGTCACGCTGGCCGGCGCCTTCGTCCCGCTCGCCGCCGGCATTTTCTGGCGCCGTGCGACGACGCAGGGCGCCCTGGCGGCGATCTTCGGCGGCCTGACATCCTGGGTGCTGATCGAGGTGCTGATCGGCGAAGCGAGCCCGGTGCCGCCGCAACTGATCGGGCTTGGCATCTCGATCCTCGGCATGGTCGCCGGATCGCTGCTGCCGCAGTGGGTCGGCCATCGCCTGCCGGGCCATGATCCGCACGCCATACTGCATCACCACGCCGCCGCGCAGACCCACCACGCAGAGCCCGAACACCGGCACTGATCACGACGATGGCCGACAAGCAATCCCTCTACGAACTGCTCGGCCTGACCGACAAGGCATCTCCCGAGGACATCCAGAATGCCTTCGCCACTCTGCGGCAGGCGCTGGATGCCCAGCCGGATAGTGAGGAAAAGCACAATCGCATCGCCATTCTGATCGACGCCCGCGATGTGCTGCTCGACCGTCGCCAGCGTGCCGGATACGACCGCCGCCAGCGTGACCGACGTCAAGGCGAGCGCCGGTCCGGGAAGAACTCCGCCGGGCCGGCCTGGCTAAAGCCTGTGCTGGGTTCGGTAGTGCTGGCCTGCGGCGCCTACGCAGCCGGGCGCTACATGGCTCCGGCTGCGGCACCGCCCACTCCGCCCGCCCCGGTCGAGGCATCGACGCCGAAAAGCGCAAGCTCAACGGTCGTTGCCGCCGGCACCGATGACGGGCAGGCGGACAAGCTGGCCGCCGAAATCGCCACCCTGCTCCCGCCGCCCATCCAAGCGGCAACGCCAGCCAGCGCCCAGGCGCCCGCGGTGCCCCAAAGGTCAACGCAAGCACCTCCACCGCCCCAGCGCTCACTATCGGAGTTGCTGCAAGCCGCGGCGATAAATTCGATTGCCGAGTCGACCTACGCCGTGGTCGGCGGCGGCGGCCAGGGCACCGGCATCGCCATCGAGCGCGAAAAGCTGCTAACCAACTGCCACGTCGTCGCCCCCAACGTCCACAAGGGGCCGCTGCTGGCCATCCATGCTCCCAGCGGCAAGCAAACCGTGATCACCCACGCCGCGTTCCTGGTGCGGGAAGATGCCTGCGTCGCCCACGCCCCCGGCCTCAACGCGAAGCCGATCGCCTGGGGCGTCTCGTCCCGCATGGCGCCCGGCACCACCATCTATAGCCTGGGCTTTGCCCAGGGTCGGCCAATCTTTTCGGCCGGCACGCTGCTCGGCGTGCTCAATCGCAGCGGACAGGATTACCTGATTTCGACCAACCATTGCGACTTCGGCGTTTCCGGCGGGCCCCTGGTCGATGGCGAAGGGCGCCTGATCGGCCTGACCTCGGGCGGAACCCGCGACAAGAAATACTGTGCCTCGCTCACCGCCGAGACGGCACGCCGCGTGCTGGACCAGACCCTGATCGCGATCGACGGCTTTCCCACCGATTATCTGACCAACCTGCGCCGCCGCTGGTAGCCACCGGCCTGCGGCCTTGTCGCCCTGCGGCCAAGGCCTCAGAATCACGCCATGGGCAAGGACGCGCGCAACCATTTGTTGCTCTACCTGAATCTCGGCTATGCGCTGCTGATCGTCTATGCCAGCCTGTATCCGCTCGCCGGCTGGCGCGATAGCGGCAGCAACCCGCTCGACTTCCTCGCCGCCAGCTGGCCCCGCTACTGGACGGCTTTCGACCTGGCGACCAACGTCATCGCCTACCTTCCCTTCGGCTTCCTGTGCGCCGCGACCCTGCGCCTGCACCTGCGACCGCTGGCGGCCTGCCTGCTGGCGACAAGCCTGGGTGCTGCGCTCAGCCTCGGCCTGGAGATAACGCAGAACTACCTGCCCAACCGCATTCCATCCAACCTCGACCTTGCCTGCAATGCCGGCGGCGCAGTGCTGGGCGCGCTCGCCGGCGCGCTCTGGGGACGGCAGGTCTTCAGCGATCGGCACCACGCCATCTGGCAGGGCCATGTCATGACGCGCGCGTATGGCGCCGATTTCGGCATATTGCTGATGGCAGCCTGGCTGATGACCCAGCTTTCGCCCGAGATCCTGCTGTTCGGCACCGGCGATTTGCGCCAGATGCTGGATCTACCCCCGGTGCAGCCCTTCGCGCCGGAGCGCTTCGCCCATGTCGAAGCCACCATTGCCGCCTCCGGCTTGCTGGCCGCCGGATTGATCGCGCAATTGCTGCTGCATCGGCACGCGCGCCTGCTGACCCTGCTGCTGCTGGTGCTGGCGCTGCTGGTCAAAACGCTGGCGCACGCCCTGTTCGCCGGTCCCCATGCGGCGTTGGCCTGGCTGACGCCGGGCAACGGCAATGGCCTGGCGCTCGGCCTCGCGCTCTGGTGGGGCGCCAGCTTCCTGGCGCCGCCGCTGCGGCGCGCGATGGCGGCGCTGGCCCTGCTGTTTGCCACAGTGATGGTCAACGCCGCGCCGGAGAACCCCTACCTGCACAACATGGCCCAGCTGTGGCAATCGGGCCAGTTCCTCAACTTCAACGGCCTGACGCGCATGATCTGTTCGCTGTGGCCCTTCCTCGCCCTGCCCTGGCTGATGATCTACCGACCGGAGAACAAGCATGCCCGCCATTTCTGACCTGACCACGCTGCGCGATGCGCTGCGCGAATTCTGCGCTGCGCGCGACTGGCACCGTTACCACACGCCGAAAAACCTGGTCATGGCGCTGTCGGTCGAGGCCGCCGAGCTGGTCGAACATTTCCAGTGGTCGACACCCGAAGAAAGCCTGGCCCTGCCGGCCGAGAAGCACGCCGAGGTGGCCGACGAGATCGCCGACGTGCTGATCTACCTGACCGAGCTCGCCGATGTGCTGGACATCGACCCGATCGCCGCAGCGCGCGACAAGATCGTCAAGAACGCCGCCAAGTACCCGGCGCCGACCCGTTAAAATCGCGCACTCCATTCTCCCGGCCGCCGACCATGAGCCACTTCAAGCACCACGTCTTCTTTTGCACCAACCAGCGCGCGGCAGGCGAGTCCTGCTGCAACAACCATGGCGCCAGCGACATGCGCGCCTACGCCAAGGACCAGGTCAAGGCGCTCGGCGCGCGCATGCCCGGCAAGGTGCGGATCAATGCCGCCGGCTGCCTCGACCGCTGCGAAAAGGGCCCGGTGATGGTGATCTATCCCGAGGCCGTCTGGTACACCTATGTCGACCGCGAGGATATCGACGAAATCATCGAAAGCCACCTGATCGGCGGCAAAGTCGTCGCGCGTCTCCAGGTGGATTGAACATGTCGCGCCACGAACGCGTGCTGGTCGACGGCCCCGACGGCAAGATCGAGGTCTTCGTCGAGGATCACGAAAACGCCAGCGGCCTGGCGCTGATCGCGCATCCGCATCCGCTGTTCGGCGGCACCGCCGACAACAAGGTGGTCACCACCCTGGCGCGTGCCTTCCGCGAACGCGGCTGCATCACCTTGCGCCCCAGCTTTCGCGGCGTCGGCGGCTCGGAAGGCGAACACGATCACGGCGAAGCCGAAACCGACGACCTGCTGGCCTTGCACGACTGGGCGCGGGCGCGCTTCGCTAATCGGCGGACGCCCGATGGCGCGCCGCTGCCGCTTTACCTCGCCGGCTTTTCCTTCGGCGCCTATGTCACGACGCGCCTCGCCAAGCGCCTGGCGGCGGCCGGCGACGCCGCACGCTGGCTGGTGCTGGTTGGCACCGCCGCCGGCTTCGTCGAGGGCATGCGCCGCTACGAAACCGAAGCCGTGGCCCCCGACACGCTGGTGATCCATGGTTCCGAAGACGAAACCGTGCGCCTCGCCAATGTCCTCGCTTGGGCGCAACCGCTCGACGTTCCGGTGGTGGTGATTCCCGGCGCCGACCATTTCTTCCATCGCCGCCTGCACATCATCCGCGACATCATCCATCGCGCCTGGCATTGAAGGCAGTCGGCATCACGATGAGCCCATTGAGCGTCGACGGCCTGCGCAAGTCATACGACGGCCGCGAAGTCGTTGCCGGGCTCGGCTTCGAATTGCGCCGCGGCGAATGCTACGGCCTGCTCGGTCCCAACGGTGCCGGCAAAACCACCACCCTGCGCTGCTGCCTCGGCCTTACCGCCCCGGACGCGGGCAACATCCTTCTGGCCGGCGAGCCGGTTCCCCAGCGGGCGCGCGAGGCGAGGCGACGGATCGGCGTGGTGCCGCAGTTCGACAACCTCGATCCCGATTTCACCGCCGCCGAAAACCTGATCGTCTATGGCCGCTACTTCGGCATGGCCGACGCCGAAATCCGCCCGCTGATCCCCGGCCTGCTCGACTTTGCCGGACTCGCCGGCAAGGAAAACGCCAACATCCGCAGCCTTTCCGGCGGCATGAAGCGCCGCCTGACGCTGGCACGCGCCCTGGTCAACGACCCCGAACTGCTGCTGCTCGACGAACCCACCACCGGACTCGATCCGCAGGCGCGGCACCTGATCTGGGAGCGCCTAAAGCGCCTGCTGGCGCAGGGCAAGACCATCCTGCTGACCACGCATTTCATGGACGAGGCGGAACGCCTCTGCCAGCGCCTGGCCATCATCGACAACGGCCGCATGGTCGCCGAAGGCCCACCGCGCGACCTGATCCGTACCCATATCGAGCCGCAGGTGGTCGAGGTTTACGGCGAGGACGCGCCGGGCTGGGCGCAGCGCGACGCCGCCCGGTTTTCCCGGCGCGTCGAGACCAGCGGCGAAACCGCCTTCTGCTATGTCGAGGACGCCGCGCCGCTGCTCGCCCACCTCGCCGAACAGCCCGCGCTGCGCACCCTGCACCGCCCGGCCAACCTGGAAGACGTGTTCCTCAAGCTGACCGGGCGCGAGTTAAGGGATTGAGATGAACGCCATGCTGCTGCCGCGACTCTCCCCCCGTGCCTTCGCCGTCTGGCGGCGCAATTTCCTGGTCTGGAAGAAACTGGCGATACCGTCCATGCTGGGCAACCTGGCCGATCCGATGATCTATCTGTTCGGCCTCGGCTACGGGCTGGGCGGCATGCTGCCCGAAGTCGGCGGCGTGCCTTACATCGCCTTCCTCGCCGCCGGCACGGTGTGCGCGTCGACCATGAACGCTGCCTCCTTCGAGGCGCTGTACTCGGCGTTTTCACGCATGCACGTGCAGCGCACCTGGGAGGCGATCATGAACGCGCCGGTAACCCTGGAGGACGTGCTGGCCGGCGAGCTGCTGTGGGCTGCAGCCAAGGCCACGCTCTCGGGCGCCGCAATCCTGGTGGTGATCGCCGCGCTCGGCTTCATCACTTCGCCCATGGCCTTGTGGGCGCTGCCGGTGATTTTCCTTACCGGCCTGGCCTTCGCCGCGCTGGGGCTGATCGTCACCGCGCTGGCTCCGTCCTATGACTTTTTCATGTACTACTTCACGCTCTTCATCACGCCCATGGTCTTGGTCTGCGGCGTCTTCTTTCCCGCCGACCAGCTGCCCGGCGTGGTGCAGGCAGTGGCCGCCTGGCTGCCGCTGACGCACGCCGTGAGCCTGATCCGGCCGTTGCTGTTCGGCGAGATTCCGGGCGCAATCGGCCTGCACCTGATCGCGTTGCTGGCGGTTGCTGTGGTGGCCTTCTGCATCGCCTCGGTGCTGATCCGGCGCCGCCTGCTGAAGTAAAATGAAGCGAAAGGCGAATTGGTCGCCCACCCCCCATCCCCCCTCACGGGGGGCTACTGTCTGGCTCGCTGCGCTCGATTGTGAACGGGCGCGCTTTTTGTCTAATTCACGCTAAGCATGGACCTCATCATCAACGGCGAGCCGCAGCAGCTGGCCGAACCCCTCACCGTCGCCTCCCTGCTCGAAGCCCGCGGCATGGCTGGCAAGCGCGTCGCCGTGGAGCGCAACGGCGAGATCGTGCCCAAGGGCCGCCATGCCGAGACGCTGCTGGCCACGGGTGACCAGATCGAAATCGTCGTCGCCGTCGGCGGCGGCTGAACCGGGAACACAGCATGAACGCAGATCCGCTCGTCATCGCCGGCAAGAGCTATGGCTCACGCCTGCTGGTCGGCACCGGCAAGTACAAGGATTTCGCGCAGACGCGCGAAGCCATCGTCGCCTCGGGCGCCGAGATCATCACCGTCGCCATCCGCCGCACCAACATCGGCCAGGAACCCGGCCAGCCATCGCTGCTGGACGTCCTGCCGCCGGCGCAATTCACCATCCTGCCCAATACCGCCGGCTGCTACACGGCAGAGGATGCGGTGCGCACCCTGCGCCTGGGGCGGGAACTGCTGGACGGCCATGCCCTGTGCAAGCTGGAAGTGCTGGGCGATCCGCAGACCCTGTTTCCCAACATGCCGGAAACCCTCAAGGCCGCCGCGACCCTGGTCAAGGACGGCTTCCAGGTGATGGTGTATTGCGCCGACGATCCGATCCAGGCGCGCATGCTGGAAGACATTGGCTGCGTCGCCATCATGCCCCTGGCCTCGCTGATCGGTTCCGGCATGGGCATCCTCAATCCCTGGAACCTGAAACTGATCATCGAGCAGGCGAAGGTGCCGGTGCTGGTCGATGCCGGCGTCGGCACTGCCTCGGATGCGGCCATCGCCATGGAGCTGGGTTGCGACGGCGTGCTGATGAATACCGCGATCGCTGCGGCGCGAGACCCGGTGCTGATGGCCGGCGCCATGAAGAAGGCGGTCGAGGCCGGCCGTGAGGCCTTCCGTGCCGGGCGCATGCCGAAGAAAACCTATGCGGCGAGCCCCAGTTCGCCCGTCGGCGGGCTGATCGGCCAAGCCGGCACGTGAAACGTTTCGCCGCCTGGCTGCTGCTGGCGCTGGTTTCCGCCGCGGCGACCGCGCAGGATGCAACACCCACCGCCGAAGCGGCAGCCCCGCTTGCAGCCCCCTTGACGCCACTGCACCAGGGCTACGCCTTCGAGCAAACCGATGTTCTGGTGCGCCAACGCCTGTTCGGCCTTGCGCACGGCCTTTCACTGCTGGCCGGCGCCTGCCTAGACCTTGCCGACCAGTCGGGCTCGACCCAGGAAGCCTACGCCGCCTGGCATGCGAAGCAGGCCACCGTCATCGACGGCCTGGTGACCGACCTGTCGCGCTACTATTTCGGCGCGCGCGCCGAAGAGGCCCGCTGGGGCGACCTGGTGCGGGCGCTGAACCTCAAGGACAACATCCGCGACGTGCTGGGCGACGTCACGCTGGAAGAGGCCTGCGCCACCTTGCCGACCGCGATCATCCGCCCGCGCTACGAACTCGACCGGCTGCTGGCGGAAAGCAAATTGCCCGAAACCGAAGCAACAGCGCCAGTCGCGAACCCGGAAGCCGCCGTACCACCTGCGCCGACTTCCAGTGTGGTCCCCGACGCCGCAGCACCCAAGGCCAGCGAATGAACGAATCCGATTCCACACCGCGCCGCGACAGCCACATTCGCAGCTTCGTCTTGCGCCAGGGCCGCGTCTCCGAGGCGCAGCGGCGTTTCCACGAACAAGGCATGCCGCGCTGGGGCATCGCCTATCGCGCCGAAGTGCTCGAGCTCGACGCGACATTCGGCCGCCAGGCGCCTCGCATCCTGGAGATCGGCTGCGGCATGGGCGAGACCACAGCCATCATCGCCGCCGCGCATCCGCAGCAGGACTATCTCGGCATCGAGGTGCACACGCCGGGCGTCGGCAGCCTGCTCAAGGAAATCGCCACCCGCGAGCTGGGCAACCTGCGCGTAATCCAGCACGATGCCGTGGAAGTGGTGCGCGACATGCTGGCGCCGCAATCGCTGGTCGGAATCCATGTTTTCTTCCCCGACCCCTGGCCCAAGAAGCGCCAGCAGAAGCGCCGCCTGATCCAGCAGCCGTTCGTCGCCCTGCTCGCCAGCCGGCTTCTCCCCGGCGGCTACCTGCATTGCGCCACGGATTGGCAGGAGTATGCCGAACAGATGCTGGCAGTGCTCTCGGCCGAGCCCCTGCTGGAGAACACCGCGCCGGATTTCGCCCCGCGCCCTGCCTATCGGCCGCAAACCAAGTTCGAAACCCGTGGCCTCAAGCTCGGCCATGGCGTCTGGGACGTGGTGTTCAGGCGCCGATAGACATGCCGACAATCGATCTGCGGGCGGTGATCCTGCTGGCAGGCGCCATGGGCGCCCTGATGGCGGTGGTGACCTGGTTCATGCGTCGCAGCTACCCTCGCAGCATCGACGGCCTCGGCCAGTGGTCAGCGGGCCAGGCCATCATTTTTCTGTCCACGCTGCTGTTCGGTACCCGCGGCTGGCTGCCGGACCTTGTCACCGTGGTCGGTGCCAACCTGCTGCTGATCTCCGGCGTGACGCTGCTCTACCTCGGCAGCATGCGCTTCTTCCGTGTACCTGCCATGCCGCAACGCTGGGCAGCAGCGATCGCCGCGGTGACGGCGGTAACGGCGTGGTTCACCTTTGCCCAGCCTAACTACAACGCGCGCCTGCTGGCCATTGCCGGTTTCATGGCCATCGTCTGCGGCGCCCACGCCCTGCTCATGGCGCGCCGCGGCGGCAGCAGCTTTTCCGCGCGCTTCGTCCTGGTGGTACTTGTCGTGGAAGTTCTGGTGCTGGTCCTGCGGGCAGTCTCGGCATTTTCCGGCGAAGCCGCCGACCTGCTGGCGGCGAGTCCGATACAGACTGTTTACATCGCCGCCTATACCGTGGCCATGCTGATGCTCTCGGTTGGCCTGGTCCTGCTCGCCGCCGACCGCCTGCGTGACGAACTCGAACACATCGCCAGCCACGACCCGCTGACCGGCGTGCTGAACCGCCGGGCCATACTCGACGTCTGCGGCCAGGAGCTGGAACGCGGCCGTCGCAAGGATCGCATCTGCTCACTGCTGATGCTCGACCTCGACCACTTCAAGGCGATCAATGACAGCTACGGGCACCAGGCCGGTGACCGCCTGCTGGTGGATTTCGTTGCCCGTGTGGCCGCCCAGTTGCGCCGCCCGGACCAGTTCGGCCGCTTCGGCGGCGAAGAATTCATTGCCCTGCTGCCGGAGACCACGCTTGAAGAGGCGATGCTGGTCGCCGAACGCATACGTGCCGAAATCGCGCGCGACACCAGCCAAATCGGATGTACGGTAAGCATAGGCGTGGCGGCCTCCGTCCCCGGCGAAGGCGGCATCGATACGCTCCTCGGTCGAGCCGATGAAACGCTCTACCGAGCCAAGGCCGCCGGACGCAATTGCGTTAAGGCGATGACCTGAATTGATGCCCGGTCTGGCAAACCACCCCATTTGGCTCGCCGGTTTCCGGCCGTTCTTCGCGCTGGCCTGCCTTTCCGGCCTGTCACTCCCGCTGCTCTGGGTATCGATGCATCTGGGACTGATCAAGGCGCCAACGCTGGCGCGAGCGCCGCTACTCTGGCATGGCCACGAAATGTTCTTCGGCTTCGGCTGGGCGGTGCTGGGCGGTTTCCTGCTTACCGCCACCAAGAACTGGGTCGGCATTCGCGGCTACCACGGTCCGCTGCTGGCCTGCCTCGCCGCGGCCTGGGTCTTCGAACGTGCCGGCATGTGGTTCGGTGGCGCCTGGCCGCCGGCATTGTTCGAGATCTCGAACAAGCTCTTCCTCGGCGGCATCGTCGCCATGCTGCTGTGGACGCTGGTCCGCTATCGACGCCAGGACAGCTACCGCGACAATTATTTTTTCCTCCTGATCCTGCCGGCCTTTCTGGTCGCCAAGCAGCTGATGCTGGACGGCGAGCATTTTCGCGATGGCGCGACTATGGCCACCGGCCTATTCCGTGTCGCCTTCCTGGTGATGCTGGAACGCACCCTGAGCCAGTTCATGAAAGGCGTGTTCCAGGTCGAGATCCTGCGCCATGCGGTACTCGACAAGTCAATCAAGCTGGCCGGACTGGCGCTGGTCGCGGCGCCCTGGTTGCCGCCGCCGGTGGCCGCGTTGCTGGCCTTGCTGCTCGCCGCACTGCTAACGGGGCGAGTCATGTTCTGGCATCCGCGACTGGCACTGCGACGGATTGACATCGGCATCATGTATCTCGGCTATGCCGGCATCGTGCTCCAGCTGGCGCTCGAAGCGCTGGCGGTTTTTGCGCCACTGCCCTGGGTCGGTGCCATGTCAATGCATGTCTTCGGCCTGGGCGTGATGGGCCTGATCATCCCGGCGATGCTGATCCGCATCGCCAAGGGCCACACCGGGCGCAAGGTGGTGTTCGACGGCGGCGACAAGGCGGTGCTGTGGCTGATGATTGCCGCCTTCCTGCTGCGTGTGCTTGCGCCGCAACTCGACGGCGGTGACTATGCCGTATGGCTGATCCTGGCCGCCTCGGGCTGGCTGCTCGGCTTCGGCACGCTCGCCCTGCGCCTGACGCCGCTGCTGCTCGCGCCGCGCATCGACGGCAAGGAGCACTAGGGCGCCCTAGCGTGGCTCCAGCGCCAGGTCCTGGGTGTAGGGCGCGTGCGGAATGTGGAAGGCGACCGGACCGTCGGGCTCGGAGTGGATGAACTGGTGCACCGAAGGGTCGCTCGAATTGCTCAATTCCTCCGGCGTCCCGGCGGCGAGTACCACGCCGTCATGCACGAAGAAGGCGTAATCGACCACCTTGAGGGTCTCCGAGACATCGTAAGTAACGACGATGGAGGTCGCGCCGAGCGCATCGTTGAGGCGGCGGATCAGCTCGGCGATGACATTCAGCGAAATCGGATCGAGGCCGGCGAAGGGCTCGTCGTACATCGCCAGCATCGGATCGAGCGCGATCGCGCGCGCCAGCGCCACACGGCGCGCCATGCCGCCGGAAAGCTCGCTCGGCATCAGGCCGGTGGTGCCGCGCAAACCCACGGCATGCAGCTTCATCAGCACCAGGTCGTGGATCAGGTCCTCGGGCAGGTCGGTCAGCTCGCGCATCGGGAAGGCGATGTTGTCGAACACCGACATGTCGCTGAACAGGCCGCCGGCCTGGAACATCATGCCCATGCGTCGGCGCATTTCATACAGGCCGTCGTTGTCCAGTTCGTGCACCACCTTGCCATCGACCTTGACGCAGCCGCGGTCCGGGCGCAGCTGGCCGCCGATCAGCTTGAGGATGGTGCTCTTGCCGGCGCCACTGACGCCGAGGATGCCAACCACCTTGCCGCGCGGCACGAAAAACTGCACGCCCTTGAGCACCTGGTTGCTGCCATAGGCAAAATGCAGGTTTTCGATCTCGATGAAATTCTTGGCTTCGCCGCTCACTGGAGCACCCTTGTTGCGCCGGACATGTAGCCTCGCATTCTAGCCGGCGTGGGCCGTCTGCGACCTCCGCCGCAAGGCCGTCAGGCCGTAAGCGCCCCCACGCCGGCGGCAGCGACCACACCGTCCTCGAAGGACTTGAGCCCGGAGACGCCGATCGCGCCAACGTAGGCGCCATCGCGAACCAGGGGCACGCCGCCTTCGAGGCAGATCACGTCGGGCAGGGTCATCAGGTTCGGCCGCCCTTGCACCACCGCCTCCTCGAAGACCTTGGTCGGACGCTTGAACAGGATCGCGGTGCGCGCCTTTTGCTCGGCCACGCGTACCGAACCTTTCTGGGTGCCGTCCATGCGCTCCAGTGCGATCAGGTGGCCGCCGTCATCGACCACGGCGACGACCACGTTCCATTGGCGTTCCGCCGCTGCCCGGCAGGCAGCGGCAATAATGCGACGGGCATCTTCGAGGCTGAGCATGGCAACTCCCGGTTGAAAGTGGAACGATGATACCCCGCGCCCGGCCGACGCCTACAGTGGCAGGCGCAGGCGGAATACCGCGCCTGCGTCGTTGCCAAGGCACACCTCGCCGCGGCGGTCACCGTTGACATGCAGTCGGGCGACCTGCCCCGCCAGGTAGAGCCCGAGCCCGGTTCCACCGCCATCCGCCGCCATGGCCATGGCTGGCGTACCCAGCATCTGCGGCGGGTAGCCCGGCCCGTCGTCGGCCACAGAAAATTCAATCTGGCCAGCCACCGACCGAACCGATATCCGGATCGTGTCACGGGCATGGCGCATGGCGTTGTACAACGCATCTTGCAACACCATGCGCACCAGCGCCTCGTCGTAGTAGGCCAGCACCGGAGCGGCGGCAAGCTCAAGCTCCAGCCGCAAGGGCGTCTGGGCGCGAAACTCGGCGGCCAGTTCGTCGACCAGGTCTGCCGGCACTCGGGCATCGAGATTGGGCTGCAACTGACCGGTGCCGGCCTTGTAGGCGTGCAGCAGGCGCATCAGTGTTGCCGCGGCTTCCATGGCGAGGCGCAGGGTCTCGCTGTCGCCCTTGCGCTCGGCCAGCTGCACCAGCAGGTTGAGCCGGTTCTTGACGTCGTGGATGGTCAGCGCCGCCAGCGCGGGAAAATCAATCATTGCGCGGAGGCGGCGAATTTTTCCCGGATCTGGGACACCAGCGCGGCAATCTCGGCCAGCTTCGGATGCCCCGGTGCCACGGCCTGCACCGCCTTCTGGAAGACCTGGGCCTGCCGCACTTTTTCGGCATCGAGCCCGTTGTGCAGCACGTCGAAATACAGGGCCGCCGCCGCGTTGGCCACGATCTGGGTATTGCCGGGCAGGCGCTGCGCTGCCTCGGTCAGCATCTGCGCCGCGGGGCCAAGCTCGCCGGCCCTGGCGCGCCGGACGGCATCGTTGTTGAGCTGGATGATCTCATTGACGCTGTCGGCCACCAGCGATTCGGCAATCGCCGCCGCGCCATGATCGCGCAGGACCGTGGACACCCGCTGGTGGAGATCGGTGGCCTCGTGGTGGGTCTGCACCAGCTTGCGCAGGATGCCCTGTGCCTCATCGTGGCGACCGGTGCTGAGACAGGCCTTGGCGACCGCCATGGTGGTCGCCACTGGCAGCTTGGTGGCATCCGCCTGCAGGGCACGCTCCAGCGCAGCCCGCGCCTTGTCGGGATTGCCCGCCTTTTGCTGAGCGACCGCCTCGACTGCCGCCAGCATCGGATCCTGGGCGTCGCCCTTGTAGTTGGTCAGGGCCTCGCCGATGATGCTCACGGCCTTTGCCGGCTCGCCCAGTTCGGTGAGGGCGTTGCCCAGGCGCGCGATGTCGTTGGTTTCGCGCAGGGGGGTGTTGCGGGTGCGCCTGACCACCTTGTCCAGCGCCTGCTCGACGCGCTTGAAATCGCCTTTCTCTTCTGCCACCGAGGCCACCGCGCGATGCCTCGCCAGCGAGTTCGGCGAGATTGCGCAGGCACTGTCGAGTACCGCCAATGCCGCATCCGGATCACCCGAGGCCAGATGCACCTTGCCCAGCAGGTCATAGGCCGCCATCAGCTGGGGTGCCTCGGCGATCAGTCCGTTCAGCGTGTCCTTCGAGTCGGTGCTGTCGCCGCGCAGGTGCAGGGCGCGCGCGAGGCCCAGCTTCGACCACGGCAGGGGTCGTTCAAGCAGCATCAGCTGGTAGAAAACCACGGCGTCGTCGTGACGGCCCGCGGCAATCAGCGCATTGCCTTTGATGCGCATGGCATCTACCATGTAGCGATCCCTGGCCTCGATGATTTCGTCGCAGGCGGCGATCACGCCAGTCCAGTCACCGCGGTCCTGCAACTTGTCGATGCGCGCCAGGCGCTGCTTTTTTTCCAGCAGGCGCTCCAGGCGCAGCTTCAGCACCTCGGCGGTGAATGGCTTGAGCAGGTAGTCGTCAGGCAGGCATTCGGCCGCGGTCACCACGCTCTCGTAACGCTTTTCCGCGGTGACCATGATGAACAGCACGCCGCGACCAATGATGTGGCGCGTACGCAGGAATTCGAGGAACTGCTGGCCGTCTGTTCCCTCGCCGAGGTAGTAGTCGGCAAGGATGACATCGAAGCGGTGCTTGCGAAACTGTTCCAGCGCGTCCCTGGCGTTGCCGCTGACCACGACGCGCTCGAAGCCGAGCATGCCCACCTGGGAGCGCAGGGAACTGCGCGCCTCGGGCATGTCGTCCAGGATCAGCAGGCTCTTGTTGCTGTAGTTTGTCGTCAGGGCCATCGTCGGTGCCGCTTGCTCAGGTGGCGGCTCATCGCCGCCATTGCAAAACGCCAAGCATAGACCACACCCTGCCAAATGCGGCGAATGCGGTCAGGGTCTGCGGAATTCCAGAAAATAATTCTCGCGCAAAAATTCGTGGCTGCGCAGCAGGACGAAGCCCGCCGCTTCGATTTCGGCCACCACGGTTTCTCGCCCGGCCCGAACGTGGCCAAGGATCCACGGATTCGATCGCCCGGGAATCCTTTCGTAGTCGATCACCACCAGTCGACCGCCAGGCTTCAGGGCGGCATGCAAGGACGCAAGCATCGCCTGCGGATACTCGAAGTGATGGTAGGTGTCGCTGGTAAACACCAGATCGACAGTTCCCGCCGGCAGTCGGGCGTCACGCTCGCCGCCCAGCACGGTTCGCAACTGGGCAAGGCCCTCGGCGCGGGCACGCGCCGCTATCCCCTTGATGAACTCGGGCGCCACATCCTGCGCGATCACCGTACCGCTGGCGCCGACTTTTCGCGCCAGCGGCAATGAAAACGCGCCCGTGCCGGCGCCGACATCGGCCACCATGTCCGCGCCGGGTGAATTCTGATCAGGCGTGCCGATTCAATTCTGGCCAGGGGCTGTAGCTGTCTGACATGAGAGCAGCTGTGGATAAGTGTAGCGTAGTTTGGTTGG
>CAIVQO010000071.1 GCA_903908065.1 uncultured beta proteobacterium | reverse complement strand
TGAGCTGCACCACGATGCGCAGGATCTCCTTGACGATCAGCGGGGCGAGCCCGAGGCTGGGCTCGTCGAGCATCAGCAGCGTCGGCTTGGCCATCAGCGCGCGGCCCATGGCCAGCATCTGCCGCTCGCCGCCGGAGAGCGTGCCGGCCTCCTGCGCGCGACGCTCGGCCAGGCGCGGGAAAATCGCATACACCTCGTCGAGCGTGGTCTTGTGATCGCGGTCGCCGCGGCGGTGACGGGCGAAGGCACCAAGCAGCAGGTTGTCGGCCACCGACATGCTGCCGAACAGTTCGCGCTTCTCCGGCACCAGCACCAGTCCCTTGGCCACCAGGGCATCGACCGACATGGTGCCAAGCGTGGACTGGTCCTGATAGCGGACCTCGCCGCGCGCCGGCAACAGGCCCATCAGCGCCGAGAGCAGGGTGGTCTTGCCGGCGCCGTTGGGGCCGATCACGGTGACGATCTCGCCCTGGCGGATGCGGATGTCGACCTTGTGCACCGCCTCGACGCGGCCATAGCTGACACAAAGGTCGGCGGTTTCGAGAAGAATCGGATTCATTGGACCACCCTCCCCCCGCCCCCCGTCGCAAGGACGGGGGTGACCAAGGTTCGCGGGCGATGCCCGCTCCATGCATTTGGCTTCGCCGCTCTTGGGGCGGCCCGGCGAGCGGCGCTCATTCGTCCATGCTTCCTAGGTAAGCCTCAAGCACTTTCGGATTGGTCTGAATTTCCCGCGGCAGGCCTTCGGCCAGATGCTCGCCGAATTCCATGACCAGCACGCGATCGGCCAGGCCCATGACGAAGTCCATGTCGTGCTCCACCAGCAGGATGGCCACGCCTTCGCCGCGCAGCTTGTCCAGCAGCTCGGCCAGGGCGCGCTTTTCGAGGTGGCGCAGGCCGGCCGCCGGTTCGTCGAGCAGCAGCAGCACCGGATCGCTGCACAGGGCGCGGGCGATCTCGACCACGCGCTGCTTGCCCAGCGGCAGGCTGCCGGCGGTGTCGAACAGGTGCTCGCCGAGGCCGCAGCGTTGCAGCTGGTGCGCGGCCTCCCAGAGCAGGCGGCGTTCTTCCTCGCGATCGAGGCGCCAGGCGGACTGGATGAAGTTCTTGTGGCCGCGCAGATGGGCGCCGATGGCGGCATTTTCCAGAACCGTCATGTCGCGATTGAGGCGCACGTGCTGGAAGCTGCGGCTCATGCCGAGCTTGGCGATGGCGCGCGAGCCGAGCTGCTCGATACGCTGGCCCATGAAGCGGATCTCGCCCTCGGTGGCCGGCCCGACGCCGGAGATGCAGTTGAACAGCGTGCTCTTGCCCGCGCCGTTGGGGCCGATCAGGGCGAAGATCTCGCCGGCGCGCACGGTCAGGTTCATCTTGTTGTTGGCCACCAGGCCACCGAAGCGCTTGGTGACATCGATCACCTGCAGCACGTCGCTGCCCTTTTCCGGCAGGTCGCGCCGTGGCAGGGGCTCGGCGGGTTCCAGGGTGCGCGCCAGCGCGCGCTGCGGGATCACGCGCATCAGGATCGGCCAGACGCCGTCGCGCGCGCGGTGCAGGACGATGATGGTGAGCAGGCCGAAGACCACGACCTCGAAGTTGCCCGTGGCGCCGATCAGCTTGGGCAGCAGGTCCTGCAGCACTTCCTTGAGGTAGGTCACCGCGCTGGCGCCAAGCACCGCACCCCAGACGGTTGCCGCACCGCCCAGCACGGCCATGAAGAGGTATTCGATGCCGGGGCCTAGCGAGAAGGGTGTCGGATTGACGAAGCGCTGCAGGTGGGCGTAGAGCCAGCCGGAAACGCAGGCGAACTGCGCCGCGATCATGAACAACACCATGCGGTAACGCAGGGTGTTGATGCCCATCGCCTCGGTCATGGTCATCGCCCGCAGGCAGCGCATGGCGCGCCCTTCGCGCGAATCGAGCATGTTCTGCGTGGTGACGATGGCCGCCAGCAGGGTGGCCCAGATCATGTAGTAGAAGGCGCGGTTGTCGCCCAGCTTGACGCCGAACAGTTCGACCGGCGGAATGCCGTCAATGCCGGTATGGCCGCCGAGGCCTTGCACGTTGCCGAACAGGTAGTAGAGCGAAATGCCCCAGGCGATGGTCCCCAACGGCAGGAAGTGGCCCGACAGGCGAAGGGTGATGAAGCCCAGCCCCAGCGATACCGCGGTGGTGATCGCCATGCCGGCGATCAACGTGCCCCAGGGCGACATGCCGTGGCGCGTGGTGAGGTAGGCCGTGGCATAGGCGCCGAGGCCGACGAAGGCCGCCTGGCCGAAGGAGGTCAGGCCGCCGATGCCGGTCAGCAGCACCAGGCCGAGGGCCACCAGGGCGGCCAAGCCGATGTAGTTGATGATGGTAACGGTGAACGGTCCGGCGAACAGGGGCACCGCGGCCAGCAGCAACAGGAAGGCGGTCAGCGCGTAACGCGGAGTGAGGAAGCGCGCCATCAGTGGTCCTCCTCGTCGTCGATGTGCTTGGTAGTCAGCGACTGGTAGAGCAGCACCGGGATGATCAGGGTGAAGACGATGACCTCCTTGTAGGCCGAGGCATAGAAGGAGGAATAGGACTCAAGCAGCCCGACCAGCACCGAGCCTGCGGCCGCCAGCGGATAGGAGACCAGGCCACCGATGATGGCGCCGACGAAGCCCTTGAGGCCGACCAGGAAACCGGTGTCATAGTAGATCGTGGTGATCGGCGCGATCAGGATCCCGGAGAAGGCGCCGACCAGCGCCGCGAGCGTGAAGCACAGCTTGCCCGCGAGGTCGGCCGAGATGCCCATCAGGCGCGCGCCGGTGCGGTTGATCGCCGTCGCGCGCAAGGCCTTGCCGTAGATCGAGTGCTCGAAGAACAGCGCCAGGGCGGCGATCAAGAGGCCGGCGATGCCGACGATCCACACGGTCTGGAACTGGACGGTGGTCGCCCCAAGGTCGAAGCCGCCTTCGGTGAAGGGCGGGATGCGCGCGCCCTCGGCGCCGAAGAAGTAGAGGCCCATGCCGACCATCATGAAATGCACGGCGACCGAGACGATCAGCAACAGCAGCACGCTGGCTTCGGCCACCGGCTGGAAGGCCAGGCGATAGACCTGCGGCCCCAGCGGTACGACGAAGACCAGTGCCACCACCACCTGCAGCGCATAGGACATGGTCTTCAGCGGCAGGAAATGCACCAGCACCGCGGCCAGCACCGGCAGCACCACGTTTTTCACCACGACCATCGGCAGGCGCGCCTTCGCCCCCTCGCGCAACGCGGCAACCGCATCGACGATGGCCACCGCCACGCCCAACGTCACCATCAGCCACATGGTCGGCGGCAACTGGCCGGCATTGATTGCCGCCATCGACAAGGCACCGTAGGCGACATACTCGCCCTGGGGAATGAAGATCACGCGCGTGACGGCGAAGACCAGTACCAGGGCCAGGGCCAGCAGCGCATAGATGGCGCCGTTGGTGATGCCGTCCTGGGCCAACAACAGGGCTACAGCGGAATCCATGCGGGGTCAGCCCTTCGAATGAAGCCGGCAGGCAAACGCTGCAGGCGTGGTTGGCAGGAACAGGCCCATCGACTCCTCCTTCTCCGTTGGCCCGCGGTGGTGGGATCCGATGGGCATCTTGACCGTGCCTGGGGGATCGCGGGTGAGAAAGGGATTCTCCCGGTCAGGCGTGTCGAAGTCAACTTGTTTTACATCGAACTATTAAAAATTCTACAAAATTACAGATCGCTAATATATTGTTTTTAATAATCTTATTGTGCGGCGCAACATTAAAACCGCGGGCAGTGAAACTTGTTCGGTATCGAATTAGATGGCAAACTTGCCGGATCGAGGATTCATCTGCCATGCCTGCAACCCGCAAAACCCCGTCCATCGGAGTACTCAGCAACCACGTCGGCTTCCATCTGCGGCTGGCGCAGCTGGCCGTGTTCGAGAACATCGGCCGGGCCATGAAGGACATCGACGTCACGCCGGCGATCTTTTCCGTGCTCGAGGTGCTGCACGAGAACGACGGCATTACCCAGTCGAAGCTGGCAGCCGCCGTCCATCTGGAGCGCTCCTCGGTGGTGCCGCTGCTGGACAAGCTGTCGAAACGCGGACTGGTCGAGCGCCGTGCCTCGACCACCGACCGCCGCCACAACCACCTGCACCTGACCGATGCCGGTCGCGACCTGCTGGCGGAAGTGCTGCGCCGCGCCGCCGAGCACGAAAAGGAAGTCTGCAAACCCTTCACCATCGCCGAAAAGAAGCTGCTGCTGGAGCTGCTCGGCCGCTTCCGCCAGTTGCGCAAGCCCGAAGCCAAGCCCGGCTAGTCCGCCGAAAGCAGCTGCGCGACAAGGCGCCGCAGCCAGCGGTTGCCATCGTCATGGTGGAAGCGCACGTGCCAGTGCTGCTTGACCTCGTAACCGGGTAAGGGGAAGGGCACCGGGAAGACGCGGAAATCGCCGCGCCCCTGCAGCACATCGGCCAGCCGGCGCGGGGTCGTCAGCACCAGGTCGGTATGCTCGACGACGAAGGCTGCCGCCAGGAAACTCGGGCTCTTCAGCGCCACGCGCCGCTTGATGCCCTGGCGCTCGATTTCGCGTTCCAGCATCATCGGCGCCGAGCCCGAGGACGAAATTACCGCATGGTCCTCGGCCTCGTAACGTGCGAGGTCCAGGCTGTCGCCGATGCGGGGATGGTCGCACCCGACCATGCAGACGAAGCTCTGCGCGAACAAGGTCTGCTGGTAGAAGCCGGCTTCGAGTTGCGGCAGGAAGCCGATGGCAAGGTCGGCCTCGCCGCTTTCCAGCAGGCGCGGCAGGTCTTCCAGCATCGGCAGGGTCTCGATCGAAATGCCCGGCGCCTCGGCACGCAGGCGTTCCCACAAGCGCGGCAAGAGTACGGCCTGGCTGATGTCGGTCATGCAGATGCGGAAACGCCGCTGCGACGTAGCCGGGTCGAAACCGCTGGTATAGGCGAGCACGGTGTCGAGCGCGCCCAGCGCCTCGCGCACCGGCTGCACCAGGCCCTCGCTGAAGGGCGTCGGCTCCATGCCGCTTGAGGTGCGGACGAACAGCGGGTTGCCGAAATGGTGGCGCAGCTTGGCCAGCGCCACGCTCACCGCCGGCTGGCCGAGGTCGAGCGCCTCGGCCGCGCCGCTGACGCTGCGGGTGTGGTAGATCTGGTCAAACACGGCAAGCAGGCGAACGTCGATCGAGTCCATGGCGGCACTATTCGAAATCTGAATACTTTATATCTGAACCAATGGATTTACACACGGAAACACGGCTCCTAGTATGCGCGCCATCGAACACAAGGTGCTTGCCGGAGCGACGGGAAATTCCCCGGGCCAAGGCAATCGCCAGATCACGGAGAACCCACCATGCAGGAACTTGGCCGCCTCGAAGACCTTCCCGAAGACTACCGCTCGGCGCTCACCGCGCAGAACCTGGTGCCACTGTGGCCCAGCCTGCGTGCCGTGCTGCCGCCCGTCAAGCCGGCGATCAAGACCAAGCCGACGGTCTGGCCTTACCAGCCGATGCGTCCGCTGCTGATGCAGTCCGGTGAGCTGACGCCGATGGAAAAGGCCGAGCGCCGCGTGCTGGTGATGGCCAACCCCGGCCACGGCCTGGAGAAGATGCAGGCCAGTTCGACCATCTACCTCGGCATGCAGCTGTTGCTGCCGGGCGAGTGGGCACCCGCCCACCGCCACACCCCGAACGCGGTGCGCATGATCGTCGAGGGCGAAGGCGCCTACACCACGATCGACGGCGAGAAGTGCCCGATGCACCGCGGCGACCTGATCCTGACGCCAACCGGCATGTGGCACGAGCACGGCCATGACGGCAAGTCGCCGGTGGTCTGGCTCGACGTGCTCGACCTGCCGATCGTCTATTACTGCGAGGCCTCCTACGTCGTCGAAGGCAAGGCCCAGACGGTCGACGCCCAGGGCGTGGACCGCGGCTATCAGCGAGGTGGCGTGGTGCCGGCGCCGATGTTCCAGCGCAGCGGCAAGACCTTCCCCATGCTGCGCTACCCCTGGGCCGACGTGCGCAAGGCGCTGGAAGCCATCGCCGCCACCCAGCCCGAAATCGAGGCGGTACAGGTCGCCTACGTCAATCCCGAGAACGGCCACGACTGCCAACGCATCCTCGGCTATTCGGCGCTGATGCTGCGCCCGGGCGAGACGCTGAAGTTCCCGGCCCGCTCGACCGCGATGGTGTTCCACCAGATCGAGGGCGGCACCGAAGTCACCGCCGCCGGCCAGAGCTTCCGCCTGGCCGATGCCGACACCTGCTGCATCCCCGGCTACGAGCCGATCACCCTGAAGAACCTGTCGGCCGACAAACCCTCCTTCGTCTTCATCGCCGACGACGCGCCGCTGCAGAAGAAGCTCGGTATGTACGAAGTCCGCAATTAAGGAACCCGCCATGAGCAACTACGTCTTCCCCCCCGCCGCCGTGCCGTCGCTACCCATCGTCGGCAGCGACGCCCGCTACGCCGTAAGCCGAATTTTCTGCGTCGGCCGCAACTACCACGCCCACGCCGTCGAGATGGGACGCCCGGTGGATAAGTCCACCATGAAACCCTTCTATTTCACCAAGACGCCGTCGACCCTGCTCGAATCCGGTGCCACCGTGCCCTACCCCTGCGGCACGACCAACTACCACTACGAGATGGAACTGGTGATCGCGATCGGCGCCGAGGGCTTCCGCGTTGCCGAAAGCGATGCCGCACGCATGGTCTGGGGCTATGCCGCCGGACTCGACATGACCCGCCGCGACCTGCAGCTGGTTGCCCGCGAACAGGGCCGCCCCTGGGACCTGGGCAAGGATTTCGAGAAGTCGGCGGTCTGCACCGCGATCCTGCCGGTCGGAAACTTGGGCATCCTCGACAAGGGCGCCATCAACCTCCAGGTCAATGGCGAAACCAAGCAGACTGCCGACCTTTCGCAACTGATCTGGAACATCCCGGAACTGCTGGCCGACCTGTCGCAGTACTACCACCTGCAACCCGGCGACCTGATCTACACCGGCACGCCGGAAGGCGTCGGCGCGGTCAAGTCCGGCGAACGCATCACCGGCCACATCGACCGCGTCGGCGACGTTGCGCTGACCATCGGTCAGCCTGAATAAGCGAACAAGAGGAGAAACCACATGAGCCAACAGCTTCCCGTACTCGTCGCCGGCGGCGGCATCGGCGGCCTTGCCGCCGCACTCGCCCTGGTGCGCCAGGGTTTCCAGGTCGTCGTCCTCGAGCAGGCGGCGCAGATCGGTGAAATCGGCGCCGGCATCCAGCTCGGCCCGAACGCCTTCCACGCCTTCGACGCGCTGGGTGTCGGCGACAAGACGCGCAATCGTGCCGTATTCACCGATTACATGGTGATGCACGACGCGATCGACGAATACCAGGTCGGCAAGATCCCGACCGACGAGAAATTCCGCGCGCGCTTCGGCAACCCCTATGCCGTGATCCACCGCCAGGATATCCACAACTCGCTGCTCGAAGGCGCGACGGAAACCGGCAAGGTCGATTTCTTCACCAACTGCCGCGTCGAGAGCATCGAACAGGCCGCCGACTCCGTGACCGTCACCTGCGGCAACGGCAAGACCTTCACCGGCCAGGCCCTGATCGGCGCCGATGGCGTGCGCTCGGTAGTTCGAGCCCAGTACGTCAATGACCCGCCGCGCGTCACCGGCCACGTGGTGTATCGCGCCGTGGTCGACGAGAAGGACTTCCCCGACAACCTCAAATGGAATGCCGCAAGCATCTGGGTCGGCCCCAACTGCCACCTGGTGCACTACCCGCTGCGTGGCGGCAAGGAATACAACGTGGTGGTGACCTTCCACAGCCGCGGCAAGGAGGAATGGGGCGTCACCGAAGGCAGCAAGGAAGAAGTGCAAAGCTACTTCCAGGGCATTTGCCCCAAGGCGCGCCAACTGATCGACCTGCCCAAGTCATGGAAGCGCTGGGCCACCGCCGACCGCGAGCCGATCGCGCAATGGACTTACGGCCGCGCCACGCTGCTCGGCGATGCCGCCCACCCGACCACGCAATACATGGCACAGGGCGCCTGCATGGCGCTGGAAGATGCGGTGACCCTGGGCGAGGCCCTGCGCGTCTGCAACAAGGACTGGGCCAAGGCGCTCGACCTCTACCAGCACTCACGCATCACCCGCACCGCACGCATCGTGCTGTCCGGCCGCGAGATGGGCCGCCTCTACCATGCCAAGGGCGTCGAGCGCCTGGTGCGCAATTCGCTGTGGAAGGGCCGCTCAGCGGAGCGCTTCTACGACGCGATGGAGTGGCTCTACGGCTGGAACGTCGGCAACTGCCTGGCGCAGTCCTGAACCGCCGTGCAGCTCTACAACTTCTTCCGCAGCGGCACCTCGCATCGGCTGAGGATCGCGCTGAACCTCAAGGGCCTGGCTTACGACTACATCCCCGTCAGCCTGGCCAGCGAGGAACATCTCGGCGAGCGCTTCAAGGCGATCAACCCGCAGGGCCTGGTACCCGCGCTGGTCGATGAGGGCCGCGTGCTGATCCAGTCGCCGGCGATCATCGAGTGGCTGGAGGAACGGTACCCGACTCCGCCGCTGCTGCCGGCAAATGCAGACGATCGCGCCCGGATGCGTGCGCTGGCCGCCATCGTCGGCTGCGACATCCACCCGATCAACAACCGGCGCATCCTCGAATACCTGCGCAAGACGCTGGGGCACGACGAAGCCGCGGTGAACGCCTGGTGCGCGACCTGGATCGATGCCGGCTTTGCCGCGCTGGAGGCACTGCTGGCGGCCGACACCGCGCGTGGCGATTTCTGCTTCGGCGGCACGCCGGGCCTCGCCGATGTGTACCTGGTCCCGCAAGTCGAAAGCGCGCGCCGCTTCAAGGTGGACCTGTCGCCGTACCCGAACATCGTCGCCATCGATGCCGCCTGCAACCGGCTCGATGCCTTTCGTCTTGCCGCACCCGCAATGCAACCCGACGCACCCCGACCCTGAACCCTAATAAAACACGGAGAGCCCAATGAAAACCCTCAAGCACACCCTGATCGCAGGCGCCATCGCCTGCGCCGCCTTCGGCGCCCAAGCCGCCGACCCGGTGAAGATCGGCCTGGTCCTGCCCATGACCGGCCCCTTCGCCGCCTATGGCAAACAGATACCCCACGGCGTCAAGCTCTACCTGGCCACCAAGGGCGACACCTTTGCCGGCCGCAAGGTCGAGCTGATCATCAAGGACGACAGCCCCGGCACTGCGGGCGATGTCTCCAAGCGCCTGGCGCAGGAACTGGTGGTCAAGGACAATCGACATCCTCGCCGGCTTCGGCCTGACGCCCGCCGCCTTCGCCTCGGCGCCGGTGGCCACTGAGGCCAAGAAGCCGATGGTGGTGATGAACGCGGCGACTTCGACGATCACCACCAAGTCGAACTACATCGTCCGCACCTCGCACACCCTGCCGCAGGACACGGCGCCGATCGCCAGCTGGGCGGCGAAAAACAAGATCAAGAAGGTGTTCACCCTGGTCGCCGATTTCGGCCCCGGCCATGACGCCGAAGGCCAGTTCAAGAAGACCTTCACCGCCGCCGGCGGCGAGATCGTCGGCGAAGTGCGCGCGCCCGTGAAGAACCCCGACTTCGCCCCCTTCCTGCAGAAGATCAAGGACACCAAGCCCGACGCCGTGTTCCTCTTCCTGCCGCCCGGCGCCGAAACCATCGCCTTCATGAAGGGCTTCACCGAGCGCGGCCTCGGCCAGGCCGGCATCAAGCTGATCGCCACCGGCGACCTGCCCGACGAGGACATCATCGACGCCATGGGCGACTCCGCGCTTGGCCTGACCACCTCCTTCCACTACTCGGAAGCACACAAGTTGGCGGAGAACAAGGCCTACACCGAAGCCTATTACAAGGCCTATCCGAAGGACCGCCCCAACTACATGTCGGTGGCCGGCTACGACGGCATGCACCTGATCGCCGAAGTGCTGAAGAAGACCAACGGCAGCGCCGACGGTGACAAGTTCATCGAGGCGGCCAAGGGCATGAGCTGGGTCAGTCCGCGCGGCAAGATCAGCATCGATCCGGCCACGCGCGACATCGTGCAGACGGTGTATATCCGCAAGACGGAAAAGGTGGCCGGCAAGCTGCAGAACGTCGAGTTCGACCAGGTCGCCGACTTCAAGGACCCGGGCAAGCAGTAAGCGCCCCCGCCCGCGGCCGGGGCGCCAAGATCCCGGCCGCGCTTCCCCCAGGAGAAACCCATGACTGTCATCTTCGATGGCATCGCCTCCGGCTTGCTGCTGTTCCTGATCAGCGTCGGCCTTTCGGTGACGCTGGGCCTGATGAACTTCGTCAATCTGGCCCATGGCTCTTTCGCCATGCTCGGCGGCTATGTCTGCGTGGTGCTGCTCAACCGCCTCGGCGTGCCCTTCCTCGCCGCGCTGCCGATCGTCGCGCTCGCCTCGGCGCTGGTCGGCGTGGCGCTCGAGCGCACGCTGTACCGCCGCCTGTATGGCGCGTCCGACCTCGACCAGGTGCTGTTCTCGATCGGCCTGGTGTTCATGTCGATCTCGACCGCCCACTTCTTCTTCGGCGCACAGCAGCAGCCGCTGCAGTTGCCCGCGATGCTCTCTGGCCAGATCAATCTGCCCGGCCTCGACATCGGCGTCTATCGCCTGTTCCTGATCGTGGTCGGCCTGGCCATCGCCATCGGCCTGCAATGGATGATCGCCGGCACCCGCTTCGGCGCGCAGCTGCGTGCCGCGGTGGATAACCCGCGCACCGCGCGCGGCCTCGGCATCGACGTCGATCGCGTCTTCGTGCTCACCTTCGCGCTGGGTCCGGCACTGGCCGGCCTCGGCGGCGCGCTGGGCGTCGAGATGCTGGGCCTCGACCCGGAGTTCCCGGTCAAGTACATCGTGTACTTCCTGATCGTGGTCGCCGTCGGTGGCAGCGGCAACATCAAGGGCTCGCTCTACGCCTCGCTGATCATCGGCATCTGCGACGTGGCAGGCAAGTACTACGTACCCCAGGTCGGCGCCTTCGTCATCTACGCGGTGATGGTGGTGACCCTGATCTTCCGTCCGCAAGGCCTGTTCGGCCGCAACGCCGCGAAATAGGACAGCCATGACTACCACGACACTCGCGGGCTTCGATCCCGCCCCCCTGCAGCGGCAAGCGCGCTGGAAGCGCGCCGAGTATGCCTTCTGGCTGCTGCCGGTGGCCGCCTACTTCGCCTTCGGCGACCAGCTGGCCCTGCTTTCGCAAATCGCCATCACCGCGCTGTTCGCGCTCTCGCTCGACCTGATCCTCGGCTATGCCGGCATCGTGTCGCTGGGCCACGCCGCCTTCTTCGGCATCGGCGCCTATACCGCCGGGCTGATGGCTACCCACGGCTGGAACCAGCCGCTGGCGGGCCTCGCCGGCGCCGCGGTGATTGCCGCGCTGGCCGGCTTCGTCACCAGTTTCCTGGTGCTGCGCGGCAGCGACCTGACGCGCCTGATGGTGACCCTGGGCGTGGCGCTGATGCTGTTCGAGATGGCCAACAAGCTGACCCACATCACCGGCGGCGTCGATGGCCTGCAGGGCATCGAGATGAAACCCATCCTCGGCATGTTCGCCTTCGACCTGTATGGCAAGACCGCCTACATCTACGCCATGCTGGTGCTGTTCGGGCTGTTCTGGGTGGCGCGGCGCATCGTGCATTCGCCCTTCGGCCACAGCCTGCGCGGCATCCATCTCAATATGGCGCGCATGCCGGCCCTGGGCACGCCGGTGAATGCCCGCCTGATCGGCGTCTACACCGTCGCCGCGGCCTACGCCGGCGTCGCCGGCGCGCTGCTGACGCAGACCACGCAGTTCGTCTCGATCGATGTGCTGTCCTTCCCGCGCTCGGCGGAATTGCTGCTGATCCTGGTGCTCGGCGGTACGGGCAGCCTGTATGGCGCGCTGATCGGCACGATAGTGTTCATGACCGCGCACCACCTGCTGTCCGACATCAACCCGCAGTACTGGCAGTTCTGGCTCGGTGCCCTGCTGGTGGTGGTGGTGCTGTTCGCCCGTGATGGCGTGATGGGCGGCCTGCGCGCCCTGGCGCGTCGCCTGCCGGGAGCCGCGAAATGAGCTACGCACTGGAAACCCGCAACCTGGTCAAGCGCTTCGGCGGCTTCGTCGCCACCAACGATGTCACGCTCAAGGTCGAAGCCGGCGCCCGCCACGCCCTGATCGGCCCCAACGGCGCCGGCAAGACCACGCTGATCAACCTGCTCACCGGCTTCCTCGAACCCAGTTCCGGGACGGTGCTGCTCAAGGGTGAGGATGTCACCCGCCTGCCCCAGCACCAGCGCGTCAAGCGCGGCCTGGCGCGCACCTTCCAGATCAACCGCCTGTTCGCCAAGATGACCGTGCTGGAATCCGTCACGCTCGCCGTCTGCGAGCGGCGCGGGCTCGGCGCGCGCTGGTGGAATCCCGTCGGCAGCCACGTCGAAGCGATCGACGAGGCGGCGCAGCTGCTGGCGCAACTGCGCCTGCTCGATGTCGCCCACCACGAAACCCGCAGCCTGGCCTACGGCAAGCAGCGCCTGATCGAGATCGCGCTGGCGCTGGCGGCGAAACCCTCGATGCTGCTGCTCGACGAACCCGCAGCCGGGGTACCGACCGGCGAGAGCCGCGAACTGTTCGAGACCATCGCGCAACTACCGCGCGACGTGACCATCCTGCTGATCGAGCACGACATGGACCTGGTGTTCCGCTTTGCCGATCGCATCTCGGTGCTGGTCAATGGCGGCCTGGTGGTGGAAGACACGCCCGAGGCGATCGCCAAGGACAAGCGCGTCAAGGAAGTCTATTTGGGGGAGGCGCTCGATGGCTGAGTTGCTCAAGCTGGAAAACGTCTGGGCCGGCTACGGCGAAGCCGTGGTGCTGGAAGACATCTCGTTTTCGCTGGAAGCCGCCGGCAGCCTGGCCCTGCTGGGCCGCAACGGCATGGGCAAGACCACCTTGCTGGCAACCCTGATGGGCGCAACCCGGCTGAAATCCGGCCGCCTGCATTTCGACGGGCGCGACCTAGCCGTGGTTGGCAGCCACCGCCGCGCGGCCCTCGGGCTTGGTTGGGTGCCGCAGGAACGCGACATTTTTCCGTCGCTGACCGTTGAGGAAAACCTCACCGTCGTGGCGCGTCCCGGGCCATGGAACCTCGAGCGCGCCTACGAAATGTTCCCGCGCTTGGCTGAACGCAAGGCCAACATGGGCAACCAGCTCTCGGGCGGCGAGCAGCAGATGCTGGCGCTGGCCCGCGCGCTGATGCTCAACCCCAAGCTGCTGCTGCTCGACAAGCCGCTGGAAGGCCTAGCGCCGCTGATCGTGCAGGACCTGCTGCGCATCATCGGCCGCATGGTCGCCGCCGGCGACATGGCCATCATCCTGGTCGAACAGCATGCGCACCAGATCCTGCCGCTGACCAAGCAGGCGCTGGTGCTGGAACGCGGCCGCGTGGTCTACAACGGCGACAGCGACAACCTGCGCGCCGACCGCAGCCAGCTCGACAAGTGGCTCGGCGTCGGATCCCACTGAGGAAGTAACCATGAAATCCATCGACATCATTCACGGCGAGCACCGCACCCTGGCTTCGGTGCTGCAGGGCCTGCGCTTCGTCGTCGGCGAGATCGGCGCCAAGCGCCTGCAAGCCGACTTCCGGCTATTGAGCTCCATGGTCGATTACATCACCCAGGTGCCGGACAAGGTCCATCACCCCAAGGAAGACGACCACCTGTTCCCCGCCCTGCGCGCCCGCTCCGCGGCGGCCGCCAGCCTGATCGACGCGCTGGAAGCCCAGCACGCCGAGGGCTACCGGATGACGGTCGGCCTGCTGCAGGCCCTGGTGCATTACCAGGCCATGGGCGACAAGGCCTTTGCCGATTTCGAGGCCACGGTGCAGGACTACCTGGCCTTCAGCTGGAAGCACCTCAACATGGAGGAAGGCGAGCTCTTGCCGCTGGCACGCCAGGAACTGACAGCGGAGGACTGGACGGCGATCGATGCCGCCTTCGCCGCCAACTTCGATCCCTATGCCGGGGCCCAGGGCGAGTTCGAAGACCTGTTCGGCCGCATCGTCAGCATGACGCCCGCGCCTTACGGACTGGGCGCCGCTCGCTGAAGCAGGCTAGTTCGCCGCCTTGTCGGCGGGCAGGCGCACGGTGGCCACCACCGTGTTGCCGCGGCCCTGGTACTCCAGGCTGTCGAAGCTGACCGCCCGCGACATGGCAATGCCGCGACCGTGCAGGTCGAAGACCCGCTCCGGGCTGAACTCGAGGTAGGACTGCCAGTCAAACCCCGGGCCCTGGTCGACGATGGTGACGCGGCTGTTGCCGTCGGCCTTTTCCAGGGTCACCATCACCACGCGATCGGCATATTCCCGGCTATGCAGGCGCTGCTCTACTTCCTCGGCCCAGCGACCTTCGCCCAATAAGCGGCTCTTGTCGGCATAGCTGATGCCCAGGTTGCCGTGCTCGACGGCATTGATCAGCAGCTCCGAATAGCCGACCACGGTGCGTGCCGGGTCCATGCTGGCATCGGCCAGCAGCAGCGCCAGGTCCTTGGCCTCGACCAAGGTACGACAATGAAATTCTGCCCGGCACAGCAGGCCCAGGCTGCCGGCGTGGCGGCCGGCGAGTGCGCGCAGCTCGCGCTTCTGCCGCGACTCGGCCAGCGCGCTCTTGATCACCACCTTCAGCACGTCTTCGCTGGACGGCTTGGTCAGGTAGTAGTGGGCACCCGCGGCCAGCCCTTCGCTGACATCCTCGGGGCTGGTATCGGCGGTCAGCATGATCACCGGCAGGTCGGCAAAGCGGCTGTCGCCGCGAATCCGGCGCAACAGGGAGATGCCGTCGAGGCGCGGCATCTGCTTGTCCAGCAGCACCAGATCATGGCCCGCCGGATTGCGCTCGATCATTTCCCAGGCGGCCTGTCCGTCCTCGGCACTGCTGACGGCGTAACCGCACTGACCGAAGACTTCTTCCATCAAGACGCGGACGAACTCGTCGTCATCCACCACCAGCACACGCTCTGTCATGACATCCCCCCGTCGTCGTCGCGCGCCGGTATCAGCACGATCACTTCACTGCCCTGGCTGTTGAAACTGAGATTCGCCACCATGGCACGCACACGCTCCAGGCTGCGTTCGGCACCGGACGGCGCCGTCGTCGCGACGTCCAAGGCCTGCCAGTCGAACCCCATGCCGCTGTCGGCCACGTTGAGGCGCAACACGCGGGTGTCGCCGAGGTAATCCGGCTCGATCTCGATCATGACGAAGCCCTCGGTCAGCGTGTCCAGGCGCCTCTGGCGCTCGGCGTAAAAGGCCTGGTAGTCGTCCGCGCCGAGATACTTGTTGCGGCCGTCGAGCCCCAGGACGCCATAGTCAAGGGCGTTGGAGAACAACTCGGGGAGTATCGTCGGCAACGCGGGAAAGCTGTCGACCAGGCCAAGCGAGCCGGCCATGTCCAGCACCGACGCCACCGCATCGGTGCGGCGCAGGGCCTCGGGTCCGAACTGCAAGGACACGCGCGCGCCGACCGATTGTGCGCGCGGCGGGGGCGGCGTCAAGGCTCGCCCGGGGATCGCCTTGGCGGTCACCAGCACCGCGGAAAGATCGTCCGACTGGCCGGCATCGAGCGCGGCACGGAACAGGGCATCGATACGCTGCCCGGGCTCGGTCGCGGCCATCAGGGCAGCGACTGCCGCAGCCGCGTCGCCGCCTGCGGAGAAGGCCGGGTTTTCCCAGATGCCGTCGGAACACAGCAACAGCTGTTGGCGTGACCCGCAATAAACATGGCGCGGCTCGAACAGGGCAGGATTGTCTGGATTCAGTCCCAGCGCCAGCTGCATCGAATCGATGCGCTCCACCACCGAACCCTCGTCGGTGAGGACCAGCGCCGGCGGGTTGCCCCCGTTCCAGATCTCGAAGCTGTTGCTGGCGAAGTCGATGCTGACCAGGGTGGCGGCAATGAAACGATCGATCGGCAGCAGGTCGCGCACCCGCCGATTCAGCTCGCGCGCCACCGTCGCCAGCGAACATCCCTTGCGCGCCATGCCGTCGAAGGGGAAAAACAGGGGCAGGATGTTGATCGCCGCCGGCAAGCCATGGCCCACGGCGTCCGCCAGCAGGAGGTGCAGGCGTCCGCCGGGCGTGCGACGGGCCAGCACCATGTCGCCGGAAAACATGGCCGAGGGCTGTACCCGGTAGGCCAGGAAGTCCGGATCGGGCATTTCGGTGTGCGCCAGGACCCGTTCCATGACGTGGGCAGCCACCTCGCTTTCGCGCCGCATGTCGTCGTTGAGGCGCTCGATGCGCTGCTGCTGCTCGCGCAGCATGCGCTGGCTTTGCACCAGGCGAATGAAGGCGCGCAGCTTGGCGCGCAGGATGGCCAGGTCGATCGGCTTGGCGATGAAATCGTCTGCCAGGCCCAGCCCTTCGATCATCGTCTGCTGATCGTTGATCGCGGTAAGGAACATCAGCGGAGTGCGGATCACGCCGCAATCGGCAAGGATCCGGCGGGCGGCCTCGAGGCCGTCCAGCTCCGGCATCATGATGTCCATCAGTACGAGGTCGGGATGCTCGGTACGATGCATCTCGACCGCTTCGGCGCCATTGTTGGCGACCAGAACCGTATGCCCCTCCTTGCGCAGGAAGGCTTCCAGGATGAGCTGATTTACGCGCTGGTCGTCGGCGACCAGGATGCGGATGCCGCTGGCTCCGCTCTCCAGCGCGGCAGCTGCCGTTTCCACGCCGCGGCCCGGGAGTTCAGGTAATGACAAACAGCTTTTCGAAATGGGCGATGTCGAGCGCCTGTTTCACCATGCCGCGCGGGTTGGCCAGGGTCAGGCCCAGCTTGGCGCTGTTGGTGCGCTCCCGCACCATCAACAACATGCCCAGCGCTGAACTGTCGACGTATTCGACATCCATCAGATCGATCACCAGATCGGCGACCCCCTCGAGCTGAATGACGCGCTCGACGGCTTCGCGGAACTCCCTGTGCGCGCTGAATTCGAAGCGGCCGGTGAGGCGCATGATGGCCCGCTGCCCTTCGGTTCTCGTCGCAATTTGCATGATGACTCCCTTGCTCGCCTATTGGCCTCTTGCCCGGGCCGCAGCCGTGAAATCCGCCCGATCTCGACACGGCACACGGGATGGCCGGCATCGCTCGTGCTCCGATGGTGGCAATAATGCCGCATGAAAGTCGGTTTGGGCGACGATCTACGTAGATTCCGCAGTTTGTCGCGTAATTCACGGATAAACAATCTCCCCCCCCTTTGCCACTATTCGCTCCCACGGGGGGCCGCGATTCCCGGCCCCGATTCCATTCCGGCGGAAACCCCCGGGCAAGGACAGGCAATGAGCGATTTCGGCAAACTACCTTGGCTAGGCCTCGCCTGGCTGGTACTGGTGGGCATCGTGGCATCGGCCACTGCGGAACGCGGCGCCAGCATGGCACTCTGGGGCCCCCTGCTGGCCGCCGGCGCCGGCTGGCTGGTAATGGCCCTGGTTGCAGCGCGCCATCAGGCGGAACAGGCGGCGCAGCTGAAAAATGCCCGGATCGACGAGGGCAAGCTGCTCGACGAATTCCACGTGCTGCTGGAAGAATGTTCGCGCCAGTTTTCAGGCCAGATGAACATCATGCGCAGCGAGCTCGGCCAGGTGCAGGGCCTGCTCGGCGAAGCGATCGGCAACCTCACCGGCAGCTTCACCAACATGCACGAAAACACGCAGCGCCAGCGCGACGTGACGGTGGCGGTGACCTCGGGCGTGGATGACGGCAAGAGCCGGCGCCAGTTCGATGACTTCGTCAAGGACACGGCGCAGGTCATGCAACGGGTGGTCGACAGCATCGTCAATAACAGCAAGCTGGGCGTCGAGCTGATCGAACTGACCGACAACATCGTGGCCCGCACCCGCGATGTGCAGTCCATCCTTTCGGAAATCGGCGCGATCGCCAAGCAGACCAACCTGCTGGCGCTCAATGCGGCGATCGAAGCGGCGCGCGCCGGCGAGGCCGGGCGCGGCTTTGCCGTGGTGGCCGACGAGGTGCGCGACCTGTCAGGGCGCACCAGCCAGTTCAGCCAGCAGATCAACCTGGTGATCCAGAACATGCAGGCCACGGTGAAGCAGACCGAGGAGGCCATCCAGCGCATGGCCAGCCATGACCTGACCTTCGCCTTCGAATCGAAGAAGAGCGTGGAACAGATCGTCTCCACCATGGAGCGGCAGAACCAGCAGCGTGGCGCCGCCATCGGCCAGCTGGCCGGCATTGCCGACGAGGTGGAAGCGCAGGTCGGACGCGCCGTCACCGCCCTGCAGTTCCAGGACATCGTTTCCCAGCTGCTCGGCCACGCCTCGCGTCGTGCAGAGGCCATCGACGACGTCTCGCGCCACCTGGCGACGCTGGCGCAGACGCTGCAGCGCAATGCCGCCACGCCAAATGCCGCTGGCGTACTCGAATCGCTGAAGGCCGAGACCCGTCGGGTTTCCGAGCGCCTGCAGGACATGGCCGACGTGACCTCCAGAAACCCTGTAGCCCAGACCGAAATGAACCACGGCGACGTCGAACTGTTCTGACCACGCCCACCGCCCTTCGAGGAGCACGCAAATGTCCAAAGCCGTACTTGCCATCGACGACTCGCCTTCCATCCGCCAGATGGTCGCCTTCACCCTGAAAAATGCCGGCTACGACGTGGTCGAAGCCAACGACGGCATGGACGGCCTGACCAAGGCCAAGGCCCAGGGCTTCAACCTGGTGCTGACTGACCAGAACATGCCGCGCATGGACGGCCTGACCCTGATCAAGAACCTGCGCGGCCTGCCACAGTACAGATCGACGCCGATCCTGATGCTGACCACCGAGTCCTCCGACGCCATGAAGGCACAGGGCAAGGCGGCCGGCGCCACCGGCTGGCTGGTCAAGCCCTTCGACCCGCAGAAGCTGGTTGAAGTAGTCAAGAAAGTCATCGGCTGAGGCAGCGGTCGAGCCACCGCAAACCAGCATGGCCATCGATCTCAGCCAGTTCTACCAGGTCTTCTTCCAGGAGGCCCAGGAACACCTCGAAAACATGGAGGCCCTGCTGCTCGACCTCGATCTGGCCAGCCCGGACGAAGAGCAGCTGAACGCCATCTTCCGCGCCGCCCATTCGATCAAGGGCTCGGCCGGAACCTTCGGCTTCACCGACCTGGCGGAAGTCACCCATGTCCTTGAAAACCTGCTCGACCGCATCCGCAAAGGCGAGCTGGCGTTGCGCCCGGACATGATCGATGCCTTCCTTGATGCCGGCGACTTGCTCAAGGACCTGCTCGCGGCACATCGCGGCGACGGCGAGGCGGAACCCGCGCGCGTTGCCGAAACCTGCCAGCGGCTGGCTGCGCTGGCCGGCGAAGCGGGTGCGACAGAACGTGCCCCCGCCCCGACCACCGAGCCGCCGGCCGATGCGACAGCGCCAGCGGCACTCGACGTCAGCTTCCAGCTCGACGCCGGCACCTCGAATGCCGACGCGGCGATAGACAACCTGGTCGCCGAAATCGCAGAACAGTGGGCATGCCATCTCGTCGAGCGCCCGATCGAAGCGGAAGGGCGCTGGCGACTCAGCGTCCCGGCCGATGCAGATCCCGAGGCCCTGCGCGGCATGCTCGAATTCCTGGTCCGCAGCGACAGCATCCGCATCGGCAGCGCCGAGCCCGCCGCCTCAGGAGACGAGGCCTACGGATTCTTCGATGCCGAGCCGGCTCCGGTTGCCGACTCGGGCACGGAAGCCTATGGATTTTTCGATGCCGAGCCGACGCCTGCCGCCGCTCCTGCTGACGACGCTTGGGGCCTCTTCGACACCCCGGCCAAGGCCGAGGCGGGCACCCCCGGCCCAAGCCCCGCAGGCACCGACGATTCCTTCGGTTTTTTTGTGGACCTGCCGACGCCGGCGCCGGAAGTCGCCGTGTCACCAGCGCCGACTTCCGAACCCGCCCCGCCCGCACCCACGCCCGTGACCGAACGACGCGAGGCCACGCGCAGCGAGCGACGCAGCACGCCGCGCGCCGCTGCCGGCGGCGAAACCTCGATCCGCGTCGATATCGACAAGGTGGACAAGCTGATCAACCTGGTCGGCGAACTGGTCATCACCCAGGCCATGCTGGCGCAATCGGCCTCGGTGCTCGACCCGGTGCAATTCGAGCGCCTGCACAACGGCCTGGCCCAGCTCGAACGCAATACCCGCGACATGCAGGAATCGGTGATGTCGATCCGCATGATGCCGATCTCGGTGGTCTTCTCGCGCTTCCCGCGCGTGGTGCGCGACCTGGCGCAAAAACTGAACAAGCAGATCGAATTGAAGACCATCGGCGAGGGCACGGAACTCGACAAGGGCCTGATCGAACGCATCGCCGACCCGCTCACCCACCTGGTGAGGAACAGCCTCGACCACGGTATCGAAATGCCGGACGACCGAGTCGCCAAAGGCAAGTCGCCGGTGGGCAACATCACCCTCAAGGCCTACCACCAGGGCGGCAACATCGTGATCGAGGTCGCCGACGACGGCGCCGGCCTCGACCGTGCCCGCATCCTGGCCAAGGCACGCGAACGCGGCTTCAGCGTCAACGACCAGATTAGCGATGCCGAGGTCTGGCTGCTGATCTTCGAACCCGGCTTCTCCACCGCCGAGCAGGTCACCGAGGTTTCCGGCCGCGGCGTCGGCATGGACGTGGTCAAGCGCAACATCGGCGCCATGGGCGGCCGCGTCGAGATCGAATCGATGCGCGGCGTCGGCACCCGGATGACGGTGCGCCTGCCGCTGACGCTGGCCATCCTCGACGGAATGTCGGTCGCCGCCGGCAAGGAAACCTACATCATCCCGCTGGGCTACGTGGTCGAATCGCTGCAAGTCGAGCGCGGCATGATCCGCGGCATCGCCGGCGTCGAACGCCTGATCCAGGTGCGCGGCGAATTCCTGCCGGTGGTGACGTTGTATGAAGTCTTCGGCATACCCGGCGCCGAGACCCGGCTCGACCACGGCATCATGGTGGTGGTCGAGGCCGACGGCGCCAAGGCGGCACTCTTCCTCGACGCGCTGATGGGTCAGCACCAGGTGGTGATCAAGAGCCTGGAATCGAATTACCGCAAGGTGGCTGGCGTCTCCGGCGCCACCATCATGGGCGACGGCCACGTCGCCCTGATCCTCGATGTCGCCGCCCTGGTGCAAATGGGCAAATCCACGCTGCGCGCCGCGGCCTGAACCCAGCGCCCGACCACCCACAAGGAATGACATGATGATGGCACAGGAACTGACGGCCGCCAGCAAGGAAGGCAGCCTCGACGGCGGCTACGCCGAGGAATACCTGACCTACACCCTGGGCGTCGAGGAATACGCAATCGACATCCTCAAGGTGCAGGAAATCCGCGGCTACGAGCCGCCCACCACCATCGCCAACGCACCGCCCTTCCTCAAGGGCGTGATCAACCTGCGCGGCACCATCGTGCCGATCGTCGACCTGCGCATCAAGTTCGGCGTCGGCAGCGCCGAATACACGCCCTTCACCGTGGTGATCATCCTCAACCTCGGCGCCCGCGTGGTCGGCATGGTGGTGGACAGCGTCTCCGACGTGACCATGCTGCGCCAGGACAGCATCCGCCCGGCGCCCGAATTCTCGGCCAGCGTCGATACCCGCTACATCAAGGGCCTGTGCACCCTCGACGAACGCATGCTGATCGTGGTCGACATCGAGCGCCTGATGCTGTCTTCCGAGATGGCGCTGGTTGATGAATCGCAGTGCTGACGGAACAGAGATCATGACGAACAACCTGTCGGTCCGCCGGGCCATCCAGATTTCAACAGCGGTCAGCTTGTTGCTGCTCCTGGTACTTGCCTTTGTCGTCTGGCAGGGCTTTTCGACAGCCGTCGAGAAGATCCAGCGCGAGCACGAGGTCGTCCAGCCCTCCTTCGACGCCATGCAGGAGGTGCGCTTCAATGTGGTCCAGATTCAGCAGTTCCTGACCGACGTTTCGGCAACCGGTGAGTCAGGCGGCTATGACGAAGCCAAAAACGCATTCGAGTCCGCATTGAAGAATCTTGATGCGCTCGCGAGCTTGCAGCCCGATCTCGCTCCCGCTGCCAAGGCCACGGCTGAAAACATCAAGGTATTCAACGGGGTCGGCATCGCCATGGCACAGGCATACGTCGCCAAGGGACGCCAGGCCGGCAATGAATTGATGAAAAGGCCGGAAACCGGCTTCGATGCTCGCGCGGCCATGCTGACAGCTGGCATCGAAAAGCTCGAAACAACCTTGCGCGAACGAATGAAGGAAAGCGCGCTGGAAAGCGAGTCACGGATCTTCGATGCGCGCCGCTACAGCTTGCTCCTGGGCCTCGCGGTGGCATTGATTTCAGGCATCTCCGGGGTGCTCCTGTTTCGCATGCTGTTGCGCCTGCTGGGAGACGAGCCGGTGGTCGCCATGGCCATCGCCAAGCGGATCGCCGATGACGACTATTCGAGCGAGATTCATGTTGGCGCCAACGACAAATCTAGCCTGATGGCCAGCCTGTTGCACATGCAGGACGCCTTGCGCACCCGCATCGAAAGCGACCGTGCCGCCGCCGCCGAATCGCTGCGCGTCAAGATCGCGCTGGACAATGTCTCGACCGGCGTCATGATCGCCGACACCGCGCGCAACATCATTTATGCGAATAAAGCCGTACACAAGGTGCTCAAGGACGCAGAGTCCGAGCTGCGCCAGCTCGTGCCGGACTTCAATGCGGGAAACCTGGTCGGACAGAATCTCGACCATTTCCACAAGAATCCCTCGCACCAGGCCAGGTTGTTGGGCAGCTTGACAGGTACCCATGTCGCCAATCTGCAGGTCGGAACCCGCCACATGCGCGTCACCGCCAATCCGGTGGTTGCCTCGGATGGCCAGCGCGTTGGTTCGGTGGCCGAGTGGATCGACCGAACCGAGGAAGTGACCGCGCAACACGAAGTGGCTGACATGGTTAGCGCCGCCGCCAACGGTGATTTTCACCATCGCATGAAGACTGCTGGCAAGAGCGGCTTTTTCCTTGACCTTTCGGAAGGCCTCAACCAGCTCTCTGAAGTCACCCAGAACGGATTGACCGACGTCGCCCGCATCCTGCAGCGCGTCGCCAGCGGCGACCTGACGCAGAAGATCGACGCCGACTACCAGGGCATCTTCGGCCAGCTGAAGGACGAC